>JADYXR010000256.1 GCA_021772095.1 Candidatus Obscuribacter sp. | reverse complement strand
TCAGGCTTTCGCCCATTGCGTAAAATTCCCCACTGCTGCCTCCCGTAGGAGTATGGGCCGTGTCTCAGTCCCATTGTGGCTGATCATCCTCTCAGACCAACTACCGATCGTTGCCTTGGTGGGCTATTACCCCGCCAACTAGCTAATCGGACACAGGCTCATCTCTAGGCGGATTACTCCTTTTACGATTGCTCGCATATGGGGTATTAGCGGATCTTTCGATCCGTTGTCCCCCGCCTTGAGGCAGATTCCTATGCATTACTCACCCGTCCGCCGCTAACTTTAGTAATAGCAAGCTACTACTAAAATCCGCTCGACTTGCATGTGTGAAGCACACCGCCAGCGTTCGTCCTGAGCCAGGATCAAACTCTCCGTTGTCACTGTTACATCAGGAGTACTGATGTTGTTTCAAACAGAGTTTTTTATTTGTCCTACTCAATTCTTGACAGGCGCCTTAATTGCTTATTCAGTTATCAGGGTTCAGCGATGCGATGGGAAATCGCGCCTCACGAACAAGTCGTGTGCAACGTCCACCGCATGAAACAAATACTACCAACCGGAATACGCCGTGTCAACTTTCGGGTAGCCCAGAATGTGGTCATTTCGCCGATCTCTTAGCATTTCGATATATATATGTTCCCTTAAGAATTTCGCAAACGAGCATATCCAGTGCGTTTTGACGCTTTTTTTCGCAAAAATGATATCCGGGCAATCTGTCCAAAACGAAGCGAAGCGGTCCTTCGCGGTGATGACAACTCGGACGAACGAACTCCATTCCTTATATGGTTCTTGCAAGAATCGGACGGCTGGCGTTAAGCGCCAGCCCTGTTTCCGCTACTGATGCCAGTTTTGAGAGTTGTCTGACACTTCAATAGGACAAAACGGTTTGAGTCTTTTCGGGAACTCTTGCCACAAATCCCCTGTCTCGCAATTGTTCAGAACAGTCTTCACAGGAGGTGAAAAATGCAATTCAGTAAACTAAGCGGCGCCACAGCACTTGGAGCAGCACTCGCGACGTTCTTGGGAACCGCAGCCCTAGCCGATTCTATATATGTCAGTTCGCCAGCAGTCATCGAGCATCACGTAGTTGCACCTTCGACCACTGTCATCGAAGAGCGCTCAGTCACGCTCCCACAGACGACCTCTACGGTTATAGAAGAACGGTCTGTTGTTGTCCCACAAACCCCAGTTGTCATACCGTCATCGCCTGTGTTTGTCCAAAGGCAGGTCGTAGTGCCTTCGGAGCCTGAGACAATCATGCGCCGCTCACTCACTGTAGGAACACGCAAGCCTGCGGTTAGTTCTTCAACTACCGACATCAGCCTGCAAACCGGTCCAGCAGCGGCTTTCTGGAAACGAATCGAAAACATGAAAGACCAGGTAAATCTCGGCGTTTCCAAGGGGATGATGTCATCAGCCAATGCCAGTTCATTCACTTCCCGCCTGGACAGCCTGAGTTCAGAGTCCAAAACTGTATTCGCTGCCGGTACGCCTAAGTCCATGTCAGATGCACTCGAGCAAAAACTGACTGGAATCAATATCGAGATCTCTGATTCTATGAATCCCGAAAAGCAGTGAGGTTCTGCAACTCGGTATCAGTAGCTCCTGAAAGCTGACTGATAATTTTGAATGGGTTCCAAAGTGCCCGCGATCTAAAGATGATCGCGGGCACTTTTCTTTTCGCAACAAAAGCCAGATGGTCAGCCGAATCCAAACGCTCTATTTTGCACGAATATATTCAACAGATATAGACTCGAACCATATACGCCACCATTCATTTGGCAGCAGTTCAAAACTCAACCGATAACGATTGAACTTAGAACGCCGATCGGCTGGCTTCGTTGGAATGCTCAACCAATAACGGTTGAGTAAAAATTGCCGACAGGACTTGGTTTAGCGTTCCAGAACTTGCCCAGCAAGCAAAATTGGCGAGCGCGCTTTTTTAGCGCCGGTTATCAACAGCAAACGTCCAGACGGTTTCACCTGACAGTACAAAAATGTCCTGCCGACGCGAAACAATGTGCGCCCATCTGAAGGCCATCCCTTTTCCGGATCATGCAACTCTTCAAGTCTGGTCGTAAACGATTCGAACGCGGTCTCAGCCATTTTCGGATCGGCGTAGTCTATATATAGAAGTCGCATCCGTTCTCTGACAGGAATGAAAACCTGATAGTCAGCCACGGCGGCGGAGCGCACCGCTTGCGAGAACAGAGTTTCAAGCTCCGGAGCCTGCATCGCCCTGGCTGCCGATGCGGGACCCATTACAACTCTCTCGCTACCCCTAACGCGGTCTATGACCGGTAATTTCGATAGTATCACTGGCGGTTGCGCGTGTGTAATTACGCCTTTTGACAGATTCGTTGCGAAGACTCCGATGACATCTTTGCTTTCATCGTCATCCAAAGATGTGCCCGCGATAATAAACAGAAAATTGTCTTGCCAGAAAGAAACGCTGTCGCCATCGTCAGACGAACCATCGCCTCGTTTTATGACAGTGGTGGAGCCTTTGCGCAGCATGTCATATGCGGCGTGAGCGCCCATCGAGTTGTCAAATTCGAAAGCGCGAATCGTTATATAGCGATTGCCGCGTTTGAATCTTTTCTGGACTATGACTTTGCATCGAAATTCGGCAAGCGGATAAACATCGCCGCTAGAAATCGGCAAACTAAAAGTCGAATCGACGGGCGGCTGCTCGGTGACAGCTGGAGTGGCAACAGCTAAACCCTTTATTCCGGAAATGGCAGACGGAATATCCTGAGGAACGAGGCGACCATCGGCGATGCGATAAGCCTTCAGTTCAGCCAGATCCCAACCTGCATGATTCGTGCGATCCAACATCGTAAACAACGCGGACGAAACAGCTGGAGCAACCATGCCGCTTTTCACGATTCCGGGGGCGACCGGTGGATCGATCGGCGCGCTTGTTTCCGCAACAGCCGATTGTCCGTGACAGCCGAACAACGCCAGGTTGGCCAGCAGTGCGTATGCGAATTTTGGCGACGAAATTTTCAAATTACATATTCAATGTGATGTGGCCAAAGTCTATCAAAATTCAAGAGACCCATCGACCCGCGAACTGATATCCGAGTTCTACCCCAAACTCGGATATCAATTAGGCGGCTTCCACACAAACTTTTGAAAGGTCGCGATAAAACTCGTAGAACTAGTTGATATAAGTGAACTCATTGAACTCAGAGATTCTTGAACTAGCTGACCTCAGTGGTTCTTGAACTCGCTTAACTGAGAAACGTTCGGAACGGCGGCTCCGAAATCAGAACGTTATTTTTGGAAGTATGGTGTCGGTTACGACTTTGCCCGCAGCGATCAATCCTGCAGCGCCCGCAACTCCGATGATCACTTCTGAACCTGCCAGCACTGCCACGGTGATAAGCGCAGCAGATGCAGCGGCGGCGACTACCGTTTCTGGCTTGGTCTCAGTGACCACGGATTTGAGCATGCCTGGTCCATAAGTGGACAAGTCGTTTTTCAAAATTCGACCGACCTCATACACATCGCACAAGTTCAAGCACTGCAACTGCGGTGCATCAGTCACTGATTCAGTTCGACTATTTGGTTGGAAATTTTCGTGGCTCATTTTTTTTGTCCCTCGGCTCGTGTATCCAATTTAAATCCGAAGTCGCCTCGGGTAACTGTCGAATTCAACAGTCGTCGATTTTCAATTTGCTCGCGGTGCTTGAACATTAAAACTAAAAGATTCCTGTTCATAGCGATATGACTGTCAATATCTCAAAATCACGTGCACCGATTACGCCACCACTTCCAAACTGGTGGTGTGGAGTAGCGCATTTGTGATATTGCAACCATATCATCAAAGAATGGACTAAAAGCCTCTAATGATGAGGTTATTCGTGGCTAAGAAACCAAGATCTGTTTGAGATATTGGTAGCGCATTTGGTGCCAAAACATGTAAGTACCCCACTATCCGCGGGATTAACCTTGTGTTACACTTTCGTTGCGATTCCTAATATTCGTGCAACAAATCAGGCGTTCGGGCTCCAGCCCGAGCCGGTTTTGCACTGGTTGGAGAAAACATGTTATGGAACCACTTGCTGCTGAAAATCAATTGACAAAGAGTCCGGATCAACAACCACTGCGTGATTTTCTACAACGTCCACCAGGAAATGTTGTAAAAGATTCCAGCCCCAGTTTGTACCTCAAAGAGTTTCTCGACTTCCAAAGACCGGCTTATAGACCGGATGGACGAGGTACAGAATCCAACACCTGGCTCTCAGCCAGCACGGAGAATATCTACAAAAGCGTTCATAAGAAGGATGCCGCAAAAACACCGGAAGAGGCCGCGGAAAGTTACAGCGATGATGCAACAAAATCGCTAAAAAAGGGACTTCGTGACGGCAACATTCGTTTCACCATGGATGGTGCCGCACCAAAGGTAAGCGAATATCAGAACAACTTCAGGGTCACAGAAAAGACAACCGCAAAGGAGTTAGCGAGCGCTACACTCGGTGCCAATGCCGCTCCTGAGCAAGTCGACAAATTCGCTGCCACGATTGTCAGTCTAAACAAGTTAGAAGCGGCTGACAAAGAAATTGCCGAAGGACGCCGTTTAAAACTGCCAGGTCAGCAAGCTGATGGCGGTATCACATATAGTGCCAAAGGAACAACTTATACTTCGTGGCACGACGGCAGCAAAGTAGAACAAAGCGAACGCGGGCAAGGCAAAGCGACTTACAACGATCGCGCCGCCGGGTGCGAAGTCAATGTCAGCTGGGATCCCGAAGAGAAGAAGAACTGCACGATATCTAAAACCTATGAAGAGCGCAGAATCGAGACCGATGCCAACGGAGTTCGTTCTGAGCGTTTGCCGCCGGACTATGGACTCAAATCGAAAGTTTATAACGACGAGAATGAACGTCGAGTGTCGATGGAGTTTAATCCTAAAGACAGCAAACTTTTGAGAATCAATGTACAGGACTGGAAAGCGGGTACTCTAATCGAAGTAGAACCCGATGACAAAGGACTTTTAAAAGGAAAGAAAACAGATAAGTCCGGCGACGTGATTGCTTCAATTCAAGGTCGCGCGGAGCACGATACTCTGGTTTTATACGAAGTAAAAAAGCAAGGCGATGTAGTCACCAGAACATTCGAAAACGGCACGGTGGAAGAATACAAAGCTGACAAGCTGACTAAACGCACAGGCAAAGATGATTGGGGACGAAAGGTCGAAGAGGTTCTGCAACCTGCAGGAAAGATGCCACCGTATAAGGTGCACATAACTTTAAACGACAACGCTGACGATTCGAAGAAAACCAAACTCACATTCAACAGAACCGATTACGGCGAATACTGGGGACAGACCCAGAAAGACGGCAAAGTCGATCTGCGCTATCAGTTGCGAGCCAGCGGGCAGATTATGTTCAGCAAAGGCCAAAAGGCCTGGTCCGATTTGAAGGACGGTACGCATTTAGAGAGATCGCAAATCTACGATCCGAAAGATCCGAAGAAAGTTGCCGGCTGCAAAATCAGTCAAGCCAAGGACGGCGCCACGTATACCGTGACCGCCGATCGCGACGGCAACATTCAAAGCGATAAATATTCCTGGAGCGGTAAAGACGCAAGGGAAGTTGAAAGAACACGCTCGACCAACGGTCGGCTGCTCACCAACATAAAGATGTCCGAGAGCAATGGTCATAAAACAGATTTCAATTTCGACACTGTAAGCGGCATGTTCACGGGACATCGGGTCGACAAGGAAGGAAAAGTCGTGGAGGACGTCGTCATTGCCGACGACAAGATTCTCTACACCAGCCCAAACGGCAATCGCAGAATCGAAGTATTCAATCTCCAGGCGCAAAGCTTGATGGGCAAAAAACCGCAGTCCGGAATATACGATGTGCAACGAGGCACAGAGTCATTCCGCAACGACGACGAGTCCCTTTCGGTACATCCTGTCGCCGGCGGGCGAACCGATAAAGTGAAAGAAGACTACTGCGTTGGTCGCACCTTATCTGGTACCACCATTCGCGGTGAACGTTCAATCGTGACGCCTGACCAAACAGTGATCCACAATCCGGATGGCTCGGGCGCCCGGCTCAATGCCGACTTGACAGTCGATCGTTGGGGAGCGGAGGAAAATGATAATGCGTTTAAAGAACCGCTCCACAAGGCGGAGTCGAAGTATCTTGAATACTTAAAAGACAATGGTCAGGAAAATAATGTAGATCTTCGGGACTTCCTGGAAATACATCGTCAATTTGCCAATCGAAAAGATGGCGCAGAGGCCATCAACAAGTTTTACACCTCGTTGAAAACGTTGGACACGGCAAAGCATTTGTCTCCCGACGAGGCAAAGGCGCTCCGAATCAACATCATGCACGACGTTGCGCATCCGGAAGAAATCGATCAATCAAGATCACCAACTTGCAACACTGAAGTGATTCGGCGCGAGATGGCGATGAATTGCCCGGATGAGTACGTGAAGCGCTTCCACGCGGCAATGTCGGATGGCAAAGTTCCAATCTTCAAAGTCCCCGCCGATGGTGCCTACGGCAGTAACACTGCCAAGGCGGATGATTTTGTTTCAGTCGATCCGGAGAATCTGAAATTAGCCGATTGCACTGGTCGGAATTTGGCAGCGCGCATCTTCGACAACATGTCGATTCAAATCAGCGCTCAACCAGATTACGACTGGATCACAACTGAAGATGGTTTGGGCAAATTCATTCCAAAAGATAAAGAGCAGGAGCCCAAGGAATTCTCCGGAATGCAAATGGGGGACATCGCGGATGTACTCACCAAGCTCACCGGGGTGAAACGCGGAGTGTTACAACTTAACGAGATCGAAGACTTGAGCACCGCGTTCAAAGCCAATGGGGAACGATCGATGATCGTCGGAGTAAATGCCGGGAAAGCACCATTTAACTATGAGCGGATAGACTGGGACTACGACGAACTCTACACTAATCACGTGGTTTCACTCACCAATGTTTTCGAGAAAGACGGTTCTACCTTCGTCAATTTCATGAACCAATGGGGACTGGAAGCCGACCACTCCACAGATAGGACAAAAGTTCGAGTTGAGAGTTTCTTCAACAACATGACCGGCGTCAACAGCAGTTGGAGAGGCACACGGCCTATGACTCCGCCTCAAGTGATCAGTGCCGGGGATCCGGGCAAAGTCTATAAAATTATTGACGGAAAAATTGTAGAAGATCTGAAATACACGATCAAAGACGGACGAGTACAAGAGCGCTAAAACTAACTCCAGTCAGAAGGCGAAAATCATGAATAAAGTCAGCGAAAAATATAAATCAGAATTTGGTTGGTCGATGACACTGCCTCCGTCCTGGAAGAGGCTCGCTCGCAAGAACCCGGATGTTTACGCACCTGTGGCGGTGTTTTCGACACCGGAAGATTGGACACTGTCGTTGACGTGGATGGCGTCCAGAAAAAAATCGGACGATGACGCATTGATCGCGTTCGATTCTGCCACCATGATCCCGGGAGCATTGGAACTAACAGATGCGAAACAAACCGCAGCTCAAATTTTTCCTCTTCTAGGCGAAATTGTGAGAGCCACGGCCGTTCAACTACCTGATGGAAAGCGGGCTCTCGAATTGGTCGAGATAATCTGCACCGACGATGCGAAGAAAGTGAAAAAAGTTTGCTACTCATTGATTCTTCCGCGCAGGCAACGCGGAGAGTATCGCAACAAACTCCATTTTCAAAAATTGAGCTTCATCGCACCACCTGATGTGTTTCACGAACAGATTCAAACAGTCGTGAAAGCAGCACGCTCATTCCACTACCCAAGCGCCGCAGCATAGAGTTTTATCTCTCCTTGCAGTTTTTTCATTGCGTCGTTCATGTCTACATCCGACTAAAGTGCAATTTTGCGTCGGTCCAGCGACAGGCTGCATGCCGGATTGGCTTTTCGAAATTTCTCAACTCCAGCCGGTGTAATCCTTTTGCAATCAGCTAGCTTAAGCCCTTGCAGAGGGAGCCTAGCTAATGCCAGCAATCCTTTATCAGTAAGTGGATTTTCGCCCAGGCTCAAAAACACAACGTGTGGAAATTGCGACAAAATCACAGCTTTCTCGTCATCAATGTCACACCCTACCAAACTCAGCTTACGGAGCGACTTCATCTGTTTTAAACGTTCGAGCGATGCTTTAGTTTGCGCCAGGTGATTTAATTCAAGGCTCTGGAGTTTATCCATATTCATAAACGTCTTGCTTGATTCTTCGGTAATAAAAGTGCCGCTCAGATCCAGATCCTCGAGTTGCGGAAAGGCAGTCAGGCCAAGGATATCTTCATCAGTAGTTTTGGTACCATTGATTTGCAGCATCCTCAAATCTTTTAGAGGTGCAAGTATCGCAATTGATTTGCCACTAACAGCGGTATCATAAACTTTCAAGTTTCGCAGCGTCGGTATTTTTGCCAGATGTTTTGTACCGGCATCAGAAATAGTCGAACCTGCGAGGTCAATGGTTTGCAACGGCAGTTTCTCGAGGTATCGAAGCCATGAATCTTTTATCGTCGCATCAGTAAGATCGAGCTTCTGAAGATTTTCCATCGTGCCGATCAGTTTCATCGCGCCGCGGCTCATCTCCCAATGCGCATAGACAGCCTCTGTTCTATGAGGATCTCGGCGAATGTCGCGTTCGATTACTTCATCAGCTTCCGACGTTTTCGCGCGGAACTGTGCGTCGTTAAGCTTGATTTTTACTTTTCTGACTTCGGCCACGTGCAAGTCGGACTGATCGACCAACCGAAGAACAGCAATGACCATAGCCACCAGGAGTAAGACGGTCACTCCCAGCAGGATCCACATGTCAATCTTCAGGCGAAATTTCTTTGAAGACGTGATTTCGAATCTCCAGCGGGGTTCCTATAAAGAACATGCCACTGTGGATGAATACGAAACCGAAGCCATTCGCATGTTTTCGACGAATTAAACAGTTTATCTCACTTCACGGTAAGAGCTAGATGCCGTTTGCAATGGCTTGTCGCTGTACTGGTTGTTCGCTTCCAATGTAGACCGCGAACTCATGTATTGGCAATCCATCCAGGTGACTCCGAAGACCACGGAGGCAACCACCACCATAAAGATTATTGACTTGGAACTCACAGTATTTATCCTTATAAGCCGCTTCACAAGGAGACCGGTACTTTTCTAATAGCACCGGGCAGCCATTCTAGTGCAATTTAGCGGATTTAAGCATCGCAAGCGCCACCGTGGGCTATGCAGCTACTGTGCAAGCGGGAAGAAGACCGCAATTAGAAGGTACGTCGAGCCGTGAGCGGCTAGAGGGGATATGAAAATGAACAGTTCAAAAACTTCGCGCAAAGCAGTTTCCGGTCTTGCGATTGCCGCAGTTATAGCCGGACTATGCGCCGTGCCTCAGGTGATGGCTGAATCGATGGCAGGCAGCGCAGCATCAACTCAAACTGGCGGTCCACAACAAACACAGAGCACTAGCGGTGCCACTACGCAGAATTCTACCTGGTCCGG
This sequence comes from Candidatus Obscuribacter sp., assembly GCA_021772095.1. Lineage (GTDB taxonomy): Bacteria > Cyanobacteriota > Vampirovibrionia > Obscuribacterales > Obscuribacteraceae > JADYXR01. The sequence continues at coordinate 33,894 of JADYXR010000256.1, read as the reverse complement.
CGGCGCCAACAATGGTAACTCCACAACAAGTTCGACCACACAGAACTCGTCGTCTTCTTCGACATCTAATGTAAGTAATTCGGGCGATGGACCAATCGGTCAATCGATGTCACGCAACACGACCACGAAAACCACTGGCGTACATGTGAGAACGTCGGCACCTCCTCGCAGAGCCGCTGTTGTAACATCGAAGAAAACAGCAGTCGTTCGTAATTACAGAAAACCTGCAAAAAGATGGAAAACAACCAGGTATGATTATCGTACTGGCAACAAAACTGTAATCAACAAAACGGTAGTTAGATGAGCTTCAAGCCCGACGGTTACACAGAAATAACACCGTATCTCACGGTAAAAGACGCACACAAACTGCTGCATTTTTTAGTTTCAGTGTTCGACGCCCAGGCAATTCGCAAAGTCGAAGAATTGGACGGCACACTGAAACATGCAGCGGTGAAGATCGGGGAAGCAGTTCTCGAGATGTCTGAAGCGACTGAAGAGTACCCGCCCGCTCCTGCGGCGTTGCACATCTACGTGGAAGACATTGACGCGACCCATGACAAAGCCGTGGAAGCCGGCTGCACGGTGCTTACGGAACCGGCAGACATGGACTACGGCGAGCGCAGTTCGGGCGTTCTCGATCCGTTCGGCAACAAATGGTACATCGCAACGTTTAAACGGTAGTCACCGTATATAGTGGCATCGTGTGCCTGGAGCTTAATTGCTTCAGGCACCTTTCTTTTGAAACTTCAGCAAGGTACGTTCCGACTTACTTCTTTTTGAAACCCTTACGCTTCTTCGACTCTTGTTCGTGTCTTTGGCTCCAGAGGCGACTCGAGGCAGCGGCTATCGCTTTCGATTTGTCCGGTTTTTTATTTTCTGTCGGTTTTATGACTGCAGTTTTAAACGCGAAGAAAAGCATCGCGATCCAAAGCGGTTGAGCCCAAAACAGGAAAATATTTAGAGGCAAAATAATTTTGAATCTGCACTTTTCTTTAAACGCGCACATGGCCGGAAGAAACGCAATTGCAATCACAATCAAGACGGTCAGCGCAGACCATAAGCATTCCAGCACCACGCCAAACTGATTCTTGAGCGAGAAATTGTAGATCAAAGTTGCAATCGGGTCGATGACGAACTGACCGAAGACATATAAAAGCGCTCCGGCAGCGAGGATCGCCACGGACACCTGCCATCGTTTGCGGTAGAGAAGAACAACTGCTGCAAGAAGAAAATCACCGGGACCTGGGAAAAGAAACTTACTATCGGTGAAAACACCGCTGATGCTCTTGAAGAAGAAAGTGCTCCAGAGGTGAAAGAAGCCGATATTATCAACCACCGTGTGTTTGGCGGACGATACAGCAAGCAGGTAGCCGATGATCGGGATGAGCGCGACAAGAGCGACATAGACCAGTCCTGGCACAACTAATTTAGGCAGAACTTTTTTGACTTTTGACTTGTTCGATTCTTCTTCCAAACTTGCCCGCATGTTGACGTCGATCGACTTATTCTACATCAGGTGTCAATACTCCGTCTGCGCCGGTACATTGACCGGCGGAATTCGGCTGGTAATTCTTTGAGTAGCGAATCTTTGACTACCAATGGCTGAGGACGACACAAGGTCGTCCTCAACTCAACGCTGACTGAGCCGTGATTATCTGATAGTCAGCCAAATCTGCGATTCTAATTTAGTCTAATAGCCCACGTTCAATTTCTCACGCGCTTTCTTGACGGCAGCGTCATACATCAACGAGTCCAGATTACTGTCCTTCCGATCCAGAGCCGGAGCGGACGCAAGACCAGCAAAGTCGGCTTTCATCATGCCAGCGCTGACACCACTCGGGGCACCACCAGCGAAACCACGCGTACGTTCGCCAGCTGCGGCGTACATCATCGGTTTTGCTTTACCTACACTGGAGAGCACTTTGGCACCCCGTTTCCATTCGGCTCTTGCGCCTTCGGCGACAGCAAAGGATTCACCACCGGAGCTGATCACTGTGGTTTCTTTGCCCGACGCATCTCTAACAATTTGTCGATAAGCCAGGTTTTCGAATTGCCCGTCGGTCAATTTCGCAATCTTTTGGAATACGTCGAGACCACCATCATTAGCCGTTTGCAGACCGTCGCAGGCAAGTGTGTTTATCTGAATTCCTTTGGCGATTGCTTTTCTACTTTCGTCTTCCCATTTGTAATCGTCGGAGTAAACGTGAGGACCAGCATCACCGATCAAGAACAAAAGTTTTGCTGTTTTGTTTGAAGTATCCCAGGATAAACTGTCAACGGAAACGTGCAACGCTTCATTGACTGACTCCGGTCCATCCCCGCCACCATCAGCTTTAAGGTCCGAAATATCTTTGACGAATTTATCAATGTCATCAGTGAACGGATAAACTTTAGTGACATACGCATCACCGCGATCGCGAAATGCCACTAGACCAACTCTGACTATTGGTGCGGGTTTTCCCGTGCTCAGTTTTGCCACCAGGTCTTTTACTTTGACTTTGACCATATTGATTTCGCCTTGCATCGAACCTGTTGTATCGATGCAAAAAGCCAGATCCATATGTGGTCGTGTTTTTTTCTGCTCGAGAATCGTACCGTTCGGTTCTGGCGTGGGATCGAGATCTTTTGCAGCTAATTTCATTCCGGCACTCGTGGATAACAGCAATGTTCCAACCGCCAATAACCCTAACGTTCTCGCTTTCATGACTTTCCCCTTTGCCAAAATTTGCCAATCGCTGACCATGCATTCAGACTACCGAAACCGGAGGAGAAATACGGCAACCGTAAGCCTGAAGCTACCCTGGGAAAACCCCTAGGACTTCTCCGGATTAGATTTGCATCAGACGTACCCCCGCTGAAGTCCGTAAAATCGCAATCTATGAGCACCATCACGATTGCCCAAAGACTCGAACGTCTTCCGATTACTAAGTATCAACGCCTGATCTTCGCTGTGATCGCGAGCGCGTGGTTTTTCGATTGCCTGGACGTTGCGATGATGACGTTTGTTTTGTCTCACATCGCCGCAGAGTTTTCATTGAATGCGACTCAGGCTGGGGCTCTCGGCAGCATGAGTTTTATTGGCATGTTTGTCGGCGCAGCCAGTGCAGGTCTTCTCGCTGACAAATATGGTCGAGTGATCGTCTTTCGTGCCAGCATAGTTATCTGGGGATTGGCATCGCTTGGTTGCGCGTTTGCTCCAAACCTCGAAATCTTAATGCTGTTGCGTATCCTGCTCGGCGTCGGATTGGCTATGGAACTGCCAGTCGGGCAATCGATGATATGCGAGTTTGTGCCGGCGCGAGTGCGCGGACGTTATGTCGCATTGCTGGAAGGCATGTGGCCGATTGGATTTATCGCCGCCGGTCTACTCGCCATGTTTGTTGTTCCAACCTGGGGTTGGCGTGGTGCGTTTATAGCCGAAGCGATTCCCGCACTTTTTGTGCTTGTCATAAGGCGCATGGTGCCTGAATCTCCGCGATGGTTGGCTGACTCTGGTCAAGCGCAAAGAGCCGAGCAAGTGATGACTCAGATCGAAGACAACGTAAAAAAATCTCTTTCCACAAGCGATCAAGAAAAACTACTCGCCGAAGACAAAATTTTATTTGCGACGCCTTCCGGGTCGTGCCAACCCGGTGGAATTAGAACTGGTTTTGCAGCTGGAATAATATTCAAAAAGCCTTACCTGAAGCGGACGATCATGCTCTGGTCGCTCTGGTTTTTCGCGCTGCTCGGCTACTATGGATTGACGACCTGGCTCGGCGCGTTACTGGAAGCAAAAGGAATTGATTTTGCAAAATCGACCGAGTTTATCATCAAGATGTCGCTAGCAGGAGTGCCGGGGTTCTTCACTGCAGCCTGGCTCGTAGAGAGCTGGGGGCGCAAGCCGACGATGATTTGCACTCTCTTGTGCAGCGCCGTGAGCGCATATTTTTATGGCACCGCCACTGATACCACAATAATGATCACGTTTGGTTTGATCATGCAATTTTTCTTGTTTGGAATGTGGTCGGTTCTCTACGCCTACACTCCGGAACTCTACCCGACCTATGCCCGCGCAACCGGTTCGGGCTTCGCCAGTTCGATCGGGCGACTGGGCGCGTTGCTCGGTCCGTTTCTGATCGGCGTGATTTTGCCGGTCCACGGGCAGCAGGGAGTGTTTGCCATGGCGGCAGGCGCCCTGGTTTCGGCAGCATTTATGGTGTTTATCCTTGGTGAAGAAACCAGGGGTAAGATGCTCGAAGAAATCTAAACAAAGCTCCTAATAATCTAATAGGACACGGATAGGGAACACAAAGGTCACAATCGCGGTGTTATCCTCCGGTTCTTACTACGCTTGACATCAAAATTTGGAAGTCTGCGCGAATCCATTCGCCGGGAGTTTCGATGGTCGCTGAGAACAAAAACGCGAAGCCTGATGCGCAGGACCAGAATACTGGTTCTAGCGAAAGCGCCGCGTTGCAACAGTCTTCAGCCGAAGCGTCAGCAAAGATATTACAAGAGAATGCCGCAACGAGTACCAGCAGCAGCGGTTCTCGAGAGAAGGACGCTTCAACCAACACGCCGGAAAGCAGCACTGCAGCGGTCAATGACGGCAGCGACAGTGGCACCGCGACTCCAGAGTCCACCGCCGAGCAGATGCGCCGTGAAGTTCAAGAAACCCTGCGCTCGGCAGCTGAGTCAGTCAGCGCCGTAGCCAAAATGGTTGCTTCTGGTAGAATCTCCCCGGAACTGGCGGCGAAGTTCGGTAATGTCGAGATGTTCGACTCAGCTGATGGTTCTGACGACCAGGCTCCAGGCGGTCAGACTGACGCTTTAACGCAAGAAGCCAAAGCCGAGGAAGCGAAGAAGAAAACGACCGACAATCCAGCCGACACCGACAATCCGGACGGCACCTCGAGCATCGGCGATGCACTCAGTGATTTTGGTAACTGGGCAGCCGATTCCTTTAATAAGTACGTCGCCGAACCCGTTTCTGAAGCGATGGGCGACGTCATGGATATGTTCGACAGCACTTCCGAGTGGATGTTCAACAGTTCCGATGTGTTCGGCAAGGCCCCTGACGAACTCGCCGGTCTCAACAACGTCTCGAATAGAGAGTTCAACCAACAACAACGCGACGCGATGCGCAACTTCGACTTCGACCTGACCGAGGCGAAAGACAGCACAGGAGAAGGTCTGAGATTACCCGAGAACGCTGTCGAAACCGGCACCACTGAAATCGGCGGCACTACGGTTTCGGTTATGCGTACACCTGAAGGCGACACCTTCCTGAAAAAAGGCGATAAAGTAGTCGGTCATCAGAAGCCGGACGGTTCGTATGAACTGGCTTTGAAAGACGGTTCCAGTCTCGATTTCAAACTCTCTGAAGGCAAAGACGGAAAGTATCAACTCGATAGTCTCGAGAGAACCAAAGACGGCAAAGTACAACAGAAAATTGCCGACGGCGTTTTCTACAACTATAACTATGACGCTCAAGGCAACAAAACAAGCGTCGATGCGGCCGGAGATTTGAAAGGACCGCTCTCTCATGAGCGCCTGGAAGCGATCAAAAAAGAACTCGGCGATAGCGGCGCGGCCGCCCTTCGCGTCACCGACGGCGGCGACAATACGCAACGCCTGTTGATGCAAGTCCACAATAAAGACACCAATTCGTTGACTGATATCGACGCCCGCCGCGCGCAGATTTTCCAGAACGGTCAAGAATATCGTCTCAACGAAAGAGACCAGCTCGGTCTTGTCGACAGTAACGGACAGTGGAAAGCGCCTGACGATGCGGCTAGTAACGATGACCCATCGCACGCTGAACGAGTCAAGGAACTCGAAGACCTTGCTCGTCGTGTCGGAAGACGCGCGCACGGCGACAGTGATGAAGCCGTCGACGGAGTAAAATTGCGTACCGATGGCGATAACGCCAGCATCACTCGTGTCGATCCTGTCACCGGAAAGCAAGTCTCCTCAACGGAAGTGCCTGCCGACACCGGCAAGCCGGTGACGACAATCAATTCGCTCGGTGAAAAAACCGAAATCAAAGGCGACAACATCGGTATCAAAAACCTTGATGGCAAGACGATCTTCAACTTCGATCGTGACAAAGGTTTGAACACCGAAGACATGAAAGTCGACAAAACCGGCTTGACTGATCTTGAAACCGGAACCCACATGGATCCCGAGGGCAATGTCACGGATGCTGATGGCGAGTTCATCGGCGGCCCTGCTGAAGAGTATTTCGAGGATGGTGAAGATTGCGAAGACTGTGTCGAAACCAAAGAAAATCAACAACTCGCCAGCAGTATTTCCGGCGAGATTCGAGATCTGGGAAGCCGATCACTTTCGTTGTCCCACAATCCTGGCAACATGCATATCGCAAAACAGATTGCAGTTGAAGCATTCGGCATGGGCAACGCCGCGCTAGGAGCCGTCGGCAATGATTTGATGGCAGCTATTCCAATCAATAATTCGCTCAGTGTCGCCAGGACCGCTTTCACTCAAGCATCTCGTTCGGAAAAAACTCAAACCTACGCGATGAACCAGGGCGTCTCTGATACCACTCGCCTGAGCGACATTAATCGAATTGGTACGCTGTCTTCGACGAGCTTCAGCCCTGAAGAATTCGTGCGCGACCGACTGATGACCGCCTAGTAAATCGCACCTCGCTAAGACCGCGTAGACAACGCCACCTTGTCAGAACTCATAGTCAAATTCCACCTTGCTAAACGGACATTCGGGCAGTTCTGCTTGGTAGCGTGTGGTTTTAAACCGGAGCGCCTGGCTCTAAGTTTTTTTCTTTTTGCCTGGTTTTGTTTTCTTCGTCGAGTACGGCGCATACTTACGCGCAGGTCCGCGGAACAGACGGAATCGAATAATGCTGTGCACAATCGAGCTCAGAAAATAACCAACAAACTCGCGAGAGTCATCGATTTCAGGACACGCTTTCAACGCATCGCGCACTTCGCTTTCTGATATGGAAAGTTCCCGTAACATCGCCGTGACAACAGGATCGCCGGCACGCAGCAAAGCAGTGAGGATGTGCTTTGTAGATACTTGAGGGTAACCAGCTTGCGCAGCAACTTGCATTGACTCGATTAAAACTTGCTCCGCTTCAGTAGTGAAACCCATATCAAGCGCGGCACCGCGCACGGTGCGCGTCGGATCGCGGCTTTCATCAACAGAATCAGACCACTTACCAGGTCCCTTGGCGTGCCGCTCGGCGACAGACTTACCGATATCCTTAGAATGAGTTTTAAGTGATCGTTTGGCTTGAGCGAGTAGATCGCCCAGTGCCCACGGACGGCCGATACCGTTTAAATGCAGCCCCAACAATAATTGCCCGGCGGCAAACCCATGGTTTTCGATCAAGCCAATCAATAGATGTTCACAGCCAATCTGTTTGGATTGAACCCGCAGCGCCTCGTTTCTTGCACCGAGTACGATAATCATGGAAATCTGACTGAGAGTTACGGTGCCACTATATTTAACACCACTAGAAAAGCTCATTTGCGGAAAGTACATCGATCCATTTCCGGTAATTCGAAAACGTCCTTGCGCCGCGCGCGCTTTATACTCTTTCATCAGCCGATGCTGGTAAGTGGAGCTTTCACTATCGAGGTCGGCGGAACTCGGCTTGCCACCACTGTGAATGTTGGGCGGCATCAGATCTTCCGGCCATAGCGGTGGCAGTTTCGATTTGATCGAGCCTCGCGAATCGGACAATCTATATTGCGACGCTTCAAAGTCCTCTGGTTGATCATCACGGTGAGATGCGTTATCGAAATTGAGCAAGCCGTCGACATTTTCGTCGTCATCGAACACAATTTGGATATCATCCGGAGTGACGCTTCTCAAGTCGATGCCGTCTACTACAAATCCAACATTACCAACGCTCGGCGCTTTGGCGTGTCGTTCGTCTGATTCATCGTCGTGATTCATACCGTTCGTCATGTCTTAATTATGCAAAACTTCGCGCGAAAAATCCGTTTGTCTCAGACAGCGCTTAACGGTTCTAATATTGACCGAAACTCTTATTTGACGCCGACTTTCGGAACTTGCGTTTCAAACCAGGCGATCGTTTGTTTCAAACCATCAACCAGTTCGGTTTTCGGAGTCCAACCAAGCAATTCCTTGGCTTTCGTGATGTCAGGAAGGCGTCTGCGAGGATCGTCTACCGGCAGTTCTTTGAAAACGATCTCGCTGCGAGTACCGGTCAACTGTTTGATCAGTTTTGCAATTTCGTCGACAGTTTTCTCTTGCGGATTACCTAGGTTGATTGGCAAATGGTGATCGGAATTCATTGTTTTCACAATGCCATCGACCAGATCAGATACGTACTGGAAGCTGCGAGTTTGATTACCTTCACCATATACGGTGAGTGGTTCGCCTTCTAGAGATTGACGAATGAAGTTTGAAATAACTCGTCCATCATCGAGGCGCAGACGCGGTCCGTAGCAATTGAAGATGCGAATGATGCGCGTATCGAGTCCATGCATTTTGTGATATGCCATGGTCAATGCTTCGGCGAATCGTTTTGATTCATCGTAAACACCACGCGGTCCGATTGGATTGACATTGCCCCAATACGTCTCAGGCTGCGGATGCACTTCTGGATCGCCGTAAACTTCCGAAGTACTGGCGAGCAAATACTTCGCATTTTTTACGGTAGCTAATCCAAGAGTGTTGTGTGTTCCGAGCGAATTGACTTTGAGAGTTTGAATCGGCAGCTCGAGGTAATCCACTGGTGATGCCGGAGAAGCGAGGTGCACCACGAAATCGATATCGCCTGCAACGTGTATAAAGTTTGAAACGTTGTGGTGAATGAATTCGAAACGCGTACTCGAAGTGTGCGCTTGAATGTTTTCGAACTTGCCGGTGATCAAATTATCCATTGCGATCACGTAGTGGCCATCAGTCATCAGGCGATCGACCAAATGTGAGCCGATGAAACCTGCGCCGCCCGTAACTAGTATTCTCAACGTCCAATCCCCCTGTAAGTCATGCCGTGAGAAGTGATGTCGTCTTCCTGCAGGACGTTGCGACCGTCGATAACCAGCGGCCAGCGCATCACACGAGAGACTTCACGCCAGTTGGCTCGTTTGAATTCATCCCATTCGGTTACCACGACAAGGGCATCACAGTCGGTGGCAAGGTCGACCAGATCCGTTGCGTATTGAACATCGAGATCCGTGTGCATTGTTTTGCAAATGTCCATCGCAACCGGATCGTACACTTTAACCAGAACACCCATTTTGATTAACTGCCTGGCAATGCCAAGACTTGGTGCATCGCGCAAGTCATCCGTGTTTGGTTTGAAAGACAAACCCATCAAGCCAACTGTGCGACCCTTGATGATTTTCAGTTCGTCCTGCAGTTTTTGAATTACAACCAATCGCTGGTGCTCGTTTACCTTAATAGTAGCCTCGAGCAAATGAGTGGGATAGTGATATTCGCGAGCAACCTGCATGAGCGCTTGAATGTCTTTGCCGAAGCAGCTTCCACCCCAGCCCACACCGGCGTTTAGAAACGGCGAACCGATGCGCAGATCGAGCCCGATTCCGCGCGTCACTTGTTTGATATCCGCTCCCACTTTTTCGCAAAGACCGGCAACTTCATTGGCAAAACTGATTTTCATTGCCAGAAATGCGTTAGCCGAATATTTGATCAATTCAGCAGATGCCAGATCGGTCAGAACAAAAGGCACATGCTCCAAACCTTTCGGACGTGGTGCACACTCCGGTGGCTCAAAATCTTGGGTGAGAATCTGATTGTAGAGCTTACGCATCAAATCGATCGATGCCTCATCGACAGAACCGACGACGATACGATCGGGATAAAACGAGTCGGCGATAGCGCTGCCTTCTCTCAAAAATTCAGGATTACTGACGACTGAAAAAGATGGCGCTTCCGATCGTGAGCTGCGAGCCGGAACCGGTTGCACTGTTTGCACGCCCTGGTTGACCAGCATCTCGACCCAGTTACCGGAGCCGACCGGAACCGTCGATTTGTTGACGATGACGCGGCGGCGCTTGTTATCGAGCGCTCCGCCAATTCCTCTGGCAACGGTCATGACCTGCGAGAGATCGGATTCGCCGTTTGCTAGCGGTGGCGTGCCCACGCAAATAAAGATGACTTCAGCATTCTTCACTCCGGTGTCGAGGTCGGCAGTGAATTTGAGAGAACCGGACTCAAGACAATTTTTGACGAAGTCAGTCAAGTGCGGCTCGAAGAAAGGCACATCGCCTTTTTTCAAGTTTTCGAGTTTGCCGGGATTTACCTCGACGGCCGTAACTTGATTTCCTAAAAAAGCAAGACAAGCACTGGTAACCAGACCAACGTAACCAGCTCCAACTACACAAATATCCACGCTTCGATTCCCCGGATGTTGCGGCTTTCATTTCGAGAATACCAGACCATCAGGGTCTTGCTCAAATATAACGACAGCCTGTCTCAATGTATGGAAACAGACCACATGTTAGCTTCTAAAAGTAGTCATGAACCAATCTTGACCGGAAAGTTTTAGAAACAGGAAAACATCACTAATGTTTCGGTAAACAGCGTGTGTTAGCCTCCTCCGAAGTAAAGTGAATCGAGCGGTAAACATGGAATCTCAGCTCCTGCAATTCGTCAATACAATTGCTCGCCTGCGGGCGCCGGACGGCTGTCCATGGGACAGAGAGCAAACACACAGTTCGCTTGCTCGTTATTTGCTCGAAGAGTCATATGAAGTTCTCGAGGCAATTCACGGCGAAGATCGCAAAAAGCTCTGCGAAGAACTTGGCGATCTTCTTTTGCAAATCGTTTTGAATGCTCAAGTTGCCAAGGATGAAGGAACATTCGATATCGAAGATGTGGCGCGCAGCATCAACGAAAAAATGATCCATCGTCATCCTCACGTTTTCACTGATGCAAAGCTGGATTCGTCCGGTGAAGTAAAAGCGCAATGGGAAGATATCAAAGACGCCGAACGCAAGAAAAAGAATCCGGATCAGTCCGCGATGGATGGAATAACGCGCGCTATGCCGGCTCTCATGCACGCTTTGAAAGTGTCGGAGAAAGCGGTCAGTCAAGGATTCGAATGGCAGAAAGAAGGCGATGTTTGGCTGCAGCTGGAAAGTGAATTGGTCGAATTGAAAGAAGCGATTTCAAATCCGGAGATGGATCATCCGACCAAATCCAGTGAAGCGAAACGAGAGGTAGAGCTGGAATTCGGCGATGTGCTGTTCTGCATGGTCAATCTGGCGCGCTGGCATTCGATCGATCCCGAAGGTGCGTTGATTCTTTCGATTGAAAAATTCAAAGACCGATATCGCTCGATGGAGAAAATCAGTTCGCAACCATTGAAGGATTTGTCCTTTGACGAACTAAACGATCTCTGGCTGAAAGCCAAGATTGAAGTCTCGAATAAAAAAGGCAAGAAGAATTAACGGAGATTTTGAGCGAGTCGATCGGCGGCTGGTGTAATTGAACGATACCGCCAGCGGTGACAACAAGGAGTGCGCCCGGGCGTGAGCGATCAGACGACCACCATAAAAGAACTGCGAACGTTGATGAACGACTTCGTGGAAGAGCGCGACTGGAGCCGGTTTCACACGCCGAAAAATCTTGCCGGCAGCGTCGCTATCGAATCTGCCGAGTTGCTGGAGTTGTTTCAGTGGCTCACACCCGAACAGGCAGCTGAACGATCGAAAAACGATGACGCATTCCGCGAACGAATCGGAGAGGAGATGGCTGACGTTTTGCTCTATTTGCTTTCGCTGGCGAATGCAGTAGATATCGACCTTTCGAAAGCTACTTACGACAAGGTCGAGAAGAATAAGCGCAAATATCCAAAAGATATAGCGAGCCAATTCGGGAAATAAATTCAGGAATTCGAAACCGGAAGTTAAATTCGGAAATGAATCCCGTCGATTTAGAGAGGCGTTGAAGTATTTGAAATCGCCTGGGAGGCGGCTTCGCCAGGCATTAAAGCAGCGTTCAACTTAGCTTTCGCATCACTAGCAGCTTTACCGGCAGCGGCTTTACCCTCGAGCTTTTTGCAAATCTTTAGTGGAATGTTGTTATCGAGCGCGAGATCTACATACTCAAGCGTGTCTTTATAGGTTTGGAGAGTCGGCAAGATTGATGTCAATCTCGACAAACGTTGAGTGAGAGCCGCATCCGGAATGCCGATTTTAAGCGCCAATTGTTCTGTTCTAACACTGACGTCAAATGGCTTGCGCATGTCTACATATAGAACGGGTTCTTTCGTTTGGTTCTCAATGAAAGTCACCCAGGTGGCCCACTGTTTCACATCAACCGGAGTCATTTTGAAATTGGACGCGACGTAGAGTTTCAGTTTCGGCGAAGTCACATGCGGGAATTTTTTGACAGGAATGATTCTTCCAGTTTCAGCAACCACGGCATGGGTAGGCAAATCCGGATTGAGACCGACGGACGCCCAGGGCTGTTCTTCGAGAACTTCAACTACGACGTGAGGACGCGGAAATGCGTAACGTCGGACAAAAGCGTTGTTGATGGTTTCGAGCCCCTCAACCTTTTTCTCCAGTTCTTTCGGATTCATTTTATAAACAGGCGTGTAAAGCGCGTCGGCGATCACTTTGCGAATCTGCTCGGTGTCGGTAAAGTGGTTGCCTTTGACGACAATCTCACTTTCGCTATTGTTCAGTGACCATGGTAGATATGTGAAACCAAAAATTCCAACGGTGAAAAGCGACATGACCAGGAAGAGTCGAAACGCTTGACGCGCCAGTCTGGCGCCGCGAGCGGATTTACGCTTGTTACGACGACTCTTAATCCAATCTTTTCTCTGATCAACAGGCAGCATTATTTGCAGTTCGCCTCCGCCTTGCTCTCAGAGCCTAACTCAAGTGATGGCAAATGTTCAAGCTTAAAAACGCCGGAAAAGATTTCGGCGGCCGGTCCGGTTATCTCAACTCGATTATTTGACTGTACAAACGATATCTCTAAGGCACCACCGGGAAGCTGAACGGTCGCCGTTCGATCTAATTGATTAGTCAGCACACCGGCGACCACTACCGCGGCGGCACCACTGGCGCATGCCAGAGTAAACCCGCAACCTCTCTCATACACATAACAGCGCACAAGATCGCGACTGACGATTTGGACAAACTCGACGTTTGCCGAAGCCGGGAAGGCGGGGTTGTTTTGAATTGATTGAGCCAGAGCGGTGAGCTCGTGCAAATCGGCACCATCTAAAAGTTCGGGATGCTTCAGTTTCGGCAAGGCAACTGACTTCGACGCGCTGGTTGACGCGCTGGTTGACGCGCTGGATTCGCTTGATTCAAGTGCATTCGACCAGCCTGACCAAAACTTCTCGTCGAAGATTACGCAGTGCGGATTACCCATGCCGACGGCAAGTGCGTTGACTTTCTTGCTGCCAACGCTGAGGTCGACGTGGATCAGTTTTTGAACGTCTGAAAGTTGTTGACCGCTGACTGGAACCTTCGCCGCTTCCAGAATGGGCTCGCCGACATCGACTGTGATGCGCTGGTCGCTATCAAATAGAACTTCGATTGCACCTTTCGCCGTCGCGATTTTGAAAGCCCTGGTGTCGACGCCGCCGCGCAAACGCGCCCACAAAGCCAGACAACGCAAACCATTGCCACACATAACGGCATTGCTGCCGTCCGAATTTGTATAAACCCAGCTCAGCTCACACGAGTCGACTTGGGGATAATCAGCAGTCAGAGCGGCTACGGCCTGACGATATTGTTTGGCAAGAAATGCGGCGCCTTCGCCGGAAACCGAAGGCGAGGTGCATCGAGAAGGAAACTCACCGGTCGTCTTTTTGCCTGTCTTGGCGCGCGCTTGAGGATCAAACGGTTCGATTTCGGCCGCGCCGTAAATCGGCATGGCGAGGATAACTCCGTCGGCGCCGACTCCGTGGTGGCGGTCGCAAATCTGAGGCGCCAGGCGGCTGACGACGTTGGACCAGTCGGCAAGCAATGGCGCCAGACTCGGGTCAAACACGAGTTCTCTGGCATCGATCAGTACAAAATCGTTCCCTAAACCGTGATATTTGGTGAAAGGGAGAAGTGCCCGCAAAATCGAATCGCCTCACATATAGAACTGAAGAATTATACAGTCCTGAGCTTGACATGGTCTGACCATTGTAAGTCTCTAAGTTAGAGGTATGCCATTTGACCTATGTGCGCGTATCAATTGGCTATTAGTGCGGCTTTCCAGGCGCAGTTTTTCGTGACTCGTTGTAAAGAGAGCAACCCGACAAGCCGGGTTGTCATGAGTCGACATGAAACAAAATTATTAAATTTGTAAAATTCCCTTCTTGACTTGTGGGGTTGGGTGTCATTCGCGGGTATTTATCAATTGCCAGGCTTTAATCCGGCAAACATACGATTCCTCTCCGAAGCGGATTTATTTCGCTCGGATCAGGCATAACCACGCGCACAACTCAGGGCTGGATATATGTTCAATTCACATTCTTCCTACAACACATCTCAACTGGTCAGACAACAGCCCATCGCTCTCTCGCAGAGTTATCCATGCCCGCGGTGCAACTGCGGCGTGCTGGAAACGTATGGATTGACTGAAACATTCAAGTGCAATGGCTGTACACGGTCATTTGTGCCTCTTCGCAACGGACGTTGCTTATATCCATCCAATCGGATGGGATGGAAAATTGCCCCAACCTTCTGGTGGGACGGTCTGCGCTGGCACTGGGCGGGCACAACCGCGACAGCCGGGCAGTTGGCCGCCATCGTCATGTTGTTCGCCATTCCTCTTATGGCGTTGAACAGCAGCTTCTTATACTTCAATGTTTGGCCAGAACGTCCAGAATGGCTGAGCCCGTTACTTCTTTCGTCAGTAGTCGGCCTGATAACGATACAAGCGATATACTTCATGTGTTGGGATTTCGACTTCGTATCGAGACATAGAACAGCCAGGTAAGTCCGTCTGTCTAAAAAATCGAAAAAGTCTGGTAAGGGGGAGTCGCGGCGCGGCTCCCCCGATGTCATTAGTGGCAAATCCGGCGCTTCAAAGCGGCGGGCGGATCGGCTTGCCGAAACACAGACAGACTCAGGCGTTAAGCGGCCAAACGATGGTCCCCAGTTTTTCGACCAGGGGCTTGCGGCGGCTGACGGCTCAGGGCCTCAGGATGGACAGGTTTCTGAAACGATTACTGGAGCGGTTTCTGCAGCAGTTTCCGGACAAGATTCCAGCCGATACTCTATGCGCGCGAAAAGAACTGGTGTTCGGCATGGCGACGGAGTAGACGGCGGCGAAAGCCTGGACGACGTTGACGACTCTGATGACGACGATAGCGTTCAGACCGATAATCTGAGCGACTACGATAACGAAGACAGCTCCAGTGATTTTCATGTCGAAACCATAGACCTTTCTAGTGGTATCGAATCCCGTCCTGACAACAGACCTCACATTCCGGTCATGCTCGAAGAGACGCTTGGGCTGCTGAATCTGCAACCTGGCAAAACTTATGTTGATGCCACCGCTGGTGCCGGTGGACATTTATTGCGCATCGCCAGTGATACCGGATCGACCAGCACTGTATATGGTATCGACAGGGATCTTTCCGCAATCGAGCGATTGCAAGGTCTGGTGCCTGATAACGTAAAACTGATTCATTCCAACTACAGCGAAATTCGCGAAAAGCTCAATGAGCTGGGCGTTCACACCATAGACGGTGGCATCATGGCCGACCTCGGAGTGTCATCGATGCAACTCGATGAAGCCCACCGGGGCTTCAGTTTTATGCGAAATGGCCCTTTGGATATGCGAATGGATCAATCGCGCGGAGAGACTGCAGAAAATTTATTAAACACGATCGATGAACGAGATCTCGCGGACATCATTTTTCGATATGGCGAAGAACGGTTTGCAAGGCGGATCGCCAGAGATATTGTGCAGCACCGTCCAATAAAAACTACGGGTCAATTATCTGCCATTGTTGCAAATACATTGAGAAAATCTCAGAAACCAAAGTACAAAAGGGACCATGGTGAAGCATCCAAACATCCCGCCACGCGGACATTTCAGGCGATTCGCATCGCCGTAAATCAAGAGCTTCAATGTCTGGAAAAATTTTTAGAAGACGCTTTGTCAATGCTCGCGCCGGGCGGCCGGCTGGTGGTTCTCACGTTTCATTCGCTCGAGGACAGACTGGTTAAGCAATTTCTCAGAAGTGCCGCCATGAGCTGCGTTTGCCCGCCCAGGCAGCCGCTTTGCACCTGCAACAAAAAGTCGCAATTGCTGATAATTACACGTAAACCACTTGTTGCTGGTGCCGAAGAAGTACTTGCCAATGTACGGTCACGTAGTGCTAAACTACGTGCGGGACAAAAGTTGGATTAGGGAAGCAAATATGACCACAAGCCTGAAACCGCCGCCACGCCGCAGTTCGCAAGTCGTCTCATTTACTAACAATCGATCATCACGTAGCACCACCGGTGACTCCACAGTCATGGCACCAGTCGCAGATCGTGGAACCTGGCCGGTTGCATTCACAGACAATACTGTTCCAGTTCAATCCTTCCCTGCACCAGCGCCGGTATCAAGACCGCATTTGGTGCCAGTTGAAGCACCAACTCCAAAGACTCGCACTAAACCTTTATTTGTAAAAGCGAACCGCGCACTTCAGGCGGTGCTTGTTGCTCTATGCGGTGTTGCTATCTGCACATATGGCCTTGATGTCGTTGTTTCACACGATGTCGGCAAATTGCAAGAACAAGCTCGCAGAACCAGCGAACAAAACTCTGAGCTCTCAGCTCAATTACTGAAATCAATATCATATGGTGAGATTCAAGACAGCGTAGTCGGAAGATTCGGACTCCGTGTGCCGGAACACGTTGTTATCGTCAGAGAAACAAAAGCACCTACCGCCATCGCATATAAGATGCATAAGCATCATCTTCCTTTGATGTCAGGATACTAATGCCCGAGGGGGCGAAAATCTAGTTTAATTACAAACGAAGATTTAGCTCAAGATTATCGGGAGACTTGCCTTGCCGGGCCCAGCGGTAGATATCAATAGTTACCGGAAAACACCTCGCAAGCAGAGAGGACGTCCGCGTTCGCCTCAGTGGAGGCTACGGATATTCCAATTTGCGTTGTTAGCTGGTGTGTTAGGAATCACTGCGCGTCTGTATTACTTACAGATTCACCAGGGCAGTGATCTGTCGAGCAAGGCTTTTGTGCAACGTCAGAAAACAAATTTCCTCGTACATCGAGGCGCCATCACCGATCGCCATGGTCTGCCACTGGCGATTGATACCACTCGCTACGATATCTTCGTTCACCCTCGTTTGCTCAAAGCACCATTAGATGAAGCGGCGAAAAAACTGGCGCGCATCACTGGCAAGCCCGAAGAGAAAGTCTACAAGCTGCTTACAGGCAAGCACCCTGTTGTGACGGTAGCAAAACACCTCGAGCGCGAAGCTGTCGATCAACTGCAAAAACTGAATTGGACCGGCTTGGATATTGTGCCTCGTCCGTTTCGCCACTACCCGGAAGGCACGATGGCAGCTCACTTGTTGGGCTACGTCAACACCGACACCGATGGTCAGGGCGGCGTAGAACAATCACAACAGAATGCTTTAACCAGCACTGGAAAGATTCCGAAGCCACAGCTAGATGGTCGCGGCAAGACGATCTTGCTGCCTCATAAAGGACCGACCTGGGATATTACGCCACCACTTGGTCGCCATGTTGAGCTGACAATCGACAATTCCCTTCAGCATCTTGCTGAGAAAGAACTGTTCGCAATGGCTGCACACTCACAGTGCTCGCGCGCAACTGCAATTATTGCCGATCCTAATAATGGCGAAATTCTCGCCTGGGCAAATTACCCGACATTCGATCCGAATGACTATTCAAAATACCCGTTCGGTACTTTGAAAAACTGGGCGATGGTTGATGTGTACCAGCCTGGCTCAACGTTTAAAACCGTAACCATTTCATCCGGTCTCGATACTGGTGCGATCGACGAGCACGTCACGTTCAGCGATTCAGGCACATTATCAATCGGCAATCGAACAATCCACAACAGTCACGGCGGCAACGGCAGCATCGACTTGTTGCACCTCTTTATCCACTCCAGTAACATCGGCGCTGCCAAAGTGGCACTGCGGATGACACCAAAGCAGTTTTACGACAAACTCTGGGATTTTGGTTTTGGAAGAAAAACAGGAATCGATCTTCCCGGCGAATCGCGCGGTCTATTGTTGAACTGGAAGCGTTGGAAAGCGCTCGACCAGGCTACAACCGGATTCGGTCAAGGCGCCATCGCCGTGACACCACTTCAGTTGGCGTCGGCAGTTGCTACCATCGGCAACAATGGAACCTGGGTGCAACCGCACCTTATTAGAAGAACGTATGATCCGCGCACCGGCGTCACCGAGAAGTGGACGGAGCCTGAGCGCAGGCAAGTAATCAAACCAGAAGTCGCAAAACTGGTATCAAAACTTTTGGCAGACAACATCACGCAGGGTTCGCAAGTCGCGGGCAAAAGCGTTCCTGGATATCGCGTCGCCGATAAGACCGGAACCGCACAGAAAGTGCGAGAAGGTGGACGCGGTTACATCGGCGGTCAAACAATCGCTTCATTCGTCGGTTTCCTTCCATATGATGATCCACAGTTGTTGATCATGGTGGCAGTGGACAATCCACAAACCGATGGACGCTGGGGCAACACAGTTGCCGGTCCGGTCTTCAACGCAATTGCACGAGAAGCCGCGCGTTTGCTTGCGATTCCGGAATCGTATAAAACTGAAGTTGTGAAAGGTAGATTTGCAGGACCCGACGGCAAGCCAGTTCAGTTGAGCGAAGCGCCATCCACCAAGTATGCGGCCGAACTGCAGAAAGTGCAGAAAGCGCCGATGAAGCCGCCGCTACCACCGGGTCAACATTAAGCACGAGTGACCGGAATCATGTCAAAAGAGAAGCCCGAGGGCGACTCTCAACCCGAAGGTATTCAAAAGAAGGAGAGCGCATCTACCGATGCGGGAACTCCGTTTAAACCCGAACCGGTTCAGCCCACGAAATTAAGGGCGACTGCCGCTCAAAACTTTTCCGATGTACCGGAAGGAATGATGGCGGCCGAAACCGATTCTGAAATTGATGAGATTCAAGCAGACATCGAGGACAGCCAGTCGGCCGATTCGAACGCTGCCGTCGGTAACACCGGGGATGGTGGCGACGGAAATCCTCCGCCTCCGAAACCGAAACGAGAAGGCCTGGCAAAAACGTTCGGACTGGTAGCCATCCTCAATGTCCTATCTAAAACGATGGGGTTGGTTAGAGACATTGTCGTCCTGCAAGTATTCGGAACGTCGCTAGTCACCGACGCCTATTTCTTCGCTTACCAATTCACCGGCAACGTTCTGGTTTTATTCGGTGGCGTCGGTGGTCCGTTTCACTCGGCCGGCGTTGCGATTCTAACTTCACAGCAAGAGGGTGAAGAGAAACGCAAGTTAGTCGGTCAACTGATGACGCTCACTTTTTTAGCGCTCGCGTTGATGTCAGTCATCCTTTATTTTGCCGCACCGTATCTGATACCGCTGGTTTTTCCAGCCGTGGGCTTGCCGATGGAAGAGCGCACCAAGCTCTGGGCCTCCGTCCTGGCGCAACTGCGAATTATGGTGCCGCTCATCCTGATTGCCGGACTGGTCGGTTTAGGAGCCGGCATCTCAAACTCGTACAAGGAATTCACCTGGCCGTCGCTATCGCCCGCGGTGGCAAGTATTGCTATCGTCGTTGCCGTTATATTCTTCCCGGATCCACTGGGCATGTGCCTTGCCGTCGGCACCTTGATCGGTGCAATCGGTCAACTGCTGGTTCAGATTCCCGGCATGATGCGCGCAAAACCGCTGTTCACATTCGATTTTAAAATGCGTCCCGGGCTCAAAGAATATCTTTTGATGATTGGTCCTGCCGCAGTTGGAACGTCGATCGGCCAACTCAATGTTTTCACAGACAGCTTCTTCATCTCGTCATTGGCGCCTGGAAGTTTAACCGCTCTGCAAAATGCCAACCGCCTGCTGCAACTGCCGCTCGGTGTTCTGTTGACCGCGATGCTGGTTCCAATCCTGCCTCGCTTTACCGAACAAGTAGTTGCCGGCGAAGTCGACGAACTAAAAGCCGAGTATCGCAAAGCTCTGAGAATCCTCTGGTTTACAGTGCTTCCACTGGTGACCATGCTGCTCGCCATCCCCAATCCAATTATCAAACTACTTTTTGAACGCGGGCAATTCGACGCCAGCTCCCGCATGCTTGTGGTGCTTGGTCTGTCTTACCTGGTGCCATCAGCATTCTTCTATGTCGCCCGCGATCTTTTAACTAGAGTGTTTTACGCGCACAAAGATACCCAAACACCATTCAAAGTCGGAATGCTTTCAGTCGCCGTTAAAATGGGCGCGGATGCCTTGCTCGTAGGACCGCTGGGAATAGGCGGAATAGCGCTATCCACAACACTCGTCACCATATTCAATATGACGATGCTCTCCACACTTCTTACCAAAAAAATCGGACCACTGGGAATTCCAAGTTTATTTCGACCAGCAGCAATCATGCTGAGCGCCTCACTGGTCTGCGGAATCACCGCTCATCATGTGCAACTCTGGTGCATCGAGTTAATCAAGTTACCAAGCAATCTCGGCGGTTTCGCCAGTCTTCTGCTTTCAATTGTGATCGCCGGCAGCGCCGGACTTGCAGTCTACGTCGCCATCTGTCTGGCAGCAAAACTGGAAGAACCAAAACAAGTCCTCACGCGTCTGAAAAAACGCGGCTCACGATAGCGCTAGTTCATGCGGGTTTGTTTTCATCGCGGGTTTGATTTTTATTGCGCGTTTGCTCTTCATGGCGCGTTTGTCCCCGGTACCATTCGATAGCTCGGCAACAATTCAGGCGCGGTAACGTTTTAAGCTCAAGAGAATTGCGGCAATCCTCGACCGCCCCTTCCTGGGTTTCGAGAAAAACCACGGTTTCGTGCCATAGATCTATAGAAGATTACCTGCTAAATTCGACTGTCTGGATTTCTCAATCGTATATCCCGGTTATCGGTCGACGCAGGAGGGCAATTTATGGCACGGTTTAACAGAAAGGGTCTTCTCGTCGCGGCTGCCGCTTGTTTATTAGCGTCCCCGGCCCACGCTCAAAGTGAGAGTAATTCGGCAGCACCCTCAGAAAATAAAGCAGTTTCGATCAACACAAATTTAGCGGCGCCACAAAATCGGGATCCTCTTGACCAGCGAGTGGAGCGCCAACATTGGCGCATCAACCATGCTGTCAGAGCCGGATTAGTCACAGAAGATCAAGCCAAGAAATTGAGAAGCAGTGTTGACGACATCGCGACGCAAATTCAAAATTTTCGGCAGAGTAATGGTGGCACAATCAAAGCGGACGATTTAAGTCATATAGAAAGTTCGCTCAATCAAACGAGCGACCAAATTAGAACAGTGGCCGAATCGGGTCATGCCAATTTGCAATCGAGTAAATTACCTGGCTCGACCCGGACGGAAAATGGCGACGGAACACAGGATCCAAAAGATCAGTTGCTGCAAATGAAAAAGGAAAACAAAAGAGAACTGCGCCAGGAAAGGCAGAGTTCAGAGAACAAAATCCAGCAGCAACAGCTGCAGTACGAGGGTGAGATGTTTCGCAAATTAGGCGAACAGAAACAGAACATCATCGAACAAAAAGATCAATTGAAAGATGATCGGAAAGAATCCGGCGCCGACTAACTAATCACGCTGAGTAGAAACAATCCCGATAAAAGAACAAGGCTGAATGACTGACTAACAGTGAGCAATTAATAACTGTTACACCAGCACCGGTTGATCTTGTGTTTTCTCAACGCGCGAGTTAGCTAAAGCTTTCATGGAAAACTTGTAAACACGCTTTGATGGATCGGCTGTTATTTCGCGCACTACGTGCGGGAATGCGCCACTGTCCGTTTGAGATTTATCCTGACTGTCATAATTCAGTTTGCCACCACCTGTCGTGGCAGAACTTCTTGCCGGCCCTTGAAAGGCGACAGGAGTTTTACCGGAACGGCGTGAGCGTGAGCGCGATGGCGCAGAAGAGGCAGCCGGTGGCTCCCTGTGCTGCTGTGACACGATGTCGAGCATCTCATCGATCTCGATACTGCGTCGCCATAGCGCCTTGATTTTGGCACGACGAATTATAGCTTTTCTAACGATCCAGGTGGCGTAGCCCACACCTGCAACAACGAACGATAGCAAGACTACTTGCCAGCTCGCTGTAACGAGATGATAGGATGCACAAGCCACCAGGATCAACGAACCGAGTGTTTGAAGAAACATAATCGGTGATCCTTTGCGGGTCACAAGTGACAATATTTGATTGTAAGAGCGAAGTGTATATAGAATACCTCGAAACAATGGGTCTGGATAGCCCCCGAAAGACAGATAATCGAGCGACTTTCGATTTCTTTCAGAAAGTTTCAAAAAAGCAGTAGCGGGCTAACGCGGATGCCCTGCGGCAAGAGTGGCTTCGTACCAGGCTTGCCAGCGATTAGCGCGTTTTATCCGTTGCTTTAACGCAATCAAGCCGGCCGACTTTGAATTTTCAGAATTTTGAGAAGTGCTGAGTTGAAGAAGGTTTTGCGCGAGCGCTCCGGCGGTGCCACCACCCTTGAGGGCAAATAAATATTTCCGAGCGGTATCACATGTGATGCCTCGGTTTATTCGACGGCTGATCTCATAGAGGACATCCAAGATCGATACCTGAGGATCGGGGTCGGGATTCGGCCCGCTCGATATCAGGGTTTCCAGCGCCGCCTGAACGACTTGGGCGTGCAACGCAGAAACGCGTGATACCGCATGAAGTGCCTCGAGCCAGAGCTTAGTGTTCAGATCGGAAAAGTGATCGGCGAGGATCGAAGCAATCATCTTGCCGTCGACACGACCGTCGAATATTGTTTTGGTCAGCGCATTGATAGCTACCATGCGAGCCTCGGGCGACGAAACCGCTAATCCATATATTAAGGAATGGAGAGCCATCGTTCCAATCGGCAAATCGGATTCGAATAATTGCTCCCAGCGATCTTCCTGCCAGTAATTGCTACCGCTGGCGCGAGATTCGCTCACCGAGCGAAACTGGCGTGCCCAGTACACTTCAGTGCATAGCGGCGACTTGATGTTGCCGATATCCATGTCGCCGATCAGTGCCACCATGTCGTGCGTCGCCGATCGACTCTCAATATATTGACCAAGCAATTTTACGGTCTCGGTTTCAAAAGTTTGAGGGCTCAAACATCTTCCTATTAAAGGATAGTCTCGCACCATCAACTTCACCATCATGCAATATGGCTCTGTGAGCGGCGTTCGCGCTCGAATCGCAGCCACCCACAAGGGCACGTTGGCTCCGAGGGATTCGGAGTTTGAACCAAGCGCGTATCGCATTGCGCAACCGAACTCTCCTTTTAAATGTTCAGCAGCTGATAATGCCTCGTCTCTATGATCGGGCGCCAGTCTCAATAGAGCTTGCACCTGCTCGATGGTAGTAATGGCAGTGTCGACGTCGCCAATTTCCCTGGCGCGGTCGACCAACATGCGAGCATCAATCCACAATCCAGCGTGAGTCGGCGTGGCAAGCAGGAAAACAGGCTCTCCGGCAGCGAGCTTCGTTGCCACGGCGTTGACGCGTTTGTGAAACAAGCTCTCAAAATATTGATCGGCTTCAGGCGGCGAACCAAATGCCCACGCTAGAGCGAGAGCACCTAAATAATTGCAGTTCTGTTTTGCGCGAGCACCAAGTCCGGTCAGTCGAGCGTCCCAATAATCCCCGCCGCGAGCACGCTTGATTCGTGCGGCGCCATCGAGTAACCGTTCCAAATCGTGTTCGAGCAACTGCGATTCCAGACCGCGCATAAATAAATCGATTAGCTCATCAGCTTCACGAACAGGCTGTATGCGCGCATCCGGATCGAGCCTGAGAACATCGTTGGCGTTGAAGCGAATGGCCTCAACCAGAGGTGTCTCGCCGCGCGCCGCATCAAGCGCTTCGGCACAGCCAGCCAGATTGCGCCACTTCTCGTCCAGACTATTATATTGATTGAGCAAAGACTCTAGACTTTCCGAGGCACCACCTGCGCCATCACCAGTTTGATTGACTACGCTAACCGCAGCGCCACCACATGCGGTTGCAAGCAAAGCTTCAGCTAAAACTCGTTGCGATGGGTGAATCAAATCCAGCCGTCCACGCAGTTCTTCAGCGAACGGTGCGTCCAGCGGGCAGGCAAAACGTTTCACAATCGCCAGCGTGCGAGCATGCACATCAGCTGATTCATTATCCAACGCATAGAGCGCCGTGCTCACCATCAGCTTGGCCTGAGCAGGTTCCTTGCTGTTCTCGCAAATGGCAGTCAAAAGATCCAACCCTTTGCAGACCAGGGTTTCGTCTTCAGTGCTGAATAAAAGAGGTAACTCAGCGACAATTTCCATTGCCGGTATCGAATTCACAAGCGCGCGTTTGTCGAGTGAATCGTTTCGTAAGATATCAGCAAGGTCGTCCATAGCGAATTCCAAGCGGCTTCCTGTGCAGTATTGTGCCCCTATCCCGCAGCGAAACCTCGTTATTCGGAACTGATGTTTCGTTTAGCCTCTAACAATACCGGTTTCCAAATGCACAGTTTCTTCAAACCAGGACTTGGAGCTGATTACCACGGCAATTCTTTGCTCTTATCAAAGGCTTCTTGCTGTCCCTGAGGCTCCGATTGGCCTGGCTGAATTTGAGGCTGCGCGGATTGCTGCGACGGGTCGAAGGAGGACTGCGCCGGCGGCTGATAGGCAGGCTGCGACTGAGATTGACTCTGTTGCGACGGTGCCGGAGACTGGTCGAACGCCCCAGCCGCCCCGTCCGGATTGACGAGTTCTTTCATACGCGCACTCTCCCACATTGAGCCGTCAGCGTACTTAACCTGCAAAATGCGAATCTGAAAACCGGCGATATTGGGATGAAGCCCGCCTTCGCGTTTCCACTTTTGCGCACGGCTGCCACCGGGACCGACTGCAAAAGCGTCATGCGCGTGGAATGTGCCCTTGTCCTTACCTTCGACATCGCTGTATCGGCAGCGAAACTTGACAGCAGAAATGCCTTGCGAAGCATTATTTGTATAAGTAAGGTATATTTTCGTTGCGGTTGGCGCGCCGAAGGGATCGACCTCGAGAATCGCATTGACCTTCGTCAACTGCACTGGACAGCCATTCTCGGGAAAGAAATCAGCGTTCAGCGCCTTGTCCGTAGTCGTCTGTGCGTGCGCAACCAACGAACCCCCAGGACAGAAGAGAATCAAAGTGAAAACAAAACAGAGAATTTCGGAAAGCTTTAATCTGAAATTGGGTGTTGTCGGTCTATTCATCGGAACTCTTCTCCTGAGTCCAGCCTATTTTACAGGCGCAAGGGCGGCTGAGAAAAACCAGGACTTAACTCTTACCATAATACATACGAATGATCTACATGCTCACGAAGAGCCCTTCCTCGACAAGGGCAAAACGATAGGCGGTATGGCAGGGGTTGGTCAAGTAATTCGCAATCTCAAAAAAAGATTTCCTGAGGCGATCACAGTTGATGCCGGCGACATGTTTCAAGGCTCTCTTTTGTACAGCAAGTTCAAAGGTGATGTCGAAGTAAATCTGTTCAACAAAATGGGATACGACATTTTCACGATCGGAAATCACGAGTTCGATGATGGTGCGCAGAATCTCGCCACGCAACTCGAAAAAGCAAAATTCGATATCGTCAACACAAACATAGATGCCAGCTCGGTTCCAGCGCTCCAAAAGTTGATCAAACCATCGGTGCTCAAAACGATCGGCACGCAAAAAGTTGCGTTCGTCGGCGCCGTCACTCCTGAATTGGAATCGCTCGCGACGAATATGCAAGGAGTGAAGCTCAAAGTAAAAGGAAACGAATGGATTGAACCCATTAACGCCGAAGTGAGTCGATTGAAAAACGACGGCGTCGACAAAATTGTTTTGATCACGCATTGCGGCATCAAGTCCGAAAAAGAGCTGGCAGAACGAATCCCTGCTATTGATGTAGTTATCGGCGGTCACAGCCATACGCGCTTGGATAAGCCGATGATCGTCAAACATGAAGACGGCAGCACCACTACCATCGTGCAAACCGGATGTTACGGCCGCGCGGTCGGATTTCTCCAGGTTGCCTTCGATCAAAATGGAGTGGTGAAACCATCATCTGTTGTTTACACACTGACGGACATCACGGGAAAAAGCCCTCAGGCTCCTGATTTAAAAGCATACATCGACAAGATGTCTGAACCGTTTGCGGCACTGACCAAAGAAGTAGTTTCGACCGCGACGGACTACTACGAAAAGAGAAACTCGCTTTGCGACACATCAATGGGAGATATCGTATGTGATGCCGTGGTCGACAGTGGCAAACAGTACGGCGTCACGATTGCATTCCAAAACCGGGGCGGCATCCGCGGTGTGCTGCAGAAGGGACCGATCACAGTCGCTCAAATAGAACAAATTCTTCCGTTTGAAAACTACATCGTCTACGCCACCGTAACTGGTGCTGTGGTTAAACGAGTGGTGGAACATAGCGTCGCCGATGGCATGGGCGGACACTTCGCCGACGTCAGTGGACTGAAGATCATCTGGGACAAGTCAAAACCAAACGGACACCGGATCATCACCATCCTTGCCG
Organism: Candidatus Obscuribacter sp.; assembly: GCA_021772095.1. Classification (GTDB taxonomy): domain Bacteria; phylum Cyanobacteriota; class Vampirovibrionia; order Obscuribacterales; family Obscuribacteraceae; genus JADYXR01. Next base: position 7,215 of record JADYXR010000256.1, on the reverse strand, counting down.
ATAACGGAAAGGGCGAATACAAGCCGGTTGATGATAATGGAACCTATAAAATCGGAATGAATCACTACAACTTCGAGGGCGGCGAGAAGTATGACTTCGCCGGCGCAACGAACGTAGTGAAGACCAAAACGAGAATGGCGGACGTAATGACCGCTTATCTTCGCAAGCATCCAACCATCACGCCGCCGAAGCCGAACAGAATAGTTTGCGTACAGGACGGTGCTCTGCACCTCAAGGAGAAAGGACAAAGCAAATCTCTCGTCCTGAGCCAGGGTCCCGGGCAAGCAAGAATCTCTATCGTCGGAGGCACCGGTCCCGGTGTCAGTACCATCTACAGTGCCTTCCCTGTGCCGCTGGCTCACGCGCAGGTATTGCGAACCGGTTTAAAATCCGCGGCTGACGGTACGTTCGAGTGGTACAGCATCGAAAAGCTTTTGCAGACCTACAAAAACCCGAAGAGCGGAAAGGGTTCTGCTAACTGGGTTACCGTCGTCGCGCATCCGGCAAAAGGCAGCTCGGATCATACGTTGATCGCAGCGCCGATACATGTTCGATAAGCGTCCACGTCGATCACAGCGCCGACACTTGTTCGATAAGCGTCCACATTGATCGCAGCGCCGACACTTGTTCGATAAGCGTCCACATTGATCGCAGCGCCGACACTTGTTCGATAAGCGTCGACGCCGTTCCCTATCACGATACAAATTGACCTTGTAGCTCGCGAACCTTTTCATCTCGCCACCGCGAGTGTATAATTGGTGCGCACCACCTGCGGCGGCACATTCGATTGATCAACACAATGAAAGAACTCGACGTCAGGCTCGCGCTTCACCAGTTCATCAAGGCGGACATCTTCGAGCGCCGTCCCGACAGCTTGATCGTAGATGAACTCGGATTGATCGAGGGTACGGTTCGCGTCGACGTTGCAGTACTCAACGATCGTTTGCACGGTTTCGAAATCAAAAGCCCGTCCGATAATCTTCTTCGCTTGCCGGCGCAGCAACAGACTTACAACAAGATCTTCGACCGCATGACTCTCGTTTGCGCAGAAAAATATGTTTCTCACGCCGTGGAGATGATTCCAAAATGGTGGGGTCTGGTGAGCGTGAGCAAACGCGACGGAGAATGTTTTTTAAACGAAATCTGGCCGTCTCGAACTAATCACGAAGTCAATCCATTTCACATCTGCCAGTTGCTCTGGCGTGAAGAAGCGCTCGCTGTCTTGAAAGAACACGGCATGGATTATGGATTTAGAACCAAAGGCCGACGCTATATGTGGAAAGCCCTGGCGAAAGAATTGCCGATAGACGTGATTCGCTCCGCTGTGAAACAAAAACTTTCTTCGCGGACCGACTGGCGATAAGGCCAACGATTAGTTTGCTCCGGCCTTGAGTTCATCAAGGTTTCGCTTTGCTTCGGAGAAATCAGGTTTCAACTCCAGCGCTTTTCGATACTCGGCTTCAGCCTTCGGAAAATCGCCGACTTTAAAATACGCCACGCCGAGATTATTATGCGGCAGCGGATTTTTCGGCATCAACGAAATCGACCGTTGATAATGAGCAATCGCTTTATCAAGTTGATTTTCGTGCTGGTAGTAGAGGGCGATGTTGTAGTGGGCATCAGCGTTATCAGGATCCATCGACAGCGCTTTGCTGTATTCTTCAAACGCTTTTGGGAAGTTTCCCAACCCGAAATAAGTGATACCAAGGCTGGTGTGAGCCTGCGGATAACCGAGGTTTCTGTTAGCTTCCGGATAATGCGGATCGAGTTTCAACGCCAGTTGAAACTCCTTAACCGAATCGGAAAAATTATTGGTGGCTGAGTAAGCGACGCCCAGATTGTTATGAGCGGCGACGAACTTAGGATCGAGTGCTATCGCCGTTTTGTACTCTTCAATTGCTTTGGGCAGATTTGATTTTTCCTGATAAAACTTGCCGAGACTGAAATGTGCCTGCGCATTGTTGGCGTCCAGCTTGATCGCCTTCATATACCCCGCGGCCGCTTGATCTTTCTTCCCTACTCTGTCCAAAGTGATCGCGAGATTATATTGATACTCGGAATCCTCCGGCAATCTTCTCACCACGTCTTCAAAGAGCGGAAGCGCTTCTTGGAAGTTAGATTGATCGAACAGCGACACCGCGAGATTGAATTTAAATTCGATATTTTTCGGATCGAGATTGCAGGCAGTTTTGTAAAACCGTGATGCTTCGCCAAACTTCTGCTGCTTGTGAAACGACTTTCCCATCAAGTTATTCGCCGGAGCACTAGAAGGATTGATGGATAGAATCTGGCGCAAAATGTTCTCGACCGTGCCGAACTCGCCTTTGGAGTAAGCGGTTAGCGCTTGATCGTACATCGCATCAGTTTGCGAGTTGGAGGCAATAAGTTGACCATCCGAACAGCCATCTAATGACATCGACGCGCTGCCAAAACGCTGCGCGCCGACCTTCAAGGGATCGCCGCCGTCGGAGGCTCGCGCCTCGGCAAGAGTGCCGCAAGCGACCGCTGAAATTCCGATTAAAACTAAAAATCCGCGAACCAAAATGAATCCTCTAAACTAATCTACTCTAAAATGAACTCGAATGCCTATTGAAATGCTGATTGACCTTGTCATGGACGCGCAATGCTAACGGAGAAAAAAATGAATTCGAGGCGGACTAAACCAGAAGATTCAGATCGTTCGATTGTTGTTCCTCTCGCGTTAATGATTTTACTCAATCTGGCACCAAACTCTGCAGAAGCGAAGAAAAAAGGTGCAGCGGTCGAGGAGCTTCCGGCACCGACGCTGACGAAATCGACCAGGCCAGATTCGCCGGAATGCGTTACCTGCGTTAAAGATGCGTCCAAGTTGTTTGCGGTAAACAAGTCTATGGATGCGCTCAAGCTATTGAAAGCCAATCAGGCGAACTGCAAAACATCAATTCGTTTCAATCTGTTGTTATCGACAATTCTTTTGAGAATGCCGAGCCAGGCTAAGGAAGCGGCTGAAGCGGCGGCGCTTGCAGTCAGCCTCGATCCGTCGTCACTGCCAGCCAATTTCCAGCTGGCAATTTGCCAGACGGCGAGCGGAGATCGGGCTCAAGCATTAAAGACCTACGAGAAAGTAGTCGCGCTCGATCCGACCAACTACGAGGCGTGGTCAGCACTTGGCACAATGTACGAAGACCTTAACGACAAAGTGAAGGCGAAGTCAGCCGCTGCCAAAGCATCAATTCTCGAACCTGATTCTAGAACGGCCAAAGTCAAATTGGCGCAAAATATGTTCAAACAAGGACGCGACGCTGCGGTCGCAGCCGAGCTGGACAAGCTGATTTCAGACGATCATCTGGAGCCTGAGTTTTTCATTCCACTAGCGAAAGACGCGATCGACATGCTGGCGTTTAATGAATCGATTCGCGCTGCCGATCGGGCTCTTGGTGCGTATCCAAAATTGGCGGACGTGATCAAAACAAAAGCCAAAGCTCAGTTTTATGCGCGCAAATATGCTGATGGTTTAGCCACGATTTCGAAATTAGAACCGCGCAGTGCCGGTGATACAGAGGCTTCCGCAGTCAAAGCCGCGCTCTTGCTGAAGCTTGGCAGAACAAAAGAAGCGCAGCCCTACGTGTCAAAGTTGCCCAACAATCCCAACGATGAATTGGCGGGTTTGGCTCGCGCCTACATGGCTCAACGCAATGGCGAAACAGCCGAAGCGATCGAGCAACTCGAAAACGCGATGCGGCACAATCAGCTGTTCGCACCGGCTCATATTGAACTCGCGCGCATTTATCTGCGCCAGGGTCGCAACGACGATGTGATCGAAGAAGCTCGCGAGATCGCACGCTCCCGACCATATATAGCCAGCGGGAAATCGTTTGAATCACGATTGGCGCTTGAAGAGGCACCACTTCGAGAGAAGGTGGAACTGGCGTTAAAACTGGCTCGCGAAGCGGTGAAGCTGAACGGCGATGACCCAGAAGCGCTAATCGCGCTCGCTCTCAGCGAACTAAAAGGCGGCAAAATCGAGTCAGCACAAGTGTCGATCAAGAAAGCCCTGGAGATAGAACCAGGAAATATCGACGCATTACTGGCTAAAGCCCGACTTCTGGAAGGCAGCGCCAACTCGGACAAACGCATTGCCGCACTGGAAGCCATCGAAGTGATCGCGCCTGGCGACAGCGAAGTCGCCTTCGCGTTGTCTCAAGCTTATTGCGAAAAGGGCGATATGACCGCAGCAATCAAAATGCTGCGAGGCAAACTAACTGAATCTAAATCCGATGCAGTCGTCGTCTTCGCTCTGGGCAAAGCCTGTGAAAGAAGCGGTCGCGGTAAAGAAGCTGCAAAATACTACAAGCAAAGCCTCGCCGAGGGACTGAAAGGGCAACGCGCCTTGCTGGCCAGGGAAGCGTTACAAAAACTCGGCACCCAGCCTGCGGACGACTCCTGAACAGACCAACAACAGTCATCGTTAAGCCGGAGATGAGATAAAGCTCTGGTAGCTTTGGCCGTAAGTTACAATACAAAGAGCTGCAAGAAACTCAGGCAAATCAAAAAATGGTGTCCACCAAATCGGCCACGATACAATCGATCAATCCGGCGACGCGCGAAGTCATTGGTGAACTTCCTGTGATGGGCGAAACCCAAGTTCAGTCCGCGATAGCGCAAGCATGGAAAACGTTTGAAGATTGGCAATTGCTTTCATACAACGACCGCGCCAAGAAAATTTTGAATCTGCGCCGAGTGATTGCGAAGAACGCTGACTCGATTGCCGAACTGATCAGCAAAGAAGTCGGCAAGCCGCTTTCCGAGAGTTACGCCGCTGAACTTAATGGACCTCTCGACACATGCGTTTGGCTCTCCGACAATGCCGATCGTTTACTCTCCGATCAAATGATCATGCTGTCGAACCCGTTGTTATCAACAAAACAAAACTTGATCGCTTTTGAACCGCTAGGTGTGATCGGCGTCATCGCGCCCTGGAATTATCCCTTTTCAATACCAATGATGACCATCGCAATGGCAGTCATGGTCGGCAATACGGTGGTTCTCAAACCATCAGAGAAATCAAGTTTGATTGGTATCAGAATTGGTGAACTTTTCGAAGAAGCAGGATTTCCTCAGGGTGTTGTTTCGGTAGTAACCGGAGATCGAAACACAGGCAAACTGCTCAGTGAAAGCAAACTTTCGAAAGTAATTTTCACAGGCAGTTTCGAAGGCGGCTGCAAGGTGATGCAGCAAGCCGCAAACAATGTCACTCCAGTTAGTTTGGAACTTGGTGGCAAAGATGCAGCGATTGTTCTTCCTTGCGCACCTGTTAATTGGACAGCAAAGGCGCTTGCCTGGGGCGCCTTCACGAACGCCGGTCAAGCATGTGCGTCGATCGAACGAGTTTATATCATCAAAGGAAAACACACCGAAAAGCTGATTGCAGAAATCGTCAAAGAAACGCAAAAGCTAAAACTCGGTCCGTACACCGATCCCAAAAGCGACATCGGTCCTGTCATCGATGCGCACCAACTCGATAAAATCGTCAGGCAAGTGGAAGACGCTCGCGAGTCCGGAGCAACTATACTTACCGGCGGCCGAAAAGTAGATGAGCTGCCGGGTTTCTTCTATGAACCGACTGTCATCACTGGTGTGAAACACTCAATGGCGATCATGAAAGAAGAAACATTTGGTCCGGTCATGCCGATTATGGTGGTTGACACCGAGGACGAAGCCGTAGAATTGGCCAATGATTCCGAGTTCGGATTATGCGCGTCGGTTTGGGGCAAAAATCTGAAACGTGCAGAAAACATCGCACGAGATCTGCAAGTCGGTACAGTGACTATCAACGATTGCCTCTTCACTCATGCGGCACCACAACTGCCCTGGGGCGGATTGAAGAAAAGCGGATTCGGAAGATCGCATTCAAAATTCGGACTGATGGATCTCGTCAACATCAAACACATCAACATCGACGCACCGGGCGTCGCAAAAATTTGGTGGTACCCATACGGCACCAATAGAATGAAAACGCTACGCGGTGGAATCCAAATGTTCCACGGCACCTTCGGCAAAAAGATCTCAGGATTTTTTGCCTTCCTCGCAAATATCGCGAAGAACCCCAAGGGATCCTAGTTTTACAAATAAAAAAATTGCCGATGAGGTAATCGCATGCTCGAGCCGACTTTTATCAAGCAGTTGAGGTCTTGTAAGAATGTTCTGATTGTGGGAGCCGGTGGTGGGTTCGATGTGTTCGCCGGTCTGCCGTTATTTTTTGCACTGCGTGAAGCTGGAGTGGGTGTCCATCTAGCAAATCTATCTTTCTCGTTTCGTCACGGTGAAATATCCGGAAGGAGTTTCGGCCCCAATGTCGTCGAGGTTAATGCCCGATCGACAGGCAATGATTACTATTTCCCCGAAGGCTATCTCGCTAAGTGGCTCAGTCGAAAGCGCATGGATCAGCCGATTTATTGTATTCGCGTGAAGCCAGTTGCGGACATCGTCAAAAGTTATCAACGCCTGCAAGAACATCTTAAGTTCGACATGATGGTGCTTGTCGATGGCGGCGTCGACTCATTGATGCGTGGCGACGAGTCTCGCATTGGCACTCCTCTTGAAGATATGATGAGCCTCGCCGCTGCATTGCAGATTGATGTTCCAAAGCAACTCTTATGTTTAGGACTCGGAGCAGAAACAGATGTGTGTCATCTCTATGCACTAGAGACGGTGGCACATTTAATTAAAGCCAACGCCTTTCTCGGAGGCTTGATGCTGTCTCCGGATATGCCCGAAGTGCAGAATTTTGTCGAAGCGACTCAATTCGTTTTTCATGAAATGCGAGGCTACGAGAGCGTGATTTGCAGTTCGATAATGTCCGCTCTTGAAGGGCATTTCGGCGATCATCACAGGACTCGCAGAACGATCGGAGCTGAACTCTGGATCAATCCTTTGATGCTTTTATATTTAGCATTCGATGTCACGAAGGTGACCGAAAATGTTCTTTATTTCAACGACCTGGCCGGATGCGCAACCATAGAGCAGGTGCGCGCGCTCATTCGCGAATTTCGTGATAAAACGCCGATTCGGAAATTGCCTACGTTTCCGATGAGATAAACTGGCTTGACCAGTAGTTACTTGCAGATCGCTGGTCGAGTCTGATCGGCGTCAAGGCCTTTTGCCGGTTGACGACAGTCAAATCTGCCGCTTGACATAACTGTTACCTCCTTTAGTTTCTTAGTCTTCTGGTTCTTT
>JADYXR010000255.1 GCA_021772095.1 Candidatus Obscuribacter sp. | reverse complement strand
TCCTCTTGAATTGGGTTCTGGTGTTGCAACCGAAACCATACCAGGCTAGTCCTGGAGGGGATCACCAAACTTTTCAACTAAACTCGGGACAAGGCCGAATTCTGCTGCCGGAGCATCTTCAAACAGCGCATCGGAATTTTCCGGAGGTGCTCCAACACCCAACGCGTATGATCAGCCAGCATCCAGTCGCACCGCGGATAATACCGGCTACAATCCTACCGTGGCGCGCGATTGGACACAGGTCAACTTGTTCGATCTTTTCATGGACTGGTTCGAGTCCGATCCTGAAACATTCAAAAAATTGATGCCTCATCTATTTAAGAAAATTGCCGGCTCCAATGGCAAATTGGATCCTAAAAAATTGCGTCAAGTGGTGGATTCAAAAGATCCGGAGTTAGTTAAATTGAAAGGTCAACTTCCTCAATTAGCAGAAGCTTTTCCATCTTCGAAAAAAGGCGGGTCCGATGGAATCTCGTCTTCCGGCGACGCTGTCAACGCGACCGGAGCTGTTTTGGCTGAGAAAGCTGCATGCGTTTCGTCAGAACTTGGCACTTCAGGCTATTGCGCAAAAGGCGTGAGCTTTGCCATTGAACGCGCAACTGGAAAAGTGATCTGGGGCAATGCTAACGACATGCGCCAGAGTCTGCCCGATCAAGGTTTCACGGTTGCCCAATCGAAAGACCTGAAAGTTGGTCAAGTAGTCCATGTTTACTGGACCCCTGAAGTGTATGCGCAAGAACAGGCCCGGCGCGGACCATGCCCCAACTACGGCGACATCGCGGTAATCGGGAAGGGACGAGATGGACAAATGTATGCTTACAACGATGCCGCAACTCCGCTCAGTAACTACCTTCAGAAGTCTCGTTACGACTGGAATACATTGAAGGTATTCAATCCGCCAAGCAGCTGATTCAATCACGTCAGCGCATGCCGACGAACGAAGCGGATTCCGGCACATGGGGGGTGCAGAAATAGGTTTCTGGGCTTTTCGACGGTCAATTATTTATCTATTGAAACTGCGCCAAGGTAGCCGGTGCTTTGACAGCCTTGCAATTCAGTGACGTCGATTTGGCGTCTGAATTTGATGTCGACTGACGAGCCGCTGCTTGCGAACGTCGGTCGCGTTCCTCTTCCAAATGGCATTGGTCGAACGAATGGTGCATTGGGTGACATTGATTCTGCGAAGTCGGATTGGCAGGCAACAAGCGGCTGATACCCCATTTCTGATTGACCATTTAAGCCGACCATGCCTGCTCCTTTTCCTTGTCCGAGGCCTTTTCCTTGATCGACACCAACGGTGGAATCGTCGCTTGTCGGAGTCACCTCATATGGTGTTTCTGACCATTGGTTTAACCATGTTTCTGTTTCGGTGCGATGAGCTTGTAATTGCGTATCAGGCTTGTCGCTGGCGGCAAGAACGGGCATGGATAAAGGCTCTCCGCCATGTTTGCCACCATTCTTGGGACCGAGATTTCTTACATTATCGCGAATATAAACATCCCAGACTGCCCTGAATACAATTTTCTTCGGAGGTGTCATATTGGGTATGAAAACATCACGAATTCCGATGGTACTGTAGGTGATGGCGCCAAATTTTTCACCGTATAGTTGCCGATCGCTCGCGACATACAGCGGATAGGGTTCAATCATCTTGCTTCTATAAACTACGACACCGTCTTTATCGAACTCGAAGATATGTGCGATGCCGGATGATATTGGTTCGATCGCTTCGGCAGTTTTGCCGCGTTCAGTTGAAGCGGTCCATAGTATATTGCCGGGCTTAGCCTTGTCCAATTGCACGCGTTGCATGTCCACGACTGAGTCAATGTTCGCTGCTGTACCGGCACCACGAATCCAGTCGTAGAGTGCCAGGCGCCAGACATTGGCGGTGGATTCGTAAGCGACTGAGTTTGTAAGCGGCCACTTGAGTGGTGCCATTGCAGATTCGGAATCGAGAGGAAAATCGCCGGATTGAGCGGAAAGAAGATCCATCGATCCGGATTCAACGCTGTTCAGTTGTTCCGACGAATAACAATCTGCAGGGCGACTGATCTCTGGCACCGGACCATCCGGGAAGCTCATGGTGAGCGCACCTTTAGATGGTGCTGGTATTCTGAATGATGCTGGCTGCGCGCAAGCGATTGCTTTCACGTTTTGAATTTTTCCGGTGGCATCGCTTTCTACGATTTCGACTTTGACGATTGTGGGAATTTGATATGGCAGTCCCGCGATTTCTGCTCGCCACTTGTCGCTTGCGACGAGTTTGACAGACTTGCCGACACCGCCGAAGACAAAATCTACATTCTTGTAGGGCACGTTGACAAAAGATTTGTAGAAACCTTCGACTTGTTCGGCTGCTTTCACTTGATCGGAAGACTGTGGTTCCGGCAGTTTAACTGTGGTGGCATCTCCGCCGTCCAGGCTGCCTAGACTCAATCGCAACGATCCAGGCACGAACTTGCCATCGTTATCTGCGTTTACAAATGCTGATTCAGCCTCAACGAGAGGTTGGACCTGAACTCCCATTCTGTCTTTAGCAGAGCCGCTTTTGTCGAGCGAACTTTTGATCGCTGCGATCAATTGTTCTTTTGCTGAGAGCGCGGCCGCGCGATCTCTTTCGGCTAATTCTTCCATTAGGGGCTGTTGTAATTTGTCCGCGATGATCAAATCGAGTCGGCTGGTGGCAATAATTGTGTTGATGCCCCGGACCGGCAGAGCGAACCCGTCACCAGCTTCGGTGCCTACTCCATCTGCCGGAGAATCTGCCAGTGAAACAAAACCGAATTCGGGCGTGTCGACCACTATCCGACTGATACTACCGGCGGCGGCAAGCGCAGCAGCATCGATCTGGTTTGGCGGGAAGGCGACGTGGTCGAAGACCCTTAAGCCTATGAATGCGAGTGCCAGTATCGCAGCAGCAGACCCGATCGCCACGCGGGGGGTCACTGTCAGATCTTTCCTGGTGTTTCCGCGAGCTGTTTTCCAGGCATTGCTTACTTTAGGCTTCATCATCATGACTATTTATCTCTCAATTGACAATTCGCTTCGATGCGTCTTGCCTGTCCGAATTCTTTACTGTTAGACCAGCGCTTGTATGCTGAATCTTGACGATAATCCAATAACTCGATTTGTGGTTCAGCTTCCACGGAAGTGCTGGCGGCTGGCCTGCTAAGTGCTCGTGCCACCCCAAGATATTTAGACTTCATGCTATCGAGGTTGGTCGAAAAATAATTGACCACTGCCCCGCAAGTCACAACGACACAGGTGGAAGCAATTGCAATTTCAGCAATTGCTCTGACTGGCGACTTCCTTTGTCGCTTCGCGGCAATCGCCTTCGAAACCAGCATGGACAGCGTCGCTTCACTTTTGATTTGATTTGCTTTGAGGCTATTGAGTTCGCTGCGCAAATCAGCTTCGATGAATTTCAAGCCCTGATATTGTCGTTTCCATCGCTTTGATACAGGGACGTATGTCTCGCTGCGTCGTGCTTCGATTAACGAAACTTTCTCGAGCACATCGGTTCTTGGCTTTACGAACTGGGTCGAACCTGAAGCTGCTGCCGCAGCAAACTCCCTGTTGACCTTTTCCATCCACGAACGAATGGCGTTTTGGAAATGTACGATCGACTTGTATCCATCCTTTTTGGAGAGACCTTTTTTGAGCGTTTCTTTCAAAAATTCGACTTCAGCAATATCCGGTCGCAGCGCAGAGATCGCCACAAGTTCTTGATCGTCTCGATGTTCTTCCTCATTTAAATTGAAACCGGTAATCATCTCATAAATGATTGCGGCCACTGCATTGACATCGGACCTAATGCGCGTGGATTTGTTGGTCGTCGCAGTTAAACGCTCAAACGTATCTTTGATATTTACTTGATTGATATTTTCGTTATCATCACTCGATCCATTTGAAGCCTCGATCGAGCAGAAGCCTCCGACCTTGACGATGGTTTCACCGTTCGCTTCAACAAGAATGATACTACCGGTGGTTAGATTGCCGTGTGCGAAACCTTTGGAATGCAGGTGGCTCAGAAGCGAACAAATTTGCAAAGCTGTTCGTCCAATCTGCGCCTCTGTTTCAATGAAATTCGTTCGGCTCAGCAATTTTCGGAGCGTCTCTCCCTGCGCGTATTCAAGGATGAGACATGGCGTATCATCTAGCGGACGACAGTCCAATAATTGAATGAGGTTTGGATGTTGAAGCGATTTGTATTCTTCAAC
>JADYXR010000254.1 GCA_021772095.1 Candidatus Obscuribacter sp. | reverse complement strand
GTTCGGCAGTGCCATCAGTGTCCGGGTCGGCAGTGCCATCGGTCGTCGGTTCGGCAGTGCCATCGGTCGTCGGGGCGTCACCGCCTTCGATAGCCGGGGACTCGTCACCCGTCGAACCGTCGCCTTCGGGCGTCGGAGGAACAACAACGGCAGCAGCGTGGTACGCGTCGACGCGCTCAGCGAGCGCTTCGAACAGTGCCTGCACTGCAACCGCGGTCGTCTCGATGTCGAAGGAGTTGTCGACCACCTGGTCGGACAGCTTGACCTTCTCGGTCTGCGACATTTGCAGCCCGATGAGCTTTTTGGCGGTTGCTTCGTCGAGTCCGTTGCGCGCCATCAGGCGAGCCAGACGAACTTCCTCACGAGCAACGACACACCAGACTTCTTCGAAGTGCTCGGCCAGACCCACTTCGTGAAGAAGCGGAACGAGGATGAACACGACTTTGACGCCGGCGGCGGATTGCGTGAGGATGTGCCATTCGAGCCGCTCGTTGATGCGGGGATGCAGAATGGTTTCGAGGGCAGCTTTGTCCTCGACCGTGGCGAACGCGCGTTCACGGAGGAGATCGCGGTTGATTGGTTCGCCTTTGGCGGAAACCAGATCTTGTCCGAAGCGCGCGAGCACCTCGTCGTAAGCCTGGCAGGGATTGTTGAGCAGTTCATGGGTGATGTGATCGGTATCGATCACGAAAGCACCATGACGCTCTTTCAGAAGCTCGCCCACAGCGGACTTGCCCGTTGCGATCGATCCCGTGATACCCACGGAAAACGCACGCGTCGAGACAGAGCCGGCCACAGACACGCTTCCGCTTTCGCAGAAGGGTTTGCTCATAGCTAGTTCTCCTTACCTGGTTGTTGGTAATTTGTGAAAAAAGCAACTCGCAGAAGCCGGCAGGCTCCTCGAGTGACATGACGGGAAGCCTCCAAGATGACGTTAGTCTCTCGAGAAGGTCTGGTTAAGCCGGGTTGTGTTTGGTGTTTGGAAGTAAGTTCAGGTTTTCATGTGGAAAGGAAGATGTGCCCACACCCTAGTGATCAAGTGGAGACTAAGTCAATCAAATACTGAATGTAATCAATATCGCTACACATGCTGTAATCACTGACTGGAACTCGCTTTGACGCGACAAGCCCTTATTCACTAAGGCCTTATGGAGCAGTGTTATTGAATCAATACGTGATTGGCTGTGATAGTTAGCGCGCGAGCTATAGTCTTTGATAGGTAACGAAGCTAAGCTAGGTTTCTATTAGTTTTAAATGGTGATATAAGCTCTCATTTAGGCGGTAGCGCAGCTCGCACATCGCTGTTCGCCTGGCATTCGCCCCACCACCTCAAACGGCATCGACGACCATCGCAACGGGCATGTCCGATTCGACAGCGTTAGTCAACGAGAAAGAAGTACTCGAAAGAGAAAATGTGCCTGTGGGCCACATTTTTTGCCCGTTTAATGTGGCCCACAGGCACATTTCCATTTTTCGATGTCAAAGTGAGTTGGCGACGAGATAAGTCGGCACGAGATGAGTCGGTAACGAGATGAGTCAGTATCGAGAGGTGTCGACAACGAGCCCGCTCACAGCGTGTCAGCCGTCGTTCGTTAGGTGCCTAATGCACGCATTCTGTCATGGAGATGTCGATCCAGCGGCAGGCGAAAAAGACTATAAGAACTATGACGAAGCAGATTCCAAACCACTCCATGAAGGTCATTTCTTCGGGATCGAGCATGGCAGTGGGTCCTCGGGGTTCTGTTCAGTGATGTCTCGGCGGACTTTGTGTCAGGGGCTGATTTCGGCGCAACACGATACCTCAATACTAGTATAATTTCTCGTTCTGTCCACGACCACACCAGCGGAGATTACAATGGCTGAGAAACCCCGGTTAATTGGCATCATCTTGTGCGAGCGAGTCCTCCAGGATGTTTTGCGAAGAGATGCAGTTTCCTGCGTCAACATTTACAACGGAATTACGGCGCAATCCTTTCCAGCGGTAGTGCCACTGGTCTATGCATTCGCGCAGATCTCCGGCTCATCGGAAGGATTCGAATACCAGTTTAAAATCGCAGACAACTCTGGCAGAGTGATCGCAATGTCGCCACCTGCAAAAGTAGAGCCACTGCCGAGTCAATTCATGACGCACAAAATCATCAGTGCGTTCAGCGGACTGGCATTTGAACAAGAAGGCACCTACGAGATCATTCTTTACGTCGGTAACGAAGCTCTCGGATCATTGCCTTTCCAAGTTCTCGTAATGGCTCAACAGCCTCAACCGGTTGAAGCGTAACTTCACTGATTGATTCTATTTGAGTACTAAACTTTCCTGTCTGATCGGCAGGAAAGTTTTTTTTCGTCTAGTTTTGCAATTGCTTAACGCGCACGGCGTCCGGGTAGTAACGGATCAAGTGTTTTGAAATCAAAACTTTCTCGCTGGTTTTTCCGTTGCGGTCCGCCAGGTTGTATTTTGTCCAGAGCGCAAGCCAATTGGAAGGATCCAGCATGAGTGACTGATTGAGCAGCATATCAGCCGACGTTTCTAATTTGTCTTCGGTTGGATAGAGTGGATTCTTGGTGGCGTCGGTGGTGACACGCGTTAACTTATCTGTTGGGTCCGCCGGTTGACCGCTGGCAAAAAGCAGACCGGCAACCGCATAGACAGCCGGTTCCGTAGGGCATGTCGCCAGGGCGCGATTGATCAATGGACGAGCGCGCGAGTAACTTTGCGATCCGGCTTGCAGATAATACTGTGCCCACAGTGAAAGTACTTGTGCGGAAACAGCTTTATTGTCACTGCGTTTTGCGTATTCCGTCGCAGCCAGAAATTTATCGTGAATTGTCTTCGCCGCAGTTGCTTGACCAGTAGTTTGATCGGAACTTGACGAAGGATTAGACAATTCGTTTTGTGTGAAACCTTTGCCGGTAGCTGGTTGTACTTTGACGTTGATTCGAGACAAACAATATGCCTCGTACGCGGTTGCCTGAGCGGCGATTGCAGGAAAACCCTGTTCAAGCGCATCAGCCGCCAGATGCGATAACTGATTGGTTGCATTCCGAGGGTTGTCTTGATTGTAAAAGTCAGAGATGATTCGTTTAAAGCGCCCTTCCAGAGCGGCTTGCCCTTTCTTTATTGTTTCTTCGAAATAAATTTTTTGATTGCGATAATCAATAGTCACCCGATATCGGCTCAGGAGCGGGTTTCCAATGATGGCGAGTGCGCCGCCCGAAATAATTCCTTTCGGCGAATCTTCATTTCCGATTGATGGTGCCACCGAAAAAACCGGATCCGGAATAGAGAGTTTGCCGATTTCTAAACTCTTGAATCGAGTAGCGCCAGTTCGCACGGGAGTGCCGTCTAGTCCTTTGATCACTCCAACAGGAAGCAATGGTGCCTGGTTCAATTCTTTGATCAACGATTCAGAAACATGATTGAATGCGGCGCCACTGTCGATTAAGAATGTTAGCTTTAAACGGTCGTCGAGAACCCCTTCAACAGCCAATCCCGAAACCCCAAGCGACGGTTTCGTATTCACGACAATCGCGCCTTCCGGAGGCTTCACTTTGTCCGGATCGCGAAGCACGAGTTCTTTCTTTTCATAGTCAATGGTGATCAAAAATCGTTTTAAAATATTGGCGCCGATTAAACCGTGCGGTTTGACCGCGAGGAACTGAGCGAACTTCGACAAATCCGCGATTGCAACCGGCACATCCTGGAGAACAATTTCGCCGAGCTGAAAAGTTTTCAATTGAGCAAACGTCATCTTCATAGCACCGGAACCAGTGGTGATGGCAATCTCCTCTGACGCTGGCGCCGCGATATCTTTAAAGCAAGCCGTATCCACTATAGACTGCGTCGCACCCGTATCGACGATGAACAACTTGTTGGGCAGTCCGTTGATACTCGCCATGACTAAAATTTCGCTCGACGTATATTGAAACGGCACACGAACAGGACCCGCTTTCAGTCGCGCAATCTTAGACTCTAAGGGCATCTTGAAGACGTTATCGGAAAGTTTGACGTCGGTTTCGATTTTGGAGATTTGGACAATGCTGACTTTCTTGTCGTCGGAATATTCTATAGCTTTGAACGGCTGCAGCGTTCCACTGACCTTACGATAGTCCATGTAGTCGTACGCCTTGACGCAGTCTACCCCTTGCTCTATGTCGGATCCGTGATACTCGGTTCTGACGATTAAACTCGTCGCCGGATCGATGTAAAACGTTGTGGGCTTCCCATCTTCTGCCACCGCTGACAGTGCATCACACTTTACGCCGTTTACTACTTTCGACGGTTCGATTGTAAGCTTACGCCCGCGTTCAAGCAGCTTTTCGACCAGCAAGAGCCCGTGATCGAGATCTTCTTTTACGCGTTGCGCAGTAATTGGATCGGTCGGCATCGAATTGGTGCCCTGCATCGTCCAGCATTCTTTGCCATCATATCCGGTGACAACAGGTTGTCCCATGAATGTGACGGAAACCCACTGTTTGTGACCTTGCGCAATGATCTCGCAAGGCAGAACATTTGATGATCCGGAGAGCGATGAAATCTGCTCGACATTTCCAGTCGCGCGATAAGTCGAATTATTGAATTTCTCTATCTTGTCCAGCCCGCCCAGTTTTTCGATTACTTTCTGCGCCAGGTTCTGGGCCTGTTGAGAGACATTCTCTGCGATCTTGCGGTCGGCGCCCGACGAAATTGAGTAGGCTGACGTGTCGACCGAAGTCTGTACTAGATTCGGTAAAACCGATGCTTGCGTTAGATTCGGATGTTCCGTTCCAACTGTTTGGTTCTGTGCGATTGTGCGGCTCGAAGAATTTGCCGGGTTTGCCGAACGCGATATCTCAAGTTCTGAGGCGTGCGTGCTCTGGACGGACAAAGGAAGAAGCGCCGAAAGCAGCAGCCAGGGTCCCAGGAAAGCTGCAATCGCTTGGGTTTTGGGTGCTTGACAAGGTTTCGGGTCTTCCATTTAATAGCCGCCGGCGGTGAAACAATCTCTTATTATGGCAAACTCGAAGCAGGCATCGGGTAAAATAGCCCAACCCGGCACAGGTTTGTGAGCTGTGCGTTTTAGCAAAGAGGGTTGGCAGGTGTCATACACTCGTGTGGAGTCTCGTTCGAACGTGCTTGAAGTTCTTGAATCGGTCGAAGCGCTCCGTCATTGGAGAGAGCAAACGCTGGGAAATCCGCCCCAAGAAGGCAAACGGCGTGCTCAACTAGGATTGGTCCCGACGATGGGCTATCTGCACGCCGGTCACTTGTCGCTTGTAGAGCGCGCCAAGGAAGAATGTGATTTCGTTGCTGTTTCGATTTTCGTCAATCCTTTGCAGTTTGGTCCTAACGAAGATTTTGCCAAATATCCGCGCGACCTGGAAGGCGATCTTTCGCTTTTGGGTTCGGCTGGCGTGGACTGCGTTTTCAGTCCTTCGACCGAAGAAGTTTACGGCGATTTGAAAAAGGCCACGACTCAGGTGGTTCCTCCGCAATGGCTTATCGACAAGCTTTGCGGCAGTTTTCGACCGGGGCATTTCGAGGGCGTAGCCACTATCGTCAACAAATTATTCAACATGGTTCAGCCGGACATCGCTTATTTCGGCGAGAAAGATTATCAACAATTGCTGGTGATCAGGCAGATGGTCAAAGATTTGAATATGAACCTGAACATCCAGGGCGTGCCGATTGTTCGCGAGCCTGATGGCTTGGCGATGAGTTCGCGCAATGTTTATCTTTCACAAAACGGCCGCAAAAAAGCGGTGACAATTCACGAAGTTTTGACGAGCGTCAAAAACGCGATTGAAGAAAAACGCTCAGTGTCAGCCGCGCTTGAAGAAGGCAGAACGAAACTAGAAAGTACCGGATTCGAAGTTCAATATCTCGAGGCTTGTGATATTGATACGCTCGAACCTGCTTCGCAACCGAAGAAGCCAATTGTGTTGCTGTGCGCAGCTAAGCTGGACAATGTGCGCTTGATCGATAATATGATCGTTCAATAGATAACGGACTTCTATTTGAATAACTTGTTGAACAACGATATGAAATGTTTTGAACAGCGATATTGAAAAACTTTTGTCGAGTTTTATTTTCGAAAAGTTGTGGATTCGCGAAAATATTTTGATGTACTACGCGGTTCTTCAGTCTTTTCAAAACTGGATCTTCGTCTGCAAATCCTTGCCAGTACGAGCTAAGCGCGATCGCTTCTCGGAAGCCAAAAGATTTTCAATCGTGGCTTCGCGTTCTCCTTCGGTGGCAAGAAATGAACGTGCGAATTCTCCAGTTTCAATTCGTCGCAATATTTTCTTCAGTTTGTGTCGTGTGCGATCGTCGACCAGTTCCTCTCCAGCCAGTGCTGAACCGTATTGTGCGGTGGTGGAGATAGATTCACGCATGCCGTCGATTCCGCGTTCGAATAAAAGGTCTGCGATTAATTTGACTTCTTTGAGACACGAAATGTATGCCAGCTCTGGTTGATATCCGCTTTCGACTAGAGTGTCGAAACTAGCCTTGATTAGCGCTGGTACGCCTCCGCAGAGAACTGACTGTTCGCAAAAAAGATCGGTAACAGTTTCTTCACTAAACGTAGTCTCTATGACCCCAGCTCTGGTGCTACCGATTCCGAGCGCATAGGAGAGGCACTTCTCAAACGCTCTGCCACTGCCGTTTTGCGCGACTGCTACTAATGCCGGCAAGCCTTTGCCTTCAATGTATAAGGAGCGCAATTTGCGTCCTGGTCCGGTTGGTGCAACCAGAATAATGTCTGCATCATCAGGGAGGGAGACGATCTTGTTGTGTATCGCAAATCCGTGCGCAAAAACAAATGATCTTCCAGATGTCAAGTAGGGTTCGATAGACGCTTTATAAACATCGGCTATAACCTCGTCAGGGAGCATGATTGCGAGAACATCGCAATTTGCGGCGACGCGTTCGATCGATTCTGTTTCGAATCCATCCTTGATTGCGATCGCTCCTGACGGGCTTTGATCGCGTGCGGCAACGCGGACGGAAAGCCCGCTGTCACGCAGGTTGAGCGCCTGTGCCCGGCCTTGATTTCCGTAACCGATAATGCCGATTATCGAGTCTTGCAATTCGCTAAGACTTGTGTCTATGTCGTAATATATTCTTGCCATATATGATGAAAACCCGCTTTGAACGCCAGCTCTGAGATTTAATTTTGGACCGGTTTATACAATAGTGTACTGGTATCACCCAAGTTGTAACAGCTCAATATATAGTAATGGCGCCATTTCAGCGATGGTGGTTACAGGAAAGGTTAAACCTTGGCTGCGGGTCTTGTCTTCCGATATTAACGGGTCTATTCTGTTCATGTGCGGTTGCCACTTTAGTAAATAAAAAGACGGATCGATGGAATTTCAATTCTCGTTCCGCCAGGTGGCTTTTGCACGGAACGGGAGGCGCGTTGTGCTTTTATCGGGTCAGGTAGGTCAAAGTTCTGTTGCTGGTGGAATAGGTCAACTTCATTCTTCTGCCAATTTACTCTCCGAAGTGTGCATCATCGGTGATGGCGCCGAAGCACTCGCAGTAGCCAACCTCGTTTCTGCTCACAAGGTCACTGTATACGCCGATGGCGTGATCAATTCGTATCCGAATTTGGAACAATTGCAAGTGCGCGAATTTGAAGTTCGCGAACGTGGTGCCGCTGTTTGTTCACAACGCGGCAACACTAGAATGGATTTGAAAAACGTTGACCGCGTCGACGATTTGCGCAATACCGAAGGCGTTGTTATTTCCGCACCTATCACCAAATACGGTGCCATCGTTGAAAAGTTAAAACCAGCACTGCGCGACGGCATGACGATTTGTTTGATCAATGCCCCTCTGGGAGCCGGTTTAGAGTTCCGCGCCTTACTTGCTAAAGCGAAAGTTAAACATCAAGTCAACATTATCGAGTCAGGAAGATTGTTTGATTCAGCTCGAGTTGAATCCGGCGTCCTTTTGATATCAGGCTTCAGAAGCAAAGTCAGCGTCTGTGGTTTAGAACGAAATGAGACACGTCGCGGGCTCCCTGTTGCCAGTGCAGTGATTGAAGGTATCGTTCCATTCTCCAGTGTGCTCGAGCGTGGTCTGTCCGACGCAGAGCGCATTATCAGACCGGCTATTTTGCTTTCCATGCTGATTGCCGACGATATGCGTTTGCCGCTAAATCAATCCGTGTTCAAAATTTTGCATGCACTCGATCGAGAAATTCAGGGCATCGCGAAGGCATTCCAATGTGTGGTGCCAGGTTTTGCTAAAAGTCTTCAAGATTTCAGCTCAAGCGAAAACGGCACCGGACGCTTGAAAGCGTCGACGCTCGAATCATCGATTTCTGCTCTTGGTTCCGGATTGTTTGGTCTGACCGAATGTTCGCGCGAAGTTTATACCAGGCTTCTGGTCGACGATATCTGCGAATCGCTCACACTGGTCGCCGACATGGGCGTTCTGAGCCACTCACCAGTGGTTGTTATCTCCAGCATCATCGACATGGCGTCCGTTATCGTCGAAGAAGATTTGAATCGCAAGGGGCGCAAATTGTCGTCGCTTGGTTTGATTGGTTTCGACACCGAAGAAATTGTTGATATCGTAAACGCATAGATGCAAAGAGATAAGCTGTCCTTCGGGAAGCTTTGTGACTCTTCGTTTTTCAGCGCAGCTTAAATTGCTTAATATATTGCGAGCTTGGCGAGGGTTGAGGTTGTCAATACCGACTGGTGGCACATGTGGTGCGACTTAAGTGCTCCGCTAATCAAATCGACGCGCGGAAATACGCTTAGAAACTGGGTTTTCAAGGGCTTGAACCTATAAGGATCAAATAACTAGTTTAAGAACGTTATTTCGTTTTCCTTCAACTTTTACGGCTTATTTTCTCTTTCACAAGAACCAAGCCCTTTATTGCACTCTTCTTTAGTCATGTTCATGACATGGCCGAAGCTGACTTTGACACAACCCCCAGAGATTGCACTTCCGGTGTTCTCTGATATTCGCAGGACTGACTGAACGGTAACGTTGCTCACGCAATGTCGCCGCGCAGTGTCACATCAACCGGCTTAATCGCCGCGAATGTAGAGGCTCATATGATGGGTAAATTTAACGACGCTAACTACCCTGAGCTTCTGGGAGTCACTCGTGTTTGTCAGATTTCCGATACGGACGTTTGGCAACACCTTGTCTCTCCGATGACCAGGGGCCTTTTAGGGGAAATCGTCGAGGTCAGACCTGCGCGCGTGATTGAATCACTCGAAGGTCTTTTCCCAGGCGACCACGTCGCGAACCTGAATGACCATCGTCTTTTCGGCGGTCAGTTAGCGTTTGTGCGGTTTCCCTATGTCACAAGTTTTTATCGCACGGAGAATGGTGCCTTCATCGTCAAACGTGATGGAGTGAAATTCGAAGTGTTCTGCTGGTTCGGCGAAGTCGAAAAAGGCCGAGGCGAGATGATTTTGAAGGCTGGGCTCAGGGATCGTCGTTTCGACGGCACCAAGCGCGCCAACGATTCCGCTCTGCTCGACTACCCTTACGACGACCCAGTTCTGCACCGCCCGCTCAGCCCTGAGTTGAGTTCGGTGGAGCTGTCGATTTATGCGTTTATGCCCGGCTCGCGAATCACCGACGTGATTAGCGACCTTGAGTACGAGCGCTTTGTCACCCAGCCTTACACGTTCAAGAACAAGCCTGACGAGTTCCTCCGGTACTTCAACATGGCTTGGGCTTCAAAGCGTGCGCCGGGTCAACAGGCTGCACCAATTCCTGACGTTGCCCCTTTAGTGCTTCGCGGTTTCCAAAAAATCGCCGAACAGCAGGGCTACGACTTTTGCGAAATGGCGCCCAGCCACTATCACGTGGCGCGCTGGGGACTGGGTGGAGGTTACCTCTTCCGGGACCCGGAGCAGGAGGCGACGTTCACCGCGTTCAGCGAAGGACTCGAGCGCATCCGCGCTAAGGGTCTGCCGTTGACGCGTTCACAGCAGTCGTGGGCATGCGTCGTGCAAAGCCTGGAGTCGCAGAGCCGCATCCCCGCGGACCTGCGGCTCAACGGACCGCAGTGGCCGCAGGACAACATCGGACCTAAGGTGTTGTGGCTGTACAAGCCGTTGACAGAACGTGCTCGCGCCTTCAAGCCCGACCCGCTTCGCCAGCCGGATGCCGCGTCCTCCTCGGATGCAGGTGCCGCTCCCGAATTGCCGGCTGAAGGTGCACAACCCGCTGCGTAATTGCAGTGGAACCCGCTGCTCAGTTGCAGTGAAACCGGCTCTCTGAGCCGCAACAACAACGTGCGGTTTTTAACCGCCACTTTCTCCCGTCTGGATGGAACGACGGGTGAGCCGCATGTGTGGCTCATCCGTCGGCTCCGTTCTGCGGGACTCCTCTTTCTTCGAGAAGCATGGGTTTCCCCGAAACCTTTGCGGTAGCTATTAAAAAATGGGAGACCCCTTCTATGGCTCACCACAAATTTTCAAGCCCGAACATTACTGAAATGCTCGGGGTTACTCCAATTGCTCTTGTCACGGATGAGGAAATCTGGACCCGTCTGGTAACGCCCCAAGTTAAGGCGCTACTGGGCGAGATCATCTCCAGCAAGACCGAGGTTCGTGAAACCACCGATGGTGACTTTGGCGGCGATGAAGTGACTAACTTCAACGACCATCGTCTCTACGGCGGCAAGACCGGCTTTGTCCGATTCCCGTACATCAACTCGTATTACAAGTGCGCTTCCGGCGCGCTCGTGATCAAGCGTGATGGTTTGAAGTTCAAAGTGCTCGCCTATTTCGGCAACCCCGAAAAGGGCGCTGCCGACTTGATCTTCAAGGTCGCTCTGCGTGACCGCCGTTACGACGGTACTGCTCGCGCCAACGATTGTGCGCTGGTCGATTTCATCGGCTACGAAGACATGAAGCTCAACCACACGCTGCAACTTCCCGGCATGCCGGAGAATTCGAGCGCGGTGGAGCTGTCCACTTATGGCTTCATGCCTGGTTCTCGCATTGTCGATGCCTGTGGCGATGCCGACTTCGATGAGTTCGTGCGGGCTCCGTACAAATTCGTCGGTAAGCCGAAGACCTGGCTGCGCCACTTCAAGAAGGCGTGGAAGAGCAAGCGCTCACCCGGTCAAAACGGCAATCCGATTCCCGACGTCGCTCGCATCGTTCCGGCTGTAGTTGAAGCCATGGCTTTCGAGCGTGGTTACGACTACATCGAGAACGCGCCCAGCCACTTCCACGTGGCGAAGTGGGCGGAGAGCCTGAAGTATCGCTATGCCGACCCTGTCCAGGCGGAAACGCTGAAGCAGCTGACCGATGGCATCGCGCGTATCAAGGCTGCTGGTGTGGTTCTGACTCGCCCGCAGGAATCCTGGATCATCGCCATGCAGAGTCTGCCCAAGGAGCTAATCCCTGAGCAGTTCTACCTGGGTGGTGCGATCTGGCCGCAGGACAACATCGGTCCCGACAACCTCTGGACCTACAAACCGATTTCGGATCGCGCCAAGGCAGTCGCCGCGGCTAACGCTTCGAAGTAGTCCGTGACTAAAGAGTTATTCGTTTTCAGAACAGACGGCGGAAGGAGGACGTTACTTGCGAAAGCATGTACCGTCTAACTTTCGCCGTCTGTTGTTTTTGAGCTCGCTTAAACTAAAGTATATAGTTGAACATTTTAGCGGTTTACATGGAAATGTGAGTGTGGCACCCGACTTCGATTACTTAGCCGACTTCTCCTTGAGTTCTGATTTCTCAGCGCTCATTTCGCCGTCGGAGTTGTTATTGCCTGCTTCTTCGATTGCAGCATAGCGCACGATGATCATCGTGACGTTATCCGGCGCGCCACCATCGAGAGTGGCTTTCAAAAGTTTCTCGCAGGCATCGTTAGGGGTTTCGCAAGTAGCGACAATTTCGCCGATAATATCGTCGAGCACGACAGTTGAAAGACCATCGCTCGCCAGTATCAGCCAATCTCCTGGTTTAATTTCCGAAGGTGTTTTATCGATTTCTACTTTGCTTTTGTGTCCGACACAACGAGTGAGGTAGTGGCGGAAAGGGCTGTTGCGAAGCTGTTCTTCGCTCATGCGCCCCTGCAAAACCATCTCCATAACGACGGAGTGATCCTGGGTCAAAACAACGGTTTTGCCATCGCGAACCATGTAAGCGCGCGAATCACCGACGTGGGCGATTTGAACTTTACCGTCCGGGCAATGAATGGCCGCGACGATTGTGGTTCCCATATCTTTGACTGCCGGATCGGCAGCCGCGGCATCGAAAACATCCTGGTTGGCGTTGCCGACGGCTTCCAAAAGCCAGGTTTGAATGACAGACTCATCGACCTCATCGGGTTGACGTTCTGACCAAAGCTTTTCGACCGCTGCGATGGCTATTCGGCTGGCTTTGCTTCCGCCCTTCATGCCGCCCATTCCATCGGCTACGACTAGAAGGCGATTGTCCGAGCTAACGAACATATTGTCCTGATTCTCGGTTCGTTTGATACCTGGATCAGTAACGGAGGCGACCTGCCACGAAACTCTTGTCATCGGCTCCTCGGTGGATGTGAGAGTGTTTTACTTTTGGTGTACTAGAGTTTATACCCTACTGAACCGAGCCAGTATCCCAATTTTTCTAGAAAAAGAAACTTCGATCGCCTGAATATGTCAAGGTATTAAGCCAGTAGCGAAATTCGCGCGACATCCTCGCAGTTCATAAAACATTGCAGGGAGTAAAGTTTTCGGGCGTAACAAAAGTTTCCTGGAGTCTACATAGTCCAGTCATCTAATTAGAGATGTAATTTCAGACCCCGAACCCCCTTATTGCACCCCGCCCTTACAAGCGACAAATATTTTTGCAGTCTAAAAACCAACCACACGGTTGGTAGGGTGAGTTCTGACTCAATGGAGGTTGGCATGAAGCTAAACTTTCTACTCCTGACTGGCGCGGCTATCGCTGCTGCACTAGCCGGGTCGTTTTTTCTGTACACCCCGCCAGTGGCGGATGTGCATGTTCCTACCTACCTTGAACGAGTTGCCGACGAAGCTCAGCTTCCTCCCGACTCGCGCAAAGAAATCCTTCGCCGCGTTCAATACGCTCCGGATGGTTTCACAAAACAACGCCTGGTCGTCTACTTCACCAATGGTGACACCGGCGTGACTTTGTTTTACCCCGACGGTTCGCTCGATGTTTATCGCTACCATCCGTCCAAGACGGAAATCGACTGGAAGGCGAGCAAGCTTTCGGAGAAAAACCTGAAAGTGATGCTTCGCATTGCTCAGGATGGCAAGTCGGTCAAAGATGAGCGGCGCTGGAATGCAGACGGTCGGCTTGTCCGAATCGGACTGCGTTTGCCCAGCGGTGGCTATCAAGTTCAGAGCTTCTACGCCGATGGCAAATCGTCGGAGAATAGCCTCTACAGTGTCAGTGGAATTTTGGAGAGCCAATCGACTTTCTGGCAAAACGGCAATCCGAAAATCGTTCTGAAAAGACCGAACCCCGGCACCAGTGACTGGACGAGCTATGCCGAGAACGGCAAGAAGATCGGCTGGCACAAGGTGGAAGGCAGCGGCGAGCGTGGCGAGTTCTTCTTCGAAGACGGCGTCTCTGTGCGCATGCGATTCTCCAAGGAGTATTCCTGGTCGTACTATTCCGGGAGCTCGTCGGTGTCCGCTTCTTACTACGACCGCAGTGGCGCGCTTGTCCAAACTCGTCTGTACCGGTCTGGTAGCTTCGACGTCACGATTTTGAAAAACGGCAGCACGACTGGATTCGTCCAGAAGTGGCGAGTGATCGACACCAAGCGCACCGTTGATGCATTTGCAGCCGACAACGTCAGGCTCGATACCGTGGTTGTCACCAAATTCGATGGGCTCGAGAACGTCCAGATCGGGCTGAAGGACGGCAAGGTCACTACCGTCAGTGGCGATCGCAAATTGTCGTCCGGCGGAGTGGAGAGCATCATGCGCACTTATCGCGCAGATGGCACGCTCGAAAAAGAGCAGGTCCGTCTGACCGCCAATCCCAAGGAACGCATGTTCCCCGGTGATAGCGGCGGTCGCGTTTCCGTTCCGGATGTCTACCTTGCGGTGCCGCCTTTCGAAGCACCGCCGGCGGTTCCATCGCCGAGCACCTGGTCCGGCGGTTACTGACAGCTGCCATTCTTCTCAACAAGCAGGGGCGCGCGCCTTGTGTGTGCGAACCTGCAACCGCAGTTTGCTGCTGTCTAAAAGATCCTGGAGAGTCGCATGTCGATATTGGGAATCCTCGCCGTCGTCGCTGTTGTCGTCG
Source organism: Candidatus Obscuribacter sp. (assembly GCA_021772095.1). GTDB lineage: Bacteria > Cyanobacteriota > Vampirovibrionia > Obscuribacterales > Obscuribacteraceae > JADYXR01. The sequence goes on along the minus strand of JADYXR010000254.1, from coordinate 1,195 downwards.
GCATAGTGTGTCTTGTCCGCCGTAACAAGCGCGAGACCCACGCTCAGAACCAAAGCTTTCATGTTTGCCGACAGTGCGAACACCCGTATTCGTATCCGAATATTCCGCGCTATTGCCGCCGTTGTGGTGGACCGGTCGACAAGCCCGTGTAAGCCGTAGAGTCAGTCAGGATCAGCCCTCCAGGTTGGTCCTGACTCGACCCTCACGTGCTATTTCCTTTGAGTTTTGAACATCTGCCGCGAGTTTAAAATATCGGCCGCGAGGTTAAAACGTCTGCTGCATGTTTAAACATCTGCCGCGAGTGTAGCGACTGCCGCGATGTTAAGAACGGTCTGCCGCTGGTCCCCTGCCGTCAGTTTAAAACGCCCCTGCCATTTAAAACGTGATTCATGATTAAAACGACGCCATCAAATGCGGTGCCATTCAACCTCACAATTTTTGTTTTGTAGTAGGAAAATGACAACATATAGTAGATTTGAATTGAAAACGAAAAGCGTGATGGTCGCAACGACCACCACACCTCCCGCCCGGCGGCGCCGATGCTTTTCAGCACGACGCCGCCGCCACCACTGCTAGTGCCCGAAGTTGAAACCGAAGTGCACGCGCACCTCGCCTTCGAACTCGCAGTCGACCACGAAGACTTCCTCGTGGCTCTGGCAGCATCCCCGCGTCTTGGCACGCGCGAAGCGCTCCATCTCGGCCGGGACGTTCTCGCGCGCGAAGCGCAGGTTGTCGGCCTCGCGGTAGGTTTCCCACTTGAAGAACATCGAGTGGATCTTCCTCATCGCCGCTTTCACGACGTCGTCCGACCAGCCCCAGGCGGCCAGCTTGTCTTCGATGCCGGGGCCACCCAGGTGTTTGAAGTCCGGGCGGGCATCGATGTTGCCGATCCGCTCACGGGGCGTCTTCGGCCCGCGAACCAGGCACGTCTCACGACGTTGCCGCACGACCTCGGCTTGCGCCAGCAGATCGTTCCAGGTCACGTCCATGCAGACGCGCTCGGAGCCGTACTCGACGTACATCTCCTCTTCCATCCGCGCAGCCTCCTGCAGCGCGTCGTTCAGGTTGGTGAACACAGGCGACCTGGCGAACATCGCGCAGAAGTCCTGCGCGCAATGGAACGTGATGCCGACGAAACCGTCGACCTGCTCCATGGTCACCTGTGCGGCGGCCAGCGCGTCTTCGTCGACGTCGC
>JADYXR010000253.1 GCA_021772095.1 Candidatus Obscuribacter sp. | reverse complement strand
GTTCCACACCCGTGCAATGTTGCGCCCTGCCCAGCGGCAGAAGCGGCTAACCTTGTCGCAGACCCAGTTCCAGGCTTGCGCGATTGTGCGTCCGAGCCAGTTGAGCACTCGGCTGACAATGTTGCGCGCCCAGTTCCACACCCGTGTAATGGTGCGCCCGATCCATCGGCAGGCGAGGCTAACCTTGTTGCAGACCCAGTTCCAGACCCGCGCAATGTTGCGTCCGAGCCAGTTAAGAACTCGACCGACGACTTCGCGCGTCCAGTTCCACGCTTGCGAGATGATGCGTCCGAGCCAATTCAGAACTCGACCGACGACTTCGACGGTCCAGTTCCAAGCACGTGCGATGTTGCGTCCTGCCCAGCGGCAGAATTGTGCAACCTTAGCGTAGGTCCAGTTCCAAGCCCTGGCGATGTTGATGCGGAGCCAGGTGCAGACTCGGTTAACGACGTCACAGACCCAACTCCAGAGCCGTGCGAGCTTGGGAGCTGCCCAACGATAGAATCGTTTGGCGGTTTCGCACACCCAGTCCCAGGCGCGTTTGATGTTGCGTCCTGCCCAGCGGCAGAACTGACCAACCTTGAGGCAGACCCAGTTCCAGGCGCGCGCGATGTTGCGTCCTGCCCAACGGCAGAACTGTCCAACCTTGACGCAGATCCAGTTCCAAGCCCGAGCGATGTTGCGCCCGATCCAGCGCCAGAAGCGGCTGACTTTGTCACAGACCCAGCTCCAAGCCCTGGCGATGTTGCGCCCGATCCAGCGGCAGAAGCGGCTGACTTTGTCACAGACCCAGTTCCAAGCCCGAGCGATGCCACGTCCGATCCAGCGGAAGAAGCGGCTGACCTTGTCGCAGGTCCAGTTCCAAGCCCGAGCGATGCCACGTCCGATCCATCGGAAAAAGCGGCTGACCTTGTCGCAGGTCCAGTTCCAAACCCGCGCAATGCCGCGCCCGATCCACTGGCAGAACCGGCTGATTTTGTCGCACACCCAGTTAAACAGGTCGCAAGTCCAGGTCCAGAGCTGCGCAATGCCACGTCCTACCCATCGGAAGAAGCGGCTGACCTTGTCGCAGGTCCAGTTCCAAGCCCGCGCAATGCAGCGCCCAATCCAGCGGCAGAGCCGGCTAATTTTGTCGCAGAGCCAGTTAACCAGGTCGCAAGCCCAGTTCCAGACCCGCGCAATGCCACGTCCGATCCATCGGAAGAATCGGGCAGCGATGTCGCAGACCCAGTTCCAGACCCGCCTGATGTTGCGTCCGATCCAACGGCATACCCGGCCAACGGTCTTGCACACCCAGTTCCATGCTCGGGCGATATTGCGCCCAAGCCAGCTCAGCACTTGGCCGGCTCGTTTCAAAAGCCATCTTCGCAGTCCTCCGAGGCGCGTGTGGGCGAGCCACGCCAACGGGAGTAGATGGCTGTACACCAGGAGTCCGGCCAGCGCGGCTCCCAGGTAAGTCCAGAAACCCTGGAAGTAATAGCTGGTGACCGCGGTGGTCGCGATGCCCAGTGAGACTCCCAGGATTTGGCGGAGGCCTTTCATTCCGCTGAAGTCGAGGAAGGAGGCGTTGTAAACGTCTTTCTGAATCAGGCGTGCGCTCTTTTGCCACACCATGTACGGGACAAGGAAGACACCGAGAACCACTTTGACAAGCAGCTCCAAGTATCGACCGAGTGTGTTGCGCTCTGTTCGAGGGGCGGGGGATTGTTGTTCTCTATCCATAACCGGGACTCCGATCGTGTGCGCGTTCCAGCATGCCGCACCGCTAATGGTGCAGTTGATGCTGTCGCTCACCGAGTGTGAAAGCTAAGGAACGTAAGTGGTTAAGCCCGCGAGTAACAACGTTACCGGGGCACAGCGCAGAGTTGTCCGCACCTTGGCACTACTCGTAGTGGCACCCGAGGGTGAACCTCCACGATTTCTGTTTGCACAGTCTCAGCCCAGACCCAGAGTCCATCGATGTTGTGCCGGTACACACGATATCGTGCATACAGAAACCACTTCGAACTCTGGTCCCAGTCGGACTTGTCATCAGTGTCGGTCGGTTCTGCAATTGCTTGCATAAACGACGAAACGACTGCATGACGAAACCTTGAAGAGGGCGACATATCAGGTTTTCAAAGCAACGTCCTCTCTAAAAATTTTGTGGAAGAAACTCTGGATATCGAACACGATCTGTGGCTATCGGAAAGCCGCAGAGCGTGAATTGGGGAGAGTTCTCTAGACGAGCCTGGACTGGAGCACCAATCGTGAGCAATAGTTCGTTTTTCGAGGTGTAAGCGACGTTGTTTGCGTGTTGTTAGTTGGCCTGAGAGGAGAAAAGAGAGATGTCTCAAGCTAACAATTGAAGTTCCAGATTATCAAGCATGGTAAACAACCATCACGGAAACGCTGATATTCAGCAGGTTCGGCGATTTTCGCGGAAGTGGTATCAATATCAAAACGCGTGTTTGCCGCACTTAAAACCTCCTTGGACTGTGCGTTTGCACATAGCTCAAGAAAAAGTATTGATATCGTCCTAATCTCACATCCGTGCAAAGCCCTGAGGACCGCGGCAAAGTGCGAATCCGCAGAGTTATACGCTGTCTGTGATTGCACTGGTTGGGTCGGAATGATCCTCGCGCGAGTCATGCGGACTCGAAACTGATCGGGTCGCGCAGCCGAACGTAGGTCGCAAAACCAGCGCATGACCGGTCACTCAATCCTGACCCAGCGGAACTGTCAAGCTTTCGGCGCTTTTGTCTGAAATTGCCAATACTAGCCGATGTCGTATGGTTAATTGTTTTCGGCTGCAAAGCCCATAGTTGTTGTTTTTATCCGATTCCCTATCCGCTGAGGAGTGTAGTAGAGATCCGTTCTGGTGTGAATTTATATACCTGGTCGAATTGCGGAAACGTATACAGGGCTGGCTTTTCAGATAAGAATGATATACTCTTCTGCAATTAGGAACTCCTTTCGAACGCACCGCTGGCCTGACATTTGCTAAAAGCAGTTAAGAGCTGCGTTACAGGCATTGCCCAAAATGAGAGTGGAAAACCAGAGCCAGACGCCTGAGCGGCATTGCGACCACAAAGGCAGGCAAGCGCATCTGCTGCAATATTCGCAACAAGCAAATCTGCGTGGCACCCTGACTGCCAGTCTGTGCGATCACAATCAACGCGAAATAGTATCTCTGCATATGCCCGGGCACAAGGGGCGGACCAGTCTCCCGGGAATGCCTTCAATAGCCGGTTTTGCCAGCGAATTCGATTTGACCGAATTGGATGGTCTTGATGATTTGTCTTATCCTGAGGGTGTTTTAAAAACTCTGGAAGAGCGTATCGCCAGGCTTTATGACGTCAAAACCAGTATTGTTTCTCTTTCCGGTGGCTCGGGTGGTTTGCTCGCTGCCATTACTGCTGTTGCAAAACGGGGCTCGGAGCTGCTTGTGCCGCGCAATGCTCATCGTTCTGTCATCAACGCTCTGGTGCTTACTGGATTGAAACCGCGTTGGTATGAGCCGTCGTGGAACGAGCAGTTCGGATTCTGGGAAGCGGTCGATGCAAAAGTTTTAGAAGACGCGCTCGTGGACGATGAGTCGGTTGCCGGCGTTCTAGTTGTTTCGCCGACCTACGTGGGAACAACCAGCGACATCAAAACGCTGGCTGCCGTTGCGCATCGGCATGGTGTACCGCTAATCGTCGACGAAGCACAGGGCGCGCATTTTTTGCCGGGCACTCTGATGCCTTCGTCAGCTTGCTCGTCGGGAGCCGATCTGGTGGTTCATTCCTTCCATAAAACCCTGGGTGCTTTGACGCAAACCGGTGCCGTGCATGTGGTGTCCGACCGGTTCGTCAGTGCAGGCGATGTTCGCGCGGCGATGCGTTTGATTTCCACATCCAGTCCGAATTATGTTTTGCTCTCATCAATCGAACAAACGATTATCTGGCACAGCTCTGAAGAAGGGCTCAAGAAGCTCGCCTTCGTGGCACAATTGTCGGAGAAACTACAGCGGGAAATTGCCGATCGAGTTGTGGTTTTTTCACCACAAAACGGTGCCGATCCTTTCCACGTCATGATCGGCAGCCCGTCCATGTCGGGTCAAGAGCTGGATGTTTTTCTTCGTGCTCGCGGAATATTTTGTGAAGCGGTGCTCGGCGCCGGATGCCTGCTGCTTCTTGGCACGGGAACCGAAGCCGGCGACATCGATTTTTTGGTTTCGGCTCTGGCAGAATTACCGAAAAACGACGACAATAAAGTGATGAGCAGTAAGGCGAAACCGAAGCCGCTGGAGCAAAGCCTGTCACCGCGCGAAGCATTCTTCGCGCCTTCCGAGCTGGTTGCCGCGATAGATGCGGTCGGCCGAATTTCAGCGGACATTCTGGCCCCATGTCCGCCGGGCATGCCCGTATGCGTACCGGGTGTCAGAGTAAGTGCCGATAATTGTAATCTTGCGGGCAACAAGTATCTCAGAGTTCTTTTGGAGCAGGGTGACACCTGATCCGCCGCCTATTGACCGATCGCTGCTAAACAACGGAGAAACACATGGAAAAAATTACTCCTGCTGATGACCTGACTAGCTTCCTGGAGATCCTGCCGCCGGATCTTCGCAGCAAGTTGGAAAACGATACCGTCGGCCTTTATGAGGTTGTACTCGATATCGGACGTCGTCCTGAAGCTCGATACCTGGACAAGCATTCCGTCTACCTTTCGGAAGGTCCGGTAACGCAGGAAGATCTGATTGCAGCTGTTGGTTTGCTCGGTGAGTTTACCGGCGATAACCGTGCCGGGATTGAAAGTACGTTGCACAGAATTTCGTGCATTCGCAATCGCTCCGGCAAAATTATCGGTTTGACCTGCCGGGTTGGACGCGCTGTAAGCGGCACGATTAGTATCATTCGAGATCTTGTAGAATCAGGAAAATCGATTTTGTTTTTGGGACCACCCGGGGTCGGCAAAACCACCAAGCTCAGAGAAATGGCTCGGGTGCTTGCTGACGAGATGGAAAAACGGGTTATCGTAATCGACACTTCTAATGAAATTGCCGGCGACGGCGATGTGCCTCACCCGGCGATTGGTCGCTCGCGACGCATGCAAGTTCCGCATCCTGACCTGCAACACGCGGTCATGATCGAAGCGGTGGAAAACCATACTCCTGAAGTAATCATCATCGATGAAATCGGAACGGAGCAGGAAACCCAGGCCGCAAGAACGATTGCCGAGCGCGGCGTCATGCTGATCGGCACGGCTCACGGCAACGCACTGGATAATTTGTTGAAAAACCCGGTCATGGTCGATCTGGTTGGTGGCATTCAAACCGTCACCCTGGGCGACGATGAAGCGCGCAGGCGTGGTTCGCAAAAGACAGTTTTGGAACGCTCGTCGGCACCGACCTTCGAAATTTGCGTTGAGATTCTCGACAGACAAACTCTCGCCGTTCACCAGAACGTGGGAGAAGCGGTCGATCAACTTCTGCGCGGTTGGAAGATTCATCCGGAAATTCGCCGTCGTGATGACACCACCGGTGAGGTCTCCGTGGTTCCGACAATCGAACCGGTTGTCGCCAGTGCAGAGGGTCTTGCTCCGTTCGCGTCAGATTGGATTGGCAACACCAATCAGTCCGGCAACGATACGCATTTGAAAGTTTATCCCTACGCAGTCAGCAAAGGGCTCCTCGAGCGCGTTGTGAAGACCCTGGCACTTCCAGTCGAAGTGGTGAAATCGATTGACGAAGCCGATGCCATTCTGGCCTTGAAGAGTTACGCTCGAACAGGTGCGAAAATCTACTCTCTGGCTGATGCCAGGCAGATTCCAGTTTATGTAGTTAAGAGTAATAATTTGCCGCAGATTCAAAAAATTCTGCGTGAAGCATTGCATCTTGATACCGACATCGGTGCTGTCGATATTGAAGGCGACATTGACGAAACTGAGATGGCTCTGGAAGAAGCCCGCCAGGCTATCAATAAGGTGATGGATCGTTTGGAGCCGATGGAGCTGGCACCTCGCCGTTCATACATCAGACGATTGCAACATCAGCTGGTGGAACGCTTCAATCTCAGCAGTCGCAGTATTGGTGATGAACCACAGCGTCGTCTGAGAATCCTGCCACCAGCGGGTTCGCAGAAGAGTGTCGGTTACATCTAAACTGATTCTTTGACGATTCGAAAGTTAGAAACTGATTGAAAAAATCAGATTCAGTTTTAAACCGGTTCGCAAAATATGCGGACCGGTTCTCTTTCACGATTGAATTAACCGATGCCCGTCAACCAGGAAAGGTTACCTTCCATGCGGTTTTGCAGCATCTCGAGTTGCCGTGTATTCTCATCCAGCGCGGCAAGCAAATCCGCAATCGATCCGTTTTCAATCAGATCTCTTGTTTGTTGCTCCATGATCGCTAGATTGTTTTTCAGGGCCACATCCACACCGGAAGGGTTGTTGAGTAAACCTGATAAAGACCAGTCTACATCTTCGTTTAGAGATGTCCATTCTGCGCTTTCGGGTAGCGCAGTTTGAGTTTTTTCGATTAGAGTATTTGTTGCCATTTTGCCAGCACCATTGCCATCACTGCCATCACCGCTCTGGGCGATAATCTCGTCATCGGCGCCTTGCAAAAGTGCTTCGTTGGTCGTTCCATCACTCGAATTCGCAGGGTCACTTGAACCGTTGTTCAAGGAACTGTCATTGGCGGCCGACTTGTGAGAACCTTTTTCTCTCATGTCCTTGCCCTGAGTGCGGTACGTACGAAGCGCCTCTTACTGGTATACCACGAACACCAAAATTGGTATCTATGGGAAGCGCGTAGAAGAGATCCGTCCTTTGACGCTTTCGATGTTAGATTTCCATCGACCGAGAATCAATGGTAATAATCTCATTTTTTGCGACGCTTAGGGGGAGGACCACCACTGAGTCTATCGTCGTCGTCAATATTCTGATCGTCCGGGAGGCGGCGGCGCTTTGGCGGAGGACCGGTCAGGGAGCCGGAATCGGGGCGCGGCGCTGGCGGTGGTGGTCCATCTTCAGCACTTGGAGCCGGCGGAGGCGGCGAGGAGTCCGGATCCAGGATGTCAGGCTGCTCGTCGTCTTCTTGCTCTGTTGTCGAAGATCCCGTCCCTGTCTCAGAATCGCTGGTCGCCGGTGCTGCGGTGATCGGAAGGTCAACTGCATATGATGGATCGGGTTTTGAAATTTCAGCTTCGGAGTCAGAGCCGCTGGTCTGAAGTTGCGGTTGGATTTGGTCGGCCAGATTGTTAGTCAGGCGGAGCGTTTCCTCGGGCATCGGGAAGGTGACCTTGATGTCGCTGTCCGATGCAGGCTGCTCGAGTTGGCTTTCTTCCTCATCATCGGCAGAATCGAATGCGTAAACCACGCTGCTTTCGTATGGACTTTCTTCTTCAATGCTTGCCAGGCGAAGCTTCTCGGCTTCTTCCATGATCTTGTCGTCGATCAGATCATCTAATGGATCGTCGATTTGACGTTTGCGGAAACCGGCTGGAGCGTTGGACATTTTATCTAACGCGCCCAGTCGAGGAGATATAGCGAACGCTCTTTCGGCAAGGTCTTCGAGTTCGTCGTCAGGTTGTCCGAGTTGCATGCGGTTGCCACCGGGGGCGCTACCGTCTGAAGTTCCCAGTTGCGATTGTGGAGGACCCGGGCTTGTGTTGTTGTTTTGTGGAGATGCGGTTGCGCTGCGAGGATTTTCAGGGGAATTCGATACATTTTGATTTGGATCGCCACTTGCTCCGTCATTCTGATACCCGGGTGTCAAAACTTGATTGGGCGGTGTGAGCCAGATACTGTCAGCGGTGCTGTTCGAGTATATGTCGGTATTGTCTATAAACGCTGACGAAGACATGCCGGCGTAGGCACCAGGGGTGATGGCGTCGGGAAAGCTGACTGGTGATACTTTCTGCGAAGAAGGGGAGGGCTGTTTGGTTGACGCCGCCGGTTGCTGCGATGCCGGGTGATCTGTTGTACCGGGCGCGGTTGGATTGGAATCAGTTGGTGTCGAACCGTACTTTGAGGTTGGCTGGGGAAGCGGTTTGCCGAATTGTTGAAAGATATTTGGAGCGGCGGCTTGGGCAGTTTGTCCCAGGATATCTGTTGTTTGCAGTGTCGTATTGGTCTCGGACTGATTGGCGTTGGCGCCGATGTAGAGCGGCGCGTCGGTTCCAATATAGCCTGAGGGCGACGAATCCGCTTCTTGCGGTTGCGGGGCGTGATTGCTTTGTGTCGAGTAGGCGCTATTGGTTTTATGTAGAGTGAACGGTGGTGGCTGATTGCCCGCTGTTATGGGGACGGAATAAGGATTGTCCGCTGCACCATAAGTGGTGTCATCGCCATAGCCGCGGAAGTCGCCTAGATCGTGCTCGAGCGCTTGCTGCAGGTTCTGGTGGGCATAATAAACGTCATCGTCCAGCCCTTCATCATCGTCTTCGGTGTAGCTATGCGTGCTCAGGGATTCTGCGATGAACACTTGCAATTCGCGGTGCATCCGCGTCAACTCGTGATTGATTTCGAGAAGCTCTTGAGAGGAAGGGGCGACTTTGGGTTGGTCTGAATCGTTTTGCTGTTGCAAAGCAACTATTTCGACTACGCGTTCTTTCAAATACGTGGCCACCGATTTGGATCCGGCCAGCCGCGCCAGCCGCTGGACTTCCTCGAATTGTTCGCGTTTGAGATTGATTACGATCTGGTGTTCGCGCATGTGCCCCGATTCCTAGCAACCATAGCCATTCTAGCCTGATTGACCAAAACGGTACAACGGCGTTGAGAAAAACGACAAGAGATAGTAGTAACGTCTGAGAAAAAAGAGGGAACCAAAACCTTTGTAGGTCTTGGTTCCCCCTGGCGGCAGTCGTTCGTTCCGTTGCCGGAATTTCGCTTATGCCGCGCGCTTCACTCGAACGCCACGCTTCGACAAGATGTGGAGCACCTGCTGCAGAACATGCCCTTCGGGATCTTGATTGGTGGTCTTGATCCGATGCAGGCACTGGCGACGCTCGTGGTGGTCGACGATCGGCTGATTGTTCGCGCGGAACTTCTCGAGCCGAGGGCCAACAACTTCCGGTGCATCGTCATCGCGACGAATCAACGGACTCTTGCAGGTATCGCAGACGCCCTCGACACGGGGGCGTTTGAATTCGACGTGGTAGGTGCGACCGCACTCCTTGTTGGAACACGTTCTGCGACCTGAGAGGCGCACTTCGAAGTCCTTGTTGCTGCCGTCGAGGAATAGGCTGAAATCGAGTTCTTGACCCCAGCCGGCAAACAAGTTATCGAGCAAAAGCGCCTGCGGGAGTGTGCGCGGGAAACCATCGATGATGGCGCCATGCCGGTTGCGAAACTTGCTCAGTTCCTCAGCCAACACGGCGATCGTGATTTCGTCTGGCACCAGTCCGCCGGAGCGAAGAATAGGGTCGACGGCTCTGCCGAGCGCGCTGCCCGATGCGACTTCTTTTCGAAAGAGATCGCCAGTGGAGATGTGAGGAAGTCCGATGAGTGGAACCAGCTCTTTTGCGAGCGTTCCCTTGCCGGCTCCCGGTCCACCAAGCAAAACAATGAAAGTAGGCGGGCGGAAGGTCCAGAGTCCATATCGCGTGAACGCGAAGGATGCACTGTGCCAGAATCGCCCTGTGAGTCTAAAGCCCATACTGTTGGTCTCCTGTCCGTTACAGGTTCTAAGCCACGACGAAACAACTCCGACCAGCGCGAACGCAAGTGAGAGAGGGTGGTGTGGTTCAGAGAGGAAAAGTCTTGAGGAATAGATGGTTAAAAGCAGGATTGGAAAAGCACGTTCACATTAGATCTCTAATCAAGAGCTAAACAACACAAGGCTCTATAAATTATTCTGATTCTAAAGGGCGCGGATTTAGCACAGATCGCTCCGGTCATGTCCAGGTCAAAGGTGTCGATAAAACGCCCGGAAGTCAAGTGGGCTCCGGTGATTGGGACTTCCGAGGTAGCGCAGCTCGGCTAGCATGACCTAGCGCCGGTTCTAAATTGGACAGATAGCTGCGCTGTTTGAACGCGCGTTGCCGGTTTCGGACGCATGCAAAGTGCGCATGCCATGTCCGTTGACGAGCCGGAAATTTTCGGACCGGAACTCACCAGTTCAGCAGCTTCTCTACTTCAAAGTTTGTGGAACTTTGTCGGCTGACAGAGTATTGCGTCTGTCTTTCGCCGAAATTCGTTTTTGAATGTCGGGAAGCGCTTTTCGTGTGGATGTTTCACCGGCTGCAATCGCTCGGCGAGCATCATCGGCGGTGCCGTTCAAAATTGGCAAACCGCTCACATCCGGGTTGATGATTATGTCTGCAAACGGCAGCTGACGCGCATCTGCTACGGCCAGCATGACGTCACCCATGCGCTGAACGATCGCATCCAGATGTCTAAATCTTTTGGCCGGCACTTCGCGCAGAGGTTCATCAACCAGCACTGCAATTACAATGTCGGCGCCTGTTTCGCGTGCTGCTGAAGCCGGAAGGTTAGCTCGCATGCCACCATCGACGTACACTTTGTCGCCAATTGCCACTGGTTGCAAAAACGGTGGAATGGTAGAGCTGGCGCGCATTGCCATCGAGAGTTTGCCATCGCTGATGCGATAGGCTTTGCCGTCTATCAGATTGGTGGCAATCGCCGAAAAAGGAATGACCGTATCTTCGACGTTCTCAACTCCCCTGGGCAGCTGTTTGTCGAAAAACTGACTCAGTTTTTTTCCGGTCCAGAGCCCGGCATAATGTTTTTTGAAGGGGCTTATTACTTTGCCGAATTGGTTGGTGACGAGCTTTATCGTGATCATGCCGGGCGTGTAAGCTTTGCGCAGAGAATTATCCATCATCATCTTCTCGATGTCGTCGAGAGGCACGCCGGCTGCGTATAGACCGCCGACGATCGATCCCATGCTGTTGCCGACAATGTAATCGATCGGAATGCCTGCTTCTTTGAGAATCCTGATAACCCCTATATGGGCGGCTCCCCGTGCACCTCCACCGCCTAGAGCAAGCGCGATCGTGGGCCGGCGTAAACTCGTTGCGGCGGGAATTTCACGGTCTGCCGTCGGGCTCTCGTTGACAATTTCAGTGGACGCATTGGCTGCTTCTTTCTTCTCTTCTGTAGTCACCATCACGCTTCCAGATGTGGCCGGCTTGAGAGTTTTCTCGTCGTCTTTTTTGATGCTCTCTTCGATTTGCTCTTTTGCCGCTTCTCGTTGATCCTTAGCATCGGCGTCACCCTGCGATTTGTCGAAGGAGGGAAACTCATCGAATGCATGCGAATCGCGAGATCTGGGCACCAGCGTTTCGCTCTTGGATGATTTTTCGGTATCGGCAAAAGCCTGTCCGGATGCCAGGCTCAATAAAGCAAAAGTACTGAGTGCGATACGCAATTTTCTTTTGCTGGACATTTAAGATACCGCCGATTTTAGAAGCAACATTCAGTTCGAAATTGAAACCGACAATGAGCTGTGGTGATGAACTGCATAAGGTACCAATGCTTTGCGAGTTTCCGCTAAAAACTTCCGCGAAGAATTGGTCACTGCGGTTTGTATAGCACAGCCTGATGGACCGGTGAATAAATGGCGAAGGATGAAACGAAAAAAATAGAAACGCTGAAAACGCTGTCTGGTCCAATGTTTTTATGCCTGTGAAAGTTGCTTCGATGGCGGAAACAGGTCGCACGCGATAATTGAACCTAGCCGATGGATGTCATGCGGTTCAAACTTATATGACTGAAATCACTTCGATCTTGATGACTTAATTCCGATAGTTAATGCTTGGCCCCGCTATCGCTAGTTGTATTGTCCGATAACCAATTCTCAAGGCCCGTCAGCTTTTGCCCCGATCGAACCGCGTTACCCATGGTCGAATCTCTCCCCCGCCAGGCCGGTTCAAATCCTCTTCGACGATTCATTCAGGAGTGAAACTCCGATCTCTTTTCAAAGCCGCAACCTCACGGGTTCCACTTCACAACGCCACCCACCCTTGAAAAGGCTTGAAATAGACAGCAAAATAGGGTTTAGTTGTCCAATAGTAACCTCATCTTCAGTGCTTTAATCTTGAAAGCACTCGTCACCTAGGAAAATGGGCTCTTTGCTTACAAGTTTCGGTTAGATGCAGAGCGCCAGGCAATAAATTTATGAACTACTCGGAAGCCATCGCGTATATCCAATCCTTTCCCGACATGGAAAGAGCCACCTACGGAGCGCGTGGACCGACAATGGGACTGCCGTCCATGCGCACCTTGCTCGAGCGAATGGGCAATCCGCAATTGGGTCGTCACACGATTCACGTCGCCGGTTCAAAAGGCAAGGGCAGTACAAGCACCATGATTGCCCGGATTCTCGACGAAGCCGGCTTGTCCACTGCGCTGTACACCAGTCCGCATTTGCACGATTACAACGAACGAATTTCTTTTGGATCTAAACTGGTTGATGCCGATCGTTTCGCCAGGGGAGTCTCCGAAATCAAACCGATCATCGAAGCGGAAAGGCTAGCCGGCAACACCAATATTTCGACCTTCGGTGTTCTCACGGCACTCTTCTTCCAGCTCGTGCAAAGCAGCACACCGCCTGTCGATTGGCAGGTCGTTGAAGTCGGGCTCGGCGGCAGATATGACGTCACCAATGTTTTTGCCACCAAAGATGTGGCGATCATCACACCTATCAGTCTGGAACACGTCGAAATTCTCGGCGCCACGCCTACGGAAATCGCCGTCAACAAAGCCGGAATAATCACGCCGAAGTGTATCGCTGTCCTGGCTCCACAAAAAGACCAGGGCGCAAGAACCGCTGTCGGACGCCGTTGCGGTGAAGTGCAGGCGCAGCTCGTCGATGTCGCTCGCGAGTACAAGATTCGTGCGGAGAAACAGGATTTGAGCGGTCAAACCTTCCAGCTTGAATCAAAAGAATTGGGAGCACTGGAACTGTTCACGCCGATGCTCGGCAACCATCAGGTGTTCAACGCCTCCACAGCAGCTGCAGCAGCGCTTGCGCTCAAGGCCAGCGGTGTGGCTATCACTCATGAACACATCAGGAAAGGTCTTGAGAAAGCGATTATTCCAGGGCGTTTTCAAATTTTGACAGGCGTGAAAGATGGCAAGAAAAACGGCGAACAAATCGTTGTCGTTGATGCTGCCCACAATCACGAATCGGCTCAGGCACTGGCTGACGCTATCAAGACAATCTTCGAAGTCAAAAAATGTATTTTTGTTCTTGGTTTGAACACTGACAAAAACATCTCGGCGATCTGGAAGCAGCTGGAGTCGATGAGCAAGTTGTGCATCGCCACCAGGTCTCAGAATCCGCGTTCGATGAATCCTGACGACATAGCTGAAGTGATCACTACATTCGGTGCCAGCGATAGCGATGTGCGAGTGGCGCCGAATGTTCCGGAAGCGATTGAAGAGGCTCGGAAGCTGGCTTCTGAAGGCGATATTATCGTAATTACCGGTTCCATTTATGTGGTCGGCGAAGCCCGTGAGCATATTCTGAAAGACAAAGCCGGAAACGTCGCTTCGTCAAGATAGTCTGATTCCGCCATCATCGGTGGTGGCTAATCTGTCTGGATTTGCTGCTGTCGTGGTACCGCTGGTGGTACTGTCGGCGGTGTTGTGAAGTCGCCAGCGATTACTTGACTTGTTGCCAAACAATCAAAGCGAGGCTGGCGACTTTGTTTATTTGTGATCTTGATTCGTTCTGTTATTCGGTTCGATCTTAATTCGTGCGGTTATTCGCGGCACTGGATCAAGCTTTGCTCGACAAATACTTCGACTTCTTTTTGCTCCGTGAAACCTTCCATTTTTTTGCCGTGCTTGCATTGTTTCTTAGAGACGAAAACCAGGCAGGGCACAAAGGTGACATCGAACAATTGCATCGTCTCAGGAGATTTTGGACTGTTCATCCGAACGACTTTGAACTGCGCCCGATGCGATCCGCTAATTTCATCGACGATTCGGGACAAGCGCTGGGACTGTTCCCCTTCCGTACAGAACTGGATGAGAACGGGCGTGTCGGCCCCGAAGATTTCCTTGTAGGCCGCTACGTCGTCCAACTGCGCGACTTCCGGCGCTGACGTTTTGTTCTCGGCCGAGCATCCGGCGCTGAGCGCGCATACCGAGAGGCTCAACACCATCTGGTTTCGCATAGAAACTCGACTTCGGTTCTTAAATCCAATCACTGTTCTAACCCACATTCGGGACGCCACTGACCCATTTTAGCTGTTCATTAGAAAAATAACACGGCTGCGGTTTTAAGCGATTAACGAAACCGCGCTAAGAGCGCTCGCGAAGAGGTTTGATGTCAAGCGGAGCTGGGATCCACGGTATCTAGATAGTATTTCTAGAAAGAGCTTTAATTAGCGGAGCTAACAAAGCTTGTGTTTTTCTATACACCCGAATAAATACCCAGGCTTCAACTAAATATGGCACCTAACCTGGATCTAGTTAATTTGCTGATTACACGCGTGATTTCATATGTTTTCAGCATATTTCTCTGACTCTTCAAGCACTGAAGCCTTTCTCTCACTAAGCACTCCTAAACAACCACGACATCTGATCTTGTAGTAACACTACTGGCGGTATCACCGTGTGATGTCGAACAGCGTCAAAACGTCTGCCCAGTCACCCTTGCATCCGTGCACTGGTTGTTCTGGCTTCGCGTTGCTGTTTCCGTTTTGTTCTCAATTCGAATTGCAGTTGTCGTGCCGGTGTCTGTCGTAACCGTGTTTGAAATTCACTTCCCGCGCGGGCTCACCACCTGAGTTCGCATTTTTTTGCCAAACGATCGAGCGACCCATTCGCTGAATGGCTTCGCTTCGATTCGGCTAATCCAGTGCGCTCGCAAGAGTGCGCTTTCGCTCGACAAAAAGTCGAACGAGAAATCGGAGTCCAACATGAGTTTTCTAACCCCTGCACCTGCGCACGAAGTGCGCAAAGGTTTTGTTAAGCGCACGCTCCAGTTCATGGGCCTTGGAGCCACCGGCGTCGCGCTGTTTGTTGTTGCATTCGGAGCCTGGTTGGCTTGCGAATTCTACGCAGCAACCCCTCAGAATGTCTACCACCGCGCCTACCAAGCGGCGCCGGCGTTTCTCTACGATCCTGGTGAAATGAAAAACTGGGAACAGTGGGAGCACAAGTTCGATGCCGACATCGCGACGGATGACGACGCGGTCAGGCATGCCAACGAGATGCTCAAGAGTCTCAACGACCCCTTCACGCGCATGCATACGCGCGACGAAGTGAAGCAGATGAAGCAGCAGTCTTCAGGCACTTTCGTGGGCATCGGCATCGGTCTGGGCTACCAGGCTGACGGCGACGACAAGCCCGTGCTTGATGCGACTGGCGAGCCCCTCCCCAAGACCAACGCCAATGGCTATCCGGTCATCGACAAGGTCTTCGAAGGTGGACCCGCGGGCAACGCCGGCATACAAGTCGGTGATGCGATCAAGTCTGCCAACGGCGTCGACCTCAAGGACAAGAAAATCCAGGATGTCGTCGCACAACTGAAGGGCCAGCCCGGCACCTCGGTGAAGCTTGTGATTCAGACCGACGGTGTAGACCGTACGGTTGATGTCACCCGCGGTATCATCAAGACGCCGGCGGTGGTAAGCAAGACCTACGGAGACGTGGGTTATGTGCAGCTCACCGGGTTTGAGCAGGATGACACGGTCGCGCAAATGCGTGACGCGCTCACCAGGCTCCAGAGCTCCAAGAGTCTGACTATCGACCTGCGCGGCAACCCCGGCGGTCGTGTCGACATCTGCATCTCGCTTGTCAGTCTCTTCCTCGACGAAGGTGATGTCGTGTCGATTCGCAATCGTGTTCCCTTCGGC
The DNA here is from genome assembly GCA_021772095.1 of Candidatus Obscuribacter sp. GTDB lineage: Bacteria > Cyanobacteriota > Vampirovibrionia > Obscuribacterales > Obscuribacteraceae > JADYXR01. The sequence goes on along the minus strand of JADYXR010000253.1, from coordinate 13,433 downwards.
GGTCACAGCAAGACCACGTACCGGCTCACCAAGACCGGCATGACGATTGAAGAACTGGACGAGGACACCAACAAAGTGTCGACGCGCGAAGGCAAGCGGCAGCCCAACCTGGCGGCCGGCAAGTCCATCGTCATCCTCGTCAACGGGCACTCTGCCTCAGCATCCGAGATGTTTACCGGCGCACTTCAGGACAATCATCGAGCAACGGTGGTTGGCGAGAAGACTTTCGGTAAGGGCATTGGTCAGATCATGTTGCCGATGCCCAACGGCACTCTGCTTCGCGTCACCACGCTGCGTTACTTCACCCCCAATGGGACGTGGCTTGGCGACGGCAGCTCGAAGCACCACGGCATCGACCCGGACAACGTGGTCGTGCCGGGCAAGGGCTTCAAGCCGCTGACTGAAAGCGACAATCAGCTCGAATTCGCGCTCAAGTTGCTGCAAAGCAAATAAGCGTTCTGCATTCCATCCAGTCCGCAAGGACTTTCAACCGGACCCTGTCGCTAGCCGAAAGCAGCACCGGGTCCGGCTCTCTTTTCGGGAGACTACACTATGTTTCGGCGAATATTGCGCCTCGCCCCTCCGCCTGAGCGGAAGCGCGGCTTTTGGTTTCGAGGGCTCACCGGTTTTGGCCTCAGCACAATGGTTAGTCTGCTCGTTGCAGTGACCATTGTTTTGAGTTACGCCCATTATTTCATTTACGACCCGCATGTCACGCCGGTTCAGCTTTACCACAACACGTGGAGAGTGGCTAAGGACAACATCTACGACCAGTCCAAACTGAAGGACTGGAACGCCTGGGAGCACAAGTACGACCACCTGATCGAGAACGAAGACGACGCTCTGCGTTATGCGCAGGAGATGATTTCGCATCTCAACGAAAGCTACACGGGTTTGCTTTCGGTGTCGGTGGTCGAGCGCGATAAAGAACGCGCGGACGGGCACTACGTCGGCATCGGCGTGGAGCTCGAAGATGGTGGTGCCTATCTCAAACTGAAGCGCGTCATCGAAGGCGGTCCTGCCGAAAGCGCCGGGCTCCTCGTTGGCGATGAGATCATCGACATCGACGGCAAGAATGCCACCAATTGGTCGAGCGGTCAGATGATCGAAGCGCTCAAGGGCGATGAGGGCAAAACGATTGCGCTGACTTTACGCAGGGGCGCGACAGTGCTCACGGCATCGGTGACGCGAGGCAAGGTGCCGACTCCTCTGGTTACAACCAGGCAGCCGGAACCCGAGCCGACGCTTCAACCGAGGACGGCTCAGGGCACTGGTTCGAATCAGCAAACAAGCCGAATCGGCTATCTGCGTATCGACTCTTTCGGGCAATGGTCAACGCACGAACAAGTGCGGATCGCGCTCGAGAAGCTTTCCGGCTGCGACGCTCTGGTGATTGACTTGCGCGACAACCCGGGTGGATTCATCCACGAAGCTGTGCGAACAGCTTCTCTGTTTCTGGACGAAGGCGTGATTACAACTACGGTGACTCGCGTTCCTGATGCGGGATATCTGACCACGCAAGTGACCTTGACGCGTTCGCAATTGGTGCTGAAGAACAGCTACGGGCCGGTCTCCAACCTGCCCATTCCGCTGTTTTCCCGCCAACCGAATATGCGCAACGGGCGACCGATTGTGCTTCTGGTCAATGGCAATTCGGCAAGCGCAGCTGAGATGTTTTCCGCTGCTCTGATCGACAACAAGGTTGCCACCGCCATCGGTACCACGACGTACGGCAAAGGCATCGGTCAGACCTACCTGCCTGTCGGCAATGGTCACAAGCTTCGCATTACTCACCTGAAGACTTTCACGCCGGCGGGAAGCTTCCTCGGCGACGCTGGTCAGACGGTGAGCAATGGTATCAAGCCGCGAATCCAGCTTGAAAAAACTGGCTCCGCAGCATATGGAACGGCGCACGACAACCAGTTTCAAGAGGCCGTCAGGTTTCTCGAATCGCAGTTGTCGAAAGTGCCGTAACCAGTTTCATTCTGCGCAGGAGCCAATCAGCGTGTGCCGATTGGCTCCCTGCCTTGTATTCGTTCACTCCACGTGAACGCAAACCATTAACGAGGAATACTATGAAAAATGCAAACATTCTGACCGGACTCGGTCTCGATTTTGTCGCCCGAATTGGCGCTGTTGTTGAGTATCGACTGCGGTCGAACGGGCTCAAGGTTCTCTTTGTCGAGAATCACGCCGCCCCAGTTGTTACTTCCATGATCGTTTATCGCGTCGGCTCCCGCAACGAGGGCGTCGGCTATACCGGTTCGACGCACTTCCTCGAGCACATGATGTTCAAGGGCACGACCGACCGCAGCCCCGCCAAGGGCACGGGCGTCGACGACATCCTCAAGCCCATCGGTGCGCTCTACAATGCCACCACTTCCTATGATCGCACCAACTACTACGAAGTGGTCGGGCGCGAGCATCTGGAGACGGTTCTCGGCATCGAAGCGGACCGCATGCGCAATCTCGTCCTCACCAAGCCCGATCGCGACGCCGAAATGACGGTCGTTCGCAACGAGTTCGAGCGCGGGGAGAACGAGCCTTCCAGCGTCATGTACAAGGAACTCATGGCGATGGCGTTCCGCGAGCACCCTTATCACCACTCGGTGATCGGCTGGCGCTCGGACGTCGAAGGCGTGCCGATGGAGCGCATGCAAGCGTTCTATGACACGTTCTACTGGCCCAACAACGCTACCCTGATCGTCGCCGGCGACTTCGACGAAGTCAACGCCGCTACGCTCGTGGTCAAGCTCTTCGGTGCGATTCCGACTTCCCCGAATCCGATTCCGGAGGTCTATACCACCGAGCCGGCTCAGGAAGGCGAACGCACCTTCACGATTCGCCGCGTCGGCAACGACCTGCCGCAGGTCTGGATTGGTTTTCACGTGCCGGAATCGACGCACGCCGACACTTATCCTCTGGCAGTGGCAGCCGCGCTTCTGGGCAGCAGCTCCAAGCGTGCCAGCCGCCTCTACAAGGGGTTGGTCGAAACTGGTCTGGCGGTCAGCTGCTGGGCGCAGGCCGGACAGAACCGCAATCCCGGTTTGTTCATGATGGGTGCCACCTGCAACGCGGGTGTGGATCCGAAGACTGTCGAAGCGGCCATGCTGGCTGAACTCAACGGTCTGGTCAAGAGCCCTGCGGTGGCTCGTGAGCTCAATCGAGTTAAAGCGGCCAATCGGAAGGCTACGATTCTCCAACACGACGATTCGGTGAAGTTCGCCGAATTGCTCTGTGATGGTGAGTCGGTTGCTGATTGGCAGTGGTCGATGGGCTATGACGACAACTTCGACGCTGTCACCGCCGGCGATATCACTCGCGTGGCGACGCAGTACTTCGGTGCGACCAATCGCACCTCGGGTCACTTCATCCCGGAAGCAGAGGCTACTTCGGTGGAAGCGGATCAAACCGTCGCCAGCGAAAGCGCCGCCGTTTCCGTGAGCACGCCGACTTTCGCTCAGCGTGTCTCGCGTCAGGTTCTGCCCAATGGGCTGACCGTGCTGGCCATGGCTGTTCCCAACTCGGGCACTGTTTCGCTGGCAGGTTCCATGCGGGCCGGTTCGTACTTCGGCAGCTACGACAAGGCGCTTCTGCCGGAGCTCACCGCTTACTTGCTGACCAAGGGGTCGAGCGAAGCCAGCAAGGCCGAACTGGCCGAGCAGCTCGACGCCATGGGCACGGGTCTGGGCTTCAGCACCGGTGCCTTCAACGTCGGCTTCAAGGCGACGCTCGTCAAGGACGACGCGCCTGCGTATCTGGCGTTGCTCGGCAACGTGCTGCGCGCTCCGCTGTTCGACGCCTCCGAGTTGGCCAAGAGCCTCAAGGAATTCGAGGCCTTCATCCGCAACGGCAGCTCGGACACCGGGCGTCTTGCCGGTACCGCGTTTGCTCAGGCGTTGTACGGCAAGGATGTCGTCTATCACGAGAAGGACACGGCGGCGCTGCTTGCCGAGTTGTCCGGCTACTCCCGCGAGGACCTGGTCGCTTACCATGGCGCCAACTACTCGCCCAAGGGTTTGATTCTCACCATCGTCGGTGACATCGACCCGGCTAACGTGCTCAGCCTCCTGCCCGCGTCGCTCACCGAGTGGCAGGGTGCCGATGTGAAGGCGATCAACATCGACCCGATCGCGGCTCCGGCTGCGGCTATGCGCGTCGACGTGCCGGTTGCCGGCAAGGCCTCGGCCGATGTCATCATCGGTCTGCCCGTCCACCTCAAGCGCACCGATCCGGATTACGCGGCCGCCAATCTCGCCAATGCCGCTCTCGGTGGAGACACTATGTCTTCGCGTCTGGGACTGGTTGTCCGCGAGAAAAACGGTCTGACCTACGGTATCACCTGCGGTTTCGAAAACGTCACCGCCGGTTCCGCGCCGTGGAAAATCTCGGTGTCGGTCAACCCCGACAACGTCGGCAAAGCGCTCGCGCTGGTGCGTGAAGTTGTCGACGACTACCGCGCCACTGGCATCACCGAGAAGGAATTGGCGGACGAGAAAGGACGTGCTTACGGCGCGTTCGTGGTCTCGCTGCGCAGCTCGCTCGGCATCGCCAGCGCGCTCACTCAGTTCGAATTCAACGGACTGGGTGTGGCCGGTTTGGACGGTATCAAAGCGCAGTACGACGCGGTCACCAAAGAAGAGGTGGACGCGGCCATTCGCAAGTATTTCAACCTCGACCACGCCGTCACGGTGGTGTCCGGGACGATTGCCGCGAAATAAGGCAAAGGGGCACTGGCATAGTGAAGGACCTCATGTCCGCAGCCGGGCGATTGAATCGACACCTCGTCGAGACAATCGATCCGGCTGCGGCATGGTAGGCTTCTAGAGCGGTGAGACGCGAGTCTTACCGTTCGGTTCTTTGCTGTGTGAATGCCTTGCTCGTACTCTCTTGTTTTTTTAAACGATGCGCAAGCATCCTCAAGCACTTCTTGTAGCTGCCACCATTGGCAGTGCCGTTGTGGGCGACGCCTCACCGCTCCGCCCGCGACAACCCTCACAACTGTGAGGTTCAATGAAAGAGGTAACCCCATGGTTTCCAAAACCCAACTTTTGAAGGCGCGCGCTCCCAAGCTGCCGAGCGCCTTCTTTTCAGGACGGCGAAAGGAGTTCTTCGCGAATCTCCCGGAGGACAGTGTTGCAATCATCGTCAGCAATCCTGAGATGACCCGCAGCAACGACACCGAGTATCCCTACCGGCAGTCGTCCGACATCTTGTATTTGAGCGGTTTTCCTGAGCCGGGCACCGTGCTCGTGTTCAAGAAGTCCAAGAAGCGCCAGCGCTTCATCATGTTCGTTCGTCCCAAGGACCTCGACCGTGAAACCTGGACCGGCCGCCGCTTCGGCGTCGAAGGTGCCAAGTCGCTTTTCGGTTGCACCGAAGCGCACAGCATCGACGATTTCGAAAAGGTCATGGAAGAGGTGCTCGCCGCAGGCGTTGAGCAAATCTTCCACAAGTTCGATCGCAATTCCGCCATCGACGAGAAGTTCAAGAAGCTCTGGCTCGGCAAGCAGAAGCCGATCTTCAACGTGGAAGACATCCTGCATCCGATGCGCCACATCAAGGTGGAGGCGGAGCTGGCACAGATGCGACATGCTTGCGAGATTTCGGCGCAGGCTCACAGTGAGGCGATGCGTCGCGTTCGCCCCGGCATGCATGAATTCGAAATCCAGGGCATCATCGAAGGTTTTGCTGCTGCCTGCGGTGCTCCCGAGCAAGCCTATAACACCATCGCTGGTGGCGGCAAGAACGGGGTGATTCTGCATTACAACACCAACTCCGACGAGTTGGCTGACGGGGACTTGCTCCTCGTTGACGCAGGCTGCGAGTTCCGCGGTTACGCTTCCGACATCACGCGCACCTATCCGGTGAACGGCAAGTTCTCGCAGGCTCAGAAGGAAGTCTACGAAATCGTGCTCGCCGCGCAGCTGGCCGCCATCAAGGCAGCCAAGCCCGGCGCCAGCATCAACGGCGTGCATGCGGCTGCCGACAACGTCCTGCGTCGTGGTCTGGTCAAGCTCGGTATCTTGCCTGCCAAAATGGCTGCCAAAGCCGCTCACGACAAAATCGTGGCGCGCGCCCACGACACGGAAACGGTCGACGAACTGGCTCACGTGGCGCGCTTCTTCATGCACGGCACCAGTCACTGGATGGGTCTCGACGTACACGACGTGTGCGGACTCGACAAGAAAGCGGGCAAGGAATTGCCGCTGGCACCAGGGATGGTTATCACCGTCGAGCCCGGGCTCTACTTCCGCCCGGACGACAAGCTCGTGCCCAAGCGGTATCGCGGCATCGGCATCCGCATCGAGGATGACGTGCTGATCGTGTCCGACGGATGCGAAGTGCTGACCGCGAGCGTTCCGAAGACTGTCTCCGACATCGAGCGATTGATGGCGGAGCCCGTTTCCGAAGTCTAGGCAAACCAGCAATGTCCTGCGCGCTGACGACATGTCGGCGTCAGACGTTGCGAATAGACCTGGACTCGATTGTCAGGTTGCATCGGTGGCGCAGGTGTCCGGCAAGGGTTGTTAGCAATCCGCGTCGGGCACCTGCTGCTGCCGTTCTTTATCATCTGAGCGCGAGATCAACTGCGCCAACTCTGAAAGCTTCCTTCCATGAAGTTAGCGAAAAATATCCTTGCTGGACTTTTGCTGCTTGCCATCACCTTTGGTGGCGGCACGTATTATGGGTATCAGATGCCGCGCAGCGGTGTCGACCCGCAGGACTACATTGAGACGGTGATCACGCCGTACGAAGATGGCATCGCCAGCTACATCAAGTTTCTCGATAAAGCGCATAAGTCAGTGCATATCGCGGCGTATTCATTTACGCATGACGACATTACAGCCAAGCTTATCGAGCTGAAGACGACGCGCAACGTGCTGGTTCGAGTGCTGCTCGACCAGTCGCAGAGCGGCGGACCGGATCAGAAAGAACAGATCGAGAAGCTGCGCGTAGCCGGCATCGAAGTGGTGATTGGTAAGTCCGAATCGTACGGGCAAATCATGCACCACAAGTACACGGTCATCGACGGATTGTGGACTGAAACCGGCAGTTGGAACTACTCCAACTCGGCCACGAAACAGGCTAACTACCTGGATTTCATCGAGTCCGAGTCGCGCGCGAAACGATTCCAGGTTAACTGGGAGCGCATGTACAAGTTCATGAAGGCAAACGAGAAGCCGGTCTCCGGGAAATCTCGTCGCTGATAACTGCCCGGTGCAAAACTGCTCGTCAGTTTGAAACCGGGTGGGGCTGGGCGGAAAGCAAGGGTTCATAACCTTTGTTTTTCCGTTTCAGTTTTTTATTTTTTTTATACGAATGCATATAGTATAAAATTTTTGATCCAAAAATTTTTAAGCTCATTTTACAGCGACTGCGATAATCGCGCTCGCACCCAAAGCAATGCACATGAATGCAGTATGGTTCATAATCTTTCCTCATCTCGACCTAGTCGAGTTTAAAAGAGCGCAATAAGGGCTGGCACCACCATTGGTGCCAGCCGCGGCGGCAAGTTCGAGCTTTGACTACAAGACTGGTGTGCCTTCTACTCCAGTCTGGTGTCATTTGCAGACCTATCCCGGCTGAAAACACCGGAATGTCCTGATCATTTGCTGGACGTTGCAAACTGCGAAAACCGCTGTAGGGCCGACGCCTGGCTGCACCCCATAACCGCTTTGTGACTCGCTCCGCACGTCCAGCGGTGAAACGTTACTCAAAAGAACGTTTAATGCGAGGGAAGCAGGGAAGCCCAGTGCAACTGGCTGCAGTGCTAGAGTAAAACGTTTGACACGCTGCCTACCATAGGCGGAACCAGTTGAGCGATTACCCGCGTATCGCGCGACGCATGTAGTCGGCGACCTCACCGACGATGTCTTCGCGGTTCATCCACTGGGAGACCCGCATCATCGCTAATGTTTCGGTCGCGCATGGCTGCATCTCGGGGAGCAGGGCGCTGATGCGCGGGCAGTCCGTCGCCACCGTCCGTACGGAGTGGTCCAGCGGGAAGCTGCCGATCAGGAAGGCGATCTGGTCGATATTGAGTTCGCTGGCGGTCTGTTCTGCGTGGGCGAGGTGGATTTTCAGTCGGTCGTTCATCGGAGATTTCCTGTGTGTGTTGATTGAACTGATTAGTTTTGACGCGTCGGTTTGCGACAGGGCACCGGATATGGTGCCCTGTTTTTGTTTGTTTGGGCGAGGGGCCGTCCGTGGTTCGATTACTCTACTCGAGGGCGGTCTCGATGGGAACCTAGGCGATCATCATTGCGCATTTAACTAAGACGATCGGCTCAAACTGCCTCAGTGTCTAATTTTTGCCAAAGTCGCCAACTAATATGCCAGAGCCTTGAACAGTCGGGGCAATAGACAACGGCGAGCAATAGAACGGCTATACCCACCGTAATGATACTAATAGTGGTACCAGCTAAAAGCGGAACCACAAAGTAAGCGATTGCAGCAACGAAGGCCAAACCAGCTCCGTAGAAGCATTTCTTCAGCTCGGTGCTCGCCACCGCTTCATAAACACAACAGTAAGTCACCATCCCGACCCCAAGGGACAATCGAACCACACGGATTTTTAGCCCTCAGCGCAACCAATGAGGTCGTAGTTCAGCAGACTCAGGCTTCGCCCTTAGCTACTGTTTTGGAAACCGTTTCAGCACCATCAGTAGTGCGGCACGATACGCCTGCGGTGATAAACAAACGAGCAAGACCCTCGTCTTTACTTTTGGACCGGCAGATATCGTTCTGGGTCAACACCCAACTTTGCGGCCAATTGATCCTTTTGCGGCAAACAAAAGTCAATATGGGGAAGCCCGGGACCCAAGTGCACGAAGTCCACGTCCCAACCGGCATTACGGAAGATCTTGGCGGCTTCTCGATACTGATCTCTGACTTCAAAAGGCGTGATGTAATTCAGGACCGGTGTTAAGAGATAGCCTCCGGCGGTCTTGCTGATACCCTGCAGAACAATATCCATCAATGGATCCTTTTGATTCGGTAACTCTGGGATTGCCAGAATCCAATATCGAGCGAATTCGTATTGATTGTCAAAATGGTCATCGATTGGAGTCTTCTTGATCAAGAAGGGCAATTCCTTGTGCGGCCAATTTTCGCGCAGAATCCAGAGGTCGTGATCCGTAGAACCACTTCTGACGCTCACGACATACAACGCCATCATTGCCGTTCGAAGCTGATCTATCAAACAGATAAAGTTGTTCCTGAAGGCTTGCCAGTCCGAAGCTAAACTGAAGTCTGCTTCCACTACACAGGCAAGGCGCCTCAGTTCCGCCCGGTGTTCGCAAACCAACTTGTAAACAGTCTGCGACCACAGTTTTTCAGTCCCTTGCGTAACCTGATAAGCAGTATACTTTCGGGCTTCTTTGAGTTTCAGTTCATAGTCATCAGCAATCTGTTTGGTGTCCACACTAGAATGCAACCATTCGCTGAACGCCTGATTGGTATAACCAATCAGCTGAACCAGCACGGCGATCGACGGTTGCACATTTACATAAAGGCTGGAGAGTTCCTTCTCGAGGGAATGACTCTGGGAGCCACTTGGAATGATTCTTAGCATTTGGAATTTTCCTCTTACCTGATTTGTTTGCAAACAGCACCTATCCGTCAGGTCTCGGTTCGGCACTGAATTGTGACCGGAGCAAAAACCCCGGTCGGAATGTTCGTCGGTACGGAAACAATCCCGTACAAGACACCACCTGACCATCTCATGGTCTTGAAACAGACAGGTGTGGGAATCAACAAAAGATTCGGAGCGCGTTTCAACGTGACGTGATGCTGGAGATAAGTCCTTCCCGGACGCAAGAACGCGTAATGAAGGAAAGGCTAAGTCCGGACGTGTTGTCTGTTTCGGTGTGAAAAGTCCTTGTATGACTGCAATGGAAATGGGATACGTTACCCTAAGTCTGTGGTGCCTCCTCTGGCTACTGGTTGTTTGGCGGCCTCCGGCAACGAAGCTGGCTACGCAGCGCCCATCTGGACAGTCTTTTAGGTGGTATAGGCAGTCGCAGCAAAATATCAAAACACGTGTTTTTGCGCCAAAGTTAGCTGACGCTCATATCAGTGGACTCCATCAAGTTCACGAAGTGGAGCCTTTTCTTGCGCTATTGCGTGCCCGGCTTTTGGAACAAACTCGACCAAATTAGCCCTAGATTATTTTCATTCAGGAACACCCGGTCAAATTGCAACATCTCTGAGACTCTCACGGACGCTAAACTTGTGATGTCCGGTAGCGTTTAAAGTTTGCAGTTCAGGAACATTTTCATGAATCACTTAAATCCTCTGCCCTATTATCTTGTTTTGATCAGCATTTTGGTCACGGGCACGGGCTTTAGTACGATAAAACCGACTCTGGCGTTTGAAGCTGATCGCGCAGCCGATCTGGCTGATTTCAACGATGCTAGTGGGATCAGGTTAAAGTACCCTCGTGGTTGGAGTATTAAGCGAAAGCCAGACAGAGATACATTGGCAAAATTTTCCGGTAAACCGGCTCCTAATGTGGAAGCAGAGATAACGGTCAGCCTGATAGACGATGGTGGTCTTAAGTCAGAAGACTTCGCTCGCATGTTTGGTGACTTGATGTTCGCCAAATTGAGCGGTGTTCGAAAGTCTCCGTTGCAGAACGTGTATGTTGGAGCTTCAGGACGCTTGTCTGGACGAATGCAGACTGTTAGCTTCACGATGCACGGAATGCCGGTGTATCAAGAATATCTATTCGTGCCGGGCAGAAACAAAATGCTTGTTGTTGCCCTGACGATCCAAAACTGGCAACGAACTGCCGTGGAGGGAGCATGGAAGGTTTTTATCAACTCTATCGATGCACCTGAAACAATTATTCCGCCAGCGCCTTTGACTGAGGTCGCAGCCTTTAAGGCCCAGGCAATTCCTACGGTCTGTAACACTTACCCTGCTTCATGCGTGATCAAGCGGCCCACGAAAAGTATGACCTTGGATCAAAAGATCAACGCTGTTCTTCCTAGGACTGAAGAAGAGCGTTTCTTGCAAATACCCTGGCAGACTGACCTCCTTTCGGCCCGTATGCAATCCGAGTGCATTGGCAAGCCTATGTTTATCTGGATAATGGATGGAAATGTTCTTGGCGCCACTTGAGGAAACGGACACTTGAGCCGTGCGCTCTTGAACAACGAATCAGTAGTCAAATTCATCAAAGAAAACTTTATTCCTGTCAGCGGAGCGGTAGAGCATTTGCAGCCCAGTCGCTATGGAACGGCCGAATCAGACGCATCCAAATGGTTCGGCCCCGTGGCCAAGCGCGCATTGAAGGACTACGCACCGGCTGGATTCTTCAAACAATTCGGCAGCTATCAAGGCATGTATGTTGCCGGTCCGGACGGCACTCCTTTCGAATACAAAATTGGACTGGCTTATGACCCCGAGGAATTCATTGAGATTTTGCAATCAGCGCTAATGAAATCGCGATCCGCACAATCTGCTAGAGCGTGGCTACCCAAGTCGGTTTCCCTCCCAACCAAGGAAGCACCTCCTGGCGCGAATTCATCAACATCGGTCGTCCAAGTTTATAGCCGTATCTGCCCTTTACCGGCTAATGCCACTCTTGCAGAACGCAGTCTTGGTCGCGACGTCATGTGGATTTTCCCTGCTGAGATCGACGAAATTCTCTCAGTCGCAGGCCAGCCTGGAGTGACTGTAAAAATGCCCCAAACTCTGGTAGCGCGGATGGTGCGATTTCAGCTGTTGAACCACGTCGGAAACATTATGCATCCGTTCTCTGAAAAGGATGTCAGGCGTGCAGATTTCAAAATGACGACAATGGAATCTGGTGACCGTATCAGAACATTTGCTTTCCAGGGTTCATATGCAAGCCAGGCACCGATATCTCGCGACAATGACACTCCGTATAACATGGAAGGTACGATTGAAGGGCGATTTTCGATCGATCAATATCGAAGAAAAATAGTTCAATTTAAAGCGTTTGGAGAAGGGGTTTCACAAGGAGGCAACGACTCACTGGCAAAAGCACGGAAGTATCCCGTGGTGTTTGCTATGAGCGAAGCGACCCATGCGTCTTCTCGCGCGATGAAGCCATTTTGGGCCGCAATTCCGCTTTGGGAGCAAGTCTATGAGAGACCAAAGATTCTGATGTAAGAATCTGCAAAAAAACGTATGTTCCCAACCAACTCGGCCGATCGGCTCTCTAGTTTCCAAAGAGAAACACAAGGACGGCATATTCGCAATATCACTCAGTATTGAGTGCGCTAAAGCACAGTGTCCTCGAGTCGTGGTGGTATTACGAATTGCGAGAAGCGCTCCAACTGCTCCCTTAACACCACCAAAAACCGCACCAGTGAAGCGAATGAACCGAAACTGCTGGCGCATTTTGCTCATGTACAGGAGATTTCGCGATGTTGATCATTCATCTCAATTTCACTTAGCGTTAAGGCACACACATATCATTCACAAGCAACCCAAGGACATCAACACAAAACCCCAGGCACCATAGCCATTCCCCTAATTTACTCGGAACACCCCCAGTGTTCCGATTACGACTGCGAGGCGGTTGTTTAAGTTTCAGAAGTCTACTGAAGTGGAGTCGCTTGGAGCAGCAGGAAAGATGACTGTTCGAGCACCCTGAGCACCACTAGTGGTGAGATGTGTTTATTTAACCTGTTTCCGAAGCGTTTATTTAAAGCAGTATTTCAATGACGAAATCAATTCGCCCCACAAGCTCCTCGACCTCGGCAGTTCGAAACGCTCAATTGAAAGTTCTCCTCGAATATACCCGTCGCCCCTCTATGCTGTTCGTCATTTGCGGCGACTTCAACACTGGAGAAGAAACACCTACGGGCGCGGACATTCGAAGCGCTCCTGTGGCGCAGGGCATTATCCACGGAGACTTCAAAGCTGGAGAATAGACCGGGCTGGACTCAGCCAACGTCCACGACAACACCAACCCACACTAGTACCGCCTGTGGTGACAAGTGCCGATGGAAACTGTGATATTTTTTAAACCATTCCTCAAAGGGGTTACTACCATGACGAATTCAAATGGCTCCAACAGCTGCTCTGTGACCGAGACAGTTCGACTCGCGCAAGTGCAAACACTTGTCGAAGCTACCCGCCACCTCTTCTCGCCGGCTATCATGCACGGCGACTTCAACGTCGTAGAAGAGCGCGACACGGACCTCTAGCCGATTACTCCGGCGGCTTTTTCCAGCATGGACGTTGACAGCCGCCGCGCACGTACACAACCTTCCAGCCATATGCCGCGCTCTTGACCGACACACCTCGTCAATACAACCGGGGTGGCTATCGGAAAATCACCGCATGGAATCATGATCTCGCAACTCGACTAATTAGTTCGTACTGAAAATTGCACCGAAATTGGAATTGATTCTACTCTTTTTTCAAGAGTCGACGTGTGTTTTGAATAGTTT
>JADYXR010000252.1 GCA_021772095.1 Candidatus Obscuribacter sp. | reverse complement strand
TCCTCTTGAATTGGGTTCTGGTGTTGCAACCGAAACCATACCAGGCTAGTCCTGGAGGGGATCACCAAACTTTTCAACTAAACTCGGGACAAGGCCTTAGTCTCACGTCACTCTTGCTAACGCTCGTTGCACTGATCGTATTCATCATTTTATTCAATACCGTTATCGCACTGATCTACAAGAATGCTCCAGCCTGCACCTGGCCAGGCAAAAAGATTTTGTCGGAAAAGGAAGAAATGATAATGGTGCGTCATTAAAGATGTGAATACTTTGGCACCAAACGCGGTATCAATTAGCATGTGCCACTGCTTGCCGACACCAATCTCAAAGACGGAAAGGTCAGCGAAGCTGAATGGTGAGATTCGCAAACAATCAAAGTCAGTTACAGACAAAAACAAGCAATCGTGCCCGAAATGCGTCTAGCTCTGATTAAGGAGCCTGGTGCAAACCCGCTTCCAATCAATACTCCTGACGATCTCGAAAAATTCGTGGAACCTCTTCGTCACTACTCAGAAGAGGTTTTTGTAGCTTTTCACCTGACGGCCCGCAACGAGGTTTGTAATTATCAGGTGGTATCACATGGCAGTCTTTCGCCACGTTAGTGCATCCGCGTGAAGTGTTCAAGGGTGCCTTGATCGCGAATTCTTATGCAATCATTGTCGCGCACAATCATCCTGGCGGATCGCTTACACCGAGCAAAGAAGATCTGGAAACTACGGAGATACTGATCAAAGCTGGTGATCTGATGGGAGTTAAGGTTATCGACCACTTTATTGTAAGCTCGAATGGTTTAACTAGCTTGAGAGAAACTTGCAGCTATTTGTGGACAAAAAAGAACAGACTTAGAGAAGGCAGGACAGAGTCAAAGCTCTTCTTGCCTTCTCTAAAACACGTCAACCTGCCACTAATCTATGAGTGATAGTTTTATCGCTTGTGCACAGCAATGAACAATCAACCTGCCCGTCGATTCCATTCAACAATTCCATCTTTCAACAAAACTGCATCGTATCCCAATTTACGGAGCAAACGTACTGCATCCACCGACATCAGGCAAAACGGTCCACGGCAATAAGCCACGATTTGTTTTCCTTTTGGAAGCTCTTTGAGCCTGGCTTTCAATTCTGATAGAGGCATCGAACGAGCATATGGAATATGTGCCGATTCAAATTCGTTGGCCGGCCTTACATCGATGACAACAACATCGCCGTTGCTCGCCTGCTGCAAAAGCTCGTCACGGGTTGCTCCTGTCCATTCATGTGCTGATTCGCCTAGCTGCCGCACAGCTTCTTGCAATTCGGTTAAGCGCTCCTCGGCCAACTCCCGCAGTGTGACAAGAAAGTTTGCCACCGAGGGACTTGCAAGCTTGTAGGTCATGTTCTTCCCGTGACGCTCGCTCTCCACTAACCGTGCTGCTTTCAAGTCCTGCAAATGCGAACTCGCTAATTTCACGCTGATGCTCGCCTCTTGGCTCAACATTTCTACAGTTTTCGGTGCCTGGCACAGCAACCCGAGAAGCTCAAGCCTTTTCGGACTAGCCGAGGCTTTCGAGATCCGAGCCACTTGCTCGTACAGTTCATTCTTGATTTCTCTATTCGTGACCATCCAGGATCTCAACTCCCACGGACTCTTCGCCAAGCAAACGTGAAATAACCAACTTACCTGACCATTGCCCATGAAACAATGATATTCTAACATTCGTTAGAATGTTTCCAGGTTCTTTTGAATTTGCGCATTTTACTCCTAAGTCGGTCAATTTATATGGTCTCTCCTGATGAGTAAGAATAACATCCAACTTGAGTTGAATCCGGGCATCGAGCTGAAGCCAACAACAATGCCCGGCATTTGTCGCGCCGTCGTAATCGATGCAGAAAAACGTTTCGATTTGACATGGGATAGATTCCATCGTCTTCATCGGACTGCCGAAGCAATAAAGCGAGCCATAGAAGTATCAGAATCAATCCTTGATGTGGGAGGCTTCGACGGTTCTCTTGCTCTGTTCTTGCCTCAATATGACATTGATGTACTCGATCCAATTACTACGGGTGGCACCGGTTTTAGTATCACTACAGAGCCATATGATGCAGTTGTGTCTATAGATGCTCTTGAGCATGTCGCACCAGACGAGCGTCTATTATTTTTGGAACAGCTATGCAAAGTAGCGCGGCATTCGTGCTTCATCAACTTTCCTGGTCGGCAAACTGCCATAGCCCAGAAATTGATCTTCGAGTTGACCAACAATCCACTGGTGAAGGAGCACGTTGAATGGCAGCTTCCAGACATGGACTATGTGAAACAGCACCTCGAATCCTCAGGTTTTCTCGTCGAGACACAGCAGCATACAAGTCTCTCTCAATGGATTTCTCAGTATCTCCTTCAAACCGTAGCGCCCGATTTGGGAGCCAAGGCAAACCGCCATCTTCTGGAACATCACCTAAATGAGCCAACGGAAACGCCTTTATACAATCTAATAATTGCTCGCAGAAAGGATAAGTAGGGACAAAACGCTAAAACGAGAGACAATGGAATGAAAGTCAGCAGCCCTGAAGCAGCAAAGGACGAAATGTTGGGAGCGCGGAAGCACATGGAAAATCTACTCTGGTTTGTTGGAATCGTCGGATTCTATTTCGCGATGCAACTATGGATACTGCCAAAGCTTGGCATATCAACTTGAATGTCGAAAAGCTGCTCGGTCGAGCAGAAAAACACAACACCCGCACAAGAAGAGAAGGCCGTGAAAGGCAACGTGCCTGGCAAGAACGATTAGGTTCTAGGGTTTCCCGTGCATATTCGCATGGTTTTTGGCCGGCAAATCGCATCAATCTGGCCGGCGAGTCGCATAGTTTTTGGCCACCGAATCGCAATTAATTTTGGCCGGCAAAGCGCATTAATCTGGCCGGTGAATCGCATGTTTTTGGCCGCTTGATAAGCGCGATCTTAACTGCGAATCATTAACAAAAGAAGG
>JADYXR010000251.1 GCA_021772095.1 Candidatus Obscuribacter sp. | reverse complement strand
CTTGGTGAGCTAATTCAGGGAATTAAGTTTGTTGATGGTATCAAACAAGAAGAGGCCGCCTAAGCAATGCTAAAACACAACATTTGAGAAAATCTCCTCCAGATGGAATCTATACGTGCAACAAGATTTCTGGCAGAAGCTATATTCACATTGGGACAATAGAAATCAGAGGCGGCACCTACAAAGGCTTTTCCAGTCAACAGGGCAGCTTTCATCCATACAGCCTGAGTGCCTCCGGTGATATCACCTGGACCGGTGGTCTCACATCACTTCCCCCTGGTTGGACCTTGCACCCAGGTAAGTATGTAGGTCCGGATCCTAAGGGACATCCGCGAATCAGGATCTATTACACCAGCAACCGGGGAGCAGCCGAAGTTATCGATGCCACCAAAGAGCAGTAACGAGCAACGATCCTCCGAAGCACCGTATGACCTGAACATCGCTTCGTGCACCTATCCTCAAAGCTGGCATAAGTTTCGGACTTTCTCAGTCTGTTCAATCAGGCACAAACAGGCCTGTAGCATTCAGTACTAATTTGTTGTCCATGGTTTGAAAAAAACCGATCTGAAATAAACATCAAAACGAAGCTTTACAGACGCACCACCAAATGCGGTGGCATGTGTGCGCGGCTATTAAGCACCCGTGAATTTCAAGACCACCTTCGGAAGAAACAGAGCTGGCGTCACTTTGAAGTATTGACCGAGTTTTACGCAGTGCTCTTTTGTCAGGTCTCGCTTCCCAGAAACCAGTTCGCTCATGACGCCGGAAGACACGCCTAGAATTTCTTGCACCGCTACTTGTTTCAGTCCATGGTCTTTCATGAATGACTGTAGAAGCTCATGCGGAGACAGGTTAGCGAACTTCAAAGAATGATGCTTACTTTCATACTTGCCAATTTCGTTGAGCAAAACTTCCAGATACTCGGCTTCATCAGATGCCAATGCTCTGCACATCAGACTTTGAGCTACTTCATGCGCTGCGTCCAGTTGCTCATCATTCCTGATTGGAACCAGCGGGAATTGGTCAATAAGGATTTTGTATTTTTCGGTCACCATTAGAATTTCTCCTTGTCATTGAATTAATCCTGGTAATTCATAAGACTTGCGCTTGCTGCTCGCGATTAGCAGCGAACATCACATTGTGACACCGCATCCGGTATCAAGCTTAAACCACTCACACCGCTGCGACTATTTTCCGCCTCTGGCGGCAGATTTGCCTAGGTGCCGTATCGAAACCGTCAGATGCGCCTCAAACTATCTCTTCCAATTCTCCGGCAATAATGGTGCCGACGGAAAAATCAGCATAAAATAGCTTATGAACTTCCGAGAGCGGTCCATCAAGGTCATGCGAACGGAAACTCTTGCAATTGTTTGATGTGTTTTTTTACACAACGCTCGTCGGTGAGTTCGCTCGGAAGCCTTATGTATGCTAACAGCAACGCGTAGCGACCAAAGTTATGATAATCCGAAAACAGCTTTTCAGATTGTAAATTCCCCGTGCAAATTGACTTCCATCCGAGCGGCTGCGGTTTGCATTTTCGGAGACCAATCCGGACAGTGCCAAAGCGGCTGCACCATTGGACCAATCAGGTGGACCATTGGTGATACTAACAAGGCACATGAAAAAGAGCGTGTCCGAATTGTTCAAGACGCACACTATCTAAGGCGAGTTTGTACTCGACATCAAGTATGTCCGTTACGTAGACTTCTGGATTGACCATCGCTTCCATAAATATTCCTGCGATCAGACTTGATTATCAAATCGGTCAGCAGCAGCGGCAATGGTGGTTCTCCCCCGAGATGAAGAACCGGCGATGATGCCTATTTCAGTCATTCACTTGCACTGGCAATCAGTAATATCTTAAGTATTCACGAACCAGGCTGATTGGCGTCAAGTCCTTTTCAATGCCGGCTCGCTTTGAACAACGATTTTGAATTACATGAAACCATCTTTTCTCAGTTTCTGTAATGCGTAACTTTCCTCTTTGTCGTGAGCTCGACCTGCCCTCTCCGAGCTATTGGTCAGCTTCAACTCATCGATTATTTCAGCTACGGAGGATGCTTCTGAACGAATTCCTCCCGTGCATGGCGCACAGCCGAGACTGCGGAAGCGCATTCCGTCTCTTGCGAAGTACAGAGGAATAACTTCGATTGATTCCTGCAGGATGTACTGCCAGACGTCCATCTCGGTCCAGTGCAGAATCGGATGAATTCTCAGATGCACGTCATCAGGCGTGTGCAAATTATAGTGATTCCAAATCTCAGCGGGTTGGTTCTTATATTGCCACTCGCCGCTTGTTGAACGAGGTGATACCACGCGCTCTTTTCCTCTGGAGCCCTCTTCGTCTTGACGGATGCCAACCAACAAAGCTTGGATTTTATGCTCCTTGACTGTGTCTTTGAGAGCCTGCGTTTTCAATGCACCACAACAAACTAACCGCCCCTTATGTGGTCCCATGCCTTCCGACAAAGCTCGTTTATTCTGCCCCACGATCAGTTTCAGGCCATGGCGTTTTGTATATTCATCTCGCCAGGCAATCATCTCTTCTGGCTCATAGCTCTCATCAACATGAACCAACGGTATTGGACATTGTCCCATAAAGGCTTTTTGCACCAGATGAAGTAAGACCGTTGAATCTTTTCCCATGGACCAGAGTAGTGCAAGACTTTTTGTCTTTGCGAAGCCTTCACGGATTATATAAATGCTTTCGTCTTCCAAATTCGCCAAATGTTTTTTCAACTTATTTCCTCCTGGTGTTCTTCTTTGAATCAAAAAACTTTTGATGGAACTTCTTGTTTTAGGGATTGCACATTTCGCAATTCATGGGATCTACGTTTAACACGCCATCCCTTCTCGGGAGCGTTTCTTGATGTGTGCAACTTGGGCAGGCGAAGACCTCCAATTTTGGTAAATCGGAAGGGAATCGGCAGTCACGGCACGGCAGTCCACTCACGACACCGGTCACTCCCCAGCCCGGGCATCCACAAACGCTACAACCATGCGCCAGTCTTCGTGCCAATTTAATTGCCAATTGCCGAATCAAGCGAAGCCGGGTTGGATTGAGGTGTGCACGCATGTCCGATTGTATTAACACAAGACCGTCTTCCGAAATAGTTCTACAATGTTCAAAGGCTTCTTGAAGTTCTTCCTGATTTGTAATTCCCTTAAAAATTTGTTGGGGGGGAATACTTATTCCAAGCTTGGAGCTGAGGTTTGAAACCCAGTTGGTTCGATTAAAATTTGGTCTAACTATGACTGCGTGCGAAGGAAACTTTACTCTCTTCAGGAAGTCCGACAGCTCTTCAAATCGTTGAACTGAACAGTGCGCAAAATTACTCTTGAGTGACAACATTTGCTCAACAACTTCAATTTTGAGTTTGTCGTCGATAAATGCCATGGTTTCTTCGCCAGCCGATAAGAATGGCACTAAAGGGTGTGGACCAAAGCTGCCTTCACTGGCGATACCAAGTTTCTTTCCAGCCATAGCCATTCCAATCCGCGCTTTCTTCAAGGCATTTTCGCGCGCTGAACCTTTTCTCTCTACTTCTCCAGTGAAAGTGCCAAGTGTGTCCGTATCGAAATTTACGGTGAGCAGATTTAAACCCAATCCAGCCCGCATAGGTGTTGCAATGGCTTTGAATTTCTGGTGTTTAGTAGTCAGTACCGCTAAACTTCCCTTGTAGACAGTGCTCTTTTTAAACTCCATCATGATCCAATTCAACGATGATTGCAGAACGTCCTGCAATCATCAGCTTTCTCTGACAGTCAACATCGTTAGTACTGCGTTGTTTCATTTGCATAATTATGAATATATCGAATATTCGATATATGCAAGTATAATGGAAAGAGCGTGGCGTGCAACATAAGTGAAGACTGATTTACGCACAGAAATCAATCGCGACATTCAACCCCGCTTATGTTGTTGCGATTCTATTGCTTTCTTATAATTTGCTTTAGGGTATCTGAATTCAAGCTGATCTTACGATTGGACAAACATCGTTTATGTCCGGGTGCTATTTTTTTCTTGACTGCGTCGGTGTTTTCTTTTTCGTTGCAGACGAAGTCGACTTTACCTTCTTTGATTTTGTCGGCTCGTCAGACCAGGCGGTCTTGGTCTTTTGAATGGCTAACATCATAATTTTAACTTCATCAGGATCGGGCGATATAAACTTGACGCCATCCATTAGCCAGGCGGCCAATTCAGGATTTCTCAAGTGATAGAAAACGTTTCGGCCCTCGCGCCTTTCCACTACTAATCGGCTGTTGCGTAGAACTGCAAGCTGCTGAGAAACCGCTGCGTGAGTAGAGCCGAGCATCTCTTTTAAAGAGTTGACCGCAAGGTCTTCATGTCTAAGCTCTTCGATTATTCTGATTCGCATCCGATGTGATAAAACACCGAACAATTTTGCCAGCTCGGTGCTCACCATCGCTCGATAAGGCATCAACTACTCCCGTCCATGTATTCAGATATTACAGTATCTAGAAATTCAATTGGAGTCAAGTTTATTAGAGCTTGCAGGTCACTGCCTTAAAGGCCGATATCGCTTGGAGATACTCCACGTGAGTTTCGACCATTCTTAACTCCGCTTCGGCTGTAAATCGCTCTCTCTGATTGACCAAAAAAACAGTGCTATCTCCAACGCCAAAGCGAAGTCTTTCACCATGCTCGACTTCCCTTGCCTTTTTCACCTCTAGTACAGCAGCGTTATATTTGTCGCATGTTGTATTGATAGCCGATACCACGTCAGCTACTTCCATTTCAATTCTCTGTTTTTCAAATTTTTCATCCAGCGTGAGTTTCTGGATTTTCAGTTTGGCAGCTTCTATTTGTCCTCTGGCAGTGCGCTGACCCGTTATCGGCCAAGAGAAATTGAGACCACCGCGAACTACTGGTCCTATCCCCTGAGGTCCTGTGTCTGCTCCTTGTACGGCAAAAAGATCCGTCAGCGGAAGCAGCAGGTTCTCTGCAAGCCGAAGTTCCACTTTTGCTTGCTCTCGTTCATAGTTGATCCGTTTGAGTTCTGGGCGAAGGCTCAAAGCAAGACGCTTTCCATCAGCCTGCTCTGATTCCGTAATTGTTTTTGGGGCGAAGTCAAGACCTGGAACTTCGCTTAGCGGAGGGACGTTAACTGGACCGCTCTCCGTCCAAAGAAAAAGCGAAAGCGCGATCGAACCTTTTTGAAAATCTCTGTCGGCCTTTACTAGCGAGGCCTCTCTTCTGTGTATTTCTTGTTCCGATTCGGCAATATCAAGAGATGGCGCATCTCCGGCATTGACGCGTTCTTTGATTTGATCGACTCGATCCACGGCTATCTTCAACAGATTGCGAGAGACGTCATATCGAGCCTTGGCACCGACCCATTCCCAGTAAGTTGCTGCGGCCTTGAATAAAACCTCCAGTCGGTTCGCTCCGAAAATTTGCGCAGCTAGGGGTTCTCCCAGTTTTGCTTGCTGTTCGCTGGCCGTCTTTTCATTGATTCTAAAGCCACGAAAAATGGGAACGGAGATTCCTGCAGAATATTCACCTGATTTGCCGGTTGGCAGGAATGGTGTCTTTGTGTCATTGGGATTTAGTCTCGCGCCGGCAAAAACTTTAATGCCTGACCTGGTTAGCAGCTCCAGGCGAGATTCGTTATGGATTGCGTCCTTGGCTTTGCCGGCGTCAACTGTATCTTGTAGTCGTAAGTACTCGCTTATATGATTTAGAACCGGGTCAAACGATCCAGCCTTCTCCAGTCTCTTTGCGCTGGCAATCCGGCGCTCGGCGTCTGCACTAAGCAACTTTGGATAATTGCGGTTTACCAGTTCCAAAAGTTTTTCAAACGTAAGTCCTTTCTTACTGCCGTTCAAGCTTGCAAACTTATCAAGCCCCAAAGAAATTCCTCTCAGTTCTGGCTGATCGATCTGCTGAATGTCCTGCGCTGAAACCTGCAGCGAGACTTGACCAGCGCATAGCAACATGCAGCCGGCTGTCAGAACTAGAAGCTTGAATCGCGGTCTCAATTCAAAGATTCCTTGTCACTTTGACTTTCGTTTCTTCTCTGATTTGCCTATGTCCGGTGAGGGCTTACTAAGTCCGAGCTCTTCCAGTTTGACGGTAGGAGGAAAAGCGTTGAACTGGCGCCACAATTCGAATCCTACCGGCACAGTGTCTAGCATTATCCAACCAGTAACTTCAGCGCCTGGTCTCAAGAACTTTGAGGATGGCCACGGCTCATCTCGACCTTGGCGCGCTTCATTATCAGGTCTGACAATGACACGATAGTTGCTTTGCCCGTCATCGCAGGCGTCGATAACGGCAACCCTTCCTCCAAATGTTCCTACGGCAACTGATGGCCAGCCAGCAAATTGAAGGGCCGGCCAACCGGCAAATTGTAGCCTAACCGGCCGTCCCACGGCGATCAGTGGTGCATCATTATCACTAACCGTCAATTCAGCTGCCAGATCTTCAGTTTCTGGCGCAATCATTGCGAGAACTTCACCTGCATCAACGGTGGAGCCTGCACCAACCTTCAAAAGCCTGACGATTCTCCCGGCACACGGGGCTTTTACAATACCCTGTTGGAAACGGTTTTGGGCATTTTTTATCTCGATCTCTAATTTAAAAATCTCACTGGTGGTGGTCTCGATCGTTTCTTGGGCAGAAGCCATAGCGGCTGAGACGCCGTTCATCGCAGCATCCGTATCTGCGCCAACCTTTTCCTGGTCCAGGACTGCAAGGGTGCGGTCTCGTTTTGCGATCTCAATAGCGGCGTCGGCTCTCTGTTTCTCTGCCAGAGCGCGAGCGTGATCCAGTTCGGCCAACTCGAAGTCGCGCTTTGAGCGCAAACCTTTCTCGAACAGACCTTTTATTCTTCCCAGATTCAACTCTGTCGTGACCGCCTGCTGTCGAGCCGCCTCAAGCGCCTGCTCCGCTGCCCAAATTCGATCGGAGGTCTGTTTGCTTCTTTCTGTGGCCGAGGGCAGTGCGGCTCCTTGCGAACGCTTCATAGAAGAGATTTGAGTCTCCAGCGCCTTGTACCTCGTCTGTGCGGCTGCTCGCCTGCCAGATAACGCGTTTTTCTGACTATTGAGCTTCTTTACTTGCTCCGGGTCAAGAAATTTAGAGTCCATGTCTGACAGTTCTACAATAAGCTGACCCTCTTTTACTGATTGTCCGTCAAGAACGTGCCATTTATGCAAGCGAGCAGGAATCTGAGCTTCTATGTTCTGCGGTCTATGCATCGGAGAGAAAATAATAACTTTGCCGGCTCCTGATATCGACTGCTGCCAAGGAACGTAGATCAGTATCACAACAAGACCGGCGAACAGCACCATCAGAATGATCGCCAACACTCCGAAGCCTCCAGTCGATTGCACTGACTTTAGAGACCTATAGCTTCGGTTTTCGGCTCGTTGTGCGGCTTTGTCCATTATTGGCGTCTACTCTCGACTGCTTCCGACTTTACTTTTTTCCTGCGATCAAGCTGGGTCTTCACCTTTCGGTCATGCTTAGCTTGCGCCAATTTTCTTCGTTCGACAGAACGAATCTGCTTGGACAGATCTGGGAACAAGCATGAGAACTCGCTCTTGTCTCTCCATGCCAGATCGGCTGGGCTACCTGACTCGACGATGCTGCCTGCCGCGAGAACGTAGACATTCCGCGAGCGCATAACAACTTCGGCATCATGCGATATGTCAATTACGGTCCAAGCATACTCAGGATCAAAAAGCCCGTCTATTATTTTCAGCTTCGTCTTTTCATCAATGCCAGTGAAAGCCTCGTCGAAAATCAGCAATCCTGGTCTTTCAGCGATAGCTCGCGCGATCAGCAAGCGCTGCACTTGTCCTCTCGAGAGATTTCGTCCGCCGCTCACCAATCTCGTCTTGATGCCCTCCGGCATAGCCACCAGGTCGACCGAAAACTGAGCAAGTTCCAGAGCCCAGCGAACATCTCTGTGATTGACGTAGGGCCTGCCCAGACTAACATTGTCCTCGATTGAGCCTTCGAAAATCTCGTTGGAGTCTCCAACAAACCCGACATAGCGCCTGAGACTCTTGAGACTGAGGTCTCGAAGATCGAATCCACCCACCTCTACAGTGCCTGTATCGGGCTCTTGCAGTCCACATAGCAGAGTAGCAATCGTCGTCTTACCAGCACCGCTGGCGCCTACAAGGCTGGCTCTTTCGCCTCCTTCGATCACGAAGTTGAGACCCGAAATCAGTTCTTTCCGAGTGTCGTAAGAAAACCCGACATCGTGACAGACGACGCTCAAAGATGTTGATTCAAGCTGCATTTCCACACCATCGTCGCGCTCACTTGGCAGGTCTGTGATGTGTCCAACTTTGTCTAGTCCGGTCAAAAGATCATAAAAAGTCTCGCAATTTCTGATCAACTTTTCGACAGCGGACAGAACAGTCAAAACAACTAGTTCTGCTGCCACCAGTTGCCCCAGAGTCAGCTGCCTGTTGATCACGAGCCATCCGCCGATCGCCAGTATTCCAGCACTGGCGCATGCTTGAAACAGATACGTGCTGAAGGCTTGCCGGAACAGTACCGAAAAGTGGGCTCGCCGAGCGCTCAGGTAGCGGAGCACAAGCGCGTCCGATCGTTCTAACAAGTATTCCAAAACACCATTGGTTTTAAGACTGATTTGACATCTACCCATGTCTTCTAGCCACTCAGCCACCCGATACTTTTGGACCGATTCTTCAATACTGCTTTTTAAGCCATTGGTGCCAAGCACGGTTAATGCCACAGTAATGAATCCTATTATCAAGAAATTGAATGCGAGCAAAAAGGGGCTGTAAAAAGCCATGAGAATTAAACCAACCACTATCTGGAGAAGTGCAGATGGCGCCTCCAAGAGCAATTTGGCCCAACTTTTCTGAACATTGCCGACATCAAAAAATCTGTTGATTAACTCCGGCATATACTCATTTTTTAACGCCGATGTTTGTACTTCTGCAATTCGCTCGCTCAGCAGCAACGTGAGCCTCACGAAAATTCGCTGCTGAAGGTTTTCGACTAAGTAAAATTTCAGCATTCGCAAGCAGCTGCCGAAAAGCAAACCGACCAGAAGCAACAGCGAAAGAACAATCAATGGCTGAAGAAAAATTCCCGCTGCTATCGTGTTGACTACAGCCTGAGCCGCTAAGGGAACAGCTAGGGAAATCATTCCGGTGAGGATGGTGTAACACAGCAGTACGGACAGATCATGCTTGTCCTCTACTAACATACCCCAGAGCCTGCTGAGCGGGCTCTGGTGGGTACCTTGACTTAAAGCACCATTTGCGTGCTCTGACATCGCGCCCTCGTTGTTGACGTTAATAAAAACGATATCATCAATGTTTCAAATTTGCAAGAGTTTGAATATATAAACATAATGAATAGTGCAAACTTGAATGTGCGTTATTCAGAAATATTCGTCAATTCATGCAGCTTCGCAGGGGGGATGTCTCTAGCGTAGTTGAAATTTGATGATCATGGCTCTGGGTGCTCATCTTCTTATTATGATATCAGGCTGCTTTAGTATTGCAAGTGGTG
>JADYXR010000250.1 GCA_021772095.1 Candidatus Obscuribacter sp. | reverse complement strand
TTAGCGAGTCTCCGCTCTGGAAAGATTAAACCAGACAGCAGGCTCGCTTCGCGCCGAATTATGCTACCACTACCGGCGATCGGAGAATAGTCCAAGGATACCCCTTCTATTCATACATATAGTTGTTGACAGCTATTTTTTCGAAAACCAAGTTGCTGAGCGGATGTCCTGGAGATTATCGGGGAAGTCAAAACGATGCTGTTTTGCCAAAACATGTACGCGAAGGTGTAACGAATGCGTTCTTCACGCTGACGCCATGCTAATTGTCGCGCTTTTTTGTCTTTGACCTCCATACTTTTTTTGTACTGAGTGTTGAACCAAGTCAGGACGCCGCTTGTCGCCGATACACATCGCCGCCAGTTCGGTAAGCTCCAGTCTGTGCTCCGCTTTCGCAAGCAGCAATAAACCACCATCACTGCAAACCTGCCCACCGTCAAAGTTTGCTTCAACCAGCTTGCCTAGCCCCAAATCAAGCCGCATTTGTTCATGAAGATCGGAAATTTTTGTATTAAAATGTCTCACCATAAAGCCCTTTCGTTTTTCGGATTCTTTGCCTTTCCGTGGAGCTTTTTTTCGCTTGACAGATTGCCGGACTTTGTCTGTCCGAACTGCCAGCCCGATGATGCGGTTTAAATTGTCGCCAGTGAAGTAAGAGAAGTTGCGTGGATAAAGTACCAGTTAATCTCGACGGCAGCATTCCGGCACAACTTCGGGAACGCTACACCGATTTCGAATACGTAGGGCAGGGTGGCATGGGGCGCATTGTGAGCGCGCAGGATTCGGTGCTCGATAAAAGGGTGGCGATCAAGATTTTGCCGCCGACGATAGTTAGCAAGACGGCTGTCGTACGTTTTCACCAAGAAGCAAAAGCGGTCAGCAAACTCAACCATCCCAACGTCGTTCAAGTTTTGGATTTTGGCTTTGCATCTACGGGTGAACCATATCTGGTTATGGAGCATGTAAAAGGCGAAACGCTTGATTCATTGATTGCAGCGCAAAAGGCCTTGCCTTTGCGGTTGGTGATTAATCTGGCAATTCAAATGTGTTCGGCTCTTCAACATTCGCATGACTTCGGCATTGTTCACCGAGATTTGAAACCTGGCAACATTATGCTCGACGAAAACAAGAACGTAAAAGTTCTAGACTTTGGTCTGGCAAAAATCATCGATCGATCGAAAGTGGATTGGCGTGTGACGATGCCCGGAGAGGCTATGGGTAGTCCGCTATATATGAGTCCGGAACAGTTGCGTGGCGAAGAGGTGGACGCTCGCACAGACATCTTTAGCCTCGGTCTTGTGCTTTATAAAATGGCTACCGGAACGGTGCCGTTTGAAGGCGAAAATCTAATGAAGATCTTAACGGGTCGATTCAGTCAGGCACCGCCGGTGCTACCACCGAACACTGAAAACCCGCTGCTCGGAGAAGCGCTTTCTGTCGTAATCAGAAACGCTCTGCAGATCGATCGAGATCAGCGCACGGCAACTATGATTGGGCTCAAGAATGAACTGCTTGCACTGGAGGAGATTGCCGAACCACCGGAGGAGCAGGTTGTCGAAGAACAGCACCGGTACGCAGGCAAAACTCTGACAAGGCGTGGATTGATTTTTGCCGGGCTAGTAGCACTGGTCGGCCTTGGTTTCTCTAATCTCTATCCTGCGATTGTCGATCAATTGCACCCGGTCCCGTCCTCTCCTCATGGTCGGGATCTTGAAACTCACGCGATTGAGCAATCGAGCGACGAGGTGGTGCCCGGGTTTGTTATCGACAAGGCCACTGATTTTTGGACAGCGACCAGTCGAGTCGGCGATGAAGATTTAAACCGCTTGAAGGGTTGTGCCATTGAAAAACTCTGCCTTGAAGCCAACAAACATATAACTATCGACGGAATCAAGACTATTTCGACTTTGCCTCTCAAACGCTTGAATGTGCGCGATACGCGTCTGGGCGATGAGATCATTCCGTACCTCAACAAGATGAATTTGCAATATCTTGATATTCGAAGCACGCGCATAACTAACGCCGGGGTCGAATCGCTCTTGCCGTCAGAGGCGCTGCTAGAGCTGAATCTGGGTGACCTGAAAGACGTCTCGAACCACTGCTTGCCACATGTGGTCAAATCTTTTCCGAATTTAATTTCATTGGTATTAACCGATACCAAAGTTACCGGCGAGGGTTTAAAACTGCTCAAGCCGCTCCGGCTAAGCAGCCTGGAAGTGTCGATTTTAAAACTGACGGACGAAGACATGGATACGATCGTCATGCTTCACCCCAGGAGAATTTTTATCGAAAGCAATCTGATTACGGATAAGGGGCTCGATAAGCTTTTAAAGCTCCCAGTGATCACGGAATTGAGCGTCAACTTTTGCGATCGTGTAACCCCCAAAAAGTTGGAAGAGTTCAGGCGAAAGTATCCACTGCTCAAAGTTGAGGATCCACTGCCGAAAAAAGAAAAACTTGAAGATACGATGGAGCTTCTCAAAGAGCCCGAGCCTATCTAGGTACGGAAATCGTGAAGGAACCGTCCCAGACTGCGATAGAACCAAACCACCAGGAGCTCGCCGTTTTGGCGCTTTTTGAAAAGTGGGCAAACTTTTCGATGGAACACAAACAGGCACGACAGAAGCCATCGCCGTCGCGATCAAAGCCGCACTGCGCCTGAGTGTCGAATTTTATCGCACAATCCAAGCTTGCTACATCGACTAGTAGTAATGATTTAAAGAAAGATGCTGTTCAAGACTAAGCTTGAACAGCATCTCGCTTTAACGCCCAGCGCGATTAGCGCGGCGCGAACACGAAGAAGGCGAAGAAAAGCACCACGCAGGCGACGGCAATCAGGCCGAGAACCGCGAGGAATGCGGCGCCGATGGAAGCGGCGGTGAAGAGGCAGTAGATTGCCCAGAGCGCGAAGCCGACGACACCGATTGTGGTGCCGGGAGTGATGCTCTC
Organism: Candidatus Obscuribacter sp.; assembly: GCA_021772095.1. Classification (GTDB taxonomy): domain Bacteria; phylum Cyanobacteriota; class Vampirovibrionia; order Obscuribacterales; family Obscuribacteraceae; genus JADYXR01. The sequence goes on along the minus strand of JADYXR010000250.1, from coordinate 12,080 downwards.
CTTGTCGGTGTACGCGAAGGTGACTAGATTACCGATGAAGCCACAAATCCAGCCACCCGAACAGACAGCAAGAACCAGAGTGAAGCCGCCGGCAATCAAGGTACCGATGAAGTTGAAAAATCCGAACAGTAAATCCATGACAAACTCCATTTGGTCGGAGGATAGAAATCGACAGGAGACGAATTTCTCCTGCCGCTAGTTGGTATTACGGGCAGTGCGGCGGAGCGTCAAGAAACGCTCGGCTCGCAACTACTCGATCGGCTTGTCGTCATGCGTGTGGAACGAAGGACAGCCCTGGCATCCACCGGCGCGACCACAAGGCGTGGCAGCGCACGAAGGCGTTTGCGCGGCAGCATCAGCAGCCTCGGCAAGCCTCCGCGCTTCGCGTTGCGGTGGGGTTTCAACGCCGGTCTCTTCGTGCAATATCTGGTAGAACAGAGCTTTAGCCTGACGACCGCAGATACCACATTGAGTGGCGACTCCGGTCAGTTTAGCGAGCTCCGCAAAAGTCTTGGTGCCGGACTTAATGGCGGCCCTTACGGCTCCATCGGTCACGGCATGACAGCTGCAAATGTACATCGTGACCTCCTTTCGGTCTTGTTGTCCGGGACGGAACAGTTGTTTGCAGTTCGGGGGGAAGTGAAACAGACAGCGAGGATCGCCGTCGTGTTGCCTCACACCAAAGTTGATGCGAGCGTAGCTCCTTGCCGGCGGCGCCGATGCGACAATCGCAATCGGCACCACCGGCAGTGCAGGCTCAGGATTACCTGGCCGTGCGAAGTCCCTGGATTAGAGGGACTCGGGTCCGAACGAATCGGGCAGGAGCTGGTCGAGGGTGGCGCGAACCACCGACTTGTCGGCGCCGACAAACAGAACATCCGCCGTCAAACCGCCGAACTCGCGAAGCACCTGAAGGCACTCGCCGTCGATCGGATTCTCGCCACTGACGGCGAGCTTGAGGATGTTCTTGTAGCCGGCTGAAACGGCCGCTGCGATGGCGCCGCGTTCAGCCGACATGGTGCCGCCGTAGCTGGCGTTGTCGACCTGGGTGCCGGCATAGCGCTTGCGATCGCCTTCGGCGTTGGCGGCCACGACGACAGCGCCACGCGCTTTCTTCGAATACGGCACATGCGAGAGCGAGACCTGCCGCAGGACGCGGTCGACGATCTGGCGCTCGGTGTAGTGCAGTCCGCAGTAGGGCTCCGCCTTGCCCGAGGGGGCAGGCAGGAGTTCGCCGACGGTGGCGCGCAGGACATTGCTGTCGTGGTCGCAGATGTTCAGCAGCACGGCGTCCCTGGAGCCGAACTGACGAAGCACCTGACGGCACAGACCACAAGGCGACCCGCCGGGATGCTTGCGGCAGACGACGGCGACGTGCGTGAAGCAGGTGAAGCCCTCGGCGATAGCCGTGGTGGCAGCGTTGCGCTCGGCGCAGATGGTGGCGGCGAACGAGTCGTTTTCGACATTGCATCCCGAGAAGGTCTTGCTGACGCCGGCGGCATTGACTGCCACGAGCGCGGCACCGACCGGAAAGTTGGACTGGAAACAGTGGGCGCGCGTGGAAACGTCCCAGGCAAGGGCGACGAGGTCGCGCTCGACAGAGACGAGATCAGAGTGCTTGGTGAGAAGACCGAGTGTGCTCATGTGTATACTTCCGCAAAATATTTGGCCCGAATGATCAATCACACGTCCTGAGGGCCGAGCCGGCGTGTGATACATGCGAACATCGCGGTTAGTTTGTTTCGAACGCACAAATCGCAAAGCATAGCTCGGCGGGTGCGGACTAAAGAAGCTAACCACCTGAGAAACCAACCACTTCGAAATCCCACAAAGACACACCACCAATTCGTTTCCGGACAGAACTACACACCAGGTGTGGATCGAATGTCGGAAGCTGGACGAAGATTGGAAGTGGTGCGTGGGCTCGAAGAAGGAAAGTGAAAAGACACCTCATTGCTATCAAAAGAAGAGCGACTGAGACAACACACGCGTAATTAGATTCAAATCAGACTTCAGCTTGTTCATCAGACTTGCTATGTAATAAGCCGTTGTTCTGATCAGTCCCAGTGGGGCGATCACGACTGAAACAACGCCGTGGTACTAGCGAAACTCGCGGTGTTCGGGGATTTCTTAACACGCTTAAAAATCGGCAATATCAGTATCAGCTGCAAGAACGGCTAAGGCTAATTAACGTACCGCCGGTGATATTGCGAACGCACACCATGCCCTGACCGTGAGCCTTAAGGTGAGCGTTCCGAATTATTAGCAGTTCCTAAACCCATCGTTAAAAGCAATTGGTGTGGCACCACACAATTATCGATAACCAACAGGGAGCAGAACTCCGAAAGAAACTGTGGCATCCAGTCGGCACGACTCTCACCAGCTCAAGTGTTCAAAACTACCACCACTCGTATTAGCCGTGCTAGTATAATTTTCCTCAAAGCCAAAACGTCAAAGGCTGCATTGGATGCAGCTCTTCAACGTTCGACTCGCGACTCCGTTCACCGCGTTGCTGCTATGAATGGTTCGCTGCTTGCCGGAATCTGAAACGAGAAGGCGCCAAACTTGTTCGTAAGGCGCCTCCCCAGCCAAAAACCGATTAAGCGCTCAGCTCACTCCACCCGGTCAACGTTGCGCCGAAGCGCGACGGTTACCGGCCGTTGTGGTAGTGGTAGTGCGGGTAGGACGGGTGGTAGCGGTTCGGGACGACGGGCGGACGGTACTGCGGATACTGCGGGTAGCGATACTGGTTGTTGCGGTTGTAGCCGCCACCGTAACCGCCACCATAGCCACCGCCGTACGGAGTGCCGTACCGGTTGCCGTACGGATTGCCGTACCGATTGCCGTAGCCGCCGTAGGGGTTGTAACCGTAGCCGCCGCCGCCGATCTGAAGTTGGAAGCCGCGTCCGCCGACGCTGATACCACCGGGTCCGACATAGACGCCACCCGACTGGGCGGTGGAAGTTCCTGCGGTGACCATGAGGGCGAGTCCAGCGACCGAAGCCAAAAGGAGGTTTTTCAACATGTGTGTGCTCTTTTAATTAGAGTTCTTGTGGGTTCAGCTCTTCACGTCCGTCACTATGCATCGAAATAAAACAGAGCGTTTTGAAAGGCAAACCAAATCCAGCGACCAACCAGGTGCTTAAGCTGTTAATTTGAATGTGCAAAGTTTCAGTGCGCTGCGGTATTTCGAGAAGGTGATTGGGACGAAGAGTACCCACGACCCTATCCACACCGAGCTAATGGCACAAGACTTTCTAAGCAGTGTTAAACCATCTAATAAATGCGTTTAAAACGCCGATCAAGACCCGATTTAGCACGCCAGCCCCAAGTTCTCGCCTGGCGCTAAGGCCGCCGACAGCAAATCGCAGAACCGTTTAAACCTCACTTTTAAGTGATGCGGCTATTCGCTTTGATATTGCCGAATATTCCACAGGACCAAAACAACTTCACCGCAACGTGACGGTCTTCGTATTTTCCCCCCGGCGGGTACAAAATGGTCACACAATATCCCTAGGGTAGGTGACGTCGGGACTTTCGCAATATCAAGTCCTCCCCCAGACAAAAAAATCGCTAGGGAATGGTTATGGTTAAAACAGCACTTCCGCAAGAACTCTCCAATCTGATTATTGAGTACGAACAAAAGCTCAATAGCAAAGACTTTTCAGCGCACACCAAACGCGCTTACATCTCGAGAAACAAAAAGTTTCTCTCCTATCTCTCTGATGAAGAGGGCATCTCCTCCTTAATGGATGACAACGACAAGGGTTGGTCGGAAATCATCAACAACTACAGAGACTTTCTTAAGAGTGAACATCAGGCATCGTTGAATTCAATCAACAACAGCCTCACGGCTATCGAAGACATCTTCCATTTCGTTGGCGTCGACATGGGTCGCGTCGAGCGCGAAGCCTGGCCGAAATCCACGCCGCGTTGCCTGACCGTGCACGAACAAGAGATGTTCATCAACGCCGTTTATCGCACCAAGTCGTCTAAAGACAAAGCGATTGTTCTTCTCCTCTTGTTCACAGGAATCAAGATTGGCGAATGCGCATCGCTCGACATCGACGACATCTATATAAGCGCACACACCGGTCGTATCACCGTCAAAGACGGCCGCATAATACCACTGAATACGGTGGCACGCCGCGCTTTGATTCAATGGCTGATCGACCGCCACAAAAAATTCGGCGAAACCGCAGAACGCGCTCTCTTCCTCAACCCACAAGGCAAGCGCATCTCCACGGTCGGCATCGATTTAATCGTCAGAAAGATTGGTCACAAGGCTCACCTCAACTTGTCCGCACAAGTTCTTCGTGACACCTGCCTGAGCAACCTCGTCAAAAACGGCAACGATCTCCTTCTGGTCGCCCAGATTGGCGGTCACAGAACGATTGAAACAACCAGACGCTACACCAGCGTTCGCAGTTTCGACGCTCATGATGCTATGGAAGCTCTGGGACATTAACCCCGGACCTTCGCCCTAACCTTCTCTACGACATTGCAAAAAAAATAGATCAGGTCCGGCTTCCAGGGAATTGTCCCGAGCCGGATTTTTTCTTTAGAATGATTTTTTTAGAAACGAATAAAGTGCGATCGAATCAAAGGCGCTGCACTAGCGAACTTACCAGTAGGCACATAAATCCATCGCGAACCCGCCGATCACAGCGCTTTGAAAATCTGCACAGGATACAGTGTTCATCTCAAGCCTGGCGATTAAACCTGCAACGCGTCTAACCATCCGCCTTTCCAGAGTTTTTCAATGTTGCTCAAAACCGCCACGAGTACTGGGTTTTCAGCATCACATATCAAGAGTTTTGCTAAGAAGATATTGTCAGCGATCAAACTAAATTGGCTTCCTTGTTCTTGTCGATTACTCGACACAGCGTTAGCACACCGCGCAACAGTTCGACTGACATATCCGAAACAGCGTACCCGACAGCGGTTTGCCCTAGCGAGATTTTCCACCATGTGCAATAGTGGTAATAGATGCAGCTAACAATCAGCGCTACAGCTGGTTTCACGAAGAAATAGTCGCCTTCAACTCCGAAACTTTTCTGAAGCAACACTGATCAAAAGCCGACTGCCACCGACATTTGCCTCTCGTCGCGATCGCTGAATAATAGCGCGATCAGTAACTTAAAAACCGTGAAAAATAACTGGAACAACTCAACCGTATTCGCGGTCAGCTTGCTGGTCTCGGTTTTTTTCTGGGGTGCAACACCTGCCACCCAGGCGGCTCCGGCAGCGAGTGAAACTGCGCGCATGACTGAACTGTCAGAGGATAACGATCACCTTTACGACGAGATCTGGAGTTTAATAGGCAATCATTTTCTCTATCGAGAACGGCTTCAAAACTGGACTTCATGGAGACACAAATACGACGGAACCATGAAGACACACGAATCGGCAAACGCGGCCATCAACGCGATGCTTGATTCACTGGCTGATGAATACACGTTCTACCGAGACGAAAGTACGACGGTAGAGAAAAGAGTTCTGCAGCAACAGACGAAAGTGGTCGACCATAAAATGCTTGATGGACAAGTCGGCTACATCCACATCGCCACATTCAACTCGGTCAACTGCGTGCCGGAGACGGCGCGCGCACTGATTGAGTTAAAAGAAGCTCGCGGAATTGTTTTGGATTTGAGAGACAACTGGGGCGGATCGATCGCCACCACATTCGATGTCTTTTCACTGCTGGCCAATAGTGGAAAATTTGTGACAATGAAGGGCACGACCGACAATCTCGCATACTCCGAGGAGATGATGCTCGGCGTTGATTCGGCAATTTCTACACTCGATGGAGTGCGGGCCGAGAAACAACGCCTCGATAACGTGGCTGGTCAAAAGCCAATCGTGGTGCTGGTCGACGAGAACACAAAATCGGCGGCCGAGATGCTCGCCGGCGCCTTACGGGATAACGGACGCGCCACGATCGTCGGCGCGCGGACGTACGGTAAGGGCATTGTGCAAAGGGTTTGGGAGTTTCCAAACAACACATCGATCAAGATTTCATCGGCACGTTATTACCTGCCCGGCGGTGCGTACATCCATCGAGTCGGGCTCATGCCGGACCTCTTCATCGACACGTCCGCCCTTCAAAAGGTGAAAAACAGCGGCCGAACTTTGGCCCGACATTCGGCGCGTGGATTCAAACTTTCGTCAAGTCGGCACAAATTGGCGGGATTGATTCAAGCTGAGCAAACCAGTGCGGGCGGCCGATTATCCGCAGACAGCGACGAAGTGTCAGGCACCGGCCGAGACCGCTTCCTGTCGGAAGCTCGCATGGTTTTGAGACGAAAGCTAGTATCGCTAGCGAAACCGTAGCCTTAGCGTTTTTGGTTTCCAAGCAGCGCGTTATCCAGTTGTCAACATTGCTTATCTATAGAACTTTTGAATAGCATTCCTGCGCTTATATCAAAAATTTATTTCATAGTGAGTTCAAGACCTCTGTCCTAATCTTCCGACTAAAATTACTATTGCGAATTTGCTGCAAAGCAAAACCAACGAAGCAACCATGAAAACTATGCAAACAATGCTGGTCTGTTCGGTGCTCTTACTGTTGGTGATCGTCCTCGCGGTTTACCGCTCCGACTCCGCCAACAAGTCTCCGCCTCTAGCCGTAATCTCCGACAACGTCACAGCCAGTTCCACCGCCCCTGCAGTCGACCCCGACAATCTGCAAGCAGTGGTGCCGGACGGACAAGAATTGACCTTCGACGAGTTTCAAAAACGAGCGGGCAAAGTCGCCCAGTTGTTGTCCCCGCTCAAGCCCACCCACATCAAGCGCACGGGCAACCGTTTCATCCTCACGACCACGCCGACCACGATTCAAAAACAAGGCGTCACCGTCTACATTGCCGCCAGAGTTTCATGCGAAGCGACCAAGTCCGGGAACGTAATCACGTTGAAAAACATCGACGGAGTCGAGGTCAACGTCGGCATCGGCGGCAAGTTGAAACTCAAGGAAGCTGTCATCACCCCTGGTGCCAACGATAAGGCGACAGTCGACGGAAAGCTCGAAGTCAGCCGCTGGCTGCCTGACATGCCGTTTTCCATCACGGTCGACACCAGAGCGGTTCCCTGAATGAAATTGCGTTTCGTGAGCGTTGGATAGACAGATCTCAGCGCTGACGAAACGATTTTTCCGCGCCTCCAGTTCCACAAGCTGCCATTAAAACCGGCTGCCTGACTGGCTAGAGGCGCGTACTCTCATTAACCCGAAGTGTTTGCAACCGGCCAGCCCGCCAGTTTCAAACACCTCGCAACCAGAAAGCAGAAGCTTATGCGCCAGATCGGTATCATGGGCGGAACCTTCAACCCGCCCCACAATCTTCATCTCCTGGTCGCGCAATTAGCCGGCGAACAGTACGAGATGGAAAAAGTTTTGTTCGTTCCATCGGGACAACCGCCTCACAAGAAGGCGAATCTGCTTCCCAAGGAAGTTCGCTTCGAACTGACTGCAGCTGCAGTTTCAGGCAATCCCCTGTTCGAAGCGTCGTCAATCGAAGTCGACAGACCGGGCGTCACCTGGTCGATCGACACGCTGCGCGCGCTCAAGAAAATCTACGGGCGCGATGTCCGTCTCAACTTCATCATCGGCGACGACAACCTGCCTGTGATCAGGGATTACGCCAGGCGTGAGTCGCTGTTGAAACTGGCCCGCCTGGTCGTCTGCCCGCGCAAGCGCGTCGGCAATCAGCGCAACATCCGGGAATGGCGCCGCATGATTCCGAACGCCGACATGGTGTTCGTGGATTGCCCGCTCTTCCCATTCTCCAGCACTCTTGTCAGAGACTGGCTGGAAGCAGGTCGCGACGTACGCTATCTGGTACCAGCCCCGGTGCTCGAGATCATCGACCAACGCGGCTACTTCCGGAAGTAAGCCCGCGCGCAAAAGTCCTGTTTCTTTTGACATTAGCTGCTCAACCGAGTAGAAAGAGAGATTTACTTATGCACAGAAATTTGACACGAAAACTTTTGCGCGCGCTCACCTCGCCGTTCACCCGCATGCCGGGCGAATCTTTTGCCGGTCAGTTGCCTGCTCTCAGCGGTTTGCAAAGTCAAACCGCCGAGTTGCTTTCCGCGCATGTTCATTACCTGGCCGGCACTATCGGCGAACGCCACATCGGTCGATACGACGCACTGTGCGCCAGTGTCGACTATATCGCGGGTGCCTTCGAAGCTGCCGGTTACAAGCCCCAGAGGCATGGATTCGAGCTTTTGGGCAAAACGGTTTGCAATGTCGACGCCACTTTGCCGGGGAAATCGGGACGTGTGCTCGTCATCGGCGCGCACTACGACTCTATTCCCGGCAGTGCCGGCGCCGACGATAACGCCTCGGGAACGGCCGCCGTCCTCGCTCTGGCGAAATTGCTCAAAGACTTCGTGCCCAACGACACGATTCGATTTGTCGCCTTCGCCAACGAAGAGCATCCCTGCCTTCCGGCAACCACCATGGGCAGTTATGAATACGCCAGGATGTGCCACCAGAATGGCGATCAGGTACGGATGATGGTTTTGGAAATGTTGGGTTTCTTCAAACACGAAGACAACACCCAGCATTATCCGTTTCCGTTCAACCTGGTCTATCCGACGACGGGGAATTTCCTCGGTTTCGTCGGCAACTGGAAATCACGCCAGCTGCTGCACCAGTGCATCGGGTCGTTTCGCCGTCACGGCAATTTCCCCTCCGATGGCGTCGCCGCGCCGGATTTCGTGCGCGACATTGGCCGCTCCGATCACTGGGGGTTCTGGCAGTTTGGCTACCCGGCTATCATGATCACCGACACCGCCAATTTCCGAAACCCGCACTACCACACGGAGCTAGACACTCCCGACACTGTCGATTACCAATCGATGAGCCGCGTGGTTACGGGATTGGCTGAGATGGTGAAGGAAATCGCGGGCTAGACCGGGCGATAGAGTTTAAAAACAAAAGCTCGGAGTAGTTGCTTGTACCCTCTAGGGTCAGGCAATCTCCGGGTTTTTGTCCTCACAAAAATCCTATGATATGATCTAGTATAAATTCGTCGATTCACAGCAAAAAAACTCCCCCATTAGCGGGGGAGTAGTAGCCTCTCGCGTGTCCCGAGAGAAATTCTTAGAATAGAAACTAATTGCCTTCTCGGGAACCGTTACCTGAATGATTTGGAGCGTTCTGCTCGCCGGATTTACGGCGTGATGGAACGATGTTGTGCAAATTGGACATAATGTCCTGCACTAGATCCTTGCGTCCACGTTTCTCGTAAAACTTAGACAACCATTCGAGTTCTCGCAAGGGGGAATTATTATCTCTCTCGCTGCCCATGAAACTGCCCTCAATTGCTAATGTACCGATGTTTCGGTTTTAGCACACACGGAATCAAGTGATGCCACCTGTACACAAGCACCCGTGCGATGATTTTGAATTCTTCTCAAAACTTTCTGTAGCCGAGTCGACACATGAAAATTTCGGGAACCAAAATACAAGTGTTCCGTCATCGAGGCAGGAGGTGAAATTCAAATGACAGACAGACATCCACATATATACACATGCCTTGGCAGGGTAATCAACGAACGCCGAAAAAAATTGGGCATGTCGCAGGAAGACCTGGCCGAGAAAAGCGGCATCGACAGAGCCTTTATAAGTAACGTCGAGAGAGGCAAGCGCAGTCCAAGCTATAGATCCGTAGCCCACATCGCGAGCGGCTTAAAGATGAAGTACTCGAGATTAGTAGGCAAATGCGAGGAATGCGAGCGCTCGGCGGACTCCGCAGCGCCGCGCTGACAGCAGCCGGCGCTAGAACGGAGCGAAGATTGCCTGAGTTGGCAGAACAAAATGGAATCCCGAAACAATAGCTCAAAACGCATCGCCACTACCGGCGGTGCGTTTCTTTGTGATGATTTGGCAGCTTGAAATCGCGCCGTCTACAGAAGTTTCAGTTGCCGCACATTGCCTCTTATAAAAAAGAGATTTATATCTTATAACACGATTTTTACGGGCAAACGGACCTTAAAAGCCCACGGCGTGGCAAACTAATGCATCTTTGTCGGTCCATTGATGTATCACCTGATAGACAAACTTGTGAATGGCGCTCTCAAGGGCAGGTATCTGACTCTTATCGCCACCGCAATTATATTGATCGCCGGTGCCTTCGCCTGGAAACGCTTGCCGCTGGAAGCCTATCCGGAGCTATCCAATCCGCAGGTGCGGATCATCACTCTGTTTCCGGGGAAAGGACCGGAGGAGGTCGAAAAGCTCGTCACCATCCCACTTGAAAAAGAACTCTATGGGATTCCAGCAGAAACCGATTTGCGATCATTGTCACTATACGCGCTCTCCGTAATCACAGTCACTTTCACTGACGGCACCGACACGACCATTGCAAGAGCGCGAGTATTGGAGCGCATGAGCGGTGCTGATTTGCCGCCGGACGCTGAGCCCAAATTGGAACCGGATGTCGGCTCTCTGCGTGAAATCTATCGCTACTCCTTGCATAGCAATTATTACTCACCGATGGGATTGCGCTCGATTCAGCAGTGGGATCTGGAAAAGGTTATCCGTCAGGTGCCGGGTGTAATCGGCATCGTCAGCGAAGGTGGTCCGACTAAAACATACCAGGTGCAAATCAATCCGCACCGGCTGAGAGCTTACGATGTCACGTTGCAAGAAGTATTCGGCGCGATCGAACGTTCCAATGCCACTTCCGGTGGTGGCTTCATGGAACGCGACGGCCAAGCCATGATCGTTCGACAATTGGGATTGCTAAACGGTATTGATGACATCAAGGAAGTCGTTGTCAAAGAAACCGAGCAAGGAATTCCTATCCGCATCAAAGACATTGCCACGATAGAAATCGGACCAATGGTCCGTCGCGGGCAAGTCGGAAAGAACTACGAGGATGACGTCGTCGAAGGAATTGTTCTTCTGCGGCGAGGCGAGAATGTTTCGCGAGTGCTGGCGGCGTTAAAGGAACGGCTTCCCGACCTGATTTCACGCTTGCCGCAAGGGGTCAATTTCGAAACACTCTACGACCGATCGGGCTTGGTCGAGCAAACCTTAAAAACGGTCGGTAAAAACATTACCGTCGGAATCGGGCTTGTACTGCTGTTCCTTGTGCTCTTCCTGGTAGACATTCCGGCTGCGTTTATTACCGCCATCGTTATTCCGATCTCGATTTTGATCGCATTCATCTATCTCACGCTATTCGACATTCCGGCTAATTTGCTCAGTCTTGGCGCTATCGACTTCGGAATTCTGGTAGATAGCGCAGTGGTCATGACTGAAAATATCATTCGTCGTTTGTCCGACGAAGGTAAAGACATGAGCGCCCAGGAAAGGCTGATTCTGCTAGGCGAATCAGCGCGTGAAGTGGCCGGTCCGATCGTCTCGGGAATCGCCGTAATCATAGCAACGTTTCTGCCTATTTTTACGTTCAGCGGCGTCGAAGGCAAACTCTTCCGCCCACTGGCCATCACCATGGTGACCGCACTGATCGGTGCGGCGGTGGCAGCGCTCACGATCATTCCGGTGTTGCTGTCCTTCTGGTACGCCAAGAATCCACCCACCGAGAGGGAAAGCCCGCTAGTCAAAATTTCCAACTTCTTTTACGCACCATCTTTGCGCTGGTCCTTACGACATCCGCTCATTGTCATCGCACTGGCCATAGCAGCCTTCGCAGGATCAGTTCACATATTCATGGGGCTGGGCTCCGAGTTTCTTCCTCACCTGGAAGAGGGAAATATTTGGTTGCGAGCCACTATAAAACCAGGCAGCGTCACGCTCGACGAGTCAGTGAAAACAGCTAGAGAGATCAGAACGAAGGTTCTGAAATTCCCCGAAATAACGACAGTTCTCTCACAAGTCGGCGGTCCGGATGATGGAACTGATCCCGCTCGCTTTGCCGATCAGGAATTCTATATCGGGTTGAAACCACCCGATCAATGGCGCGAAAAATTCCACGAGAACAAAGAAATGTTGATCGAGGAGATGCGCGGGGGATGTCTCTAGCGTAGTTGAAATTTGATGATCATGGCTCTGGGTGCTCATCTTCTTATTATGATATCAGGCTGCTTTAGTATTGCAAGTGGTG
>JADYXR010000249.1 GCA_021772095.1 Candidatus Obscuribacter sp. | reverse complement strand
GTCAGAAACCGTAGCAAGTGAGCCCGCACCACGCAGACATCTGATGCGCTCGTGATGAAATACTGTGCCTTTCGCAAGGGGCACTTCAGACAGTAGCTTTAACACCGCTCGAGAGTAAAATCTGAGTGGTGTTTTTGTTTGTCCTAATTCTAGGGAACCATCAAAATTCTGATGAACCGTTATCAGCAAGCCAGCCTGGCCACTGGCTTCTTTCTGGTCGCCTCTTTTCAGGTTCTGACTTCTTTTCAATCAATTCACGGAGCGAGCGGTACCGCGTTTCGCAATCCTGGCGATCGCCACCAAATTCTAGAAGCTGCAACGCAATGACTGAAGCAGGTAATGATATAGGATCCAGTTCACGCAACGCATCCCGGAAGATAGCTGCTTGCGATTGATCCTTCATCCTGATACAAATTTGTGCGCACTCGAAAAGCCCTTCCGTCATGCCGACACCTTGATGTTCCATGCTCTTCCCGTAATCGTGGATGGCCGCCTCATAGTACTTCCGTCGCTCTTCCACATCCGCGCGGTCGCCCTCGAGTACGTTAAAAATGGCTCGTCGTCGATAAAGTTCTCCTAGGCCCGCTCCCCTTTTTAGAGACTTCTTGAATCGTTGGAAGACATTCGCACTGTTAGTAAATTTACCGAACGAGCATTCGATTGTCCGGTCGAAATACCTTGACGCATACAGGTCCGCTGCAGCCGCACCATACTGATGCAAACTTTCGTTGATGTGGGATAAGTAGAACCGCCAACTCGAATCACCAAGGGTATTTCTGACCACCTTGCTCATAAGTGCATCAGCTTCGACCCTGTCGCCCAAAGATGCATGTAGCTGCGCTTTTCTCACCGTTACACCTACGGCGGTAGATTCACTTGAAGGAATGCCAGATTGGTCCATCAAATCAAGTGCTTTGTTCAGCTCTTCTATGGCCTCTCTCTTTCCCTTCAGAACTCCTGCAAGTTTGACATGCACTGAAAACCAGCTAGGGTCACACTTTGACGCAGCCATGTAATAGGTTAGAGCCTTGTCCGTCTTGTTCATATTTTCGGCGTTTTCCGCGAGTCTATATTGTCGAAAAAACGAGAGGTCGTTCTCATTCGGGTGAAGAAGCCGATCTAGAGTTCGCGATTCAGGTGAGTCCGGAATCTCAGTTTGTCGATTGACCAATCTCACAGCAAAGTATTCGGGAAGTGATTCGACAAGTCGTCGAGAGCCATAAGCGCTAAAATCTTTCGACAGCTTCGCAAAATGCGATTCCTCAGTCCATGAAAAGGGTTCTCTGAAGGTTTGCCGAACACGCATTTCCGAAATTATTGGATTGGCAAAACCGATCCAATCTCGGCCAAGACTAATTCGATGCCCGCAATCTGCAACGTGAATTAATTCGTGCAATAAACTTCGAACCAGAATTCCACGATCGAAGAATGAATCCGCAAAAACGATGCGTCCATTCGATACAAACGCAGTCGCCAACGATCGTTCACCGCCCATATTAGCTTTTGAAACTCTGAAGACCGCTAACTTTCGGTCCTTTGTAATATTCTCAAGGAGTCCAGGAGCAAGTGTGGCGGCTTCCGCAAGGGACTCCATCAATAGAGTCTTTTCCTGATCTGTCCAAACTCTCGAATTGGGAAACGGATTGGCTGAAGGGAATTCGATTCGTTTCTTCACTTCAGCAAATTTGTTAGATGAAGGTTGATTTCCGACGGTTGGAGAAGCAGAATTGGTGCCGCTCTGATATTCCGGTCTAATTGGCTGTGCTGCGCTTGCATCCCAACAAAATGGCGCAGCAGCGACGGCTATGGTCGCAACAGTGACTGCCCGAAGATAGGAAATAACGCTCATTCCGGTGCAACCCCACTACCTTGACCCTTAACTCACTGTATCACCGCTATTGTGAAAAGGGATCTGGGGTAGACAACCCCATGGTTACAGGGTTCATGTTGACCGAATGATTCTGAATTTTTTTCTCCCAAAAACAAAACAGCTTGGTACTGACTATTTATATATCTAAAATATATCCAAAACAATCCGGCTACATATCACCAAGCCACCACAGACAACACCACTATAGTTCCATCGCCATTTAATAATCTGATCGGCATCAACGCTAACAAAATCGGAATACTTGGCAATAGCGGCTGGTCTTCTCTTAAATGTCTATTGGGGTAGTTGTGATATGACGATAGGGTGATAAACTTATGACATAAACGGTGAGCACACACCAAACGGATGAGTGCGTTGAGCCGAGAGGCCTTGCGGAAACGACAGACAGCGCTGTCAGAAACAATAGCAAGTGAGCCTGCATTACGTGGACTTCTGAACGAAGCGTAGTGAAATACTGAACCTCCGCAAGAGGTCAATCAGGCAGTAGTAAAAGACCACCCGAGAGCAATCTGGGTGGTTTTTTGTTTGGCTTGTTTTTTTTGAACTGCTGTTTGGACCAGGTTGAAATTGGTGGAAGGTTCCAATTGTTTGATTCGACAGACAGAACCACAGTGAACTCGAAATGAGAGATCTCCGCTTCGACACTTGCGACTTCGTTTTCACGCCCTTGAGCAAGAACGGCTGTGCTCGCACCCTTGAGATCTGAACAGATATCCTTCGCATATCCTCATGCCACTACCCGCGGCACCACTATAGGCCCGTCTCCAGTTAATTTGATGATTGCTGATCGGCGTCAAGGCCTTTTGCCGGTTGACGACAGTCAAATCTGCCGCTTGACATAACTGTTACCTCCTTTAGTTTCTTAGTCTTCTGGTTCTT
>JADYXR010000248.1 GCA_021772095.1 Candidatus Obscuribacter sp. | reverse complement strand
ACCACCTTGTCGACTTGCCCGTTTCTTCGAAGAGAACTTCAACCGCTAACGGTTGAAAATATCCGCGACCACCTTGTCGACTTGCCCGTTTCTTCGAAGGGAACTTCACCGCTAGCGGTTGAAAATATCCGCGACCACCTTGTCGACTTGGCCGTTTCTTCGAAGAGAACTTCAACCGCTAACGGTTGAAAATATCCGCGACCACCTTGTCGACTTGGCCGTTTCTTCGAAGGGAACTTCAACCGCTAGCGGTTGAAAACATCCGCGACACCTTGTCGACTTGCCCGTTTCTTCGAAGAGAACTTCAACCGCTAAGCGGTTGAAAATATCCGCGACCACCTTGTCGACTTGCCCGTTTCTTCGAACGGAACTTCAACCGCTAACGGTTGAAAATATCAGGGGTCTCCACTCGAGTCGAGCACGCACCATCTACAAGAACTAGTATTACATCAACTAGTACCCGCGGGACAAAAATGAACACGCTGATGCCTCTCGGCGCCAGCGTGTTCAAGGTTCGGGCCAACCCGTGGGTTGCTTGCAGGTTACGACTGCAGTGTACGGTCTTACCGTTTGAACACTGCAGTCGTCAGTGAGGTCTGCATGCAATTGTGCTCTCCTGTCATTACGACTTGACAGGAACCAGCGCGCGGACGACCGGCTTGGCGTCGAGCTCGGGGTAGAGCTCCTTCACCAGTCCGATTTGATCATCGCTGGCGATGACAGTGAGCGTCACCGAATACGGTGCCTCTTCCTGGATTGCGTAACCCTTGACGCGAACGTCGAAGACATTCTTGACGTCGTGGATCAGAGCCGGAGCTTCCTCCTCGAACTCATCCTTGCCGCTGAAGGTGAGGACCAGGGTCCATTCCTTTTCGGCATCGCGACGAGCCTTCTGGCGAGCCTTGCTGACGCGGCGCTGAAGGCTGAGTCCCTTGAGGGAGCCAGCGGTGTCACCACCGTAGATCTTCAGGCCTTCCAGGTCGCTTGCGCAGTCGCCTTGTCCGCGACCGATTGCAAACGTCAGGTTCTCGGACTTGCCGTCCCAGGTGATGCGGACCAAGTCGCCGCCCTGCACCCGGTCTGCATTGTCGGGATCGAGCAGTCGACCCATCGGAGTCACGAGTTTGCCCTCGAGAACGCGCTTCAGCTCGGCGACCTCACCGCCAGTCTTGTGAAGCAGGAATTCACGCGCCGACGCCTGAACGTCGAGCGTGAAGTCGGAACCGCGAGGCATCTGCTTGACGATGCGCTCTTCGATCTTGTCGACTTCGATATCGACGATCTTGGCGACATCGCTCTTCGTCAGTTCACGGTAGACAACGACGCTATCGAGCCGGTTACGGAACTCCGGCTTGTAGGCACGCTTCATCTCGTCGTGGACGACGCGCACGATTTCCTCATGCGACAGCGTCTTCTTGTTCGAAACGAAGCCCATGGAGCCCGCCTCTTCCTTCTCGACACGTGACATGCCGATGTTGGAGGTGAGGATGAACACCGTGTTGGAGAAGTCGACGACTTCGCCGTTGCCCAGAGTCTTGCGACCCTTGTCGAACACTTCCATCCAGAACTTGAAGAAGTCGTAGCCGGCCTTCTCGAATTCTTCGATGACGACCACGTCGATGAACTCTTTCGAGCCCAGGCGAACGCGGACGCGGTTCCACTCCGACACCTTGCTGTAGCCGTCGGTCTTGAGCAGCTCTTCGCGAGACATCTTGGTGGCTTCGACAGGCGCGCGATAGCCGATATACTTCGGCGTCGCACCAGTCAGGTCGGTCATCTGGCTGTCGTCCAGATAGTCCTCGGCGGTGATGCGGGTGAGCGCATCCTTGTCACCGTGGAACAGCGTGGCGAGCACCTGAGCCAGGAGCGACTTACCGCGACGGGACTTGCCCACGCAGTAATAGACGCCCAGCGGGTAGTCCCTGCTGCGCAGCGGGTTGCGGTACTTGGCTCGCACGTCGAGGGCGATCTGGCGCGCCTCGGGCTGACCGATCAGTCGCGAGTCGAAACGACTGGCGAATTGCTCTTCTGCCGGAGTCATGCGCTCCTGGTCGACGACCAAGAACGGCAGTTCTCGCTCCGGAGTTGCGTTTGATGTGGTTCTAGTATTCATAATAGTTTCCTTTTCTGGACCGTGCCTGAGCCCCGGTCCTGTCTTTTTGAGGCACGCACAATCAGCGGAATGCCGACTGCCGTTTGCCTGGTTATGAAAAATAGGTCACAACAATGCCCGTCAGGCGACCAGCGCCAGTCCGTCTCATTGCAAACCTAGGTTCGAATGCGGCAAGCCGCATCCCCACTACCGCAAGACTGGCGGTGACCAACACAAAGCAGCACGCGCTGTTCTGCGTTGCTCGAGTCATGGGGCTCGAGTGCTGTTCAGCAAAACCTGATTCGTGACCGGCTTGCGCCAGTTCGATTTCAGGCGTTGCCAGTTGTTCGTTGTATTCAACCGCAGTTGAAATTAGAAGCCGTTTAAAGCACCAGCCGCGACATTGTTGCCAATGCCCCAAGCGGATGCTGTAAGCGGCTCCTAATTCTTCTTCTGTTCCTGACGTGAACGCTTGAGCATCTCCATGTAGGACATTGCGAATTCCCGTTCCGAGCCGATTAGTTCAACAGCGAACTTCTCAACAAATGCGCGAGCCTCGGCAACATCTTCCTGGCGTTCGACGATTAGTTCGATTTCCAGATAAGTGCCCGAGTAAGTGCCGAGACCTGAAACCAGATCCAGAGCAACTGTGACTTTGCGCTTGTCGCGATATCCACTGAAGGTGGCGCGCTCTTTGCTGAACGACATCAATTCGGTACCGGCAAGGCGGCGTCCGAGAGCCAGAAAGGTTTCGCGGGAGATGGTGTCGATTGGACCGCTTTCGCGCTCTTTTCGTTCACGACTTCCGTCGACATCAACCCACTCTTTGAGCGTTATGACAGTGACTGTTATCGCATTGGACGTTTCATCGCGAACGCGAATCATGTCACCATCGATTTCCGCAGGTATGAAAGTGTCGAGGATTGTCGCGTCAGACTTCTTTGAAAGACCAAGGGCGCGGAGGCGACCAGGCATTCCATCAAACTCTTCTTTCGACAAACCGTACTTGCGCTCCACTTCGAAGTGAGGCTGGCTGTTGTCTTTGGCGCTGGCAGCTGAGAAGTCTTTGAACTTACGATTCAGCCACGGCCAGAGAAGAAATTGAAAGAGTTTGATGAATACGCCCATGTTAAGCCCTTCTCCGTGTTCGAACAGCGCTGTGCAGCGTGAGGATTATATTCGTTGTGACGTGCAGCGTGTTGTTGTTTACGGAAGGTTTTTACAGCGAAGTTGTAAATTAGATGTGTAATAACACCCTAATGCCTTCCAACCCGCAGATGCCATAGGGTTTAGGCTAGCCACACTTGCCAACCCGGGGACCTCTCTCGAACGTACTCGCGCTAACTGTGAAATATCACAAGCACGGTACTGACAACACTTTCCAAGAGTTCAGCTCTAATTTGTGGGGTAGGCAGCACGACGCTGTTTCGCTACAAAAGCGGCGATGGTCAGCCTGACAAAACTAAAGAAAACATAAATAGCGAGCTAGCACTAGCTGTTTAAAGCTTTGGCCAGTCTTTGATAGCGTTTATCGCACATTTCATTTTTACTTCCGAAATCTAAACCTAACCCGTAACTGCAGAACCATTTTTTTCTATCTCCGAATCCCGATTAACCGTGATTCGACGTTGGCACGCCTCCGCGCTCAGAACTTTCAAGTTTGAGCACGAGGGTCAGCCAACTTCATGTGCGCTGCACATTCAAACCGAGCCATTGGCCGGGGAGTTTAAGATATGAGTCTCTTTAGACACAACAATGCGGCCCCCAGGAAATCCTGGTGGAAGCGCTTCCGCGAATACGCGGCACTCTGTACGACGAGTGGTTTTATTCCTCGCGAAAGTCGTGGTTTGCAACACTTTGCCAAACTGATCTCGCGTGTCTGGGCCTGGGTGCAAATTGGCGAAGTTCGCGTGATTGGACGTGAGCATCTTCTCGCCGAAGGTCATCTGATTTATTGTCCGAACCACAGTGCCATGCTTGATGCCGTTGTGATTTACCCGTTGATACCAGTCGGCACTCGCTATATGGCCGCGCTCGAAGAGATGCGTGGACTGGGCGGTTTGAAGGCTATCCTCATGGGCGCCGCCGGTTGTTACCCGGTCGATCGCACCAAAGGCAAAACCGTAATCCCAATTTCGATCCAGCTTTTGGCCAACGGCAAACGCATCACCATGTTTCCCGAAGGCAAAATCAGCCCGACTGGAACGTATCTCGAGTTCAAAAAGGGAGCCGCCTGGATCGCGCTTGGTGCCAGCGATTTGCTCGGATCGAGCAAGCCCGTGGGAATCGTTCCGATTCACATTTGCTACGGCACTCGCGACGTCGAGTCGGCAACCGACTTCGGCAAAATGCGCCTGCGCTGGCGTCATGGTGTCACCGTGACGATTGGCGAACCGGTTTACGTCCACGAAGTTCAACCCCGAACTGCCGAAAACGTGATTTCCCGGATCAAGGACGACATCACCAGCCAGTCTTGCTCGACCACCAGTGTGGGCGACAACTAGGTTTCGATAGCTCCACTAACGGACACGCCGCTAGGCGCGCCACCCACCTGACAGCGCGCCAGTTGCTGTTTGGCTAGTTTGCACTGGCATTTCCGTCGCAGGGCGGCAGGCCATCCGGCTTGCCGCCTTGCTCTCTGCCCCGAACTGAGCTCATATAACGGGATCAAAGCCGTGAATACGCACAGGACTCCATCAGTCGCTTTGCCGCTTCTTGTGCTAGCCAATCTAGCTGTTCTTCTTTTCACACTGGCGCAGCTGATTAACACCGGCGTGCCGACCACCATTATCGAGTGGGCACTGATTCCTATCAGTCTCACAGATAGCCTGACTACAGGAAGCTTGCTGGAGATCGGCTCCGAGCTTCTGACGCTGCTAACTTGCACTTTCGTGCATGGCAGCTTCGATCACTTCTTCAGTAACATGCTGATGCTCATGGTTTTTGGAACCCTGGTAGAAAACCGACTCGGCGCAGTGCGGTTCATGGGGATCTACATTGCCAGCGGACTACTAGCGTCGCTTGGCCACTACCTGGTCGACGTCCAGAGCCCGTATCCCTTGATTGGCGCAAGCGGCGCTGTCTCCGGGATCATGGCTGCCTTCGTGGTCAGCGTGTTCGCGACCGGCAAACGGCCGACTCTCTTGCCCATCCTGGGGACGGTGTTCATTGCCCAGTGGCTGTTCGACCAGTTCGTCAGCGTGATGGCAAGCCCGATTCGACTCAAAGGCACAGCAGTTGCTTACGACGCGCACCTTGCCGGTTTCTTCACCGGTCTGGCGATCACCGTGATCGTCGTTATCCTGATGAAGCGCCGGACTGAAACGGAACCCGACGAGGAGGACGACTCCATCGACTGGGACCGATTGCTGAATCAAAGCAAAACTCAGACGCCAAACCCGGGCTCTGAGGCGGCGACCGGCTCCGAGCCGAACCCAGGTCTGGACGGAAACGGTTCCGCTGGACAGGACCGAGAAGCACTCGGGCAGGGTTCCAATACCACCGCGAAGGAGAGTGGCCTCAACGGGAACGGATCCGCAGCTCACGACCGAGAACTGCTCGGGAACGGTTCCAATGTCATCGTGGAGGAACGCGACCCTGCCGATCACGGTTCCCTAGCACAGGACCGCGACCCGTTATTGAACGGTTCCAATGCCATCGTGCAAGAACCAGACCCTGACGTTGCGGATGAACGCATTGTCGAACTTAAACTGCCGACAACCTCGTCGACAGATACGATCGCCGACATTCATCCAACGATTTCAGCACTCGAGGTGAACGGACAATCGCCAGTGAGCGAAGCTGCGCCACCTGTCACGAGAGTCAGGCAAATTGGCTACCAGCCGGACAAAAACGACAATCTCACCGATTGATGCATCTGGCTGTTTTGTGATTATCAGAGTTGCCGAAGACCTCGGCGACTCTGTATTTTGGGGCAGTCATGCTACATAGTTTAGTATTAACAAGCCGAACGGATTCGTTCGATGGTGGGAAGCTGTCCGACCTCGGTCGTAGAAACAGAGATAACCCACCTGCGCTACATCCACTTTATTTTAAGTGAAACGCAGTTGTTCTCATGAATCTGGGAATAAGACAGGTGGAGGTGCTTCAGATGGTTTTTGTTCTTTCCGCACGCACAGCTGCAATTTTTTTGTCCATCGCGCTGATTACCAGCTACTCTAAACCTGCATATAGTCAGGATCTGCCCCCAGACCCGCCGGTCGCACCAAGCGTTCCAGCGGGCCCATCTGAAGCACCGAAGCAAGCGGAAATTGTTTCGAACGCAGACGCCCCAACCATCGCGCCTGGTCCGTTAGAAGACCAGCGGCGGAAGTTGCTGGCGACGATTATGACGGCGAAGAATTATGGATTCGGCACCACCGCGTATTTGAACGCCTTTAATGCACTGGAAGAGAGCGTCAAATCGGGGCTTCCCGAGAAAGACGTCAAAGTGAGATTGGACTCGATTGTCAGAGGACTGGAAGAACAGCTCAAACGCAGCCAGGAACTCAAGGTTCAAAAGCCAGCGCCGCCGATAGCAGCATCATCAGCGCCGCCTTCAGCGAGTTCTATGGGCGGAACCAGCATTCCTCCAGGTATACGAAGCGCGATTCAGAGCGGCAACACCGATGGGTTGATGGACAAGATCAAGAACGGCTGGTTCGGAGGCGAAATACCTGACTCGATCAAGAAAAAAATCCCGGCAAATTTTGATCCGAGCATGTTGAACAGCGACCAGGCCAAAGAACTGATGAAGAAATACGGCGGCGGTAATCATTGACGGATAGCCCGTTGTGAAACGACTGATACTACCGGTAGCACTACTCACTCTAGTCCTCAGTTCGTCACCGACTGCAGGGCAAAGCAAGTATGTCTTCACGCCGGGCAGCCGCCAGGCAGTTGAAGTTTCGCCGCAACAGCAGCAAGCGCCGCAAGTTTACCGACAATCCGGCAATTACTATCGCAGCGGCGGCATGTCAATTCAGCCCGCGCGTCAGTATTCGAACGCCGCACCACAAGGTTCCTCGCGCCAGGCGCCCGCCAACTGGCGGCAAGCCGCTGTCAGCCCAAGACAAATGCCGGCGCGCAACGCGACCGCCGCAGCTTCAACACCTGGCAAAACCACTGCCACCGCCACACGAACGAAAGACTATGTCGATTACGTCAAAGTTTCTGGCGGCGCCAGGCCGTTTCGAGTCCATCTGCCCAGCAATCACAATAATGCGCGAGCCACACCGGTCATTCTGGTGTTCGCCGGTTTGAAAATGTCGGGCGAGTCGATGATTGGTGTCACCGGTTTAAGCGGCACAGCCAATCGCAATGACTTCATCGTTGTTTATTGCGAGAGCAACGGCGGCGAATGGGAAGACGGCATGAAAAACCAGCGCCACGACGACGTCGGCTATGTCGACGCAGTAATAAACAGGCTGGCTCAAACCACTTCTATCGACACACATCGAGTTTATGCCGTCGGTTTAAGCAACGGCGGTTACTTCGTCCAACTGTTAGCCTGCAGTTTGCCGGACAAAATCGCCGCAACAGCAGTGGTGGCATCCACCGGCATGGAAGGAGCATTAACGCGAAGTCCGGCTGTTAAGCCGATGCCCATCGTTTTTTTCCTCGGCACCGAAGACCCACTAATCAACTGGGGCGACGGCAAAGCCAAAAGCGTCGGCAAATATGCGGACAAATTGGGAAAAGCAGAAATCGACCCCGCCTGGCTTTCTCTGGTTCGATATGGCGGTTGGTTCGCTGTACCGGACCTGATCAACTTTTGGACCACTCACAACCGCTGTCAGGGCACTCCCAGAACATCTTATGAACCCGACCGCGATCCCCGAGACGGCATGCGCGTCAAAAAGGACATCTGGGGCACGCGAGGCAACGAAGTCATGCTTTACACCATCGAAGGCGGTGCACATACGTGGCCCGGCTGTATCCTGCTAGCCGGACGGCGGCAAGATCGTTGTTGCCAGGATATCAATACCGGCGAAGCGATCTGGGAGTTTTTCAGAACCCAGTCACGCTAGCGCAAACCACTACCAACCGTTAAGGCATAAGCTGAAACGACAGACTGGCGCTTATATTTTCAAGCGCTAGCGGTTGAAAATACAAAACCAAACCACGCGGACGTTCCAAACAAAAATCCCCCATCCGGCATTCCAGCTGGAAGCCGTTGCAACGAGCAGCACGACGCCGAGCCGACGCTATTATCGTGAGCTCTGCTATGTTCGAAGCAAATAGCCTGACCGCGCTAGCCCTGCCGACGCGCGCGCCGAAAACGCCTAAGAATAAGCATTCTCAGCTTAACAGTTACTTTTGAAACAATTCCCAGAACCATTTTTTCTCTTAGAGCTTATATAGCTCTTCAGCTATGGTGATTCTGCAATCCCGACATCTAATCTTCTGGCAATTAAAACAACAGCGCCTCTGAACCACTACTTACAAACACAAAAAAACGTCTTTGTAGAGATTCAGGAGATCACGGGTTGGAAACATAAGCCGAGCAACGAATCTTGCGATTCGCCGCTCTTTTGTCAACCATCAACGTATGAGGAGGTCACGATGACCACTTCTTCTCTCAAACTAACCGACAGGAAAGGCTGCCTCCCGGCAGGCTCTCCTCTCGTTCTCGGCGCTGGCGGCTGGAACATCTTCCACCACTTCGGTGTTCTGATGGCGCTTCGCGAACAGAAAATCGAAATCGGTGCAGTTCTCGGCGTTTCCGCCGGCAGCCTGACCGCCGCTTTTCTGACCAACGGCTACCAGCCCGAGGACATGATTCCGATCTTTCTTGCCATGCGCAAGGAACGGGACAACATGGCTTCGGTCATGGCAGGCTTGAGCATCACTGACCCGGTCAGCATGGCTGTTGGTGGCGTGTTCTCGCTGAAGCCGTTTATCACCAAGATGATCGAGCGTCACGGCCTCAAAGCCAACGATCGTCTCCGCATTCTTGCCTGCGACTACTTCACGCGTGAGCCTGTGGTATTTCAGGGCAAGGACATCGACCTGGCTCTGGCCCTGACTGCGTCGGGTTCACCTCCGACTGTGTTCAAGCCCGAGTGGTACATGGATGGTGGTCGCCCGCGGCTGCTCGTCGATGGTGCCTACTACCACTACAACCCCACCGAGTTCTTCGACCGCCCGGCCATCGTCAGCAAGTTCCGCCCCGCCACTGCGATGCCGAAGGAAGTGAAGTACCCGATCGACCTCTGGTTCCACATGCGGGAAATCTTCTTCCCCGTCGCCGGCAACTCACGTCACGTCGACGAATCCCGCCATCTCGTCATCGAGACCGGTCTGCCCGACGTCGCTGGTCTCAACTTCGGCATCTCCGAAGCGACCTGCATGCGCATGGTGGAAAACGGCTACAATACCGCGAGCGAAGTTATCTCGCGCGCCAAAGCCGAAGGACGCCTGTGCGCGAGCGTGGGAGCGTAAGAAATCGGAATGACTGAAGACAAAACGCAAGGCAAGTTGCTGAACAAAGTGGCACTGGTGACCGGCTCGACGAGTGGTATCGGACTTGGTATCGCTCGTCGACTCGGACTGGCAGGCTGCGATGTCGTGCTGAACGGACTGATGGACACAGAAGAAGTCGAACGAGTGAAAGCTCAATTGGCTGAAACCTGTGGACGAAAAGTGCTCTATCACGGAGCTGACATGACCAAGCCGAGCGAAATCTCGGAGCTGGTCGAGTTTACCGTTTTGCAATTCGGCGCAGTCGACATCGTCGTCAACAACGCCGGCATTCAGCACACAGCGTTGGTTGAGGAGTTTCCACCGGAAAAGTGGGACGCCGTAATCGCAATCAACCTGAGCTCTGCGTTTCACAGCATCCGATCGGCAATTCCGCACATGAAGCGGAAAGGCTGGGGTCGCATCGTCAACATCGCTTCGGCACATGGTCTTGTGGCGTCAGCTCACAAGGCCGCGTACGTTGCCGCCAAACATGGGCTCGTCGGGCTCACGAAAGTGGTGGCACTGGAGACGGCGGAAACCGGCATCACGGTCAACGCTATCTGCCCAGGCTGGGTGCGCACACCCCTGGTGGAAAAACAAATCTCGGACAGGGCTAGCCGAGATGGGATTTCGCAAGAAGCCGCTGCAATTCAACTACTGGCAGCAAAACAGCCATCGAAGCGGTTTGTCGAGGTTGACGAGATTGGCGACACCGTCGTCTTCCTCGCCAGCGACGCTGCCGCAAACATCACCGGCACCTCAATTTCGATTGATGGTGGCTGGACCGCGCAGTAACCGCTAACAAACCGCTGCGTGAGCAGCAGTTTCTACAACCCCACATGAGCGCAGAACAACACTGCGTTCGGTCCTCGGTTCGAAAGAGCCGTTGTTTTTTATCAACCCGGAACGAGACTCTAAACCAGCGTCGACACCACCAGCCTCAAGGCGACATGGTGTTCAATCGCTGCCATCGAGTTTCGCGTCCAAAATCATGAAGGCTAATACTATGAAAAACGCAAACGCTACTGATACCGTCATCGCCGCGGAAGTGCGGTATGTGTTCCACAAGGGCATCGACCAGGATTCGGTCCGTGACTTCGTCCTCTGGGCGAAGCCCACTCCGGCTGAAAAGGGCATCCGCCTCGAACTGAACTCGCAGGGCGGCGGCATCCTGGACTGCATCTCACTGTTCGAGGAAGTCGGTGGCCTGCGCAAGCGCGGTCACAAGGTCACGGTCGCCGTCCTGGGTCGCGCCGCGTCCTGCGCCGGCTGGGTACTTCAGGGTGCCGACAAGCGCATCATCGGTGAACATTCGTGGGTCCTCATCCACGAAGTCCACAGCGAGGTCAAGTTCGGTCCGCGCAGCGCAATCGCCGCTGAGCTGGCTCGAGTCGACGCCCTCCAGAACCAGACCTACGGCATCCTGTGCAGCCGCACCAAGGATATCAAGGGCGGGCTGACGCTCGAGATGATCAACGAGCACTGCAGCACCGGTCAAGACTGGTGGATCGATGCCCCGACCGCGCTCGAGCTCGGTCTCGTCGACGCCATCGAGTACGCGCCCGTGTTTGAAGCGCCTGCCATCGTCGCCAACCCCACCACCACCGCAGCCTGAAAGCGAGGTGGAGATGAGGGACTACAACCGAGTGCGAAAGAGACACAGGTTCCGACGAAGTCGTCGGAACTTGTGTTCGTCGAAGGAGTGAAAGAACCAGGCTGTGCCTGGCTTTTTTCACTCTTTCTTCCGCAACCCATTCTATTATTCCATTTAGTATCTAAACGTGCACCTGAATTATTCATGGCGCGTACTGATTTGAGACACTGGAAGGTTTTCGGGGCGAGAATTGGGTGCGCTTGAAGGTTTTAAAGCGCTTGAAGTATCGATGTGCTCAGGGTTTACGGACTTAGATGTTTGGCGCTCACATCAAATTAGTCGCAAACCGAAGCACAGGTGAGCGATCAGCAAGATTTAATCGAAATCTTTGGTATTACATGTGGTGACAAAATTGAATTGACCCCGCAAACAGTGCATAGTGGCGTTTACCAAGACAACACGACGCAAGGAGAGAGGTCAATTGAGAACCAAGCCTACAGCCCGAGCGGGCAAAGTTCAACACAACATTGTTTTAGACGAGCAAAATTTTATTCGGGCGTCGTTTGGCACAACTCAGCAAACAAAGCTCGGCGGAGCGGTGTTGCTTGCCAAGCTGGAGATGGAAACAGGCTTGGTACGGGGCGCGGCGGAGACGATGAGGGATCCGCGGCGGACGTCTCAAACTCGATTCACTTTGTTCGATCTGGTCTGGCAGCGCGTATTGCTAATTTGCTGCGGTTACGAAGATGGATACGACGTAGCACTCATGGCTCATGACCCAGGCTTGCGATTGGCGCTGTTGCCGGATCTCCAGCGAGAACTAGCATCACAACCGACGATGTCTCGGTTTGAAAATCAAATTAGCTTTGCCAACAGCTATCGGCTCGCAGCCTGCCTCGTGCTGTTTTATATTCAGACCAAACGCAAGGCTCCGCGATCTATACGGCTTGATTTTGATGGATCATGCATTCCCGCCTTCGGGCGCCAGGAGGGCAGTTCCTATCGGGCATACTATCGAACAAATATGTATTTTCCGCTTTTCGTCTTTGATGAGGATGGGGTTTTGATCACCGCAATACTCAGGCCAGGTGAGTATGGAGAGGCTCGATTGACGTTGGCAGTTTTGAAACGCCTGACAAAAGCTTTTCGAAATGCTTGGCCTAACGCGTCAATCAAAGTGGTTATGGATGCGGCTTTCAACGATCAGAAAATCTACGACTGGTGTGAAGACAACAAGGTTTTTTATCTAATCAAGCTTAAAAACAGCGGTGGCAAGGGGGGTGGACTGTCTTCAAAGTCTAAGTCGCTTGCAAAACTTTGCAAAGAATCATTCGGCAGTCGATTCAGTTCGGCGCTGTATTATTCCACGCCAGCTGCCGGGTCTGGGAAAACAAAACGCAAGAAAACCAAGTCTCAAAGGGAGAAAGAAATTAAAGCTATCTCGGATCCGAAGAAAAGGAAAAGCGCATGGGAAGAGTACTCCAGTCGTGTAGTGAGGCGGTATGGAGACTTCGAGCATCGCACCGGAAAAGGTGGACAGGACAAAAAGCAATGGCGTCAAGACCGGCGTGTACTGGTCGAATGCATCTATGATGACTGGGGCCCGCGCAACACTTTCTGGGTCACAAATATTGTCGGCGAGGAACCGGCGCACCTCATCAATCAAGTCTACTCTAAGCGCGCCAACGCCGAGCTCCGGATTAAAGACGCAAAAATGTTTCGATGCGACAAGCTTAGCTGCCATTCCTTGAGCGCAAACCAATTCCGATTGCTGCTGCATGTACTGGCTCAGCGGCTAATGTTTAAATTCAGAGAATTGGTACCGTCACTCGATCGCCGTATCAGTTTGAGCAATGTGAAGGAGCACTACATCTGCATTCCAGCGATTGTAGAATTTAAAGCACGATACATCAATTTAATTTGGTCGTACAACTATCCAATCAAGAACCGCATGCATGCCGTGTGTT
>JADYXR010000247.1 GCA_021772095.1 Candidatus Obscuribacter sp. | reverse complement strand
GTATCTTTCTTCATTGGCGTATCTCCTTTCTTTGTCGTTATTGAAAGAATACGCCACCTTATTCAATTACTCAAAACACAACATCTGGCAAAAACTCAAATTACCCAACGATAGAGCGATTCCGAGCCTCAACCATCTGGAAGCAAAGGCATTGGCTCTGAAGTTTTTAAATGGCAATAGCGCGGTTAGTATCGACTCTCTCAAACTTGTTGAAGATCGCGAAACGAAAAAAGTGAACAGAACGGATCACTCTTTCGTCTGGGAGTGCAACAACCCGGAATTTGGCGCAGCAAGAGCTAGATTGAACGTGTCGGTAGCAGGAAATAAGGTTTCCAACTTTCATCATTATCTCTATCTACCGGAAGTCTGGAAACGACAGTATCAGACGATGCGTACATATAATTCGAACTTCGCGCTCATAGCATGTGTTTTCTCTCTCGGCTTCGTCGTATGGGGATTGTATGTCTTTTTCCGTGCTCTTCCTTTGCATCAAATACGGTGGCGCTTTGTGTTTTGCGTGGCAACTCTGGTTGGATTGGCGTCCGGAATCGACGCGCTCAACAATCTTCCTGTAGGACTCTCCGAGTACAATCCGAGTTCCTCTTTTCCAGGCTTCCTGCTCAATTATTTCGGCAACGCCTGCGGCATGGTAGTCGTATATTTCGCGATTATGATACCGCTATCAGCTGCAGCCGAACTCTTGTATCGCACGACCTTTCCCCAAAAGCTGGCGCTTGAGAGTTTCTTCAATCCGAAGGCCTGGAGCGGTCGAGAGATGCAACTTGCCATTACTGCAGGATATGCATTTTGTGCCATATCAATGGGCTATCAAGTTTTGTTTTATTTAGTCGGGAAAAATTTCGGATTTTCATCCCCTCTGTTTGTAACACACTACGCGACACTTGCCACCACCATTCCAGCCTTATCAGCTATCGCTATAGGAATCATGGCGTCAGTCCTGGAGGAGTTTCTGTTTCGTGTTGTGGGCTTAAGTTTTGGTCAGAAGATTCTGAAAAACTTTTGGGCAGCCAATTTATTGCAAGCCATGGTCTGGGCGTTTGCCCATTCGTGTTATGCACAGCAACCGGCCTATGCCAGAGGTCTTGAACTAACCATTGACGGCCTGTTATTCGGCTGGATCTTGAAGCGCTATGGATTGATTGCATGCATTGTAAGCCACTTTTTATTTGATGCATTTCTAACTGTACAACCCATGTTTTCCGCACCGGATGCGATATCACAGCTGTCAGCATACGGCACCGTTTTATTCCTGGCTATTTTGAGTTGTGCTCTCCTTTTACGGCAACGACTCAGCAAACCGACTGACGCTACGATGCTCTACCTTTTCAATTCCGATATCTCTCTTTTCTCACCCGCCGTCAACGCTACGCCAGTTGAGCCATCGAATGACGCTCCGATAGTGGCAAATCAAATGTCTTTCAAAGTGAGATTGTCTCTGGTTTTCATTTGTTCCATAGCTCTCATTATTCATCTGTCGGCTATTTTCCCAAGCGGGATCGGCTACGACGCCAATCCTGTTTCCATAGATCGCAACCATGCAATTGCCGAAGCGACCGCTTTTTTAAGCAAAGCCGGGTTTAAACTGGACGACAAAATGGTGGTCGCAAACCTGATTGACGGCTTGGCTAAGGAAAAAAACGACATATCTTACGTTTATGACAAGCAGGGTTTCGAAAAAGCAAGAGCGTTCTCGAAAAAATTATTGCGACCCCTCCAGTGGAAGGTCAGATTCTTCAAACCGATGGATGTTGAGGAGTATTCAGTCCTACTCGACGGTCAAGGTCATGTCATGTCGCAACGAATCACGAAAGCGGAAGATGCTGTCGGAGTCACCGTCAGCAAGACGCGCGCGCAGGAGTTAGCTCAGAACTATATCCGAACTGTACGACCTGAGTTTAAAGAATGTCAATTCACTTCTATCTCAGAGACCAAGCGAAAGAATCGCACTGACTTCCTCGTGGAATTCAAAGTTCCGGAGTACAAAGTGAGGGAAGCTGATTACAAGCTAACCGTCAATGTAATCGGTGATCAACCTTCCGGATTGGGATACTCCCTCAACATACCTGACCAATGGATTTTTGAAAAACAGAAACGAAATCAATGGAACGAAATCGGCGGTGCTTTAAAGGCATTGTTTGCAACCGTGTGTATGGTAGCAGCTTTATGGTGCGCTCTTAGACTGTCGAAAAAATGCAGACCATCGTGGTCACTGATTGGACTAATGGCAGTAGTATCAGTAGTGGTATCACTGATCGGGACTCTAAATACGGTGCCGAGCGTGCTCGGTGTCTATCCGACGTCGACACCACTGTCGAATTTCATTATCGAGCGCATCTCCTTCTGCGCGGCGCAATCGCTTGGTGCATTGATAGGGGCGGCGATGCTCGTCATAATCGGAATGGCTTCCATCAGGTCCCTTATCGGAGCGAGCAATCTTCGAACAGTGCTTAATTCACTGTTCAAACCACAGAATCAGCAAGAGAGACAACGACAAGTACAAAGTTGGATCGACGCATGCTTGATCGCTTTGTTCGCATTTTGGTCGCAGAATTTGCTCTCCAATTTGATGGGTTCGTTGGATTTGAAATACGGACATGCTGTCAATGTCCAGTCGTTCAACAATACATGCGCAAACGCAAATGCATTTTCTGGAGCGCTGGGCCATCTCTTCGAAAATTCTTGGTCGACCATGCTGTTTTTGTGCATCGCAGTATTCTTGCTTAGTGTAGACAAAACATTCGGTAGAAGAAAGTTGGTCGTTGCCTCCTTGATTATTGTCTATTCTGTCCTATGCGCTAGCCAGGTCCATTACCTCTCCAGCTTTTTGATCCTGACTCTGGGCTCTGTTGCTCGATACTCACTGATGTGGTTTATCCTGGACCGGTTGATGCGAAACAATGCCGCCGCATTTTTAGTGGTCGCTTGGACACAATTACCTCTTAGAATATTCTGGGCACTCGGACTATATGCATTTCCGATGTACGCGTTTGATTGCATATTTGCCCTTGGACTCGCTGCCGTACCTTTTGTTTACGCGACAATCTTATGGCTCAGCGAGAAAGTCAATCTAACAACAGAAAAAGCGCCAGCGCCACAAGAGATACCTGTGCACTCGTCGTAGATCGAAACAATTTCACTGCTGATCGACTACTTCACTTTCAGCGATGCAACTAGTTTGTCAGCATCGGTTCGAAACGGAAGTCCTTCATAAGCGCTCATGTGCGTGGTGCAGATCGCACCAACAGCGCTGGCAAAATTGTTGCAGGTGACAAGGCGCTCGAGCGAAATGTTTTCGAGTGACTGCATCAGGTTTACTCCATCGCTGGAAGAGATCAGTGCATGCAGGAAGCCCGCTACATATGCGTCTCCTGCGCCTACACCTGAAACTGTTTCTACTTCGTACGCTTTGCCCCACGTTTCATGATTGGCGCTCAGGACTAAAGATCCGTGATGCGCCATCGTCACTAAAAGAATTTTCGGATTGAATGCGGCGAACAAACTTTTTGCGAGATCCAAAATTCGTTGTTGAGAAAGATCCGGTGCGCTTACTTTCGTTTTTGATTCGTGTCCGGATGATGGTGGATTCTCGTACGCCGAGATGAAGTCCAGATCGGAATCTTCGATGGATGCACCGATGTGCCGCGCCCAGAAAAATAGTTCCAGCAAATTCACTTTAACAATGTCAGCAATCGTTACTGCAGTTTTCAAAGCTTCAATCGATTCTTTCCCCTGACCGGTTGGAAAACCGGCATCGAAAGAAATCACAAGACCAAGTTCCTTGCCGCGTTGAATCGTCTTTAGCACTGCGGTTCTTCGAGGTTCATGCGTCAACGAAATTCCAGTCGTGTGGATCGCTGCAGCGTCGTTGAAACGTTCGTCAGTGATATCATCGGCGGTGAGTCGACTGGCCGCGTTACCTGGTGGCCAGTTCAAAAAAGTATTGTCGTCATCGACAGTCGTGAAAACATAACACTGCGCAGTCGGCGCGTTCTCATCGATCAAAACGTACTCTGTGTCGACGCCTTCGCGAGCAAGAATGTGAATCAAGTACTTGCCGTGGATGTCGTTGCCAACTTTAGCTAAAATTCTAGAATGAGTTCCCAGACGCGCAAGAGCGATGGCGACGTTGGATGCATTGCCGCCGAGACTTTTGACGAACTCGTCCGACTCGATAAAACCGCCGCCTTTGTTTGTCGAAATCCAGTCAACGACTAGCTCTCCGATGGCAACCACAAGATTTCCAGAGGTGCTACTCACGTCAACTCCAACGAAAAAGGCGCGAAACTGTCGGTCAGGTTACCATCTGACTCGTTGCTTTACCAGGTTTAGCAGCTAAGCTATTTTTCTAAGCAGAAATCAAAGGACGCTGAAGAGTGTCTTCGAAGATGTCGTTGTAGATCACGAAGGCAGGCTTCACTGCTGGCAGAAGAGCCAGTGCTTTGTTGACTGGACCTTTGGCGACAATCTTTCCTGAGATTAGATAAACCGGAACGTTGACCTTGCCGAGCCAGAACTGATGCGCCACATCAGCTTTCATGAACATCTCGACGGTCGGTTTTTTGTCGTACTCGCCCCAGACAATGATCATGTTGACACCGTCGGAACAGTCGACTGTCAGGCGGCCAGCGGGCTCTCGGTAATGAAATTGAACGATCAGCTTGGACTGAAGAAGTGGTGCTGCAATTTCCGGGTTAGCTTTAATATTGTTCCAGAGCGCTTCCATGATTTTCTGAACTTCTTCGGTGTTGCTGAAAAACGGCATCAATACGCCCTCTTATAGATTCCGATAATGTCTTCATTCGTGGCTTCACGCGGATTGAACATAATCGCCGGATCTTCAATAACCAGCGCGCACCATTCGTCCAATTCCTTTCCATCCATTTCCGGCACACCCAGAGCTTTCAAATTAGACGGAAGTCCGACCTCTACTAGTAATAGCTCAACCGCCTTAATCAGCGCCTCGCTAGCCTCATTATCATCCAAACTGTTAGAAAAACCAAGTGCCCTTGCGGCTCTGCCATAGATCGCTTTTGAATATTCGAGGTTAAACCGCATGCCATGCGGTAGATATACAGCGTTGGTAATTCCGTGGTGAGTTTTAAATCTCGCACCAGTTGCGTGGGCGAGCGCGTGCACTATCCCGACACCGGAATTGCTGAAAGCAATCGCTGCCATGGTGCTTGCGACGAGCGTTTGGCTGCGTGCCTCGACGTCATCACCATTTTTGGTGGCACGAGGAAGGTAATTGAAAATTAAACGAGCAGATTCGATCGCCAGAGCGTCGGAGACTGGAGAGTTGGTGATAGTCGCCACCAGCGCTTCCAGAGCGTGAGTGAGTGCATCGAGCCCTGTGGCTGCGGTTAGTTTTGGAGGCAAGCTCACAATCATAATCGGATCGAGCAGAGCCACATCAGGAGCCAGATATCGGCTGCCGAACACCAGTTTGCGATGGTCGGTATTGTCCTTAATCATGGCGACGTACGAAACTTCGGAGCCGGTCCCCGCTGTCGTCGGGATTGCGACCATCGGCGCCAGCGGGTTTTCAATGTTGTTTAAACCCTGGTAATCGAGAAGATCTCCACCGAGCGCCAGACATATATTGGTAGCTTTTGCGGTGTCCATGACCGAGCCGCCGCCAACCGCTATGATGCTGTCGCACGAATGTTGCTTGGCATACCGATGGGCTTTATTGACGCAATCGACGTCGGAGTCCGCAGGCACGTCCGAGTAAATCACTACTTCCTCGCAGCCGCCGTCTTTTAGCCCTTCGAGGATGCTGGCGATAAGATTGTTTTCAATCAAAAATTTGTCAGTGATTACCAAAGGTTTAGTCCCACCCAAATCCTTGACAACTTCGTATGCCGTGGCTGCGACGTGCTCGCCAAAGACAACTTTTGTCGGAGACTGGAATACGAATGGGTTCATGGTGCTAACCGTAAACTAATAATCAACTCCAGCGTAAGCTAACGCGGGTACTTAATTATAATCTTGATGATAACAAATCTCTCATTTAGAATTTTCGCCGATCGCATTCCGCGCAATCAGTCACCTGGCTAGTCTTAGAAGGATTATCAGCGTTTAAGTCCATGTACCTTCTAACCAAGCAGTGTGTAACTGAAATTACTCGGCTTGATCTTATACATTCGCTCCTTGTACTATTGTCAGCCATTGTTGACATCCGCATTTTGCTTAGTCCGGGCGATTCTAAGAAGCCAATAATAAAAGCAACTCGTCACGATTGTGAGGAACCAGAGACAATCATGGTCGTCAGAGCCTACAATGCGGAAGCGACGATGAGAAAGTGCCAGCCGCTAAAATTGAGTGGAACCACCGCTGGTGCACGACGGAGACTGAATGACAGGTAGAAACCGAACTAAATATTTGCTCAAAGCGAAGTGCAGACCGGCTGGGACGGGTGTACTTGCTGTCACGCTGGCAATGTCTGTGCAACTCATGGTGCCGATGTCCGGACTGTGTGCGACATCGAGTTCGAATGATTCACCGAGTGGGACCTTACTATTACCCTTAACACCAAAACTGGATACGACGCCATCCGAAAGCACCAGCATTGGTGCCCCGGCGAAGTCGCAGGCTGCCACCGAGGATAGTGACACTGTCGTCGAGCCCGGCACTGAAATCAAAACAGTGGATGGACCGCCGTTGCTCCAGGCGCCTAATTCGGTTTTAAAAACAGCGCCTGATAAGTTTGCAGTTGAAGTCGACATCGAAGACGATCCGTCGCTTGCCGAATCTATTAATGATGACACCACTCTGAAAGGCACCATTCAAATTGTTGCCGACGATACCGAGTACGACCAGGAGAAAAACACTTTCCTGGGCACAGGTAACGCGGTCGCTCTGATCGGCGGGCAAGACTCCAAGCTCGAAGCCGACATGATCCTCTACGATCAAAACAATGAAGAGATCGATGCCAGAGGTAATGTCCGCATCACGCGTGCCGGGCAAGTCACCACCGGTAGTTCCTTTAAATTCAAAGTCAATAAAGACGAATATCTGATCACCAACCCGGATACCGAAGTCAACGGCGCCACAGTTGTTGCCAGAAAGGCTTACGGCACAGAGGAAGGCATCGCATTCCGCAAGGGTCAAATGACCATGCCGGATCCGATTTATATACAACGAAACACTTTGATTGGACCGATTGGATACAGTCAGGAAGTGCAGCAGAAGTTGCAGCACCCGGACGCCTATGTTCCGGCAAAACCATCTTATAAGTTCAAAGCCCGCAAGATGGTTTACGAGAAATACAAAACCGACGGCGGCAACTTGACCGTGTTTGGCGGCAAGATTCAGGCCGGTAGTTTCGAAATACCTGTTCCGAAATTCACAGCCAATCTGACAAAAACAGAAAACTCAGTAACTTTCCCTGTCACACCATCGATCAGTAACAACCTTCAGATTGGTGGTATGCACATCGGTCCGAAGTTCAACTATTCGATCGGTAAGACCGGCTTATTGAGTTGGTCGCCGATGGTCCAAATCGGTGGACGAAACCTCGACGGTACAGCTAACGCAGATGGTGGCTCCGGTGTAGGTTTGTCTGGACGTGTTTCATTCAACAATCGCCGGATGAGATTCAACCTGGCGGCAGGCTCGGTCAACCACTTGATGGTCGCCGACTACACCTACAATATCCGCAAAGCGTTCAGATTCAATGCCGGTATCAACAAATTCATGGAAGACGGTATCTACGGATATCGCAGACCTCGATTGGCCGCAGAATTCGTCGACAACCACTCGATTACCAAAGTGCCTTTCGTCAGTGGTATCAAGTTTAGAACTTCTGCCGGCGGATATCAGGATAACCCACAGTTGATCAACCTGAACCCTCAGTATGCAGAACTCTTCGGCGGCAACCAGACCTCCAAAGTGTTCACCTCAGCATTTAAAATTCAAGAACAAATCACGGCGATGACGCATCCGATCGTCAACGTGGGCGACGACAAAATGGGTTTGAAAGCTTACATTTATGGTGGTCTAGCAGCCCGAGGCTACTCGACCGGCGACAAGAGCGCTCTGGCTCAAATTGGTCCGATGGTCGATGTTCGTCTCAATCGTGTCAGACTGCAAGGCACATACACCACATCCGCTGTCAGAGGCAGCACGCCTTTCATATTCGACCAATTCATTCAGGGTCAACGGTCGTGCAGTTTGTTCGGCGATGTGAAAGTCAACAAATACTTGAGGCTCGGTGGCGGACTTGGCTACAACCTCAACAGCAGCCTGTTCTATCAAAGATCGATTTCGGCCGCTATCGGTCCGGAAGACTTCAAAGTTCTGGTCAGTCGAGACATGATCCGCGGCATGAACCGCGTCGGTTTCGACTTGCTCTATGGTGCCCCAATTCCGTTTGAAAAGCTCGTACTCAAGGGAGGGCCGGACCACGGTCAGTTGGGCGGCATTTAATGAGCAAGGCTAAGGGTCTGGACGAGACCAAGATCGACAAAATAGCGAAATCACACATGCCCGCGCTCGGTATAGATCTCGGCGGCACTAATATTCGCGCGGCAGCGGTTCGAGATAACGAGATCATTACGGAGACGGAACGCATCCCGACTCCCGACGGTCGCGACAATATAATTGAAGGCATTCTGGAATTGATTTCGAAATTCCAAAAGGATGTTCTTGTCGGTGTGGGTATCGCCACTGCTGGTATCGTCAATGGTGACACCGGTGAAATTATCGGATCGACCGGCAATTTGCCAGGCTGGTCCGGCACTCCTTTAAAACAAGTATTAGAAGCAAAACTGGGCATCCCGGTGCATGTCGAAAACGACGCCAACGCCGCAGGTTATGCCGAGGCCCGCATCGAGGCGTTGAAACGCAAACGCTGCGTCGTCACTGTCACGCTGGGCACTGGTATCGGCGGCGGTATCGTCATGCATGGACGACTGTTTCGTGGTGCCAACTGGGCGGCTGGTGAAGTCGGTCACATCAAAATAGCACTCGATAACAAACGCCTCTGCACATGCGGCTTATTCGATTGCTGGGAAGCATACGGCGCCGGTCGCGGCGTAATCCAGACCGCGCAAGAACTTTTAGAAGGCGTCACCGAAGCTCAATCTCCGCTGGCGAAGAACGTGGACGAAATCACCACGTATGAAATTTTCGACGCAGGCGATGCCGGCGACATCATGGCGCAAAAAATCGTCAATCGTTGGCACGAACACATCAGCCACGGACTGGTCAACATCGCTCATATTCTCAATCCTGATTGCTTCGTCATCACCGGCGGCTTGAGCGAAAATATAGACTTCAGATTGTTGGAAGACATGGTCGCCGACCGCAGTTTGCCTAGAGTCGGCGAATCGATCGAGATTCGTCAATCAGCACTGCAAGGGCAAGCCGGAATTATTGGTGCCGCGCAATTCGTAAGCGACGAGTTTCTGTCCACGCGAAAATAGTTTCGGTTGATCGATCAAGTAATGGTCAATCACGCTCAAATTGTTTAGTCCTCAGTTGGCATGACCAAATTTTCAATCAAGTCTTTGTTCACATCGCCTTCTTTAATAATTGCAAAGTGTTCGACAAATTTCCCGGATCGTTCAAGCTGTTGGACTGCCGATTTCGTGACATGAGTGGTTTTTAGAAGAGTGACGCGCTTCAGTCGTTTCATCGACCTTAGCGCCAGTACGGTACTATCGGTAATACCATTATCCGAAAGGTTCAGGCATCTAACATTTTGGAGTTTTGTCAGTGCATCGACGTCCTTATCGGTGAGTCCGACGGACGCCAGGTCAAGATATTCCAGGCGATGAAAACGAAGCAACTCGGCGAGACATTTGCGATCGATCTTGTTTTGGTCTATGTATAAGTGAGTTAGTCCAGGCCACTGCTCTGCGATTATCTCCATACATTCAGAGTCAAAATATCTGCACCCGGCTACACTCAGATACTCAAGCGGCAAACCGCTCATAGCCTTCAAAGCATCCGCATTCATTTTCGTATTTTGGGCTTGAACTATTCTAAGCGTTTTGCATTTCGCCAAGTTTTTCAGACCTTTCGACGTAATTTTGGTGCATGAGTTTACTCGAATTTCTTCAAGGTTTAACGACGAGCAAATTTGATTCAAACTGTCATCGGTATAATCGGTGCCACATGCGTTCAACAATTTCAGACCGCTGATCTTTGCAATCGAAGCTGCAGAACGGTTACTGATGAAAATGCATTGACTGACATTTAAATGCGTTAGCGGCGTTTTGACCAAATATTCCATACCTTTGTCGGTAACATTGGTATCAGTCAAATCGATTTCTTTCAAAGTCGGGATCTTGGAAAGCAGCTTAATTCCGGAATCTCGAATTAAAACTCGAGAGACGTTGACTTCCTTCAGAGGCAGTTTCGCAACCGCGGCCCACCCCTCGTCTGTTATATCAAGCTGACCTTCGAGGTCGCCTTTGGAGACATCCAGTCTTTCGACTTTGATTTTGGAATTGGATAACGCGATCAAATCGTCATCCCTCAACGGCACTTCAGCCCTCCATTCTTTAGTAAGTGGATCGATACTAAACGTACCTGGTTTTAGCTTTGGACCTTTCGATTTATCATTAGATATCGGCATGCCTTTGCCATCAACTGAATTGAGGTGCGCGCCGCCACCGCCTTTAAGCATCACAAAAACAATAGCGACGCAACACAACAACGACAGCGCCATGACGGCACCGAATTTGATATCACTGTTGCGCGGCGCCGGTCCGGCGACCGGAGCAACCATCTTCATCGGAGCTTTGGTCGTAGTGGGAGTTGGCGCGATCCGTTCTTGCAGGTCTTCCAGAGCGGCTACACTGGGCTCCGATGGAACCCCGACCGCCGACTGTTCCGTTCTCGACATCGAAACATAGATCCTGTCCAACTCATTTCGCAAAAACGTAGCCGACGAAAATCTTTTAGCTGGATCTTTTTCAAGACATTTGGAAACAATCAACTCGACACCGTAAGGATATTCACGGTCGGTTACTCCGGAGATCGGAGGCACGGGCTCGGTTGTGTGTTTTGCGATTATTTCAAGGGCCGACTCACCTTTGAATGGTGGCTTTCCTGTCAGCGATTCGTACATCACACAACCGAGAGAATAAATTTCAGAACGCGAGTCGAAACCGCCACCTTGAGCCAGTTCTGGCGGCATGTATGCAGGTGTCCCGGCGATGGTGCGTCCTTGCACGATGGTCGGTTCTTGCGAATCGAGTTTCAGTTTTGCGACGCCGAAGTCGATCAGTTTTACTTGCGGATTATCAGTGGAAGCATTAGCCAATAGAATGTTTGATGGTTTTAGATCTCTGTGAAAAACACCGCAGTCATGCGCATGCGAGAGAGCGTCAGAAACTTTGTAGAAGATACGAAACCAACTTTCGACATCCAGGGTTCCGTTAGTTTCCAAATACTTTTGCAATGGTTCCGCTTGCTCAATATATTCAAGCACCATATATGGTATCCCTGATTCGGTCGGTCCGAAATCGAGAACCTGAATAATGTTTTCGTGGTGCAATCGACTGGTGATTCGCGCCTCTTCTTGGAACCCCATGAGCTGCTCGGCGTTCAGTTCGTGCAAAAGTTTCACCGCGACATTTTTGCCGAGCAGTCGATCTCGCGACAGATAGACGCTGCCCGAGGCTCCGGCGCCCAATCTCACCTTAGGTTGATATCGGTCGACTGGAAAGTTTGCAGCTCCCAAATCCAATTCCTGACCATCATCCTCTTCGAGAGCAAAGACGTGCTTATCCGCGCCGCCTGATGTGTGGCTCCTTTCGACGGGATCTGGCGTTTCGCACTGACAAAAATCCGGACGAAAAACCCACTGAGTAAGGCTGCCTGCTGGGCGACTGTTGATCAATCTGCCGCAGACCATGCAATCAAAAGCTATGCCAACTGGCTCTGGAGCCGGATAGCCAACATCCCCGCATCGACAAACATCGACAAACTGCGTGACAAAACCGCCCGAAGCTCGAGTCTTAGGCTTCAAACAGGCTGGGCAATGTTCGGACGGGGTGACCATTTGAGGGGAGTTCCGATACCTCTCATTTAACCCTGACGGGAGGGACATTAAACGGTGGTTTGAGGGCATACCTTATATAATGAGATATTCACTCCCAACAGAGAGGTCGACTTCACAATGACATCGAACGACGACAGTCAGGTATTTGATGCGGAACCAATCGATCTAAACAAGTCGAGCGTGGGCGGCTACGCCGGCAATTTCGTGCATTCCTTCGGACATGCGCTGGTTCAGGCACCTATAGATGGCGTCAGGGAAGTCGTAAACACTATTTCACGCTCGAAAATCGTGCCAAAAATTGAGATAGTGAAGCCACCTGAGAAAGCGGAAATCGCCACTCCCGAGTGGGAAGCACAGAAATTCGGCACCGGCGCAGGGTTGATTGCCGGGCTGATTATCCTGGCTAGAGTTCTCACTCGCAGATAACGAGAGACGACTCAGAAAGCGTGATTCCGAAGCCGTACTACTTTTTCACCATGGCGCACACGGTGCCTAAATTTCTTGTGCGAGTGCAAAACTTGTGCAGCGTCCGGCTGGGGTCAGCCGATTTTAAAAGTTTCAGCGTGCTTTCAAAATATTACTTAGCGCTGTTTTTAAAAAATTCAAAACAGTATTCTGATGATGAAAAACTGTTTGCGAATAATTCGACTATGCGTGCGGATTCGAAACTGCCTGCGACGG
Source organism: Candidatus Obscuribacter sp. (assembly GCA_021772095.1). Taxonomy (GTDB): domain Bacteria; phylum Cyanobacteriota; class Vampirovibrionia; order Obscuribacterales; family Obscuribacteraceae; genus JADYXR01. The sequence goes on along the minus strand of JADYXR010000247.1, from coordinate 1,582 downwards.
CGTGTCTCGTTTTTGCAATTTGCTTCTTCGTATCATCGGCGACTTGCGCTCGAGCTGCCGAGCCAGAAACTTGGGAGCTGGTTCAAACAAGTTTGATCGCGGGCAAGCATCGCATCACTGTTTGTCCTAAAGCATTCAAAATTCAAAGCATCGGCAATCGTTACTCGATCGTTTCCAAAGCACCGGATTGGAAAGTTACAATTTTCAATCCATATGCCAAACTAATTTTCGAGACTGAGCTGCGCGATTTCAAAGGAAACATGGCAGCCGGAACCGGCACGTTTGGCGGTTATCTGGAGAACTTGCCGATTCTGCGTCAGCCGCGTACGAAGGACACTCTTCTGAATTTATCAGTGCTGACAATGCATGTGAATAATCCCGCGCCCCGAAAAGCACCCAAAAAGAACAAAACTTTTAGCGGTGTGTTTTTGAATACCGGCGACATTATGTCGGCTGATTATTGGATGTGGAACAACCCGCAGTTACCACCAGCTTTTCTTATCGTTGTGAACAAGTTGTATCGCTTTCCGGCAGGCGCGATGCCGCTCAAGTTCGTGACAGTCAATGCAGAAAAGGAAACTAATTCTGAGGTTGAAACGAGTTCTGCGCGAAGAATTCCGTACAACGAAAAAACGTTTATGGTGCCTCAGCATTTCACTGTCGTCAAAGAAGAACTAGCGATCGTCAATGACTCCGGTCGCAATCGTGCGGTGAAGAACCTGATTCAGAACTGGGATCAGTGGGGCAAGATCGTCGAGACCGGGAAGTAATTCGCATGAAGTTTCTAGCGACTTGAAAAAAGTTCCAGCGAACTCAAAATCTCTACCGACTTAGAAAACTTTGGATAGCAGATTCTAGCGATTGCAAAATCCAACGCTGCCAATTGCTGCAACTTCCAGCGACTGCATCTTACTACCGACAGCGACGCCAAAAGTTCCGCAATCGCGATTCCATTTGCATAGGACCAAGCGGCTGTAAAAACATTCCAGTGATCGTTGTGCCAGCCGCTAGGTCAGTTGCCACCACTCTGCCGATGATGTCGTTAGCGTTGCTAAACGGACCCGTGATAGGGTTGTCCGCATGACACTGAGTGCTTCCAGTGCAAAGGTTTTCTGGTCGAAGTACGTCGCCCGGTTTCAAATCTATTCTAGTTTGCAAAACCAAAGGAGTCTTTGTCGGCTTCCTGAAGATGGCGTCCGAGTCTTGTGGTTCGATTGGAGTCGTCGTCTGGACAAGCGAATACATGCGAAGGTCCCTCCGGGATCTGCGTCGTCACAACCAATGTCACCACCATCCGAGAATAGTACCTTTTCGGACGCTTCGGCGAGACGGGGTTAACCCTAGAAACGCACATTGGTATAGTCCGCGCGTCGCATGCGTAGTTCGTTTCCCTGGGTCGTCGGAGAGAGCAAACAGCTCACTCACGAGAGCCGCTGTCCAATCGTTAGAGGACTGAATGACTGATTCCGAATTCACAGACTTCTGAAAACGTATTGATTACCTAGTTCGTACTGAAAATTGCACCGAAATTGGAATTGATTCTACTCTTTTTTCAAGAGTCGACGTGTGTTTTGAATAGTTT
>JADYXR010000246.1 GCA_021772095.1 Candidatus Obscuribacter sp. | reverse complement strand
TTGCGAACAACGCGATTGTTCCTAGCGGAACGAGAGCGTTATTGCCACCGAACGCCACAATCGTGATCGCGATGATCATCATCATCCCGATCCATACAGTGGTGTGGTATCTGTTCATATCTCTAGTCTAGCAGCCAATCGGGATGTTGCCAAACAGGAAATGAAACAGCTACCAAGCCGGCGCTGCGTGCGCAGAACTAGATGCCTTTGAGTTCCCAATCGCTGGTCGGCAGTCTTGGCGAAACTGTTGAAAGCTTGACGAAGTTAGCCGGTCCACGAGCGGCGATCGGAAGACCGCCGGTGATTACTATATTGTCTTTTGCGGCAACCAAACCTTTGGTGAGCAAAGTTTGTTCAACCATATTCAATGTAGAAATTGAATCGCTGACTTCGGTAAGCATGATTGGTGTCGTGCCCCAGAGCAGCGTCAGCTGGTTGTACACGTGTCCGTGTTGAGTCAAGGCGATGATCGAAACCGGAGGGCGCAGCTGCGAAATCAATCTTGCCGTGGCACCGGATTTGGTGAACGTCGCAATCACTCGAGCCTTCAAGTCGACCGCCATCTCGCAGGCGGCGTGCGCGATTGCGTATGCCGTCGATCTGCCGTCGTGCTCTTTGCGCAGTTGGTTTTGCAATTGGCTGGCTTCGACAGTGGTGGCAATTCTTTCCATCATTCGAACAGCTAGAAGTGGATATTGCCCTGTGGCAGTTTCTTCCGAAAGCATTACTGCGTCCGTTCCATCAAAGATTGCGTTGGCTACGTCAGACGCTTCCGCCCGAGTTGGTCTAGGATTGGCGACCATCGAATCAAGCATCTGAGTTGCCGTGATTACTGGTTTCCCTTTAGCCACTGCTTTGCGCGTAATCAGTTTTTGAATCGGTGGCACTTCCCATGGTGGCATCTCAACACCGAGATCGCCGCGGGCAATCATGACGGCATCAGTCACGTTCAAGATTTCATCGAGCTGGGCAATCGCTTCCGGTTTCTCGAGTTTTGCGATAACCATGGGCGCCGGCCAGTGATCCGCCATCAATTCGCGCAGTTCCAGAATGTCCTGTGCGTCGCGAACGAATGAGAGAGCCACAAAGTCTACTTCGCACTTCAGTCCGTAAGCCAGATCTAGACGATCCTTTTCAGTCAGGGCTGGAATGGAAAGACGAACACCCGGAATGTTGATGCCCTGGTGCGTCTTCAATTCGCCACCAGTCACCACTTCGCAGATGGTATCAGTGTCTGTCGTTGACAACACCTTCAGTTCCATCAAGCCATCGTCGAGCAGAATGCTGCAGTCCGCGCTGACTTCGCGTGAGAGTGGTTCGTAATTAGTGGCAACGCAATTCACATCACCAGGCACTTTTCTGCTGGTGAGCGTGAACTTCGCACCCTTAACGAGCTGTACTTTGCCTTCGGCCAGTTTGCCGGTTCTGAGCTTGGGACCGGAGAGATCGAGCAGAATGCCAACTGGTTTATCCAGACGCGCACTGACTTCTCTAATGTCGGCTACCAGTGCTCCGATGAACTCATGCTCAGAATGTGAGCAGTTGATTCTAGCGACATCCATGCCTTCTTCGATCAGTGCCTGAAGCATCTCCGGGCTACGACACGCGGGGCCGATGGTTGCCACAATTTTTGTGCGCGCCACAATGTTTCCTCGTTTTATATATACGTTAGAAACAAGGTACAACAGCTAGAGCTAATTAGGCTGTTCTTCTAAGAAATATAACCGCCGGAACATCGCTCACCCCGAGGCGTCATCAGGTACGTGTCTTATGCACTGTTTCGTAAGAGGCCCTTTCGGGAGGGCCTCTTCGAAATAGCTTCATTAGGCAAACTTCTTTGTGCTATATGCAAGGTAAGAATTAGGTAAAACTGGACGGTTCGGGGATTAGAGAGTATCATCGAGGTAAGAACCTTGATGAGAACCGCATTGCCAGCTGGTTCTAGAAAAATTTGACTTAACCGAATTGAGGTTGTTGTTCATGCTTTACGCACGGGCGCTAGCATTGGCTGCGTTAACTCTTACCTGCTTTCTTTCCGCACCTACGGCAGGTGCCAGACCAGCGGCTTCCGGCGCGGATGCAGGCATGACCGTAGCAGAGAAGAGTCTGACTACGACTCAATCGGCAAGTTCTGAAAAACATTCTGGTGGCAGCGACAAAACATCTGCAGTCGGCAGCGAGAAAATTTCCGCAGCCAGCAGTGACAAAATTATCCACACGAAAAGCGAAAAAAGCGCAGCGGCAGTCGACAAAGCGCAGCAGATTCTCAAGGCCGAGATTGACAATTGGAGACGCTTGAAGGAAGGCGACGTGATCATCGAATCCGATGACAAAGGTCACAATCGCTTCGTCGTTGCGCGGATTTTGATAGGCGAAACGCCGAGCAATGTCTGGCGTGTGCTGACCAATCCTTATGAGTTCGCCGGCAAAATTTCGCCGCGAATGAAAGATGTGCAGATGATTCATGATTCCGCTGAACGCTCAGTAATGAAGTGCAAAATGGAAGTGTTTCCTCCACTGATTCCGTTCATCTCTTATACCGTCGAGTCGGACTATAAGCTTCATGAGTTCGTTCAATTCAGACGAATCGCAGGATCTCTAAAAGACTTCAGCGGCACATGGGCACTGGCTCCCCGTGAGAACGGACAAGCCACCGAAGTGACATATTCGATGCACGTTGACCCGGGTCTGCCGGTTCCGCAATGGATAATTCGCAAAGCCATGAAAATGGAATTGCCTCAAACTCTGATCGCTCTGCGTGAACGAGTCGTCAATAACGACGCCACCGCAATTGGTGGCGAGCCGCTCAAGACAATTTTGGCGGTCGGTCCGATCGAGACAATTTCTCGAAGTGATAAACCGGTTCCAGTCACATTCTACGTGCCGCAGAAGTTAAACAAAAAAGCGAAGAAGAACATCAAATCGAAACAGCTTACTCTTCGACCTCTGGGTGCCGAATACTAACACTGCAAAGGCAGTGGTACCGCGCGTGATGCTGTTCCATTTTGTGTGACGCGGAACTGAACGCAATTGAACGAACGCGGTATGCCGCGCCGAAGCCACTTTGAACGACGAGAGATTGTTTCACCGTTCGATGAAGGTTTGATTCATTAGAGACGACAGGTCCGCGCAAGAGGTGCTCGAGAACGGAAACGCTGCGCAATCGTGTTGTTTCACGACGGCTTGAAACGCGGCGAGTTGAACGATCAGGATGCTACTTATGAACGATCAGGATACTACTTACGAGTAGTGGTACTGGCCGCGATACTGCTTTCTGTCAATCTGAAGTTTTCCAGTTTAAGTTCTTGGAAGCAATTGTCGATATTTTCAATTTCCGACAACTTCGCTTCGTCGATATTTCCGCCTGGCTTGAGCATCTCAGCGATTGCGAAGAAGCGCTCCTGGTGCCCGCGGAAACGTTCCACTGCATATTGCTTCGCTTGAGCGGTGGTGACCAAAAATGGCCAGTCGCTTGATTCAAGTAAGAATAGTTCGCGACCTAATTGCTTAAGCGCTCTCGTTCTGTTTTCGTCTTGAGAGCTGGAACTCAGATGTTTCTCAACCAATTCTTTCATCTGCTTTTCAGCAGCGTGAATTACCGGCCACATCCATTCGGTATCGTTGTTTGACCAAACTTGCCAGTGCCCGCCGGAACCCCATGAAGACTCAGGCAATTCGACTGCGTGCTGTGGTGGGAATTCTTCGAGATATTCGCTTGCGGTCTGCATCTTCACGGCTGTGTATTCGTGAATTTTGCGAATCACTTGTTCGATGAACACAATTCCTTCGAACCACCAATGTCCGAAAAGTTCGGTATCGAAGCTGACCATTACGAGCCCAGGCTTGCTGGTGGAGCGCAATTGATTGGTCAAAGCGTTTTGGAGCAAACCAACATAGTGGTCGGAATTTTCCTGAATCCGCATCAGAGCGGTTTCTGGGTTGTACAGTTCTTTGTCGCCCAGGTCAGTGGTTTTCGATGTCAGTTTCCAATAGTGCAAGCCGGAGACATCGTCTTTTTTGTGGAACTCTCTATAGTTTCCGTCGCCTGGATATCCGGTTCCTGCCGACCAAACCTGATAGCTGGCGATTTCGTGTCTGCCCATGACGGCGACTGGATAATCTTTGAGCCAGAAAGCTTCGAAGGTGTCATAACCAGTCGGTGGGCGCTCAGGCGCTGGAATGTATTCGATTGAGCCATATGGTCCGAACACTCTGCGAACTTGCGATGTTTGACCACCAGTGATCACAAATGATTCGGTGAAAAAGTATTTCAATCCGGCTTCGTGGAGCCAGTGATCGATTGAAGGACGATCGCCTTCAGCCGGTCGGTATGCGCATTCGGGGAGCCAGCAACCTTTTGCGTCGACGCCGAAATGTTTTTTATAGTTGTCTGCACCGGCTTTATATTGCGCTTGCAGAGAAGTGTCTTCAGCCAGAAGTGGCGAGAATCCGTGCGTTGCAGCGGAGGTCGTAATCTCGATGTCGCCTGAATCCTGATATTTTTTGAAACCGCCGATGATGTCACGGTTCCATCTATTGCGGAACGAATCAACGATTTTGCTGTACCAATCGGCGTAGAAACGAGCGAGTCGAAGCCGCTCAGGATCTGGCGTTTCGCCGCGTTGGCCGTAACGCGTTTCGTCTTCTCTGGCTTTCTCGATGCGGATTTCGACCCACTTCTCGAAGCCTTGCTTCATGTGCTCGTCCGCTAACTGTTCTGCCAAAACCGGAGTGATACCAATTGTGAGTTTCGCTTGCACTCCATCATCATGGAGATTGCCAATCATGTTCAGAATTGGGATGTAGGTTTCCGCGAGACACTCGAAAACGTTTTCTTCTCCGAATGGCCACATACCAGCTTTTCGGTAATATGGAAGATGGCTGTGAAGCATGAATACGAAGGAACCGACACTCACAAATAGAACTCCTCGTTTTTTGCATGGAGGGGCTTGCCGTAAATTGGCAAGCTCACGGAACAACACAATTGCGACTCGCCGAATAAATCGACGGCCCAATCGGTCGGAATATAGCAATTACATATAAGATTTACCATAAGCGAAGCGGGCAACCGTTACTAATCTTGAGGATTTTGGGCTAACCTACTATTGCGGTATGCTGGAGTTATTCGGGTTTGTAACAGCCACCATGGGCGTGATACTTTTTCCAACTTACAATGGTTTTTTCGCCTTAAAAAGCTTCAGCGCGACGCATTAATGGGAGTTTTTTTCGCATGTCAGGAAGCGACCAGGACGCAACCAAAGATCTTGAGCTGGAAACTGATGTCGTCGAGACTCAGGGCACAGTGCGCTATCGGCAAGCTGCCAACACTCAAGATCCTGACGACGATCTAGATGATCTCGAGGCAGAACTGTTCACGGAAATTGTGCCTGTCGAAACAGATAACAATGTAGCGAAAATTCTGATTCCGCTTGAAAAAACTGATGATATTGCAGAAGACTATTGGGAAGATGGCGACGAGGAAGGTTCAAACCCAGACTCTGAGCGGCAAAACGGTGGCACTGGCAGTGAAGAAGCGCCAATTCTAGTTCGTCACAAGCTTGCGGTTCGAAAGAAAGTCGATGAGACCGATCTGGAAGTGATCAAGCAAACCGGTGGCACGGTTCGGCACAAACTTGGACGGACTGAAGCAGAAAAGCCGCGCTCGAATCTAGTAGTCAAGCTGCTCGAGAAGAATCCGCTCGGTATGACGCTGCCGGAAATGGCAGGCGGCGTACGCAAGCAAAAGCGCATTAAAACGCTGCGTCCAATGTTGATGCAAGGTATCAAAGAAGGGCTGATTATGCCGATCAGTCAACGCGCCGGCCACACGGTGTACAAGCTTGTAAAGAACATGGGCTCGCGGTAATTGCTCTCACAGCTTGGCAATTAAGCAGCCGGTAATCATTATCAATACAGTAATTTCATCGATGCAGTAATTTCGTGCGGGCTTTGATTCGCACTCAGGATATTTATTGGGCTCAATAATTATTTGGTCAGCAATTTCTTGGTTCAGCAATTATTTTGATTCAGCAATTATTTGATTCAATTTATTCAGCAGAATTTCCGAATCACCCTCGAGCAAAACGGTCTTTTGCCTGGATTTATGACCTTTCTGCAAGGTTACCGTCGATTTCTTTAAGTTGAATGTATTTGCCAAAAGCTCTCTTACGGCTTCATTTGCCGCGCCGTCAAGAGCCTTCGCTGTCACCGCAATTTTGACACGATCGTCCAGGAGACCGACTATTGCAGCCTTTGAAGCACCCGGCTGGACGTGCAGGAAAATCGTCAGTCCCTGTTCCGAAGCCTTGGCGGCGCGAGCAAATCTTTGATTGCTATCATGGCTGTAATTCATTTTGGTTATAAAATGGCCGCCGTACAACGAGGCTAAGGCTGTGAGTATAAAAATCGGATCTTTGGAAGTCGGGCGTGATAAGCCGTTTCTTATTATCGCCGGTCCCTGCGTCATGGAAAGCTGGGATCTTATATCGAAAACGGCAGAGCGGCTGCAAGACCTGTCGAAAAAGCACAATTTCTCCCTGGTTTTCAAATCATCTTTTGACAAAGCGAACAGGACGTCAATCGATTCCTACCGCGGACCCGGTCTTAAAGACGGGCTCGCCATGCTGAAAGAGCTCAAGCAAAAAACCGGTTTGCCGGTCTTGAGCGACGTGCATGAATCAGCGCAATGCGCTCAGGCTGGGGAAGTTCTTGATGTTCTGCAGATCCCGGCGTTCTTGTGCCGTCAAACTGATCTGCTTATCGCAGCTGCAGAAACTGGCAAATGCGTAAACATCAAGAAAGGACAGTTCGTTGCTCCTGATGATATGAAGAACGCGGTGAAGAAGGTTTTTGATTCAGGAAATCCAAACGTTTTTCTAACCGAACGCGGCACCACATTCGGTTACAACAATCTTGTCGTTGATATGCGCGCCATCCCGATGATGCAGGACCACGGCGTTCCTGTAATCTTCGATGCGACGCACAGCGTGCAACTTCCCGGTGGTGGTGGAACGGTTTCGCATGGACTGAGACAGTATGTTCCGCATCTTGCAAGAGCAGCTGTGGCTGCCGGCGCTGATGGGGTTTTCATGGAAGTGCATCCGAATCCGGATGAGGCTAAAAGTGATGGGCCAAACCAGGTGCCGCTCGCCCAGGTGGAAGAATTGATCGAGCAACTTTTGAAAGTTCACAACCTGGTCAAGTCGCTACCTGAGCTGAAACTGCCACAAGCAGGCAAATGCAAAGAAGTTGCGATAAAGTGAGATCGGACATCGGGGGTGCAATTGTCTGACGATTTTTCTAAACGATTAGGCTCGGTTGCCCTGGCACTCTTGCTGCTGCCGTTCTATAACTTTAGCGCTCTTCCGGTCGAAGGTGCAAGTTCGTATGGTGGCGCTAGCGATACCATGCGAATCGCACAAGATTCCCATGAGGGCGATAAAGAACCTGAGGACGGCGAGCGTCCTGACGGCGAAGATATGGATGGCAGCTCGGCTTTGAACAGTGGTCGAAGTCCGAGATTGGATCGTGATGGTAATGAAACCAAGGATGCCGCCGGTTCGGCTGATGGTGTTTCTGATTCAGGTGCCGCTGCGGAACCGGGTTCGTCGCCCGCGTCGGACTCAGGCACGGGTGTGATGACGCTGCCTCCAATCGATCCACTAGTCGAACCGGCCTCTCAATCTACGGCACTCGATCCAAATGCGGCGGCCAACGTAGAAACGATCGTCGGCAAAGCGATTGAAGCCATGGGTGACGCCGCCGCGCTTCGGAAGCTCGAGAAGACAATGACGATTGTCGGGAAATTAATTCCGGCAAGCGGCGAGGCGGCCTCCGCTTACACATATAAGAAGTATCGCAAAGGCAAAAAGTGGCGGGTGGATCTGGAGTCTCCAAGTAAACCTGGACAAGTTGAACCAAAACGAATTTTAGCTTACAACGGGCTTGCGGGCTGGCGTTCGTCGGGAACCGTTGCCGAGGATTTGAACTCGATCAGACTGCGGCAGTTAAACGATGATAATGAACGTGCGCACACAATCATCGCGAAATTGAATAACCCGGATTACAAATTCAGCTTGCTTGGCGCGACCACTTTTCGTCAGATTCCAGTCTATGCCGTAACCGTGGAACACGCCGGTGATACGCCGACTACGGTATATATCGACAAGCGCAATTTCCAGGTCGATGGTATCAGTTACGATACCACCGATCCGACCGAAACCGGCGCTCGCAAAATCTCGATTGAGTATTCTGAATATCGCCCGATTAGTGGCACGATGTTTCCTTATCGTCAAATCAAATATATTGGCGACAAGGCGGCCTCGGAGATCGTTGTAACCAGCCTCTCTTCATCGACTGAAATCGACGATGCCGTTTTTGACAGACCACAATCCGCAGACAAAGTTCACCTCAATCGAGCGATTGTGGTGCCGTTTGATTACCAACAAAAAGAAATTCTCGTCAAAGGGCGAATCAATAGCGGCGAAGAAGTAATCTTCCTTTTCGACACTGGCGCCAGTGACACCATTATTGATCGACGCATGGCAGCGGAAAGCTTCCTTATGAAGGAAGGGCAATCCGGAATGATGTCGCTTGCCGGTCGTGTGGACGTTAATAACACCGTGCTGAAACGGCTTGAACTGGGCAGTCTCGTCTTGAACGACGTAGACGCGCGCATTGCCAATTTGGCCGGCCAGTCGCAACAGCTTGGCAAAAAGATTGCCGGCATCATCGGCACCAACGTGATGGCTAAAGCTGTTGTTCGAATCGATTTCGGCAAACCGAACTTGACGTTTTACGACAAAGACTCTTATGTACTGCCAAAGGGCGCAGCCATCATTCCACTAGTTCAACAGAATGCTCCTGTAGTGAAAGCCAAAATAAACGGCGCCGATGAAGTGTGGATGCTCGCCGACACAGGCGCTGCTTTCAATAATTTACCGACCGATATCGCCAAGAAGCTTTTGACCCGCGCCAGCGGTCAGGAAACCCACACTACCGAAGGCAGCGGATTGGACGGACGCCGGATTAAACTCGGCAACGTGGTGGCGCGCTCGGTGGCAGTCGGACCACACTCAGTTGCGAATATGAACTTCACCTACACGGTAGCGAACGCCGGCGGTTCTACCAAGCCTGAGGCTGGTAAAGGCGTTGAGGCTAAGGAAGGATTTTTCCAATCCAACTCAATCGGAATTCTGGGGAATCCGTTTTGGGAAAACTTCATCGTCACTGTCGACTATAAATTCCAACGCCTGCTTCTGGAACCTAATCCAGGTGTGAGGTTGCGAGGCGAAATCGGCAAGGCCATGGACCAGGGCGACCAGAAAGTTTTTGTATATAGCGACTATAGAGCCGGAGAAATTCTCTATCAAAAAGGTCTGTTGCTTTCAGGTAACGGCAAAGATGTGAGGAACGAAGCGCTTCTCTGGGGACGGATGGCGAACATGCGCCGCATGATGGCTAAAGAATTGCAACGCCCGGAGCACGCTAGAGCCGCCTATGATTATTTCGTCAAAGCTGTAGACCTGGCTCGCAAAGCCGGCGCGCGCGATGTGGAAGGGCGGATTTTGGCCGACTGGAGCTTGCTTTATATGGATAACGGGCAGCAAGCTGAAGCTCGTCAAACCATCAATCAAGCCGTGATGATGGCACCTCAGGACTCGCAGGTGAACCTGGACTACGCCTTGCACTTGGCTAAGGATTCGAATTTCATCGAGATGCAAAAGTATTTGGATAAGGCACTATTTTTAGAGCCTTCCAACTGGCAAGCATTGTGGTGCCAGTTTAAACTCAGTGAAAAATTTGTCGACTATCCCAAGGGCATAGCCATTCTCAAAGAAATTCTGCGGTATTATCCGTGGTCGAAAATGGCGTCGGCGAAGTTGGTGGAATATCAAGCCTACGTGCGCGATGCTAAGTCCCAACCGAAAGTTCCAGGCGCCGTCAGACCTGGCGCCATCACGCCGTACTCCGCGAAACCGGGCGGCGCTCCGCCTAACGTTGTGAAACCACCAGTCGTACCAAACGTCGGCTTGCCTTATGTTCCGAGACCGGGCGTTATCCAACAATGGCGACCGCCTCAGTAAATCGAGGAATCTTGAACGAAGGGATTCTGAACGTACGAGATTCTCGAAATAGAGATTCTCGAACGGACAGATTCGCTAACAGGGAGATCTCGAACAGAGACATTCTCGAACGTGTCCTGAACTTAGTGCGTGGAGCGCTCTTTCACTGCGTTTCGTAACTTCAAGTATTTCGGACCGAAGTAATATTTGCGCATTTCTTTGTACGTGTCGTCGAACGCCCAGTTGTCGCGGGCAACGCGCCAAATGCCGATCATGCAGCCGGTTCTGTCCGAGCCGTGAGCGCAGTGAACGAGCACCGGTTCGTTTTTCTCTTTGGCACTATCTATGGTGGCTAGCAAAGTTTCGACTTGCTTCTTGGTTGGCGCTTCTGACGTCATCGTCATATTGATGTATTTGATGCCGAGCTTCTTGGCGAGCGCGGCTTCATCGTGCGCTGCTTCGGTTTGTGCTCTCAAATCGATGACAGTTTTGACACCCATCTTTTTCAGTTCGTGCATTCCTGCGGGATTGGGTTCGCCACCTCTATATAGATAGTCGGTGACTTTATGGAAGTTTGGCAACGGTTGAACTTCTTTAGGACGAGCCGTGCTCATCTTGTCGTCGGATGCCTTCACGACTTTTTTGCTGGTGGCTGGAGCTGCGTCAGTTTCCGCCGTGCCCTGCGCGGAGCTTTCTTTTGTTATGGTGCTGGAAGCTGCCGTGGTGCCCGATGTTTTGTTGTCGGCACCTTCCGAGCTTTTTCCGTCTATAGATGAAGTAGGATCTGACGTCTGCTGGCATTGCCCTTCCAAACTGTTGAAAACAACAGTGAATGCGACGGAACAAGCCGCCACAATGGCAAAAGAGGTTTTGTTACGGGCCTCTCCGAAGAGTAAGAAATTGAGAACTTGCTTAAATGTGTTTAATGTTGGCATTTCAATTGAACTTTCTTGGGTGTTTTTACGTTGATCTAAGTGTAACCAATCATATGGGTTGGATATGGAAGTCGAGCTGACCGATGAGGCGCATGTCCAAAAATACAGACAATCAAAGGACCTGAATTCGTTCAGTATCCTCGTGCGCCGATACCAAAATCGAGTATATAACGCGGCTTACCGAATGCTCGGTAGTAAAGAGGAGGCTGAGGAAGTTGTGCAGGACACCTTCATAAAAATCCACCAGGGAATGGACGGTTTCAGAAGTGAAGCGACCTTCGCTGCCTGGGTTTTTAGAATCTCGCACAATCTCTGTATAGACGCTTTGAGATTCAAAAAGAAAAGATCAGCAATTCAACTCGTTCCCTTTAAGACTCGTTCAATCGACGAGGCCGAGGGTGGAACCGACCTTCCTGAAGCGGATGACATTCCGGACAGCAGTCTGGAACCCGCTCAAGTCCTCGATGTAAAAGAAGAGAGCGCAGTGCTGGAAGCGTCATTGCGAAGTCTGCCTGAATCACAAAGAGCTGTGTTGGTCCTTCATGACCTGGAAGGATTTCAGTATCAAGAGATCGCAGAAATTATTGGAGCAAGTATCGGTACCGTCAGATCGCGACTGCATTATGGCCGAATCAAATTGAAAGAAATTTTGGACTCCTATTACTCATCACAAAACCAACCAATTACCCCAAGGTGACTAGTATGAACGACTTTAGAGGTGGCAACTGCAAAAACGTAAGGGAGCTCTTGAGCTCCTATCGTGATGCGGAGCTGGATTCCAATGAGCGCCCGATGGTCGAGGCTCACCTCGAGGGTTGCGCAGATTGTCGCGAAGAACTGGCCGCCGTCGAAGCGGTGGTGCAGTCGTTGAAACGCCTGCCGGCAGCGACTTTATCGAAAGACTTCTCACTCGATATCGAATCGCTGATCAAAAAATCCGAAGCTCAAAAAGCTAGCGAAAATCAGACGACCGAAGAGAAAGTTATCCCGCTCAAGAGAAAGAAGCCTGTTATGTGGCTCGCGGCAGCAGCTGCTGCTCTCGTTTTAATGGTCGGTGCCTATGTCAGCACTACTGGTGGTGGTGTGCCAATCGTCGCAACTGGTGGTGGCACCGTACCGCAAGATGTCGTAGCAACTAATAATTCAGCGGTAGAAAAGGTTGCTGTGTCGGAGGACCGGCCGCTCGTGGCAGATGCCAGCACTGCTCCTACTCCTCTACGCATCACTTCAGTCGCGGGTACTGATTCCAGCACCAGCAGCGATAATAGTTCGAACACCACTGCCAGCGCGAGCACCACTACAACTGCCGTGCAGCCAGCAAGCACCGGCGAATCAACATCTTCTACCACCATTGCGGCAAAACCAGATCGCACCAGCACTAAGAAGATCGATCAGATTTCAGCTCCGGTTGTAGCCAGTGCCGTCAAGAAGCCGAGAAGCATCGAAGTAGAAATGCATCTTGATGATCTCTCGAATAATCAGGCGTTGGTGGCTTTCACCGATCTGAGCGATGACGGCGATAGCTTCGACAATTTAGGAATAAGTACAGACGAGGATGGTCTTTATGCAATCAAGATGTAGGCGAATGGCGAGTGATTGCTCGATCATCCTGGCGAGGTTCGGCATTAGAACGTCAGTCGTAGCGGCGTTAGCGATTTTGGCTTCCCAGCCGGGTTTCGCTGAGTCCGAAAAGAATTCGGTGTCGCCAAAAATTCTTCTGGTTCAAGGTCAAAGTGAAGCAACCGCTGAAGAAAGTGGTGCTGCATCTGGTGGCGCCGACAGACCGAGCGCAAGTTCTTCCGAGCGAATCAAGAAATATATGGGCGAGGATGAGCCTGCTGCCGTTGGTCCTGGACGCGCTCCTGGTGCTGGTGTCGGGCAACGTGGTCCGGCGGGCGACATGAACATTCGTCGTGAACGCATGCGCCAGAGACTGCAGCAAATGTCGCCGGAAAAGCGCGAACAAGTGATGCAGGAAATGAAAGATCGACGGATGCGCAAACGCGGACTCGATGATGGCGGGGGCATGGACAATCGTGTCATGGGTGGCGCCGAAGGTGGTCCTGGTGGTGAACCCGCACCGCGGTTCGCCAAACCTCGTGCCGGTGGACCAATCAAAGGCGGAAAGCTTTTCGGACGCGCGCCACTCGATTTAACCGTTCTCAATTTGACGGCGGAGCAGAAAACCAAAATCCAGTCGATGCGAACACAAGACGGGCAAAAATCTCGTCAATTGCAAGTCGAGTTGCGGCAGCGCCGAGACAAATTCAGAGATATGCTGTTCGATCCGGCGATCAGTCCCGACCAAATCATCAATACCCACCGTGAAATCTTGAAACTGCAGTCGCAAACTCAAGACATTATGGTCAACGATTTTCTTGGAATTCGGAAATTACTGACGAAAGAACAAATGGAACTTCTGCCACAAGTGCGTCCGGAAGATCCTCCTCGTCCGGCTGCCAGACAAAGAAGACGTGGCGCACCTGGTGGCGAACCGGAAGTTTCCGGCCGACCTCGTGGAGATGGATAAAGGCGAGTCTAGTCTTTTGATCTCTTATGATCGCTAGTCTTTTGATTTCTTCGGATCGGAAGCCCAATCGAGCAGATAATCCGGATCTTCCTCAGATTCCGCCGATGCTGGTTTGGCTTTCTTTTTCTTCTCTACAGGCTTGTCCTGATCTTTGACGCGAGCTGTTGTTTGCAATACAAAGCCGCTTGGTGGCGGTGGTGCCATCATCGAATAGCCGACACCCATGATTGGTCCTGGTGGCGGCGGTGGTACCAGACCGTTGCGAGTCTTTTTGCTTGGCGCCGCGGTGGCGACACGTTCTACTGACTTGACCGGCTGTTTTGGTCTGGCCGGCTCTCTCACAACAGCAAGCACATCCGGAGCGTCAGGCACAACGACTCTTGGCTTGGTCGGCGGCTTGATCTTGAGGGCGGTAATCGGCCGTTCCGTTGGTTTGATCCTTGCCACTTTGGGCTTGGCTTTGGCAGGAGGCGGCGCGACTGCTTTCGGTTTCACCTCGACTTTCGGAATCGTCGCTGTTGCAACAGTGGCTTCGACAGCCGGTTTCGCCGGGGGTTTTGGAGCCGCCGGCTTGAAGATTCCGTTTTTCCAATTGCTTATGCTGGCGATTGTCGATTTAACCGAATGAGCGCCCATCCCGCGTAATCGATAGGATTCCCAGGTGGCGGCAACGTTGGCGATAGCGCCTTCGGCGGTCTTGTGGTTGGATTGACTCATCATCCACTTCACCATCGCCTGCTGAGCGACCGGCGAGCCGGGGCTAACTTTCAAAGCTTGTTGAATCTGAGTGAAGGCTTCACCGGTATTCCCGCGCATGGCGAGAAGGTCGGCGTACTTAACGCGCGCCATCACTGAGTTTGGCTTCTGTTTGACTGCTTGCTGCAAATATTTTTCGGCGGTTTGAAACTGACCATCTTCCAATGAAATTGTGCCGACCTCGTAACAGAGATCAGCCACGAAAGTGGAGTTCTTTCCATATGCAGCTTCTGCGGCTGCGATCGCTTGTGCGTAAATTAGCCCGGCACCTTGATAATCACCTTCCAGATATTTCTGGAAAGCTGCAAGGCGCAGTTCTCGGGGATCGTTTTCAGCAATGCTCGATTCGGAGAAGCCCGCAGCATAAGCCTGCGGAGCGAAAACGGACACCATGATGACTGCGGCGACTAGAGCTTTAGTGTGCAAGGGAGAAATCACCCGTGCTCGCCTGTTTATTAGTTCCATCTTATTCATTCTACGGATTCTTGAAACAATGTACAGGGGAAAAACGATAGATCTCTCTTAAGTGAGGGCTTTCTTGCTAAAATTTTGCCTGCTCCTATGCGCGTTCCAGCTTGCGGCAGATCAGTCGGCAGCTGTGGTCTCGAAGGCTCACCCCAGCACAAGTGGGGAGCTCGACCTGATTCAGATGAAATGACCCGCAGAATTTATCGATAAAGGAAGTTTATGCGACGCTCTAGACAAAAAGGCAAAGGACAACAGCCGCCGCCCCATCAACGTCCAGCTCCATCCGTTTCTCGGCATCATGAGCCAGCCTCATCGGCGCGGATTTTCATGAACCATGGTTTTGACATCAACACAAACCTTGGCGAAGGCTACGGCCATTACAAAATGGACGGCGAAGCCGAAATTCTTCCTTACGTCACGTCGGCCAACATCGCTTGTGGCGCCCACGCCGGCGATCCGGTTCACATGGAAGAAGCTCTGGAGATGGTTCGTTATTACGGATTGGCTCTGGGAGCGCACATCGGCTATCCGGACATTCAGGGGTTCGGACGTCGCGAACTGCATCTTTCATCGTCAGAACTCAGAGCAACAGTTTTGTATCAACTAGGCGCACTGAGCGGAATGGCTCGTACGTTCGGTTTTGAGATTACACAAGTACGACCGCACGGTTATCTCTATCGTCAGATGTCGCACGATGTGCGCGTCGCCACGATCGTTGCCAAAGCAATTGCCGAATTCGATCCATGGCTCGTCATCATCGGACCAGCCAGCAATTCGTTGTTGCAGTCCGGCGAACGTGCCGGCATCAGAGTCGCTCCAGAAGCCTGGGTAGACCGCGTGTATGACGCAGATGGCAATCTACTGCCGCACACGCACAGCCGCGCCATTCTGAAGTCGAACAACGAAATTCTCAGACAGGCACAAAACCTGATTTACAAAAATCAGGTTGTTGCAGTCGACGGTTCCATCGTTCGCCTCGATTTCCAAACCATCCACCTGCACGCCAGCGTTCCTGACGCGCAGTACATCGCCGAAGAAATTCGCCGCATGATTCCAAACGCATGCGCACTAACTTCTGAGCCTTATTCAGTCGAAACCGAAGATAACGATCCAGTTCTAGCTTTCAGCTAAATCTCTAAACCAGACTATTCGCGAAACCGTTAGCACGTTCAGTACGTTATGGCTTGCGAAGCTTGGCTGGAACGATTTCGTCGTACCAACTGCCGTAATACTCAGGATAGTCTTCGCCAGTTGTTGACGTGACTGTCTTTTCCAGGGCGCGTCTTATCGCCCTGCGACCGCCGCTACGATAGCGTTTGAGCCATTCTAGTTCTTTAGGGTCAACGTCGACCCCGGCATTCATAAGCTCTTTCACGATCAAGATTTCGTGCACGATTGCTTCGGTTTCTTCTTCCAGGCAACGCTCAACGAATTCGTTGCGACCTGTCTCACCGGGCACAGGGTCGATTGTCGGACGAATTACTGCGTGAACGAATTCATGGGCGATACTGATGAGTTTATAGTTGCGGGGACACCATTTGCCGATGTAGATCGTGCGCTTCTTGCGGTCATAGTAAGCGCGGCAAGGTCCGTTAACCATGCGGATTTTAACGCCATCCTCTCGGATGCGCTGGATGTCGGCAACAAGTGTCGGGCATTTAGCTGCCGTTTCGACAAATTTCTTGCCAAATTGTCGTTTTAGTCGTTTTACTGGGTCAGTCATATTTAATGTTAAATTCCTCGCGCGCTGGCGGGGCTAAAATTAATTCTATCCTAGTTTTAATCACTTAGGAAGTGCCCAAAACGTTCACTTGGCGGACCATACGCTTGCTGTCAAGCGAGCGGGGTATTCTCGGGTTATCTAAATTGTATTTAATATTGATCATTGACAGCCTGTCCCTGAAATAGAGGGCTTTCCCAATCAGTCGGGAAAGTTCAAGAGCCGATCGGTGGTGTCGAGAGCCACCTGAGCGCTTAGAACACTAGTAGCGCGAAAGTTTGGATTTGTTGTTTTGGCGCATTCGCGTGCCGCTGGGCTGTGCGCTCGGAAAACCATGTAAGGATTTCCATGCTTTTGCAGGGGTTGCCCATGTGTCATCATAGGGAAAGACTGACAGGTTCCAAATGTAAGTTTGCAATCTCAAGTTTCGCCGCCCGCAAAGGTCCGGCTGGCATCACCTTTTGGAATTTTCCAACCTATGTTCTCTTCGAAAAACGAAGGCTTATCGCACCGCCGAATGGAAGAGTTGGCACTTACCGATTTACAACTGCCGTTTCTCGTCATCGAATCGCAATCCGGTTTGTTGATTAGAGCGAACGCCGTCGCGCAACGAGTCTTTTCGATCGAACTGGAAGTTTCGCAGTCCAAACCGGTTTCGGAATTGCTTAGCTTTCACCGGGACCTCACCGCTCTGATTGGCAGCCTGTCGCAGAGTGATAGCCCATACGGCACGTGTACGGTTAAGCACAACGACCTATCCTATGAGATTATCGCCAGCCGTCTCGACCACGCAGGTGATCTCTTTTGTGTTCTGGCGTGCCCTGAGCTCAAAGGCGAGCAAAAGCGTGTCTTCGGTACTTTTGACGCCGCGCCACCGGCAGCTGACAGTTCACAAGCCGCGATTGAGACGCTGAATAAACAACTGCATTTCGAGCGTCTTGTTCGACAAATCATTACCAAGGTCTACAGTTCCTTGGATAAAGACACGATTCTTCAGGGGCTAGTGGACAGTCTTGGCAGAGCGCTCAAGTGTCAGCGCTGTCTCATTATCATCGAGAGTTCGCAAGCACTGCCGGTGGTGACCCACGAATACGCCGAGGCGGACATCTCGCCTCTTGGTTTAGGACGCACCGCAAAATTTCCAGTCAGCGTCTTCGAACGAATTTTGGAAGGCGCTGTCGCCGTGCCGGACGTAACGAATCTGCGAACGGTCAAAGGCGTCATGCTCGAGGACGTAAACGATTTACTCGATAATAGCGTGAGCAGTATGGCCGGTGTGCCAATCGTTCATCGTGGTGTCGTCTATGGTGTCATCGTGGCTCTGCAACTCGGACGTATTCGTAAATGGGAAGTGCAAGACCTGGACTTCCTGCAGGTCTGCGCGCACCATGGTGCGATCGCTCTGGAGAACAGTCTGAGCCAACAACGCGTTAAGGATCAATTGTTCAACGTCAATGTCTGGAGCACACTGACTCAGCAACTAACAACCACGCTGGAAGCGGCTAACCGCTCTACAACACGCATGCCTGAAAAGCAGAACCGAAGCGGCTCTGAGTCTTCAGAGCTACCGGCATTGTCATCGCGCGAGCTGGAAGTTTTGAAACTAATTGCCAGCGGCTTGGCAAACAAAGAAATCGCCAACCAATTGTTTCTGACCGAATCAACTGTTGAGTTGCACGCGTCTCGAATCAGAAAGAAACTGAAATTGCGCAGTCGGACTGCCCTGGTGAAATACGCCTGTGACCAGGGAATAGTCTAACGGCATCGGTGAAATAAGCCTGTGACCAAGGACAGTCCAACGGCATCGGTGAAACAAGCTTAGACCGCACGCGCTTATAACCGCCCGCGTGTTTTAACTTCCAGGTAAGCGTCCACTAGTTTGTCGGACAATTCTTGCGGCGGGCAATCGAGAACGAGGCAGCCTCTACGTTGCAGGACGGACAGCGCCAGCTCGCGCTGTTCCAGCAAATCGGTTGCCACTGCTCTGCGATAAATGCTGCTCATCGTCGCTTCGTTTGAGGTCGTCGGTGGAAGATCTTGTGGTTTTGCGGCGTTGATGATCTGGCGATCTTTCAGGGTGACGCAGAAAACCAGATGGCGAGTGGATAGGCTTGCTATCCCGGCTAACAACGCTTGCGATCCGGTTGGATCTGTCAGGTCTGTGAGCACCACAATTAGCGAGCGTCCCTTTTGATTCGTCGCAAAGTACGACAGCATGCCGACGTAGTCCGGCTCTACCATGCGCGGTTCCAAGCTGAATGTGTTTTCCAGGATGCTCTTCATATAAGGTTTGCCGCGGCGTGGCGGAAGATACATCAATGGTTTGTCGGCGAAGGCGCCTATGCCGACCTGGTCGTTGTGGCTTAAGCCTGTGAGCGCGAGGCACAACGCGGCGTTCAGCGCGTGGTCGAATCGTGTCAGACCTTCCAGATCCGAAACCATCATTCGACCGGCGTCGAGCAGCACGAGCAGGCGCTGCTCTTGTTCCGCCTCGTACGTTCTAATCACTGGACGGTCGCGTCTTGCTGTTGCTTTCCAATCGATTGCTTTAGCGTCATCGCCGGACATGTATTCGCGCAAAGAAGCGAAGTCGGTGCCCTGCCCACGTTTACGCTGGTGCAATTCGCCGAGTTCAGATGACTTTGCCAATTTTATGGACAGATCGTGCAATGCTTTCAGATCGCTAAACACTTTTGTCTTGGCTGGAGTTTTCTCGACGCGCTGTCTCCAGAATAAACCAAAGTGGCTCAGGTAGCGGAGAGTAACGTTGCCAAACTGATAGGCGCCCCGACGTTTCGGAGTCAGATTGTATTCTAAGGTACTGGTGCCACCGGCGGGAATTTCAAACTCGAACATTTCCGTGTCGGTTTGAATACTCTCAGGATGGTCGTCTCTGAGCCGAACTCGCAATTTTGACGCACCGCCGTTGGTGACCGTAATCACGACCGGATTCGTTCTGCCGATCGACAATCGATCGCTTATGCTTCGATTTACTTTTAATAACTGCGGTCTTACTGTTAACTGATAATCGACTACAAGTAGCACCAGCAGGCAAACATTGTAGGCCGTTCCAAGCGTAGACAGCTGAGGATAAAGCCCCGATAGAGCGTATGGTATTACGGCCAGTGCCAGAAGCAAATATAGTTTCTTCGAGCCTGTCATATTAGCGCGGTACTGGAACCTGTCTCATCAAGTTGCTGATTATCTGTGAACACGTGACGCCATCAAGTTCTGCTTCCGGTGTCAAAATGAAGCGGTGACGCAATACAGGTTCTGCGACGAACTTTATGTTGTCCGGAGTGACGAAATCTTTCCCTTCAATCGCCGCGTGTGCTTTTGCCGCCGACAACCAGGACAATGCGGAACGCGGACTGGCGCCCAGTTGCAAGTCAGACAGGGTGCGAGATTTCGTCACCAGATTATATAGATAGTCGATGATCGACTCTTCCACTTTTATTCCTGATAATTGCTTGCGACATTCAACAATTTCTTCGGCTGTGGCGACTGGCTCTACAGGCGGCACATGGCGATCGTATTTGCCGTTTTGCCAATTGCGGAGCATTTGTTTTTCAGCATCACCTTGCGGATAACTGATCACGATCTTCAGCATGAATCTGTCGAGTTGCGCTTCAGGCAACGGATACGTGCCTTCGAATTCGATTGGGTTTTGTGTGGCGACCACCATGAAAAGTTCCGGCAACACTTCGGTGCGACCATCCAAACTTACCTGTCGTTCTTCCATCGCCTCAAGCAGAGCCGATTGAGTCTTCGGTGGCGTTCTGTTAATTTCATCGGCGAGCAGCAAACTGGTGAAGATCGGCCCACGTTTCAATGCGAAAGTTTTTGTGGCAAGGTCGTAGATGCTGGTGCCCAAAATATCTGATGGCAACATGTCCGGCGTGAGCTGAATGCGCCCGTAATCAGTGCCGATGATTCGCGCCATCGTTTTGACCAACAATGTTTTCGCCGTCCCCGGCACACCTTCGAGCAGCACATGCCCATCAGCCAAAAGGGCGATCAAGACTTGATCTATCACCATCTCTTGACCGACGATCATCTCATTAAGCCGCGTTCTTAATCGTCCGAATACATCAATGATATTCTCGACCACACTGGATTCCACCTTCAGTTGTTCTTGCATTTTTGTCTCCGGTTCAGGATTTCGAACTTGTAATCGAACGCGCGTTTGATGATTCCTGAGTTGATTCAGTAATCTTATCGCACGTTTCGAGCATGGTTTTTAACTCAGCGTCTGAAACTGATCTTCTGGTCATAAACTCTTCATACTGACCAATCAGCACGTCGAGGTTGTAGGTCGTTTGAAACTTGGATTGTTGCCACGCCTCTTTCAAGCGTTCCAACGGTTCGTGCGGCGAAACCGCAAGAGCTCTGGAAAGTCTGTTTCGAAAGGAGTGAAACAAAATTTCCATCACTGCAGGATTGGCTCTGGCTCTGCGATAAGCATTGGAGAGTCCGTTGATGAAATCTAGATTTGAGATTCGCCGACGCGATTCAATCGATCGAGCGGCACCAAATCTTTGGCTTTCGCTCAACACGCCGATCACTAAAATCGCGAAGATCTGAGCGACGACCAAACCGGTCGGCCCTTTGGCGAGATACGCGAAGACGTTGGTGCCGCCTGAGAATCCGTGGGAATACTCATCGAAATAGATGGTACCGTGGGCGGTTTTAAACCAATTGGCGAGTAACTGGAAATTTCCCCAGTAATCTTTTTTAGCAATTGTATTGTTTGCCAAAATCGAAGGACACGATCCCAGCAACACTCTGCCGCCTCCATGCTTGACCACGGTGAGCAGCGCTCCGGCTCCATCTTCCGCCAGTGGTTCTCCACCTTTGAGGCGAACACTTGAGGCGATGCGCAAATTTTTCACATGCGCCAGTTCCGGAAAATGTCCTGTCGGGATGATGTTTGTGTCAGGCGCTTTGTCCGTCAGCGACTTGTGATTTTTGATCTTTACTCCGAGCGTCCGCGCAAAGTGGTCGGTCATGGCGAACGACAGATCATCTATGTAGACCAGATCGTTTCCGTTATGGACCCAGGCTAAAATCTGTTCGGCTTGAAACGGTTGCAGCGACTCGGTTGGCGCAATCACGACGAGCATGCCTTTGACTTCGCGCAACTGGCGATAAGGCTGTTCCCAGGTCGCAACAGCATCGCCTTGCTGTTGAGCGAGTTGAAATAAACCCTTCAATCCGGTCGCGTTGTCGTTGTACGTCGACGCTAGTTGTCTTGGTTCTGGTGCGAATCTCTTCCATTCGCTATCGAACGCTTTGCCGGTATAAACTGCCAGCGCGCTGACAATCAACAGCGCCGCAATTTGCCACCACAGATGGTTCTTGGTTTTAACCGCCAGGCTCGTAGAATCGATCTCGTTTCCGAGTTCATTTTCCGCATCAGCTGCAGGCCGGTCCATTTTATTTTCGTCCGAATTAGGTCCGGTCATGCAAGGGTCTCCGTTTTCGGAATCCATTGCGTCACTTCGCGTTCAATCGTGTCGGACAATTGCATGCAGTCTTTAAAATCATCTTCCGCGGCAACGTAATTACCAAACCACATCACTTCAACGAGGTCGGACAATCTACGAAAACCCCTTTGCAGACTGTCTTTTCCAGACAAGGCGTAGAAATATTCGTAGTTGGTTCTAGTCGGAGCGAAGTTGAGAATTTGTTTTTCATCAAGCAAATAGATCACGCTCAAATACACAGCCCGACAGGCATCTTTGAACAATCGTGCTTTTGCCAATTCCTCTGCTTTTTGTTTCCATCCAGCACTGTCTAAAATTTCTTCCAGAGACAATGCTCCGCGTTTGGCTATCTGAGCCTGTTCTCGCAGGTGCTTCATTCGTCTCGACATCAAATAGAGGATGACGAACAAACAAACAGCGCCAAGCAAAACCAGCAAAATCTGCATGATATTGCCGACTGCGCTGGTGTCGGTGCCTGGTATTGAAATTTTGAATTGTTTTAAAAAATCAGCGATTGCTCGGAGTACATAACTGATCATTTCCTGCAGACGCACGAGAAAGTCGGGCGGATCCTTGTAGTTGAACTCGCCGGCCAGCTTTTCCAGTTGTGGAGTTACGTCCTGAAAGTCCATCTATAGAATATCCAGCGCGTTTTGTTTTAGTTTAAGTGCTGCGAGAGATTCGAGCACATCGACTCCTTCGTTTCTCAGTCTTAAATCGTAATAGTAAAAACCATAAGCCAGGCAGAGAATTGGTGAGGTGACCATTTCAACCAGAGTTTCCCAGGCTGCCA
This sequence comes from Candidatus Obscuribacter sp., assembly GCA_021772095.1. Lineage (GTDB taxonomy): Bacteria > Cyanobacteriota > Vampirovibrionia > Obscuribacterales > Obscuribacteraceae > JADYXR01. The sequence goes on along the minus strand of JADYXR010000246.1, from coordinate 30,530 downwards.
CAAGAATTTGCCAATGCATGGGCAGACCTTGCGAGGACGCCATGTTTCCGTTGACCAGATAGTCGATCGTGCCGCCGACCATAACCGGCATCCATAGTGGGGTGGCGAGGAGATTGACGGTCAGGTACATGACCAGTCCGCAGAGCATTGTGCGCCAGAAATATTTGCTTGCCAGCGTGAATCCGCGTGACAAGAGGTCGGTGGCGCTGCCCTTCTCGCACGAGAGTGCGCAAAGTGACAGCCCGAGCGCAAACCACATGAATGTCGTCGAAATCGACATGCCGATCACGCCGAACAAAGTGCCCAGGATTCCGGGTATCGGCAGGATTTTGATTAAAACCCCGGCCGCGATAATTTCCAGAGACCACAAAACCACAACTGCTGTGAGCATAAAGCCGCCCAGCAGCATCAGCCAGATCATCGACCAGCGCCGTTTCTTCATAAACGCCAGCGCGTCGTCCAGTGTGGCCGAAAATCCTGTTGATAACCGAACGAATGAGAGTTGTTTTTGAAACAGCCACCATTTGCCAAAAACGACAATCACCAACGCTAAGAAGAGCCCTCCGCTCGCGAGCAATGCCTCGGGACCGGCACCTTTTTGCAGGACGACCAGCGATTGTTGATAAATCACACGACCGATAAGCACGCAGACGGTCGGCCAGATCAATAGCGGTGCCCATTGCCGAATGTTGGCACGGTACACGCGAATGGCGCGACCGATCAGGTCTCCTGTCGTTTGGGGGCTCAAGATTTGTTCGTCGGGCAAGGTGGCATCTCCGAATGCCAATTCTAGCGCTTTTCCGGTCATCTCACCGGCGCTGATCCAGTCATCGAGCTTATCAAGCAGTCTGATATTGTCGCCGGGGGCTAGATCCACTCTTGTTGGCGCCACTGGGCAATCCGCCAATCTTGTCGTTCCGCCCGCCTATAGGTCCGATATCTTAAGTAAACTTGCTTCTCTTTTTGGTCTTCTGTTAGTCGTGAAGACAGTATTGGTATGAAAATGAGAGATACTTGTCTTAAGATCGTTTGGTTGTTCGAATCTAGCTTTATTCAACTCATAGATTCGTTGCTTCGTTCGGTTCCGCTCACTTCTGACAAGCCGGGCGTCGAGCCGTCGCTAATCTCGGGAGAGTTTTGCAGCAATGCCCAGTCCTCTGGTGCAAAAACTAACTGGTGTCCGGGACCTGAAAAGGATCCTGGAGACGACCGTCAGGGAGATCGGCGACACTTTTCAAGCTGAAGCCTGTCAGGTCATGCTGTCGAATCCGCTCGACCCTAACGTGACGTCGATTTGCGAGTTCAAAGCCGCCCCTGATGCGCCCGAAGGCGAGACCACCGTGACCGTGCCTCTGGTCTTGCAGGGCAGAACGTTTGGATCTGTCAGTGTCAGCCGCGATGTGCAGCTTTCCGGCGATGAAGTCAATTCTTTGCGGGTGCTGCTGGGCGAACTGGGCGACATCATCCGCCTCGCTCAAATTAATGACATCGTCCAGCGCGACACGTTCCGCGAGACGTTTCTGGTTGAAATCGGAAACGTTATGGCTTACTCGATGGGCATCGGCGACGCGCTGTTTCTCGTCGTCAATATTCTTGGTAAGGCTTTGCAAGCCAGTCGCTGTTTGTTTATCTGCACCGACGAACAACAAGCCGGTTGGAAGTGTTATGAATTCTGGCAGCAGGATAAGGTTGCCAGCTGTCAGGAATATTTTTGGCCGGCAACCGATTCGCCGCTAGTGGCTCAGGTTCTGCTTTCCAGAACGCCGCTCAAAGTTTTCGAAGGTCAGGAAAATTCTTACGTTACGCCTGTACAGGAAGAACTTCAGTTTGTAAATGTGAAATCGCTGCTTGGAGTTGCTCTGCGCAGTGAGAAAGGAACGCATGGCTGCGTGATTCTGCAGCAGTGTGATTATCGTCGCGCCTGGACGCGCGGCGAAACCGACATGGTGCAAAACGTCGCCGATAAGGTCGCCGAAGCGCTGCTCAAGCTGCCTGCCGAGAAGTTGGCTCGCGAGCCGATTATGCAGTTGCACCAGCGCATCGTCACTCCAAGAGGCGAAGAAGAACCCGGACAATCCGATGTTCAGCTCCGCCGCGCCCTCAAAGGGGCCCTCGGACAACAAGCGATTCCGTCGGCAAGAAAAACATCGGCTCCAAAGAAACCCGCTCCAGCTGCCGCTCAGCCGCCGCAACCACAACTTGCTCAGCCCGCGCCGGTGGCACCACCCCCGGCACCATTGCCTCCAGTCGTGGCTCCGCCGGCGGTTCAACCGCAGTTGCAAAACGGTCAGTTTGCCGCTCCCGGACAGTTCGGCGCTCCCGGACAAACCAATCTTTCTTCCACTGGAAATTTCGAGACTCAGCCGCCCGGGCAGTTCGCCTCAGGGCCAGGTCAAATTGCAGCCGATGCTTCCAATCAGTTTGCTTCCGGTCAATTCGCTCCAGTGTCTGAGGGTCAGGTCGCACCACACGCGGAAGCACCTGGACAAGTCGGCGATTCCGTTGCACCTCTGTCGGCTTCGCCCGGCATGGACAGTGGAGTTTGGGGACCATCTGGCGCACTGGACTTATCGGAATCGGTTCAAATACCTGTTCATGAACCGCGAATGCATCTTGAAGTGACTGCCACTTTGCCGGTCGCGGACCCCGCCAGTTTCGCGCCTGTCGAAGACCTACCGCATCCGACCATCAAGCCGATCACCAGAACCGGTCGCACCGACACTGCAATTCTCAAACCAAATGTAGATGGACTGGAACCGCGAGACCGTCGCGCCTCCATCGAAATGAGCATGCAAAGCGCGCCTCCGCCGAACGACGATCCGTACGCCGATCTGGATTTTGGTGATGTGCCCGAGACCGCACCACCTGCGGTGTCGCCAGGAACTGACATGTCTCCTGGAATCGCTGCCGAAACTTCTCCAGGAATGCCTGCCCATCAGGGTTCAGGATTATTGGAACAAACCGCTCCAGGAATGGCTGTCGAAGCCCCTCCGGAAATGACTCCGGAAGCCGCACTCGGAATGGTCGCCGAAGCCGCGCAGCAGGCCGGAGCACCACCGCAAGCACCACAATTCTCAGATACAGGCGCCCCTGTTGGCGCGCAGCCACCACTTCCGGGATCTGCTGCCGCTTTCGGTGATCTGGCTCAAGCTATCGTGCAACAATCACCCGGTGGCGTCTCTAATTTTGTTCCACCAGGTGCGCTCGATTCCATTCCAGCGCCAGCCGCGGCTGACGGTGGTGGCAATGGCGGTTGGACAAATCTCGACTCCATCCCTACGCCTGCTGGCACCGCCGCTCCGGCGCCAGCCTGGGGCAATTTGGACGAAATCCCAACACCTGCCGGCGGACTTGGCGGTGGTGGCGGCGGCGGCGGAATGGGCCTCAAAGGTTCAATTTTCGGCAAAGCAAAAGCGGCTCCTGGCGGCAGTGCGCTGATGTCGTCCTTCCGCAAATCACGCGGAGCGGAACCGGCCGCCGCGACGGCTGCACCGCAAGCCCCAGTGGCAGCAGCGCCGGCAGAACCTATGACCGACGAAGCTGCGAAGGCCAAAATTGAAAAATTGATGTCTAGCGGTTCCAACGAAACCTCAGACTACATCTTCGCTACGCCCGGTTTAGACACGCGACTGCTGGGACGAATCGACGGTTGGGTCACGCAAATCGAATCCAAAGATCGCTATAAGAATGGGCACGCACGTCAGGTTGCGATGTATGCAGTGGCAATCGCCGAAGAACTCGGCATCAAGGACGCCGAACTGAACACCATCCGCCAAGCCGCGCTGGTCCACGATCTCGGCAAGCTCGGCATCGCTCAGCAAATTCTCCAGAAGTCCGATGATTCACTTGAAGACGATCAATTCGTCCAAAAAATGGGACACGCAGTGGCAGGCGCACAGCTGCTCGAGTCATTCCCTGACCTTGGTCACCTTGCCCCAATCGTTATAGCGCACCACGAAGAATTCGACGGCGAGGGTTTCCCTCAAGGTCTAAAAGGCGACGAGATCCCATCGGCCGCGCGCATCATCTGCGTCGCCAACAGCTACCACGAACTAGTCGCCTTGAAAGTCTACGGCGGCGGCATGGCCCCCGACGACGCCCAAAAACAAATGATCGAAGGCAAGAACAGCCAGTACGATCCAGTCTGCGTCGACGCTCTGGTCGCCGCCATCAAAGCCGGCAAAGTCCCACCCGCCTGCTAATTTACCACCGCAAAGTGTGGATGATCGCGCACAAAGAAAAAAGGCGGCTTTCGCAAGCCGCCTTTCAATTTCGTTATCGCGTCAGAGCCGCGGTTTAACCGTTGCCGCCGCCGAGCAGATCGCTGACATCCATACCCTTGAGGCTCAAGCTGATCTTGTGCTCCTTAGGCGAGAATTTCTTGATCAGAGCCTTCACTTCTTGTCCGACTTGGACAACTTCTTCAGGCTTGACGTTTGGCTGTTCCGACATTTCGACAGTCGGGAGAAGCGCATCTACACCAGGATAAATCTGGACGAAAGCGCCGAATGATTGGATCTTTCTGACAGTACCGGTGATCACTTGTCCTTCTTGGAACTTGTCTTCAATTTCTTGCCATGGATCAGGCTGCATCTGTTTGAGTGACAAACTGATGTGACCCTTTTCCTGGTCTACCTTCAGAACCTTGGTGGTGACGATTTGTCCAACCTTCAGTACATCTGAAGGATGGGAAACGCGTTCCCATGAGATTTCGGAGATAGGCAGCAAACCATCCAGTCCGCCCAGATCGATAAAGGCGCCGAAGTCTGCGATACGCACAACTTCGCCCGATACGATTTGACCGGCTTCGAGGGTGTTCAAAATCTTCTCGCGCTGAGCAGCTTTTTCTTCTTGAACAGCGAGTCTTTGGCTGAGGATGAGCTTGTTGCGCTTGGTGTCGGTTTCCAGAATCTTCATCGGGATTTCCATGCCGATCAATTCTTCCGGAGTCGTACCCTTGACGCGCAATTGGCTGGCTGGAACGAATCCGCGCAATCCATATACATCTACGACTACGCCGCCTTTGACGACTGCGGAGATTTTGGCGCGAATGGTTTCGTCGTTCTTCTTCTGGTCTTCGAGCTTGACCCAACCGCGCGCCTGGGCAACACGTTTGAGTGAAAGCGTCAGCTGACCATATTCGTTTTCTTCACGAAGAATGTAAAACTCGTAGCGATCGCCCACTTTGACTACATCGTCAATATGTTCCATCGGCATGTTGGAGACTTCTTTGACCGGAACAAATCCTTCGGATTTAGCTCCTACGTCTACGAGCACTCCATCGCGCTCAATGCGGACGATGTCACCAGTTACGATGTCGCCCTGCTCATATCGAAATTGCAGAGTCTCTTCAAGGAGTTTCTCGAACTCCTCTCTCAGAGGGTTTTGTGTGGTATCCGACACTGAGTTTGATTCTCCTTTAGGCTTTAAAATTTGTGGCATTATTTGGTCCAATCCTCTGGAACGAAGTTCCCGTGGCTAACCGTAGCGACGGTTCTAGCACTGCCGTAAAAATTTGGTTGCCGACAAGCGACCAACTAGGATGGGCCCGAAAAGTCCACCATAACACGGCGAAAGAACAACTATAGAGTAAGTACTGATGGGACTTCAAGAGACCCCATCCAGGTTTTTGCGATTCTTTGCGTTCGGCTAAACGTCTGGATCGCCCTGAAAAACCGAAACCCGGTCCAGGCTTTGAGCAGCGGGCATGGAACCAAACTGGTCGAGTTGTATATAAAAGTGTGCATTGTCTAATCTTTGTCACATATCTTCTAGTTCGGCTTGCCGCTATTTTGCAAGACGATGATGGCCAGCCTATCTCGACAAATCACCAACCGTTAAGTTTCAACTTATCAATTCCGAACCCCGCTATATGCGTTGATCGCCTGATGGATCTCGATTCGACATCGGCAGGTGTTTGTTCGGATAGCCGCGCCCTGTGAGGTTTTTCATAAACAGGCGTAACGTATTATTTTGATTATAATTGCGATATTCGCCTGCTCATGAGCTTTTGTAACGACCGTACTCAAACCGACCTGAGCAAACTGTATATCCGACCGTACTTCCAATTTCTATCCGTATCGAGGCAATGACATGAACGTCAGAAATCTAGCAGCAACATTGGTGCTGGCATTAAGCCTGCCAGTCGCCGTCCAGGGTTCCGCAATCGCACAGGACAACCTTGTCCTATCCACCGGCACTGACACCCAAGCCAACATCGATCAGGCGAAAGAACGCCTCGACAAAGCTAAAATCCGTTTTGAGATCTCCCAGAAACAAGTCGACGCTGCCAGAGCGCGCTTGAAAGCCGCTGACGCCGAGCTCAAAGCAGCCAAGGCTAACTCAGATGCTCGCGCCCTGGACCACCAGGCCAAGCAGCTTTCCGATGCATCCGGTCTTCCTGAAATCACCGAAGGACAGATCGAGCAAAATCAAAACCAAAACAGAGCGAAGGCGCTTGCCAGCAAAGAAATAGAAGCAGCCAAAGAAGTTGCTCCTGTAGTTACACCAGCAGCCCCAGCCACTCCAGTGGACATGTACGAAACCCGTTTGAAACAAACCGATTTCAACAATCAACAACCGGAATCCGATGGCGCCCCGGTCCCCGCGGCTCCAGCTAATTCGAATTCAAACGACGTCCAATCCAGTGGTCATGTCCCGCAGAAGCAAGCCCTCTTCGATAGCACCTTCAATCAAGTGGCAGCGACCTCCGCACCGACCATCAGCGATCAAGCTCCAGCTATCGTTCCTTAAACAGCTTCAGCTCATCGATATCAATCAATAAAACAAAACCCCGGTTGTTATTTAAACGACCGGGGTTTTTCAATGTATTCGAACTGACGTACTAGTTATATTCCGCGTTGCTCTCGGCAGCAGGCAGATCTTCAGTTCTATTTTTCAGGCGTTCCCAGGCAGCTTTAGCGGCTTCCTGCTCGGCTTCTTTTTTGTTGGTACCAGACCCGGTGGCAACCAATTCTCCCGAGATGCTGACTGCAATCGAGAAGGTTGGAGCATGTGCCGGTCCGTCTGTGGTCAGAACGGTGTAGGCAGGCAGTCCTTGCGCTCTTGCTTGGGTGTATTCCTGAAGCATGGCTTTGAAATTTTGTTTGCATTCGTCGCGATCGATTTCGGTTGCGTGGCTTCCGAACAGTCGGACGATCAAGTTTTGCACGTTGAACAAGCCCTGATCCTGATAAATGGCGCCAAGAATGGCTTCCATCGCGTGAGCCATAATCGACGGTCTCATTTGAACTTGACGTCCAAGCAAGATGTAGCGATCGAGACCGATTTGTCTGGCAATCTCTCCAAGCGTTTTGTCGCTCACAAGGACTGCTCTAATTTCTGTAAGTTCGCCTTCGTTGTAATCAGGAAAGCGATCCATTAGATACTCGCTGATTACAAATTTGAGGACCGCGTCGCCGAAAAATTCCAGGCGTTCGAAGTCGGGGGTGCCAGGGTGTTCGGCTGAATATGAGGTGTGCGTGACCGCCTCATTAATTAGAACCATGCGACCGCAGCTGACGTGGAGCTTTTTGAGGAGTTCGTCCAACTCTTTCAAACGTCGTGCGCTTAACGTCTGAATCGGCGCTGTGCTCTCACCAGGCAAAACGCATGTAGCTACTGTACTCAATGAAATGCCATTCTTCAATTTCGGAGTTCCCACTTTATAACGCTATCTATTTTGCAGTGTAAAACGGTCTGGCCTCTTTGCACCCCTTTGTAAAACAATATTTCTAGAGCTTCTACGATAAAAATCATGAACCTGAAATCTGCATAAAAGCTAAAGTTCAATAATCTTGCGACTGTGACTCTATCGCGCTTGAACTGCGCGGATCGCAGGCTTGATAAGTGGCAAAAAAATAAGTCTGGGAAGCCGGGTGACAGTTTTGAACGATGCCGACGGCAGCTCTCCAAAGATGTCGGGCGGCATTCGATCAGTCATCGGCGGTTCTAAGTTCGGCGGTCCTAAGTATTGATTGGCAACTCCATTAGTTTCGGTAAACGAATAAGACTTTGGCTGTAAACCAATTAAGACATCGGTAAGAAGCGCGATTGCTGACGATCGCCTGCCGATCCTTACGTGCCTATCATTTAGTGCTCATGCCTGTTTTGAAGCTATCCTGCTATCCTTAGCAGTTGTTTCTAACTAGTAATACTTCTTGATAATGCGCTGCTTTAGTGCGTTGGCATGAACGAATTAGTTACAATGATCCCGTGAAGAAACGGCTTCGAATGGTGTTTTAGGAAATCTATGTACGAGCTTCAGCTTACTCAAATAGTTATTTTCGTATTCGCTGGTTTTGCCCTTCCGGCGCTGGGAATGATACTCCTCGCCTGGATTTTGCAGAATGTGTTGGGCTATCACCAACCAAACGCGATGAAGAACCAACCGTATGAATGCGGTATGAAACCTCTTCAAGAGGCGCTGATTCAATTCGAAATCAGGTACTACCTTTACGCGCTCCTATTTATACTGTTCGACATCGAGATCATCTTCATCATCCCCTGGGCTCTGGCAACGGATACTTTGCCGTCGATAGTTTCCGGGGACGAAGCGCTATGGCTCGGACCGGTCGAAATGCTCATTTTCCTCACAATCCTGGCGGTCGGCCTGGCTTATGCATGGAAAAAGGGCGCTTTGGAATGGGAGAACTAAAAATGTCTGACGAACCAAGATCAATATCATCATTCTCGCTCCCGGTACCTGAGGAGCTTCGCGACACAATCACTTTGACTGATGTCGACACTATGACTAAGGCGCTGTCCGATATCATCTCGCCGATAGCCAACCTGGCAAGATCGAATTCGGTTTGGCCGCTCACCTTTGGAACCTCCTGCTGCGCCATCGAGATGATGAGCGTCGGCATGTCGCGCTTCGATATTTCGCGTTTCGGCTCCGAAGTATTTCGCGCCACGCCTCGACAGGCAGACTTGATTCTCACGGCCGGCACCATCACTAGAAAAATGGCGTCTGCTCTCATCACTCTGTACGAACAGCTCCCTGAGCCGAAGTACGTAATCGCGATGGGAGCCTGCACGATCACAGGCGGTATGTTCAACGATTCTTATTCAGTCGTTCAGGGCGTTGACCGGATTATTCCAGTCGATGTTTATTTGCCCGGCTGCCCACCCCGTCCGGAAGCCATTCTCGATGCGCTGTTGAAACTGCAACGCAAAATCCGCACTGAAAATTACGCCAGTCGCAAAATGCGGAAGTACGCTCAGCGTGCCGTTCGCTATGTCGACTACGATTCAGGATTGCCGATGGAAGATCTGGTCGACGAAGTGGCGTACGACACTCATGTTGCTCTAGTCGGTGAAACGGCAAGCCAAATGGACGGAGCTCGCATCGATATTTCGCAGAAGTCCCCTGAGTTGAATAAATAGGAAAGACCATGACTGACGAAACTCCGGAAAAGCCGAAAGAAGACAATCCGCCAAAACCAGCAGATCAAGCTGCTAAGCCGGCCGCTGATGCTGCTGCAAAACCATTAGACGGAGCTTCCGAAGCTGCAAAAACGGCTCCGGCCGCCGCTGCAGCCAAGGCACCAGCGCCAGCCGCTCCCGGTCCGACCGGAGCAAAACCGGCTCCAGCAGCCGCAGGACCGGCAGGTGCAAAACCAGCAGCTCCCGGTGGTCCAGCCGGAGCAAAGCCAGCCGCCGCACCACCACCGCCGCCACCACAAAAGCCGGCAGTGTTTGGTCCGTTTCTTGCCGATCACGGCATCACCACTGAGCGTCTTGACGATCATGCCGGCGGAGTGGAATGCATCGTAGTCACGCCTGAGCACATTCAAAAAGTTTTGAAGCTCTTGCGCAGCTCCGATGAAACCAAGCTCAATTTGCTTTTGACAATCACCGGCGTCGACTCGAAAGAGACGTTCGATTCGGTTTATCACCTCTGGTCCTACAACAACCTGAATCAACTGGTGATCAAAGTTCGCGTCAAGAAAACCGAAGTAGAAGAAGGCCAACTACCGATGGTGCCAAGTCTCTCTCGCTTCTGGAAAGCCGCCAACTGGCACGAGCGCGAAACATACGATCTCGTCGGCATCAGATATCTCGGACATCCTTATCTCAGGCGGATTTTGAACACATGGGATTGGGACGGCCATCCTCTGCGTCGCGATTACGTCCAACCGATAGACGCGTTAAATGACAAGGCTCCAGGTTCTTTCCGCTAGTTCTCTCTAGACGAGGCTCAAAATGGTATCAGACATCACAGCAAGCAAACCGCTCAAAACCGAGGACATGATAATCAACATGGGTCCGCAGCATCCTGCGACTCACGGTGTGTTGAGAATGGTTTTGACGCTTGATGGTGAAAGGGTTCGCCATGCCGAAGCAGTGATCGGTCACTTGCACAGAGCACAAGAATGGCAAGGACAAAACCGCACATGGTTTCAATATCAGGCGTTGATCGACCGAGTCGATTATCTTTCCGGCATGTTCACTTCATGGGCGATGTCGCGCGCTGCTGAAAATCTCGAAGACCTCGTAGTACCAGAACGGGCTGAGTGGTTAAGAGTGATGGTGTCTGAGATGAACCGCATCTCGTCCCACTTGCTCTGGCTTGGCACTTACCTGATCGACCTTGGTGCCATGTTCGGATTTCCTTTCTATCCATTTCGCGAACGCGAAAAATTACTCGACTTGTTCGAAGAGATAGCCGGCCAACGAATGATGTTTAACTACATCAGAATCGGCGGCGTACAGCGCGATCCAAAACCAGAATGGTTTTCACGAGTGCGTGCCTTCTGCAAAGAATTTCCGGATCGAGTAACAGAGTACGAATCAATCGTCACCGATAATCCAATCTTTTTAAAGAGAACAAAAGGCATTGGAATTTTGCCTCTCGATTTGGCAATGGACTTTGGTGTCACAGGACCCACATTGCGCGCCTCCGGAAACCCGCTTGATTTGCGAAAGACCAGTCCTTATTCGGTTTATCCAAAGATCGATTTCCAGGTTCACACACTCGATAAACCCGAAGGTGGTGACACCTGGGATCGTTATATCCTGCGGATTCGCGAGATGCGAGAGTCGACCAGAATTATCGAGCAATGCCTCGACATGATCACCGAAGGTCCGATCATGGGCAAGAAGCAAATCGCCGGGATGCGCGTCAAAGCAGGCGAAGGCTTCTCCGCGATCGAATCGCCTCGCGGCATTTTAGGTTGCTACATTATTTCGGATGGTTCGGATAAAGCGTACAGATTTAGATGGCGCAATCCTTCCTTCTGCAATCTCGCCGTTGTCGGCGAGCTGCTCATTGGTCATCCGATTGCCGACATCATGGCGATCTTCGGATCAGTGGACGTGATTTTGCCCGACGTCGATCGCTAGATCGAATTTCGAAAACTGTCTGAGGAAGAGGAAGGACACCCGGATAAATGATTCCCAACGCACCTGAAATCGGCAAACTCGCATTCATAATCGCATTCTGGATTTGCGCAATCTTCCTGCCCGTCTGGGCTGTAAGCTGGGCAGTCGGTGTGTTTCTTCCGATGATTATCGAAGGACAAAACCCGGGACCTGAACTGGCTCTGGTAGCCGACATCCTGCGAACTGCTACGCCGATTCTTTCTGTCCTCGTTTTCATTCCACTCAACGCGATGTTCATGGTGCTGTACGAACGCCGAGCCCTGGCGCTTTTTACGGTCCGCATGGGGCCTAACAGAGTCGGTCCGGATGGGCTGCTGCAAACGGCAGCAGACGCAGTCAAACTTTTGTTAAAAGAAGACATCACTCCTCGTGGTGCCGACGCTGTCATATTTACTCTGGCACCAATCGTTTTCTTCGCACCTTCGATCATCGGCATTCTTCCTATTCTTGCCGCTATTACAAACAATCATCCCTTGTTTGCAATCACCAACTTACCAACCGGAATATTTTTTGTTCTAGCTTCCGCATCCATTCCACTGGTAGCACTGGTGATGGCAGGTTGGTCGAGCAACAACAAATACTCATTGGTCGGCGGACTGCGTGCCGCAGCGCAAGCCATCAGTTATGAAATTCCTCTGGTGCTTTCACTGGTCACAGTCTGTTTGATGGCAGGAACTCTTGATGTCGTCAAAATTGCTCAACAACAAGACGGCGGATTTTTGAACTGGAATATCCTCGGCGGTGGTGCTCTACGCGGTTTAGATGCGGCAATCGCGACGGCGCTCAAAAATCAGGATTGGGCTCCGGTCATTCAAGCATTCTATCCTTACGGTGCGGCGTCGTTTGTCGCAGCGATTGTTTTGATCTTCTGCTCACACATTCTGCTCGGTCTTTATCTCACCGGTGCCTGCGCTGAAATCAACCGTATCCCGTTCGACTTGCCGGAAGCGGAAAGTGAACTGGTATCCGGATATAACACCGAATATAGTGGCATGAAATTCGCCATCTTTTTCCTGGCGGAATTCACCAACCTGTTTATAGTTTCGTGCATCGCAACCGTTATGTTCTTCGGTGGCGGCGATAATCCGTTCCCTCAATGGTTCCTCGACCAGCTGCCTCTGGCAGGTATTCAAGCTGGTCTCGGCAGTGCCTTGTCATTCTTGATCAACGACATGCGATTGGTTGATCCGGACACATTCTGGGCGGCAATCTGGGTGATAATCAAAGTTTATTCACTGGTGTTTTTTGCAATTCTGATTCGCGGTACTCTGCCTCGCTTCCGCATCGACCAACTCATGGACTTCGGTTGGAAACGGCTGGTGCCACTGTCTCTTATCGCATTTCTTCTGGTAGTCTTCGCTCGCGTTCTGGTGGTAAGTCATGGGTACTAATATAATCGGTCGAGCTGTACACAGCTTCAAGCGGATAAGTGAAGGATTGAGAACGGTGTTGATGCACTCGTTCAGAGAACCAATCACGAAGCTCTATCCCGATACGGTTTCGCAAATCGCTCCTCACTTTCGTGGACGATTGGCACTGGCTGTTAATCCGGATACCGGAGAGCACCTCTGCATCTCGTGCCGACAGTGCGAACGTGTTTGCCCCGACAAGTGCATCGAGATTACCGCTCACAAGAGTCCGGAAACCAACAAGCTCGAACTGATCGATTTCAAAATCGACCACGGACTTTGCATGTTCTGCGGATTGTGCACCGAAGTTTGTCCGACCACTTGCATCATCAATACAAACGATTTTGAAATGTCAGACTACACGCGCGAATCGCTGGTTTATGACATCAAGCGCTTGACGCTGACGCAAGACGAGTCGACCTACTACTTCGACAAAAAAGAAATTCCGAAGCCCAAACCAAAACCAGTGAAACCGGCTCCTGGTGCTGCTCCTGCAGCCGGCGCCGCTCCTGCTGCCGCTGGTGCTGCTGGTGCTAAAGCTGCTCCTGCCGGTGGACCTGCCGCCGCCAAAGCTGCTCCAGCTGCCGGTGCCGCCCCTGCTGCACCTGCTGCCGCCAAAGCCGAAGGCGCCGCTCCAGCCGCTGCTGCCAAACCTGAAGACGCTGCTCCTGCTGGCCCTGCTGCGAAACCGGAAGCCGCTGCCGCCGCCGAAAAACCAGCCGACGCCGCAACTCCGGGCGCGAAACCTGAAACTGAACCATCAGCTGAAAAAACTTCTGGCACTACAGGTGATACCGCCGCTAAAACCGATGCGACGCCTGAAGTGAAAGCTGAAGAAAAGAAAGCAGAAGAGACAAAGTCCGAAGGCAACGCTGAGAACAAGGAAGGTTAATCATGGAACAGTACATGATGTTGCACGATTACGTTAGTAACGCGGCCGCCGAGACCGCCTTGTTCTACTTGATCTCAATATTCGCCATTATCATGTCGGTCGGTGTGATCTCCGATAGAAACGTAATCCGCAGCGGTTTCATTTTGATCGGAGTATTCGGTGCCATCTCTGGTTTATTTCTCCTGCTGCAAGCGCAGTTTCTCGCACTTGCTCAAGTGATGATTTACGCAGTCGGTATCACTCTGGTTGTCGTAATCGCGCTCATGTTGACGAACCCTCGTTCTGAAAAGGATACGAGCTATGAGAACGAGCCAGTCTCGAAAGATGGTTCACCAATTTCTCCGTTCCAACGCTTGAGATTGATCGGTCCGGCGTTTGTCGGCATTCTTTCATTCTTCACGATTTACACCGCCATTCGATCGGAAAGTTGGATCGCTTCAGGCGAACAAGTTTCGCCTGACAATGTCAGAGTCTTAGGTACGGCACTGACCACAACTTACTCACTACCTTTTGAATTCGCTTCCGTACTTTTGCTGGCAGCTCTGATCGGTGCCATCATGCTGGCTAAGGCAGAACGCCCGACACCGGTAATTGAAATTGGAATCGACGAGTAAATTTTTCGCTTAATCGCCAAGGAGAGAGCATGTCACTTCAAGTCCAAAAGAACCCGATTATGGTCAATGTTGCTTACGCAGGCATTCTTTTTGTTTGCGTCTGCGGTTTCCTAGGGCTGTTAAGCAATGGCAAAACGACAGATTGGGCAATGACCAACTTTCTCGATCTGTGGATCTTCGCGGTCGCGATTGTAGGCGGTGTAGTCGCCATCAGCATGGGAGCGCGTTCTCCGTTTATCATCGCCAGTGGTGCAGTCGGTATTTTCGTCGCCTTAACAGCAACGCAAGACACACTCGTGCGTTATCTCAGTTTGAGCGCGCTGCTATTTGCCATCGGCATGTACGGCATGGTCAAATCGCGCAACGCAGTTAGAGTCTTGATGTCAATTGAACTAATGTTGAACGCCGTGAACATAAATTTGATCGCGTTTGCTAAATTTATCGATCCGGCAGAAGTGAAAGGTCAGCTCTTCGCAATTTTCATTCTTACGGTCGCCGCCGCAGAAGCCGCAGTAGGCCTCGCTATTGTGCTTTCCGTCTACCGCAATACGTCGACAGTTGATATGAACAAATTTGACCTGCTTAAATGGTAAGAAAAATCAATCACCCAATTGGGGGATTCGTATATTCGCTCTGCTTCTTTAAACTGGTAAGTAGGCATCAAAATATTCGCCATCAAAATATTGCCTGTGCTATTTGAGTTGTACGAGTTGTAGGAATCCCATCCCATCCCCTGGTTGGCTTGTCGAAATAAGACAGATAACCGCGGCCTGTGCACCGCGGAGAAAACATGAGTCCGAAACTCAGACTATTAATTGCCGAGGATCATCAGCTCTTCCGGATCGGGCTGCGTCTATTAATGTCAGAATGGAACGAAGTCGAGCTGATTGGTGAGGCTGCCACCGGATATGAAGCCATAGAACTGGCCACCCTGCACAAGCCCGATCTTATTATTATGGATCTTGGAATGCCTCTACTGGACGGCATTGAAGCAACGAAAGCAATACGGAAGGAAAATCCGCAGGTCAAAGTGATCGTACTCACTTCGCATAGTGATAGTCGCGATATTTCCGCCGCGCTTTCAGCTGGAGCGACAGGATATTGTTTGAAAGACGTCGACAGCGAAAGATTGAGGACGGCGATTCAATCTGTTGCCAGTGGTGACGTTTGGCTGGATGCTCGTGTCGCAGCGCATCTCATGAATACCAAAGTGAAGCCGAACCTTCCAAAGATAGAACTTTCATCGCAAGAGGGTTACACGCAATCGTTTGCGCCTGACGACGGACCGCGACTTGACGCGGATGTGGTATCACCCAGGGAATTGGAAGTACTCGCACTGCTTGTCGAAGGTCTATCAAACAAGAAGATTGCCGAGCGGCTGTTTATCAGCCCCGACACAGTAAAGACGCACATTCGCCATATAATGGAAAAATTGGCCGCCGCCGACCGCACTGACGCTGCTGTGAAGGCTGTAAGAAACAATCTCGTGTAAAATGAGTTTGTCACTTAAATCCTTGGCTTACTGCGGATGAAAGTGGTGCAAAGCGATAACCCGCAATTTAATTGTGGTCGTTTTGATTGCTATCTTTCCTGGAAGTTCGTTTACAACAGTTCTATTGATAGGCGAGGATGCGTTTTCGCTCCTGGCAAACCATCGTCGATGAATCGCATCCGAGCTGCATCCATGATGCTGGCAATTGATAGTCAGTCATCGTAATCATAGAAAACCAAACAATGCCTTACTCAGAACCCGATCGTCTGCCGTTGTCGCCGCGTGAGCTCGAAGTCCTTGGGCTGCTCGTCGACGGCTTGTCTAATAAGCAAATTGCGGCGCGATTGTTTATTAGTCCTATCACTGTGAAAACTCACATCAAACATATTCTGGAAAAGCTCGATGTGTCCGATCGAACAGAAGCGGCAGTTAAAGCGGTACGCACTAACTTGGTTTGACTTCGATTCTTCAAGCCACTGAGCGGCTGGTGACCATGTCTGCATCAACTAGTTTGGAGCACAAGAGTGATCACAGATATCAATCGTTCGGGCGGCTAGATGATGTCTGCTTGTGATGCCGGCAGCCGCACCGTGAAAGTTGTGAGATTCGGATTGCTACGGCAACCGATCGAGCCGTCCAACAAATTCATCACTTTCTCGCAGTAGTAGAGACCGAGTCCGCTAGTGGCGACGTAGCTTTCGCCAGGTGTGCCTCTCCAGAATTTTTTGAACAAGTCGCGCTTGTCGTCCGGTTTGATCTGAATCCCGTGATTAGATATTCGCAGAACAGCCTTAGTCGCCAATCGTTGCAACCTGATTTCTATGGTGTCACCTGCGGTGGCAAACTTAATGGCGTTCGTTAACAATTCGCGAATTACTTCTCGAAGCAATGTCGGATCTGTGATCGCAATCGATCGATCGTTCTCTTCGTAGACTTTCACGGTGAGCTGATGCTCTTCGATGCTGGTCGTGAATTCCTCCAGTGTTTCTCTGACAAATGGCGCGAGGGCAATTTGTTGCCAACTTAGATCAACTGATCCAAATTCCACTCTGTAGAGATTCAATAATTTGTTCAGTCGCTCGAGCAAGCCTTTGTTTGATTCGTTCAGAACTTCCAGTGTGTGCTTTAACTCCGGAGAGAGTTCACCGATTTGACCGGCGAGAATATGCTGCAAGATCCGGTCAGCGCCTTGTACGGGAACGCGCAAGTCATGAGCGAGTGATGCGTTGAAATCTTCTAGTGTGCGAAGGCGCATCATCGACTTCTCCGCTTTAAAACGAGTGATCGAATAACGGATGCAACGATTCAACGCATCGGGAGAGATTCTACTTTTGACTAAGTAGTCTGGGCACCACACGCGACCAATTCATCGGCAAGCGGCGTGTTGTCTACTGCTGTCAAAATTAGGATAGGCACATCCGGTGCCAGCTTCTGAATGCGGTGGAAGGACTCAAGACCGTCACTATCGGGCAACGATAAGTCAAGCAGGATGATGTCAGGCTCGCAATCAGCCAGGAGCTGAGCAGCCTCCTCTAACGATCGGGCGCTTAAGAGACCGTTGTTGAAATTGGTATCGCTGCTCAAAACTGCCTGCACGATGCCGATGTAAAACGAGTCATCCTCGATCAACATGATCAATTGCCCGCTTTCATCGACCAATTTCTCGATGTCTTCCATTCGCGCCCCGGCTGTCATGATCGGCGCGATCCGAAATACAGGCGTCTCGCCTGTGATCAGTGATTCATTTTGTTCGATGCGTACAAGAGTTTTGCAAAGTGTGATTGTGCTGAGAAGCGCGGTCATCGCTTCAGGCGTTCTCTCCAGTCCGTGCACAGAGATCAGGTTTAGTTGATCCTCGAGGGCGCCAAAGGCACGGCTGGTGGTGTCAAGACCTAGAGTCCCGGCACAGCCGCGAATTTTATGCGAGATGTGAATGGCCTTGGCCAGCAACTCTAGATGCTCTTCCGGATTAGATCGCTGTTCAAGCACTTCCTCGATCTCTTTGATCGAGTCGACTAGGGTGAGGCTGAATGCGCGAGCCAGGTCCGCCATTTCCATCAATGGCGTGGGTCTGCTGTTCGGATCGTTCATTGAAATAGGCTCTTTAAAATGAGATGCAGAATGATTGATCATATGCCTCCTATACGGCACACATGCGTAGTGCACGATGGAGATCTTCCATCGTTTGATAACGCTTTGACTCGCTCTTGGCCAGGCACTTCATCACGACCATCTCGATCAGAAGCGGTATATTCAACCCAGGAGCGATTTCACTAAAAGGTTTTGGTTGGGTGTAGATCTGGTGATACATAACTTCCGTTGCGCTTTGCGCAGTGAAGACAGTTTCTCCGGAGAGAACTTGATACATGAGACAACCCATCGAATAGACGTCAGTTCTCTTGTCAAGTTTCTGCCCACGACATTGTTCGGGGCTCATGTATGCAGGGGATCCAAAAACTTCGCCAGGCACAGTCATGACGACATTATTTTCGCCGAAAACTTTTGCCAGTCCGAAGTCGAGTACTTTCACTAAGCCGCCTTTTTGCTCTTGCGAGCAAACATGCACGTTTCCTGGTTTCAAATCTCGGTGAACGATGCCGGCTTCGTGAGCACGCTCCACACCTTTGCAGACTTCCATGAAGATCGGAACCGCCTTGCGATAGTCCATTGGTCCGTCTTCGCGTATCTTGGTGACCAGACTTTTCCCTTCAAGATAATCCATCACCATGAAAGTGGTGCCATCTGTAGTCATTCCGAAATCGATAACTGAAACGAGATTAGGATGGTCTAAATTGGCTATGGCAATCGCTTCTTGTCTGAAACGATTTACAAGTTCGGTGGATTGCGAAAGGTCGCTGTGGAGAACTTTGACCGCGACAGTTTTGGCAGTGTATCGATGTTTTGCTTTGTAGACCGCACCATTACCGCCGGTGCCAATCAAAGAAAGAATCGTGTAGCGATCGGTGAGCACCGAGCCGATCAGCGGATCGGGAGTGAGAGCCGTTCCGTCTTCCGGGCAGAATTCCAGATCGCCTGCGATGTGCAAATAGCATTTCTTGCAAATCAGCGCCGCTTCGAATTCATCATCTTTGACAGCAACAAGCATGTCCGAAGTGGCCGTGTCCTCATCTTTTCTTAGAGCAGTTTTTTTCAGCGCCCTGGTTAACTGATCGTGCACGTCAGGCACAGACAGCTGGAGGTCTCGTGCCGTTTCCACCATGGTCGAACCACTTGTGACCATTGCCATTATTTTTAGCTCTTTATCGGTGAGCACGCACTTCGCGGCGCTACGTGGAAAGAGTGACGTCGCCACTTTTCGTGCAATGGAATCTTCCAACCAGGCGGCGCCGTCGGCGACTGCACAAAGAGCAGATACTAAGTCTTCGGTTTTTGTATCTTTTAATATGAAACCATCGGCGCCAGCTTTCAATGCGGACAAGATCGATTTTTCGTCGGCATGGCTGGTCAGCATAATCACTTTCTTGTCGGTCGATTCTTTGATCTGACGAGTGGCTTCGATGCCGTCCAGATCAGGGAGTCCGATGTCCATGATGACGACCTGGGCATCAGAGTGACGCGCCAGTTCTATGCCGGCCGTGCCTGTCGTGGCTTCACCGAGGACCTGGATGCGACCAGTGCTTTCGAGCGATAGCTTGACGGAAAGCCTGACCAGGTCATGGTCCTCGACGATAATTACTTTGACGACCGATGAATTCGAATCTAATGGGCTGGTCTGTTCGTAGTTGGCGGTTAACATAAGCCGGTGGTCTCTTTTTTCGACGGAAAAACTGCTTACTCTTCCACTATCGCTATTTCCGGCGTTAACAGCAATTACCCATACAGTTGATTGTTGTGCGGGTGACAGGTGTTCGTCAGGACACCATCGACTGGTCCCAATCGATAGAATGCCCACCCCAGCAGGGTTTGGAAACAAGTCCGGTGGGTGAGCACTACATCAATCAGGTGATCGATCGCCCGCATTCAATTGCTATTGTTGGATTTCGTCCGGGTTGGATTGGTTGGATCCGGACGTTTTTAGACTGAAACTTGTGGCTTTAAACCAACGCCTGGCGGAGGAACCCGAGCGCCCAGTCATGGAGTTGGTTCCAACCAATTACGTGCCGCATGCTGGTCATCCGTCTGCGCTTTTCCTCGACTCCCATTGAGAGTGCTCTGGAAAGAGCATCAGCAAAGGCGCTTTCTGAAGATGGATCGACCATCAATGCACCTTGGCTCAGTTCTGCGGAACACCCGGCACGTTCGCTCAAGATCAAAACGCCTTGCTCGTCCAGCCGACAGGCAACGTATTCTTTGGCGATCAAGTTGAGACCATCGCGCATTGAATTGATAGTCATCACGTCAGCCGCCTGATACCAGGCTGCCAATTCTTTCGCGCTCAATTGCGCTTGAATATGCACAATTGGTTTCCACCCATCAATTTCAAAACGGCTGTTAATCGAATCTATCTTTGCTGCGACTTTCGCTGAGTATTGACTGAAACTCGGTTCGTTGGAATGTGCCGGCTGCGAAATCTGCACGTAGTGAAAACGACGGTGCATATCTTTTGCATTAGATAGGTAGTGTTCCAAACCATTGAGCTTCTCGAAAACGCCTTTGGTGTAATCGAGGCGATCGACGCCCAGAAGAATCTGATTGGCCAACCGATGTTTGACCGGCAACGCCTCAGCCATTGGCCGCGACATTGTCGCCAGTTTGTGCCATCTGGTCACATCGATTCCCAGTGGCATCACGGTTACTTGGGTGCGACTGCCGTTGTAACTCACGGTCAATTTCAAATAATCAACGTGAGCGGTCGGCATCAACGCTTCGACGGTCTGCAGAAAATTGTGAGCGTATTCGGCAGTGTGGAAACCTAATAGTCGGTTGCACATAAGCGCAGTAACCAGTTCTCTTGCCACAGGCTCGTGAGCCATGATGCCGGCTTCAGGCCAGGGCACATGCCAGAACTGGCAAACAATCATGCCGCGCTCGGCTGCGATCAATGGTGAGCACAACGCCAGTTGGTAGTCGTGCAACCAGCAGAGTGTCGGGAAACTTTCTGAAAGGACTGACTGGCACTCGGACGCGACCCGCGCGCAGACTTGTTTGTAAGCCTTCCAATCTTCCGGATCGAATTCGATGTGACTGTTCATGCCGTGAAGCAACGGCCAAAGATATCTGGCGGAGAAACGCTTGTGGCCCTGGAGTAATCGCTCGCCCACACTGGTCGAGTAAAACTGGAAGGCGTTGTTGGAAGGAGCGTACGCATTGGCAGCCGACGGTTCGAATGCAAGGTTATTGCTGGTTTCGTTTTCAACCGAAAACCAATGCACTTTGGTGCCCAGACGTTTGACGATCGGTTCGAGGCTGGATGCGACTCCGCCTGTGTTTCCCGGTCCGCTGTAAGAGACGACTTTCAACGTCGGCAGATGGATGCTGAGGTCTGTCAGATCCTCAACGGAAATTGGTGTTAACAGGGGCAGTGATTGAGTGGACGTAACCATTTAGCTTTATGCCTCGCCAGCAAAATTGGAGCAGATGAAATAGACTCCGGAGCGCTCTGAGACTTCGATTGCGTTACTCGTTGCTACTGTCGTCGCAAGCTGACATTGAGCACACGAAATCGCCAGACAGAAGCACACACGCTGCTGTCTGAATCACTCTACATACACCCGCGGAAGACGCCGTTGATATTTCAGAAACGAATACAATCAATATAAAGGTAATGGATATTGGGCTGGTAATCAAGTAACGAACAGTGCATATAAGCCAAAGTTAAGGGATTATTACTTGGTCCTGGCGTACGTCTGAAAATGGCTTACTAGCTTGGTTCTAGCAATCCCGGCAAGTCCACAACTTCGATGCGCCGGGCTTTCATGTCGACCACTGGAACCAGTGCTTTGACAAACGGTATCAACATGGTGCCTTCGCTTTTCAGACTTTTTACTTCCAACAATTCACCGTTTGCACCAGTGATACCATTGACGGTGCCAACTTGATTGCCGTCCGGAGTAAAAACGGGAAGTCCGACTAAATCATCGACCCACCACTCTTCTTCATCGAGTTCGTTCAATTGTTCTCTGGTCGTGAAAACCAGTGAATCCATGAAGTGTTCCACTGAAGTGCGATCGATAAAACCTTTGAGTTTGAGAATCAACATGCGCTTTTCCAGTTTGATCTGGGTGACTTCAAACTTCTGTCGCTGACCGCCGCGCAAAACTTCGACGTCATCGATGTCCAGGAGGAGCTCCGGATTGTTAGTCTCCGGGCGGATCTTCATGTCGCCCTTTAGTCCGATGAAGCCGACGATTTTACCGACAGGAAAAGTGTATTCGCTCATTGTTTTGTTTTTGTTTCTTTGAATCGGTGTGTGAATGATGTGATTTGAACAGACCGGCGATTGGAACTCAGGTTTTCGCGCTTTCACGTTTTGCATCGACGCCGAAGATTGGTGTTGCGTCTTGCTTCCATCGTTTGAATAAACTGTTGTCGAAGTCGAACTGATCGAGCACGCGTCCGACGACGAAATCGATTTGGTCTGAAACTGATTCTGGACGATGATAGAAACCGGGGCTGGCACAGGAAACTATTGCGCCTGCTTCCGATAGTGCCACCATGTTTTTCAATTGGATGTGACCGAACGGCATTTCTCGAATCACTACGACCAGTTTGCGACGTTCTTTTAAACACACAGCTGCTGCGCGATGGACGAGGTTTTCCGTCAGTCCGTTTGCCAATGCGCCGAGTGTTCCAATGCTGCACGGCAGAATCGCCATGCCCAAAGTTTTATACGAACCGCTGGAAACAGAAGCGCCGTAATCCATCAAATTGTGATGCTTAACCGGCGCATTGTCCGGCAACTCGAGGTAGCGCAAGATTTCTTTGATCCCGTTGTCGGGAACGATCAAATCGTGTTCTTCTTTCATTACTCGCAGAGCGGCTTTCGATAAAACCAGTTCGACCGGTTGTTCGATGCTCAGCAAATATTGCAGCATGCGCAATCCATAGATTACGCCGCTTGCGCCTGTGATCCCGAGGACAAAGGGGAGCTTCCTGTCCGGACTGCTGTCGCTCATGTCGCCTCCTGCACCGAGTGCCCGTCAGTCTACATCGAAGCCGTCCGGGCGGCAAGCCGCGCCGCCAATCAGCCCGGACATTCTTCACGATTGCAGACTGTTGCTCTGGTTATCCGATTTAGAACGATTCGCCGGGATTTTGAGAAGGAGCGACGGCGCCTTGTTGTGGTGGCACTCCGCCTTGTGGCGCGGAGAACTGTGGCGCTTGTCCTTGTGGTGATGAGAAACCACCGCTATTGCTAAACGATTTTTTCTTGCGCAGAAATGCCGGCACGCCTTCTTCAGGATCCGGCGCCACTGGTTGTTGTGGTGCCACTGCTTGTGGTGGCGGCTGTTCTTCTTCTGCAACTTCTTCCTGGCGACGTACCGGTTGGAAGCGGCGGAAGTCTTTGGTGTTGGCGCCTTGTTCCATCGATGGCTGCACCGGATCAAGGTCGATTGAAAGCGCGCCCTTACCCGGTGCGATACTCATTTTCAAAGGCGCATCGAGATGCACCGTCAATGGTGACCCGCTGTAGATATAAATTTCGTGCCCTTTCTTCTGAATGGAGCGAATGATAGGCGTTCCATAGACAGACGATTTTTGTCCTGGCATTCCCATAATCGGATCGCGCATGAACTCACGTTTCCCGACCACTTTGGGACCACGGTTGCCCCCGGCTCGTGTATCGAAACCGCTTTGCACCGCATCGAAGCTGGTTTGACTGCCGACGTAACCCATGTTAGCCGAGCCCAGTTCTTTATTCGGTCGATCGTACTGACCGTTTTTAGTGTAGTCGTGCATGATGGTTGCCACTATCGGATATGACAGCCCATCAGGCGTTACGATGGAAGTCAACTGCGTGCGCAATTTGCCGGTCTTCTTTGGATTCTTCTGTCCGAATTTATTTTTGGTCCGATCTTGCTTTCCTGAAGGAATCGCTTCGACCACTTCGCCCATGATTTTGGAGCCGCTTGGAATAATCACGTCGGTTGCGTTAGCCAATATCGGCGATGTGATCTCGATCGAAAACCGCTGCCCTTGTCTGGTCTTCGAACTAATCGTCTCGTTCATTCGACCTTCAAAGTGGGCTCCAGTCGGAATCACCACAGACTTGCCGTGAATCGAGTTTGGTGCTCGATAGAATTTTTCCGGATCCGTGGCTTTTTGCGCTTGCACGGGAGCCGCACTGGCACTCAATCCTAATATCAGTGTCGACAAAAATAGAAGATTTTTTCTGTTCATCACTCAATGTCATCCTGTGGATCGAACGATTGCTCAGGCTCTTTCTGCTTCGGTTTCAATCGATGGTAGAAGAAAACGATCAAGAAGGCCGCTGCTAATATTGAAGCAATTAAAGTGAATACGCGCCCGAGTCCCATCAAATAATTTACGAGGCCCGGAGCCATAATTCCAAAAGCGACGATCACGATGAGACCGCCGCCCACATATTTTATGAGCTCTTTAGTGTCGGTATTTTTCATTTGATCAACCGC
Source organism: Candidatus Obscuribacter sp. (assembly GCA_021772095.1). Classification (GTDB taxonomy): domain Bacteria; phylum Cyanobacteriota; class Vampirovibrionia; order Obscuribacterales; family Obscuribacteraceae; genus JADYXR01. The sequence continues at coordinate 6,186 of JADYXR010000246.1, read as the reverse complement.
ATAGGAAGCCTCTAGTCAGGAGGATTCAGCTTGTTTTCGAATTGCGCAATGATGATTGGGCTCACTACTTTTGTGGCAACGAACCATGAACCAACGATGAACAGTGGCAACGTAAAAACTCGAATTAGTAATGGAACGAATTGATAGAAAAATGTGGTCAGCACGATTGCGCAACCGACGGTGACGACCTGGCATCCGCGCACGATCAGTTGTTCTTGATCGCTTCGACTCATGCGAGAGAAGTAGTTGGAGAGCAAATGGACGTAATTGGACCAAAATTGCCCAATGCCGGCTTTGCCTTGCTTGTATGCATTGGTCTCAGTCACGCTCTTTGGATTTTTCGGACTTTTCGACGGAAGCTCGCGCTTGTCCCCCGCGCCGTTGCTGGCCGGAGGCGATTGATCGATTTCGCCAGGATTTCCTTTTGCGCCTCTGAGTTTGCTCAGATCCATTTTCGTCTCCTTGCTCGGCTTTGCGTATGCCGCTTAGTCAATCTTACTTCGGATTGCTATTCTGTACACGTTTATTCATTCGTGAAAGGTCGTCTTCGACTTCTCTTCTCAATGGATCGTTATCCTCGGCGGCTTCCAGGTACGTGTGGGCGTAGTCGATCGCTTTCTTGTCGTCCTTTTTGAGCCGGAAGTAAAGCTTGTACAAGCCATAATATGCGTTCGAATTTTGAGGATCGGCAATCAGAGCCTGTTTGTAGTGATCGATTGCAATCTCCGGAATCTTCCAGGTGGCATTGGCCAGGTCGGTGTGTCTTTTAGCTTCGTTTCTTTGATTTACTATCTTGCTTATGCCCTGCTCCGCCCTTGGTGCAACTTCATTGATTTCCTTGGCATAGCCGAAAGCTTCTTCTGCGGATTTCAAATCGCCGTCGTGGTAAGCCTGGTCGCCCAAGGTGAGCAGCTCGTAAGGCTCCTCTTTGTGCGTGGTTATGACTTGCGAAAATAGCTGTCGGGCTTCACGGAAGCGCGGGCGCTCTTCTGACAGAGCTTTTTCAGCTTCCGATAATTGGATGTTGTCTGTCAGATTTTTGACGCCTTTCTTCACGACATGACCAGCCACGTTTTGTTCAGTGACGATCTGCGTGACTTTATTCATCAGCTCGGCAAAATCCGGCGGATATTGCCCTTCTTTTCGACCTTTTCTGAAATAAACTCTGGACAATCCAAGCAAGGAAGCCGGATCGCTGTCTTTCACGCCCAGAATTGTTCGGTACTCGGTTTCGGCGACGTCGAGCTTATCTTGTCGCAGAGCCAACTCCGCCAGCTCACTGCGCAATCGTAAATCGTTGGGCAAAATCTCTAGCGCGTTGTGCATCTCTGCAATCGCCAATTCGCCGTCACCGCGGGCTGCGTAGTGGTGCGCCAGATTTTTATATGGTTCAGGGCTGCGGGGATCGAGGCGGTTGGCTTCTTTCCAGCTCGCCAATGCCGACGGTCCGTCACCTTGCGCTTTGTAGATATCACCCTGGATGCGCTGCCAGTCAGAACCGCGCTGATCTTTCGGTATCGTGTGCAATTCTGTGAAAGCTTCTTCGTGTTTGCCTTTGGCAGTCAGGTAGTTCGCCTTCTGCAATCTAGCCGCATGAAACTTGCTGTCCATTCCGAGCGCTTCGTCGATCAACGCCTTGGCGTCTTCGTCATGTGGATCGACTTTCAGCATCGCTTCGGCAAGCAAAGTATTGGTGTAAGGATCTTCAGCCATTCTTGCCGCTTTTTTCAAAGGCGCGATGGCGGCTTCGGGATCATCTTGTGCCAGCTTGACCTGACCCAGTGTCTGCAAAGCAATCACCGTGTCAGGGCTGTCTTTGATGGCGCGCTTCGAAAGATTCTCTGCCGCTTCCAGATACAAGTCGCGTTTGGCCGGTGAGGCAACGGATTTGGAATGGATGTACGAAACGTAGGCGCCGGCTGCAATCATGTTTGGGTTTTCAGAAAACTGCTCCTTACCCTTCTTGACGATTTTTTCGGCTTCGATAACTTTCTTGGGCCAGTTTTGTTTCGCAAGAGCCACAGCCAGACCGGCGTAAGCATCGCCTTCCTGATCTTCTGGAATCAATCCTCTATATGCGTCTTCGGCCGCTTCGAACTTTCCTTTCAACATAAGGGCGTCAGCTTCAGAAAGTGAAGAGGCGCGCTTTCGTTTTGGTGGTGCAATTTCGTCCGATTCAGACGGATCTACTTCGGTTACTCTCTTTCGTGGTCTGACCGGTTCGTCATCACCGGCGTCGGCCTTGTCACCGCCGTCGGTGGCTGTTGGTTTCTCGGTTGCCTTTGTGTCTTCAGGAGAGGAGGTTTCGGAGCCGGTTGTGGTCGGCGGTTTCACGTCGTCGTCCGTAGTAGGCTTGATGTCAGGCTGCCATTCCGCGGTCGGAGCCTCGGCGTCTTTTTTCTTTCTGATCGGCTTCGATTCGGTGACGGTGTCGGTCGCAGGTGCGGCACTGTCGGCGGTATCATCTACTTTTTTCTTGGAGGCTCTGGAACGTTTCGTTCCTTTAGATGTGGATTTTTCCTCGGATTCGCTCGCCGTTGTTTCCGTGTCCGATTTGGAGTTGCGGGAACGTCTTGAGCGGGATTTCGGAGGGTTTGAGTCGTCGGTTTCAGATGCGGTGTCAGTGTCAGACTTTGATTTTTTTGAACGTTTGGAGCCCGATTTGGAACTCGGTTTTGCTTCAGAATCGGTTGCAGTTGCTGCACCAGTTCTGGTGCCACTTTCTGTTCCGGCTCCTGTGCCCGTGCTCGTCGTTGTGTCTGAACCGGTAGTTGTTCCTGTGCCAGTTTTATCTGCACCAATTCCGGTGCCTGTAGCTGTACCAGATTCTGTTGCTGCCCCGGTACCAGTTCCGGTGCCACTGGCGCTTGCGGTGCCGGTTTCAGTTTCAGGCTTCGGTGTTTTGGAACGACGCGATCTGGACGATCGTTTTTTAGGTTCTTCGGTTTTCGCGGTTGCGTCAGTTTTTGACGAGTCTTCCGTTTTCAACGAATCCGCTGGTTTTCCACTGTCGCCTGGGGTTGCGGTTTCAAGCGGTTTGGCTTCCAGTGGATTGGCCGGTTGAGCCGCGTCTCCAGCCGCTTTGTCGCTTGCTGCTTTGTCGCCGGTGGCTTCTTCTGTTTTGGATTTTGATCGAGAGCGAGAACGCGAAGATTTCTTGGATTTCTCTTTTGGTTTACTTTCTTCGGCACCGGTCAGTGAGCCGGCAGGCGTTGCGGCATCGCCTGTGGTGGCAGGCACTTCTGTCGACGTGCTTGAGGTTCCGGTCGTAGATAAAGGCGGTACGGCTGAATCGGCAGGAGCTGGCGTCGTCGAAGTCGATCCTGCCGAAGGTGGTGAGACTTCCGGTGTGGCTGTTTGATTCGACAATGGTGGTGGCACAAGCGGTTTCAATGCTGGTTTTGCCGGCGTTGGAGCCTTGCTTGTTTTCGCCGGTGGCGTGGTTTTCTTCTTCACTGGAGTGGCGGCGAAGGCTGTCGCTTCACCGAGGTTTAAGCCAGCCGGTCCAATCAATAGACAAGCTGAAAGTGATACCGCCACTAGTGGCCGCCAGGCTTGCAGAGAACCTAATAATGTTCGCTGCGAAACACGCGACGAAACGATACGCGGTTTTATTTCCTGCGTATCGCAATCAATTTCTGTGTAATCTTGGCCGGAGCCGTTAGTCTTTTTTGTCCAGATCATCTGCTTTCTTTCGTTCTCGTTCTGCCTCTTTCTTTTCACCCAATTTATCGAGCGCCTCGGCAAGTAGCCTGTGCGGAGTCGATAGGTCCGGCGCCATTCTGGTTATCTGCTTCAGAGTGCTGGCGCTCTCTACGAAATTTCCAGCTTGAATCAATTGTTTGGCGTCGTTGATCTGTTTGTTGAATCGAGAGCCGTCCAATTGTTTCAGCGCATCCACCGCTCCTGCGGCTTTAAATGATTTGCCCATGCGATAATCCACGGCTGCTCCGGGCATATCACCGGTCTGTTCTTTGATGCCACCACGCAATAAGTAAGCACGTCCTTCCTCCGGGAATTTATCCAGGATGGCGGACAATGCCGTTTCAGCACCCTTGTTGTCGCCGGAGGCAATTTGACCTTCGATGGCGGCGTAAGCTTGAGGGCTGACTTTTGAAGGTGCCGGAGCGTTCGGATCGATTTTTGGTGCCGGTGGTTTTGCTACGTCTGAGCCGCCTCCCCCGGCGTCACCGCCCGCAGTGGCAGGCGCACCAGTCGGTCCTGATTTGGAAGCAACCTTAGTTGGCTCACCGCCCTGTGATTGTCCGGTGATGCGCTCAATTCCAGCCAGCAAATCGGGATTGACGTGAGGATTGATCGAGCGCGCTTTCTCATATGCTCTCAAGGCCAGATCGTTGCTTTTTAGCGCTTCCTGACCTCTGCCATATATGTAGAGAAGTTCCGGATCATCAGGTCGCTTTTCCAATTCTTTTTCGATCTTCAATGTTGATTCTTGCAGAAGCTTTGGTGTCGCCATCGCGGACGATACCACCATCAAGTGGAATGAAGTTCGAGCTTTGTGCAGCACCGGGCTGTTTGGATTAAGTTGCCAGCATTTGTTGTAACTTTGTTTGGCGCGTTCGAAATCTCCGCCAAGAGAATAGCCGCTGCCGAGCATCAAATTGTTATCGAATGAATCGTTGATGGCGACCGCTTCTTTAGCCGCGTTAATGATGCCGCGGATCGCATCGGTATTGTTGGGGTTGATCGTTGCTGCTCGGCGATAACAAATACCGACGTTGGAAAGTCGCTTTAAATACAGCGGCCCGCGTCCTTGTTCTTTGGCTTTAATAGTCACTTCCCAGAGGATGTCTCCCATCAGGCAGTGGCAATTTGCCAGTTCGTTATTCTCGGTTGTTTTCCATTCCTTGTTAATAGCGATTCGCAATTCTTCGTAAGCTTCGACGACTTTGCCTTGTTTATAAAGCACGCGAGCGAGTCGGAATCGGCTCGGACCGCTGTCGCTCATTTTTACGCATTTGCGATACTCGACGATTGCGACCGGGTAGTTGCCGGCGATATCGGCTTCGTCAGCCAATCCCGCTCGAACTGCATAGTCGTCCGGATTTTTGCCTATCGCCTTCAAACAATTGTCGAGATGCGAGTCAGCTGGTAAGTTGGCTGGATCCGCGTAAAGCGCTTCGCGATAATGGCCGATTGCTTCGTACCATTTCTTTTTGGAGGCAAGTGAGTCCGCATAGTGAAGGTGCGCACTGGAAAGGTTTCTTCGGAATATCTCACTTTCCGGATCGGCGTTGAGTGCTTCTTCGTGTTCGCGAATGGCATCGTTCCACAGACCCTTGGAACCCAGTTCTACACCGCGGTTGTTATGCTCCATCGGATTGCGCGGAGGTGGTGTGGTTAAAACCAGTGGACCGCCGCCGCCACCACCAGAAGTGGCACCGGAGGAGCGCCGCCGTTTGGCAGCGTCGGCAGGGTCAGCCGTCAGCACTATTAAGGTCAGCGTGGCTGCAAGGCAGACAGGAAACAAATTGTTTCCACTTCGTTTTTTTATAGGACGTGTATCATCGGCATGCCGAGTCATTATCGCGTTCTCCGCTTGGACTCCCAAAAACTCTATGCACGATAGTCGTGCTTAATAATCCATTCTATCGATGTTAAATTTTTTCGCCCAGATGACAAGAGGGGTTTTGCCTAGGTCTCGATATTCTGGTCGAAAATGTTAGCTAGCTTACACTTTTGTTGCCGATTATTCTCTTCATATTGACAATTGGGTCCGAAAAGATTAAAAATTGGTAACTTCGCCTGCTGCCCGGGCGAACTGTGCCCAAATCAGAGGGGTGCAGAATGGCTAATAAATTGTTAAACTGATCTCAAGTAGCTTATAACTCTTCTATTTAGGGCATTTTGTTTTCGGCGTTCTCTTACTAAGGCATAGAAATAATTAGAGGCCCAGCGAATCAAGTTCCGTTCGATTCGGTGGACTCCCAGGAGGAACCAGGTGAAAGCCTATTCATTACAACTTCCGGCGATACTCGTCGTTTTCTCCGTGCTATCCGCGACGTTGCCTGCGTCTGCGCAACTGCCTCCGGTGAATTGGGGCAAATCGGTACACGGACCCGGCGATAATCAGTACGTCGGAGATCAGCAAGGCATGCGGCATCCAGCCAATACGACTCCAACTCGCCCGCAAGTGATTCCGGTCATGGGTGGCGGTGGCGGCGG
>JADYXR010000245.1 GCA_021772095.1 Candidatus Obscuribacter sp. | reverse complement strand
TCCTCTTGAATTGGGTTCTGGTGTTGCAACCGAAACCATACCAGGCTAGTCCTGGAGGGGATCACCAAACTTTTCAACTAAACTCGGGACAAGGCCTCGCAATGTCTGAGTTGAAGTTAAGAAGATCTTGCCGATCGTGAAATGGATTGTTATAGATGCCTGCTGTCGGATTTTTTTCCTTGATTTCATTAATATAGTCAGTAAGAGTTCCTCTATTTTTCAATGATTGAAGAATTGATTTCTCCACACGCTTTTCAGAAGTGAATCGAACTTCTACCGATGAACTCGCAGACTTCAGCTCCGCAATTTGCTTCTGAAGTTCCCTTTGTTTCTTTTCGTCTTCATCGTCGGCGGGAATGATGATCTCTTCCGGTGGCACCAAAACTGGAATTTCATGAAGTTGAGCTTTAATGTTCATGCCAGCGTCCGCCGTTACGATCAGCACAGAATTTCCATGCTCTCGTTTTAGAATTATTGAAGCGAGCAGTTGATCATCAATCGATTGCTGATTGAGATTGTATTGAGTGAAGGGGAAATCGGCGGGCGCGCCAAAGTCCAAGAAAGTTCTTAGATTGGTCTTTAGCGTAACAAAATCATTCGACTTCGTGTTCTTTAGTATCAACGGTCTAATTTTGCGAGCACGTTCCTGTGCACGTTTGGTCCCGTTCCACTGTTTGCTGTCAATTTCACTGACCAACGCATATGGAAAGTATAAAACTAGTTCGTCGCAATCCATCTGTCGTTTGACTAGTTTGAGCCAATTGATTTGATCGAAAGGAAGACAATGAAGCAGAACGTTCGAATCCAGCAGCATGAAGATGCAGACTTTTTCAGTAGTAGAAGTCTTCTTCTTTCGCGCGGTCATGACGGCCAAAGGGTGAGGCTGGGGTGAGGCTAGAAATGATCGATCCCGAAAACAACCGCGCCCTGTAGGACTCGAACCTACGACCTCTTGGTTCGAAGCCAAGCACTCTATCCAGCTGAGCTAAGGGCGCATAAGACCTGATCTTACTTGAGTTTTTAACCATGCGTCAAGCGCGTGAGCCTGACCGGGTCTTGAGTGGGCCGATTTATGGCGCGGGCTGTAAAGAGCAGGCGCGGCGCGCGCTGCGCATAAACATTCAAATCAACTCGCATATAAATTTCGAGCGCACCACATTTGGTGCTTGCGTCGTTCGTAATCCACCAAAGAAAAAACGAGACCAGGAAACCTGGTCTCGCGTGAGGCGTGGGGGAAAAACATACCTCAGTTTTTTTCTATGTCACTCCAACTACACTTCGGTTGGAGCGGCTGGAGCTACAGGCGCTATAGGAGCTACAGGAGCTACAGGAGCTGCTTGGTTGTTACCGAAGGAGGCTTTACTGCCACCGAACGATGCGCGGGATCCAGGTCCGCCATGTCCACGGAAGTGACTCTTACCGCCACGGAAATGACCTTTGCCGTGTCCGCCGCCCATGCCGCGTTTCAGAGAGAATTCTCTGATTTTAGCTTTCTGATCGTCGGTCATCAGCGCCATTTTATCTGCCATGTAGCTGATCTTGCTCGTTGCGAGATCGGCGCGCAGTGTGTTGATCTTCGATTGTAGCGATAACAGTTCTGATTTCGAAGTGCCAGGTTTTGTCATGTTGTCGCGCAGTTCACGATGCAGATTCATCAGTTCGGCTTTCTTAGGACTGTTCGAACTTTGGAAACTGATTTTGAGCGTATTCATCTTCTCAAGCTGTTCTGTGGTGAAACCGAACGCTTTCATAAAGTCGCCGCCGCCACGTCTGCCGTGATGTCCGCCGCCTTTATGACCATATTTACCGCCTTTCCCACCAGGCGCACATTGTGCTGCTGACGATTTGCCGCCGGCATCAACTGTGGTGGCAGTGTCAGCTGCATTAGCTGGGTTGAAAGACAGGCCAGCTGCTGAAAGGGCAATTGCGGCAATTAGGGAAATTTTGTTCTTATTCATCTCGGATCTCCTTTGATCGATTGAAATTTTTGTTATTTAAAACAGACTTGCAAGGCAAGTTTATCTAACACCGCTGTTCCAGTATTTGGCTTCACTGCCGGGTTTACTTGGAATTTGGTGCACTACATTTGGTGTGTGTTATTTGTTTTGTTATTCAGTTTTTCGGACAACTTTGAGCTCGCGCTCTTAGAATATTTTGTTGACCAGTCTTCTGAAGAAGCCAGGTCGGTTATCGTAATACCCGTCGGTGTAGCTGTTATAGCGACCGTCTCCTACCGAATTCCAATATGGATTGGTTTGTGCGTAACGATTCACTTGCCTTTGGACATAGCGGTTGTCGTTGTTTCGATTACGCCAGTTCGACCAGTTCTGATTTCGATTGTTGTTGTTCCAATCGTTATCGTAAGCAACGGCCGGTGTGACGATTGCGCCAGCTACGAGCAAGGAACCCGCTAATAGCATTGCGTTTACTTTTTTCATTTTCGTGGGGTCCTCCAGGGATCATTTTTCAGTCGGTCATTTCGACCTTCTACTTACATAAACGAAATTTCGGATCAAAAAGTTCAATTTGAAAGATTAACAGTTGCTAATGTAGTCTTGGAATTCAAACGCTGGTCCTGTACAGTCTGCAATTAGTTCCTTTTACTGACTATTGCCACCACTGATGAAATGATTGACGACAGAACTCAAGATTTGATTCCATCCGCGTTTTTGCACAGCCCCGGTTTCCTGCTAAACCAGGCAGGTCGCTTGATTGCAAGCAAAATTGAGGACAGTCTAAAACCAGCTGGACTGAACCTTCAGCAGTTCGGTTTGATGCGAATCATCGCTGCCGAAGGACCGATTACTCAGAATGTTTTTGCAGCGAAATATAACGTCGACCGAACCACAGTCACCGAGATCGTTGATGGGATGGAGGAGCGCGGATTAGTGAGCCGTCAAAAGAGTGTGAAAGACCGTCGCTGTAACGATCTGCACCTGACGCCAGGCGGCAAAAAGCTCCTGGCGCGGGCGCAAAAGCTTGTTGAGAAAACGAATCATCAGTACCTGGCTGTGCTTTCCGACTCCGAATGGGAGCAGATGCGCGCAAGTCTGGTGAAGCTTATATCCGCATCTTTAGAATAGATCGTTGTCACAACCTTATATATGTAAGACACGATTCTCCAGATCGAATCGGTGTTTAGCATCAGGCACCGTATTTGGTGGCACATCAATTTGCGATGTTAGTTAGCCCGGCTCGTTTTGGGAACACCTAGAAGCAAACCCCATCACTCAAATGGTGATGATCATATCCTTTAACACTAATCACAGTTTTTTCAGGTAGCTGAACCGTAAACCTAATTTGGTGGCGGTCATAGTGCCATTCTTGAATTGGCACCCCCCCCGATGTGCAACTTGCTCCGTTCCTCATCTCATCATCTGTGGGCTCCGTTGTAGTCGGAGTACCCAATTTGGAAACCACGTATTTAGTGTTTCTTCCGAGCCACTTATCATCGTTTTCGTGACACTTCTGGCACCAAACGGCCCAGACCATTCCCGGAACGTTTTTCATAGCGACGCTAATTCCGATAACAGAACACAATAGAAGTCCCACAATCCCTGGGAATATCCACTCCGAAGTCTGTTTATTCTTATTTTGGGCTATTTTTTTCATAGGCTCAACAACCTGTTGCTATGCCCATTCTACATACCTTTTGTATGTTCCAAGAGAGCCTAACGCTGTTGACACAGTTTCTATACTCAGCGCTGGTTCTAATATCGCTTGAGCAGGCTAAACAATTCCGCGACTGCCTCGTCCATCATGGTTACTTCCGCGCGCAGATCGTGGAGCATCGCGGTTCGATCTTCGAGTATATCGATCGTCATGGTGGCATCTTCGTTGTGCGTGCCGGTTAAATGCTTGACGCGTTGATGCTTTTTCATTTTGTGACCGTTGTGAGTTAAGCAGAAATTTAATCGCTTCCAACGCTGCACCATTTGGTCAGCGCGTGATTCTGCTTTGGGATCGTCGGTTGGAGAAGTATGCAGAAAAGAGCGCACTGAATCCGGATAGGCTTTGTGATGGAACTCTGGATCTACGACTGCAGCGAGAACATTCGGCAATCCTCCTTGTCGGCGATCGCCTGCGTGCTCCGCTTTATACGCCCATGCGGAAAGACCGGCTTGTCCAGCACCTTCGGCGATGTCCACGCTTGTGTTTGCAAAACGACTCAAGTCAGCCATTTCCAATGCGCCAGCGAGAATACCTGTTAGACCGCCGGCGACAAAGTCTGCATACGTATTGAAGCGAATGGCTTTATCGCGAAGCTCGGTGAGATAAGCCGCTTTCGACGAATCCTTTGCGATTTCGCGATCGACAGCATTGGTGCACCGGCGCACATCGAAACTCAAGTCGGAAAATACTTCCGTCGCTTTTTGTTTTGCCATCAAATATTTGATCGTGTTGTCAGTTGAACCCGACGCCTTCCATTCCTTGTACGCCACGTCCAGCTGTACGATTTGATCGAAGACGTTCCACTGCTTTGCTAAATCAGTAGTCATGTCTGATAACCCAAAATTGTTCGGTCCGTTTGGAACGCGCTGCGCAATTTGGTTCGGAGTGCTATCCGCATTTGAGGTGGGAAGAGCGCCTCCGGTGACAGTCGATTTCGTGGATGTCGAACGCTCATAACCAGTGGCAGTCGGTTTGGCGGAAATTGAACGCTCATCGCCAGTTGCAGTCGGTTTAGCGGAAGTTGTAAGCGCATCTTTAGCAACCACAGGTGGTGCGGACGTTGCAAGTGCTTTTCCGTTTGCATCACGTTGTGCAGAAGTTGGACCGGTACGTCCCGCTGTCCACCGCGCGGACGTCGGCTTAGCACTTCTCGGCGCTGTCGGCTCCGCTGACGCTGGCAGAACATCTTCTTTAGCGTCCTGCAAAATTAGCTGATGTCTGGTTTCTTTTTCAGAAATCTTTTTCGTTTTCGCGGGGCCGCTTATCGTCAGCAAAACTTCTGCCGGTACGTCATCGATTTGTTCAGCCTGATCTTGTTTCACTACCGGGTTCGCCGCGGCACCGCCAGTGATGCCACGCAAGGCAAACGAATCCTCGGCAGACGCAATCGAAGAATTATTCAGTAGTAGTAATAGACCGAGAGCGACGGTCGTTTGAATCTGTTTCAACTATTCGGGTTCCGCGATACAACAAATCAGAAGCGCGATGAAAGTGTCGACGCCGCCATCTACAGTGTTAATGTTCGCAGTTGTAAGGCGCCTTGTGAATCATTCTTAGTTAAAATGTAGAAATCAGCGATGTCAGCACCCGGAATAACCGCCAAAAGCCGCTCCAGGTGAATTTCGGTTAACCTGAGGGGATACAATCACAGAGTCAACCTTGCGTCGCAAGCTTGGCGGCCTGTACTCGGCAGCTGGCCAGTTAAGAAACGTAGTGACTTCGAGTTTTGGAATCTGGTCATTACAGAACGCAGATGCCTTCGAGCTTCGGCCATTACAAAAACGCAGTGACTTGGTAGAGTAAATGTAGAAACAAGCTCAATTCAATAGCATATCGAAGTCCAGATATTAATCGCTCGTCGTTGGAAAAACAGGAAATCAAAATGTGCGGAAGATACACAATCGCTCATAACCACAAAGAGATCATGGAACGATTCGGCATTGAACAAATGTTTCTCGAACTAGATCCTCGATACAACGTCGCGCCATCACAGATGGTGCCAGTGGTTATTGAGACAAAAGCGACTGATGATATGCCCGCCGTTCGAGTTTTGGAAACGAGCAAGTGGGGCTTGGTGCCTGGCTTTGTGCAAGACGCTAAACTGATTAAACCGATGATTAATGCTCGCGGCGAAACACTTCTCGAAAAGAGAATGTTTAAAAACGCGTTGTTCAAACGCCGCTGTTTAATTCCAGCCGATGGATTTTTCGAATGGATGGCAGTAGGAAAGAAACGGCAGCCAGTGCGATTTCAAGTCACTGATGGTGCTCTGTTTGCGATGGCAGGTTTGTACGAAGAACGCACAACTCCGGAAGGCGAATTAATCGAGCGCACCTGCACAATCATCACCGTTGCCGCAAACGAAAAAGTTTCGCCGGTGCACAGTCGAATGCCCGCGATTCTGAAACCGGATGATGAGGCGCTTTGGCTCAGCAAGGAATGTGGCGATCCTGAAAAATTATTGTCGTTATTAAATCCATATGATAACGACGCTATTAATTTCTATCGTGTTTCAGCCACGGTAAACAATGCAAGATCAGACAGCGCCGAGTGCATCGCACCTGTCGATCTGGAAGCTGAAGCTGCCGCTGAGGCCGCAACCATGGCCGCGTTCGAGGAAGCGAAAGCCGCGAGGGCCGCCAAAACCGCCACCCGACGTGCGAAATCGACGAAAGTCGCTGAGACATCTGATGTCCCAGAACAAGCATATTTGTCCGATGAACTTCGCGAGCTAAACCAGAACTAGGACGGTTCATTGCATTACGGCAGACCCTATCGTTCCTGCCACAGCTATGGCCGATGCCTCGCCGCAGAAGACCAGCATGAGTGCATGGAACCGATTACAGGCGAATTTGAAGTTTTCAGTAATATTTGAACTACTCAGTACGCCAAGACGACCTTAGCCTGCTCCGAAATTTAGTTCGATTTCAAGATCTCTAGTTGCGAGTTGATACTGGCAATTTGATTCTCTACATCGGCAAGAACAGCCTTCTGCTCGTCGACTTTCTCTTTCGGCGCGCGGGAGATGAAGCTCTCGTTGCTGAGTTGTCCTTTTACTTTCTCGCGATCTTTTTCTTTCGCGGTCAGACGTTGAACAAGTTTCTCTCGAGACTTTTCGACGTCGATCAGTTTATCCAGCGGAATGAATACAGTCGTGCCCGAAATTACTTCAGACGCGGCTTTGCCTGCCGGTTTAACTTCGGCGCCACCGATGTTGACCGGGTTTGCGTTCGCTAGTCGTTTGATTGATTCGAGATTGCTGGTCAACAGATCTTTCTGTTTTGCGTCGGTCACTGCGAGCAGAACTTCCGCTTCAGCACGCGCTGGAACATCGAATGTTTGGCGCATGTTGCGAATCGATCGAATGACGCGGACGAGATACCCCATGTCGTCCTCTGCCTGCGTGTCTTTGAAACGCGCATCGCCTCGAGGAAATGGCGCGAACATGATCGAATCGATCTCGGCGAACATCGCCGACTTCGGCAAATGCGACCAGAGTTCTTCTGTGACAAATGGCATGATCGGATGCAACGCGCGCATCAGGCCTTCGAATACCGTATACAACACAGTGCGTGTTTCGCCGCCAGCTTCGCCTTCCTTGGCGATCTGAATCTTCGCGATTTCGAGATACCAATCGCAGAAGTTGTCCCAGATGAATTCATACAAATCACGAGCGACGTTGTCGAAATCGTAGTTCGCATAATTCGTTTGCAGCTTGTCTAATAGATCGTTGTAGCGATACAAAATCCATCTGTCGGCGAGAGTCAATTTCTTGTCGTCGACACCGCGTTGTTCGTATCCTTCTAATTGAGCAAGGACGAGCTTTCCGGCGTTCCACAATTTGTTGACGAAACGTTTGTATTCTTCCAATTTTTCTTCGCGGAAGCGAACGTCTTGATCTCCTTTGACGCCCATCGATGCAAACCAAAAACGATTCGCATCGGCACCATATTTTTCAATCATGTCGATCGGATCGATGGCGTTGCCTTTCGATTTCGACATGCGTTTTCCATCAGATGTTTGAATAACCGGGTGAATCAAAACATGTTTGAATGGAATCATCTTCGTGAATTTCAACGACATGAAAATCATTCTGGAAACCCAGAGGTTGATGATTTCGCGCGCGGTGCTCAGAACCGTGGTCGGATAATAGAAATGCATCTCCGGTGTAGACTCAGGCCAGCCCAGCGTTGCGAAAGGCCAGAGTGCAGAACTGAACCATGTATCAAGTACATCTTCATCCTGAACTAAATCTTTCTCGCCGCATTTTTCACATGCAGTCGGAGGCTCTTCGAATGCATCTTCGTGTTCGCAACCTTTACAAGTCCAAACCGGAATGCGATGTCCCCACCAGAGCTGGCGGCTGATGTTCCAATCGCGAATGTTTCTCATCCAATCTAAAAAGGTAGAGGCATATCGATTAGGAATAAATTGAACGCGATCTTCTTCGACAGCGGTTATTGCCGATGCCGCCAGTTCGCTCATCTTCAAATACCACTGCAATGAGAGGTAAGGCTCGATCACAGTTGCGCACCGCTCGCAGTGCCCTAAGCCATGCGTATAATCTTTGACTTCTTCCATCAATTCTTTTTCGGTCAATTCGGCGACCGATGCTTCGCGCACTTTGAAACGATCTATTCCTTGATATTGCGCAGGAACCAGATCGTTTTTCATGAGCTTGCCGGTTTCGTCGATGGCGACCGGGCTTTCGAGTTTGTGGCGCTGTCCGACTTCCCAGTCGTTGGCATCGTGTGCCGGCGTGATCTTCAACGCGCCGGTTCCGAATTCGCGATCTACGTAAGTATCTGCGATTACTGGAATGACTCGATCTGTTAGTGGCAAACGAACTTTTTTGCCGACGAATTTCTTATAACGATCGTCTTCCGGGTGCACCGCGACAGCGACGTCACCGAAGATTGATTCCGGACGAGTGGTGGCAACAGTAATGTGACCGTTTCCGTCCTCCAGAATATATTTGATTAGATATAGATGACCTTTGGTGTCTTTGTGCTCGACTTCCAGATCGGAGAGACTTGTCAAACAGCGCGGGCACCAGTTGGTGACGCGATGTCCGCGATAGATTTGTCCTTCCTTGTAGAGAGTGACAAAGGCGCGGTAGATCGCTTTGACGTATTCTTCGTCCATCGTGAAGGCGATGCGATTCCATGTAAAGCTGACACCGAGCCGTTTGTACTGATTCATGATCGAATCGCCGTACTGCTTGCGCCACTTCCAAACATGCTCGATGAAAACATCGCGTCCCATGTCATGACGTGAAAACGGTTTTTTCACCGTTTCGGTTTTCATTTTTTCTTCGTGTTCTTTGCGCAACTGGCGCTCAACCACCATCTGGGTCGAGATACCGGCGTGGTCGGTGCCAGCCTGCCAGAGCACGTTGTAGCCTTGCATGCGTTTTAAACGAATCAGCATGTCCTGGAGCGTGCCGTTCAAGGCGTGACCCATGTGCAAGTTGCCTGTGATGTTAGGCGGCGGCAGCGCGATTGAGAAGCGCGGTTTGTCAGGATCCATTTCCAGTTCAAATACATAATTATCAAACCAGTACTGTGTCCACTTGGCCTCAATCTCTTTGGGCGCGTATGGACCGCTTTTCAGCTCTTCCTGCATATTTTTCTCTGTACTAGTTTGTGTCATATGATTTAAATGTCCGAATGATCCGATGTGCGCCCAATATCGACAATGAAAAGCAAAATATTGCCTTTCGTATAGAAAGGGCGGGAAGTGGAATTATAGTCAGATTGCCGCCCCTCGGCAACCTGACGGGCTTTCAACGTCGCGAAATATCAAGTTCGTAAAACATATAAAGGAGTATTCCAACTGTCAGATGTTAGAATCTGCCTCATCTCGTTCGGGTTGGTCAGAGTCTTGACTACTCGAGATGGGCTATCTTTCGGTCGACACTAGTGACAGGAACTTGGTTTCATGATTTCTTCGAATGATTTTAGACCTGGCGTAACAATCTTTTACAACAACGGCATCTGGGCAATCGTAGACGCGATGCACGTTAAGCCCGGCAAAGGCTCGGCTTTTGTCCGCACAAAAATGAAAAATGTGGAGAACGGCTCCGTGTTGGAAAACACGTTTAGAGCAGGCGAAAAGGTGCCTCAAGCAATCATCGAAAAAGATGACATGCAGTATCTTTTCAAATCTGGTGACAACTTCACCATGATGAACACGTCCACTTATGAACAAACCGAAATGGAAGAAGGAAAGATCGGTTCACAAGCCGAGTTCCTCAAAGAAGGTCTGGAAGGCATCACCGTGATGAAGTACGACGGTCGAGTTATCGGCGTTGAACTGCCTAACTCAGTCGAACTTGAAATCAAAGACTGTGCACCTGACGAACGAGGTGACACCAGCTCCGGTGGCGGCAAACCAGCAACTTTGGAAACCGGCGCAGTAATCACGGTGCCATTCCACATCAAAATCGGCGACACAGTCAAAGTCGATACCCGCACGCGTAAGTACGTAACCAGAGTCTGAGGTCTGACGTGAAAATCGATCTTGATCAAATTCGCGAACTTCTCTCTGTTGTTGGTTCCACCGATGTGACGGAACTGACTATTGAGTTTGGCGATCAAAGAATCACGGTGAAGAAGTCTCCGCCAGTGGTGGCAGGTGCCGATAGTTTGCCTATCGTCATGAAGACCACGGATCTGCTTCCGGCGCCTCAATTGCCGAAGCTCTCCTTGCCGACTGCAGAAGTGCAAAATGAAACGGCCACGGCCAATGGCGGTGAAGCATCGACAAATGGTTTGGTGGAAATCACCTCGCCAATGGTCGGTACTTTCTACCAAGCACCTTCACCGGATGCCCCTCCATTTGTGCAGATCGGCGATCATGTCGCGGTCGGACAAACGGTTTGCATCATCGAAGCCATGAAGTTGATGAACGATATGCCGGCAGAAGTGAGTGGCAAAGTTGTGAAACTTCTCGTCGACAACGGCACGACCGTCGAATACGGACAGCCGCTATTCCTGGTCGATCCAAAGGGTTAGGAATAATTAGAAACCAGGTGCTCGACGATCGTAATCGTGATTGAGAGACTCTGGTTTTTATAAAGGTGTTGAACGAAAGTGATCGAAAAGGTATTAATCGCAAACAGAGGCGAGATCGCCCTTAGAGTAATCCGAGCCTGCAGAGAGCTTGGCATAAGAACGGTCGCGGTTTATTCAAAAGCTGATGCGGAATCGTTGCATGTAAAACTTGCCGACGAGAGTTTTTGCATCGGACCGGCTCCTTTGCAACGCAGCTATTTGCATATTCCGGCATTGATCAGCACCGCTGTCGTGACCGGCGCAGACGCGATCCACCCTGGTTATGGTTTTCTTTCAGAGAACGCTAACTTCGCAGAAATTTGCGCAGCGCATAGCATCAAATTCATCGGACCGAGTGTCAGAGCGATAACCAACATGGGTGACAAATCGTCCGCGCGCGAAACCATGCGTGCGGCTGGAGTTCTGGTCGTTCCAGGCAGCGATGGATTGATTGATAACGAAACGGAAGCATTCCGTTTAGCAGAAGAAATTGGTTTTCCTGTAATTATTAAAGCCACTGCCGGCGGCGGCGGTCGCGGTATGCGAATTGCCACCAATACCGGACAATTGGCCAGCGCGATCACAACTGCAAGAAGCGAAGCACAAGCGGCTTTCGGCGATGGTGGCGTTTATATCGAAAAATATTTGAGGCCTATTCGTCACGTCGAAATTCAAATTCTTTCCGATAGCTATGGCAACACCATTCACCTTGGCGAACGTGATTGCTCCGTGCAAAGACGTCACCAAAAATTGATTGAAGAGTCACCAAGTCCAGCTCTGACAGAAGAGCTTCGTCGCAACATGGGACATGCCGCTGTTCTTGCCGCGCAATCAATTGATTACGAAGGAGTAGGAACAGTTGAGTTTATTTTGGCCGGCGACAAGTTTTATTTCATGGAAATGAACACTCGGATCCAGGTTGAACACCCGGTCACCGAGATGGTTACAGGAATCGATTTGATTAAGGAACAGCTGCGCGTCGCATCAGGCGAACGGCTCACACTGAAACAAGAAGATGTCAAATTCAATGGTCACTCGATTGAATGCCGCATCAACGCCGAAGATTCAGAAAGAAATTTCCTGCCTTCACCTGGTCGCGTCGACGCTTATATCGCCCCTGGCGGTCCCGGAGTTCGTGTGGATAGCCATTGCTACCCGGGCTACACGATTCCTCCGTTTTACGATTCGCTCCTGAGCAAATTGATTGTTTGGGGCAAGAATCGGGACGAAGCAATCAGCCGAATGTTGAGAGCGCTTGATGAATATGCCATCACGGGCATCAAAACCACCATCCCGTTTCACCAGAAAGTACTGACCCACTCTGTGTTCCAGACAGGGGATGTCAGCACCGATTTCGTCGAAAAATACATGACTCCAACTAAAGTCAAATAGACTTTACCGGACCTACCAGACCTGTTATAAAATAAGTTATCTTCGCTCCGGGTCGCCCCGGGAAGCATTTGGCTCCATAGCTCAATGGTGGAGCGAGCGACTCATAATCGCCAGGTTACAGGTTCGAATCCTGTTGGAGCCAATTCTTTTATTGAACAGTTTTGATTTGGATGGAAACGAGATGCAATTGAGCAGCTTGGATCTGTGGCTGCGTGTCGCTTCTGCTTGTGGTGCGAATTTGGTGTTGAACAGATTGGGCACCGCATCTGGTGCCGCAATTGATTTTCATTGGCACCATATGAGCCACTATCGATAGCGAACTGAGATTGAAGCTGCAGATTTGGTTTGTTCGCGCTTCGGTGAAAACCTATAAGAATGTTCTGCGAATGTTGCCGCCCTTCCTGAATTTTTTAGTTCCAGATTTGAACATTTTGCAGTTCAGATATTTTGGTCGTTCTGAAAATTCGGCACAGTGTCATCGAGCAGCGTCCCAGCCCCTTCACATCCGATTGTTCGATTATTCAGTAGCTGAATGATTAAGGCATCACTATATTCCGGCAACGCCCAGGTTGCCACGCGCTATGGAATGCTCACAGACTGGCAGTTTCGATTTCTTTCCAGGGTTTCCGGTCTTAAACCGGCCTTAACCCTGCACAACGAATAATGGGTCCAACAAGAGATAAATAAGTAGAAAAGAAGAAGAAGGAAATCAAAGGAAGAAGTTATGGGTTTATTAGAGGGCTTTTTTGTAGTAATCGTCGCAACCGCGGTCACCGTGTGGGTTAACGACAACTTCGAGATCGGCGGAGACTACATCGAACTGGCCGAGAATTCAACCAAAAAATAATGCAGCGCGTCTGATGCGAAACGGGTCGAGGCATGCGACCAGATTCCACCTCGTCACGCAGCGACTTCACCGTGCTTGAGCGGCGAAAAAATATAATCTTGAACCAGCGAACTTTTTGACTGCTGACGCGTATTGAGTGTTAGTCGATCAAAGAGGCTCACCATGAAAAACACAATCAGAATTATTGCAGCCAGTGCGGTACTCGCCGTTGTCTTGTTGTCCGCGCAAAGCTTGCATTGTTCAGCATCTCCGGCGTTAGCCGCGTCACCTGCAGCCGTTCAGACCCTCTACGAAGACTGGTCTGACAATAAAAGGGATCGGACGCTCCCGGTAAAAATCTATTTGCCGAAACAGATCGACCATCCGCTACCCGTTGTTGTTTTTTCGCACGGGCTGGGTGGTTCGCGCGAGGCCGCCGTATATCTGGGCAACTACTGGGCAGAGCACGGCTACATCGGCGTATTCATGCAACATCCCGGCAGCGATGAATCATTCTGGAAGCCCACTGCTGTGCTTGGGCAAACCACGCGTCAAACGCTGATGCCTGAGTTTAAAAAAACTCTGGCGAACCCGATGCATGCGCTCAATCGAGCCCAGGACGTGCATTCTATTATTGACAAATTGACCGAACTAAACAAAACACACGCCCAGCTTTCCGGAAAGATGGACCTCAACGCTATAGCGATTGCTGGTCATTCTTACGGCTCCTGGACGGCGTTAACGGCAAGTGGACAAAACATAGTCACACCTGCCGGAAGAAACATTTCCAGCCCAGATCCGCGTGTTAAGGCTGCCATCTTTCTAAGTCCGACTGCGCCTAAAAAAAATCAGGATCCCGACGCAGTTTTCGGCAGTATAAAAATTCCGTGTCTGCATTTCACAGGCACGGCAGACAGTTCGCCGGTCAACGATACGCCGGCTAGCGATCGGCGAGTCGCATACGATCACATATCTAATGGCGACCAATTTCTGGTCATTCTGAATGACGCGGATCACATGGTTTTCAATGGTGGACGTCGAGCCGTTCCAAAACAAATCGACAGTAAGCACCACGAACTAATCGAGATGACGACCACTAAATTTCTTGATGCATATATCAAGAAAGATTCTTCTGCATTGCAGTGGTTGCGCGGTGTTGGCGCGAAAAACGAATTAGCGGGCAATGGCACTTACGAATACAAATTAGCGAAATCGCCGGCTCGGTAGACCAGGTCGGCAGACAATATCAAGACCGGCTCGAGGATAACGGCACTCAGGACAAGCGCTGATTAGAACCGGCGCTGATTAGAACCGCCGCTGATTAGAACCAACGCTGATTAGAACGCTGATTAGAACGCGACGAATGAGATGTTTGGCTCTCTGTTTCTTGTCGGCGCTGAAGTTCCAGATCCCGCTGCGAAGGACGCCGCGTTAACTTTGCACTCCGACTTACTTCGCTGGCGGCGCCGAGCCCTGCAAAAGCGCTTCTTTGATCGTCTCACGCAGCACACGACTGGAGTCTTCAAGCTCTTCCGTCAGCGCCTTCGCCTTGTCTTGACATTGAGTCAGCTTGATCACCGCAGGCTCAAGAAACCGGTCATCCGGACGTCCGCGCGATTTCGAATAGCTCTTATCCACTTCTCTAAGCTGGAACAGCGCCTTTCTGACGTCCGCTTCGACCACCCTGGAAAGCCGCGCGCTTTCAAGCAGGTAGAAGCCCGCGCTGCCCTGCCCTATGCGCAGATTCATCACCATTTTTTCCGCCCGATCGACGGACGGTCCGCTGCCGGCATGACCCGCCAACGGTGCCAACAGGCAGATGGCAAGCGCGATTCCGAGATTCCTCTTGAACGTTTTCGTGTCCCGCATTTTTCCCTTACCAATGATGATTTTGAAACGATTGACGATGGCTCAGTGTCTCTGCGCTTCATGCTATCAACTTCACCGATTTTGCTGATGAACAATTTGCAAGGATTGCGTCCGCGCAGGATAATGAATCTACTCGCAAGTGATGGCACAGGCGGTGGATGCACGACATGAGACCGGCTCGGGCAAAGTCCTTTCTTATAATCTTTCTTACGCTTGTAATCGCCAATGGTTCGAGCTCGATTCCGCCTGCCGCTTCTCAAGGTTTGGGAGCTGCAAAACCAGAATCATTCGCTTTACTTCTCGCTCAGGTGCCGGATCGACCAATCGACGAGCGCGGTTCGACTCCAGCCGATGCCAGCGAAGGACAGTCTGCCGAGCGCAATTCGATGGATGCCTCATCTTCCGAGTCTTCTTCGCCAGAACCGCCTCCCGAGGAAGACAGCCAATCTACAGTCGAGGACAGCGCTGCCAATTCTTCCTCAAATATGGATTCTCCAGACGCCATGCGCCTCGATTCGGCGCTGCACGAGTCCGGTTTTGAACTGGTCGCGCCCAAGTCTCATGATTTGAGTTCTACTCCGAGCAGCCCGTACGGCTTCAGCGCCCAACTTGATGCCATGAGCACGGAAGAGCTGCTTTCGTCCGGACTTGATTTCGCCCAACGCGGATTCCTGGAAGAGGCGATTGCGCGCTTCAATCGAGTGTTGGAGCGTCAGCCCGGCAACCTATCTGCCCGAAATAATATCGCCGTATGCCACAAGCGAAGAGGCAACACGGAACAAGCAATCGAACACCTGAAGAAGGCCATTCAAATAAGACCTGGTCAGGCAGAGGTTTACAATAATCTGGCAACCGCTTATCTCGCTGCTGGAAAATTCGACGATGCTCTCAACGCCTGTTACCGAGCGCTTCATCTGCGTCCGGTGTTTGCCGCGGCGCAATACAATCTCGGGCATCTCCTCGCTCTGCGCGGCGATCACGAGAGTGCTGTGACCGCGTTTCAAGAAGCGATTAAAGCCAGCCCCGGCAACAGCTTGTACCATCGCGATCTTGGCGACAGTCTGCGGGCGATTTCGCGACACGAACAAGCGCTTGCCGAGTATGAGACTGCGATTCGTTTAAATGACAAATCCACCGATGCTCAATTCCGGGTGGCGAAATGCTATGAATCCATGGGCCGGCTGGAAGATGCGCGCAAAACTCTCAATGAATTGATTAACACAAATCCGCAGAACACCGACTTCCTCAACGCTCTGGGTGTGCTTCTCTGGAAGATGCATCACTTGCCCGAATCGGTTTATATCCTCGAAAAAGCGATCAAAATCGAGCCTGGCTTCTATCGCGCCCGCAACAACCTTGGCATCGCGCTCTACGACTTGAAGCGCTACGACGAGGCGATTGATGTTTGGCGCCAGGCGCTGGTTCTAAAACCCGACTATGCCGCTGTGCACTACAACATGGCGACTGCGCTGTTCCGCGCGGGACTGACCCGGCAAGCTGCCGACGCCTTCAGGAAATGCATAGAAGCCACTCCTGGTGACGCTCTTGCCCACAATAATCTCGGTCTGGTTTATATGACGATGGGCAAAACCGATGACGCCATCAGGCAATGGAACGACGCCATCAAGCTCAATCCGCAACTGGCGCAGCCATATGTCAACATTGGTCGGGCTTTGCACGCGCGCGCCGAGGTCAGGTCGCTGATTTCGCCTGACTCCAAAGCCAAGAAAAGCGTGCCGGCCCCGGCTTCTGAAACCGAACCACCCGACGTCACAGACCCGCAAACAAATAAAAGTGTCGCAACCCCCTAGGCTGCTGGTTTCGCGCTGATTGATTTCAAATTTGTCCAATAGCTGAGACAACGCACATGAAGTCAAAGGGCGGCCTGAGCTATTATTAACCCGTCTGGCGAGTGAAAGCCTCCCTCCATCCTCGCGATGTTTGAGAAGACCATAATGGACAGAAACCTCGAAAAATTCGACTTTCAAGCTACTCTGCGCTCTGTTGGCGAAGCGGTAGTCTCTGTAATTTGTCACATCCTCTTCGACTTCGCGCTTGTCGGAATCGCAGTGGCTGCGGTTCTTGCAACATGTGCGCTGGTGTTGAGCAAACGCAAGCACCACTTCGCGCGACCGTTTTATGTGGTGGCACGCCGCATCGCTACCGCTTGTGCTGCGCTCGCAGTGCCGGGTCTTGCGTACCTAGTCTTCACCGGTCATCTTCCTGATAGCGGTGTGTATTTGAATTTTTCGTTCGGTTTTCTTGTGCTCTGGAGCATGGTGACCATCTATCTGTGCGCTGAAGAAATGAACTTCGAATGGTTTACCAGTGGCGAACAAAGCCCTCAAGTCATTGAGGACGAAACGGCAATCGTCTCATCGTCAGTTACGCCGGGCGTGGGCGACCTCAAGTCCGTTCGCGTTGAAGAAGCTGTCGGAGATGTCACCCTCAAGCTCTCACGCGAAGAACAGAATGCTGTAGTCGGCGACGTGACACTCAAACTCTCACGCGAAGAACAGAACGCTGTAGTCGGCGACGTCACACTGAAACTCTCTCGCGAAGAACAAGTGGCGGGCGACGTCACGCTGAAAATCCCTCGGGAAGAACAAGTCGCGGGCGACGTCACCGTGAAAATCCCGAGCGAAGAACAAACGGCCGGCGCCTCCTCAATGAAATCGTCTGAAGAAGAAACAACGGTCGGCGACGTCACTGTCAAAATCGAGCGTGGCCACGAGTTGCCGGATGGTGATGTCGCTCTGCGCAAGTAAATACGGAACCTGGCTGGTTCATTTATAATGAGAACAGAGCCCGGCAATTCCGACTTCAGAGGACGCAAATCAGATGAAAGGTCAAATCATCATCGCAGTTGGATGTACTCTTATCGTGGCACTACCCGTGGTGGCGCAGGCAGGTCCTGCAATAACGGGCGGACCCGGCTCAACAATTTTGCCGACTAACAATCCAGGCGTGGTGCCGATGGGCGGTTACGCTAACCCTTATCAAACCACTACCGGTTTTTACAATCCGTCGCTGGGCAACATCAATTATCCATCGTTTGGTGCTCCAGTCAACACTGGCGGCAGCTTCTACCGTGTGCCGAGCGGCAACACGCAATTGCCTATGTGGAGAGCGCCTTCGGGATATTACTATCCGTGGTGCCCGCGTCCTAGTGGTTTCGCTTATGCGTATCCGATGCCCGTTTTAATCATTGAAAATCGTCAGTCCACTTTGCCGGCACCGGCATTGCCGCCGATTTCCACGGTGATGACCGACATGGAAAAGTATCTCGACGATTCTAAAAAAGACGGCAAGATCACCGAACGCGATCACACCAACATGCTGCGTCGGGTAAAGGATCTCAAATCTAAAGAACGTACCATGCGCATCGCGGCGGGCGGATCGCTCGACCCGGGTGATGAAACTCAGCTCCGATCGGACCTCGACCAGGTCGGCAGTGAGTTGACATGGCGTTTGAATCGCTAACATTCTCTGCGCTCAGACGTGAGACAATCTTTCTGTTCGCTTGCCCATGAGTGGAGGAAAGTCTATGCGTTTGGGTTATTTTAATGGATTTGTTTTGGCTGCTACGCTGAGTGTCAGCTCGACGTTCGGCATTTTGGATTGCGCCTTCGCTGAAGCGACTGACGCCAATACTTCTGCAGCCGTTTCCTCAGATTCCAAAAATTCTAAAGCTGAAACGAATGCAATCGCAGTCGGTAAAGGCAGCGCCGATGATTTCCTGAATGCGTATTTCGCCGCGATGCACACCGCCACCGGACCAAAAGATATCGAACCATATCTCGCCACAGAAGTGCGAGCCAAGATGATGCCTGGTCCTGATGACGCCGCGCTTGGTCCGTTGTTCGTCGAGATGATTCATTCCACTCATCCGGTCGATGTAAAAGTTGTCAGCAAAAAAGAAGAAGGCGATCGAGTAACGTACGAACTTTTGCCGACGAAAGTGCCTAAGGCATGCGAGGACATGGCTAATCAGCCATCGTTCAGTATGAAGGGTAGCGCGATTCTTGTTAAACAAGATGGTCTCTGGAAGATCCATAAAGACTATTGGGTCGCTGAATCCAAGGGCAAAGACGGCAGCATGAGAATGGCTTTTGGAACCGATCCCGACAAGAAAGACAAAGATAGTCGTATGGACGATGGACCTGGTGCCATGCCGAAAGACTACTCGTCGACGCTCCGTGATTACTTTTTGGAAAAATGGAAACAGGAAGGCAGCGGCAAGGCCATTTACGTTGCCATGAAAATTTCACCAAAGGGCGAGCTTAGCGAGATTACAGTCGGTGGAGAAAGTCCGCAAAAGGTTGCCGAGGATCAAATCAGAGAAGCGATCATGTCGTGGCAGCCACTACCGGTGCTACCAGGCGATCAAGCAGATAAACCGTACGCGTGGATGATGTTCGATTGGAAAGACGGTGGCAGAGCCATTTCTGGTCCGTACTTCGATGACCACATGCCGGAATGGGTTCTTGAAAAAATCAGCGGCAAAAGTGCGCCGGTAGAGAAAGTTCAATAGTTCCGTTTATTCGATTGCGTTAAGCATATGCTTGGAGCCGAGCTTGTCCGCGAGGATCTTGGTGAATTCGCCTTGCACCGTAGTTAGTGGCTTCGCTGCATCCAAAATTCTCCAGCGCTCTGGTTCCAGTTGTGCGAGTTCCAAATATCCTTTGCGAACGCGTTTGTGAAAATCGAGTGCCTCGCGTTCAATTCGATCGTGCCCGCCTGGATGCAAGCGCGACAACCCGTCTTCGCTCTGGATGTCGAACAGAATCGTCAGCACTGGCCTCAGTCCACCAGTCGATAATTCGTTTAAATCCTTGATCAGTTTCATATCGATGTTTCGACCATAGCCCTGGTAAGCAATGCTAGAGTCGATGAATCGGTCGCATAAAACCAGCTTGCCTTCTTCTAGAGCCGGTTTAATTACTTCCGCGACGTGTTGCGCGCGGTCGGCCTGATACAAAAGCAGCTCCGTCATTGGCGCGACATTGATGCCGGGTGTTAGCAAAATGCGTCGAACCTGCTTGCCGAGCGGAGTTCCGCCGGGGTCGCGAGTGACGACGTGAGGCACCCCGAGTTTAGTCAGCTGCTTCGACAACAGTTTGACCTGCGTCGTTTTGCCGGCGCCTTCCGGTCCTTCTAGAGTGACGAATGTCCCCGGGTATTCCTGTGTGCTCATTTGAATCGCGTTTGGTATTCCAAATAGTATGCAATCTAATTGCGTCAGCGTTCGGCATCGCGCCTTTGTCAAGACGTCGCACAAATTTGACATCGCTATTGTACTTCAGTCCAGATTGACTCGCAAAACGCGTTCTGACAGTGCAGATTAATAGCTGTCGGACCGCTTTCGTATATGGATTTTCAGGCCTTCGAGGACACTCTAAGAGCGCTTGCCGTGCTATTATTACCGCCTTGGCGAGTCGAAGCGAGGTGGCAACATCTCCCACTCTCGTCGATGATTGAGCGGTTTCAATGAGTTGGTCGAAGTTTTCGACTGGCGAATACAGCACTGATTGAACTCCGCATGGCGACTGGGATTTATTGCGGTTGCAAGTGTAAAAACATTTTTTTTTGAGGATAAAGGCAATGGCTATGACATTGGCGGAACCAAAAGTGAAAGTAGATCGCGCGTGGCAAATGTACATCGACGGCAAGTTCGTCGATGGTGGATCGGTCAGAGAATTGATCAATCCAGCTGATGGAAAAGTGCTTTGTAAGGTTCAAGAGGGAACCGCGGAGCATGCTAAAAAGGCTATCGATGCGGCTCGCAAAGCATTCGATGAAGGTCCATGGCGCACCACATCAGCATCAGATCGCGCAGCGATGCTCTTCAAAATTGCCGACAAAATCGACGAGAACGCAGAAGAACTCGCTACTCTTGAAACAATGAACGGCGGCAAACCGCTGAGAGAAGCACGCTACGACATGGCTGATGCAGCACAGTGTTTCCGTTATTATGCCGGTCTCGCTACCAAGCCGAGCGGTCAAACGGTAGAAGTTCCGGCACCGTCGGTGACATCAATCGTTCGCGAACCAATCGGAGTTTGCGGTCAAATTATTCCATGGAATTTCCCAATGCTGATGGCAGCATGGAAGCTCGCTCCGGCACTCGCTGCCGGCAACACATGCGTCATGAAGCCATCAGAATACACACCTCTATCCGTGATTAGATTGGCTGAGCTGCTCCACGAAGTTGGACTTCCGGAAGGCGTGGTCAACATCGTCCTCGGTGCCGGACCAACAGTTGGATTGCCAATCGCGGAGAGCACCAAGGTCGACAAGATTGCCTTCACAGGTAGTGTCAAAACCGGAAAAGTGATCGCTCAAGCTGCGTTGACTAACTTGAAGAAAGTAACACTCGAGCTTGGTGGCAAGTCACCAATGGTGGTGTTTAGCGATTTCGATGTCGACATCGCTGTCGACTACGCTTTGTTCGGCATCTACTGCAATGCAGGACAAGTTTGCTCAGCCGGATCGCGCATCGTCGTCGATGAAAAAATCCACGATGAGTTCGTCAAGAAAATGGCCGAGCGCGCCAAGAAAATCCAAGTCGGACCTGGACTCGATGCTGATACCGAAATGGGACCACTGGTTTCAGAAGCTCAGTACAACCGCGTTCTGGAATACATCGAAGTCGGCAAAAAAGAAGGCGCAAAACTTCTTTGTGGTGGCACTAGAGCCGAAGGAAAAAATCTCGAAGGTGGATACTACGTAGCACCAACGATCTTCTCCAACACGAAACCAGAAATGAGAATCGTTCAAGAAGAGATCTTTGGACCAGTCGTCGTCATCCAAAAATTCTCCGACGAGAAAGAAGCCATCGCCCTCGCCAACGACTCGCAATTCGGACTCGCCGGTGCCGTCTTCACCAACGACATCACACGCGCCAACCGCGTCGTCAAAGCAATCCGCGCTGGTATCACCTGGGTCAACGGCTACCACAGCACCTTCAACGAGTGCCCATGGGGCGGCTACAAACAAAGCGGCTGGGGTCGCGAACTCGGTACATTCGGTTTGGACGCTTACACTGAAGTAAAACAGATCAACATCAACCTCGAACCAGTTGCAGTCGAGTGGTTCAAGAACTAATCAACTCTGTGCTAGCCCAATTGGGCTGTGTACGAACGAGCCGACTCCCACTGTCGGCTCGTTTTTCTTTGTTCAGTGTTTCATCGTTTGTTCCCGCATCAGGTGCAGGGGCGTTATAATGTCACAGGAGGAGCAACCTGCCCATGGCTCAGCAAAAATCAGACGAAAATCTCTCCTTTGACCAGGTGCTCAAGCTAGTCGATGCCCTCGGTCCCGAGGAACGTGGACGCTTGTACACGCACCTGCAATTTCGATTCTGGGATGAAGATTGGAAAAAAGTACGGCAGCAACTTGACCAGCAACGAGCCGTTCAGGGGCTGCCCCCAGCGACAGACGAGGATGTTCACGATGCCGTCGACGCAATGAGAACGCCTGAAGATTGGGCGGATCTGCGGCACGAGATTCAGAAAGGAATCGATCAGTTGGACCAAGGTGAAGGTATCCCGGCCGAACAGGTGTTTGCCGAACTTCGAGAGCGATATAAGGCTCGTGGAAAGAAGGGCAAGAGTTGAGACGGCTCATTATCGCTCCAATAGCGAGCCGAGATTTGAAAGCCATTCACGACTACATCGCCAAGGACAATCCGGACGCTGCCATCCGTCTACTTGACCGGTTCGATATGAGACTCAGCATGCTGCGAGAACATCCCGGCATTGGAAAAAAGCGTGAAGAACTACAGCCTGGAGTTCGGTGTGTCGTCGAGGGCAATTATCTGATCGTTTATCGGCTTGCTGACGATGACACCGTAGAAGTCGCTCGGGTAGTGCATACCAAACGCAACATACGAAAGCTCTTAGGAAGGCGATAGCGATCGTACTAATACAATCGATCTGACGCAGTGCCGCTACCATCGCAGTCGCTGGCAAAGCGGCAAGAGTTGGCGCGTCGGAGATACTTATGTGCTATTAGGCTTATAGGGCTAATATGAAGGCAGTTGGGAGTCGCCTGACAGATTTTAATAGTTTTTCCTTCTTGCGTTCAGTATTCGCAAGGCACCAAATAAGGTGCTTGCGGATAACGAATCGCTAAATTTACCTGATCAGCTTCCGCTTGAGCATTGCATTTCTCGAGTCTAGCAAAATATACAAATGCAATTAAGTTGAAGAGAGAAATTTCAGAACCAAGGAGCTTTTTATGTCTATTGTAGGTTTTATCTGTTATCTAATAATTGCAGCCGTCTGCGCGTTTATCGCCGATCGGTTGACACCAGGTTCGATACCAGGGGGATTTTTCACAGCTGCAGTTGTGGGTATTCTGGGCGCCTGGGTCGGCGGAGCGTTGTTTGGTTCCTTAGGACCAAGTCTTGCTGGTGTAGCCCTTCTCCCGTGTATTTTAGGATCGGCAATTCTAGTTTTTGGTCTTTCGTTTCTATCCAAATCTTTCGGTAAGAAATAGAAAAATTTCTACGTATCTTTTTTTTCGATTGGACTGAATGAGCACTATCGTTCTCCCTGAACGAAGATCTCAGTGCGTTGGTGAAAATCAAGAAATTGCAGACAAGGAATGAAGTTAGGTTGGAATTAAACACTGAGTTCGAAGCAACAGGTGGCGAGCGCACTCCCAGTCGTTTGCTGGAGTACTTCGCCCAGGCTCCCGATGCATTGATGGTGGTTGATCCCAGCGACAAAATAATTCTGCTGAACGCCCGGGCTGAGCACTTATTTGAATGCGAGTCCAAGCAACTGGAAGGCAATCGTCCGCGCGACTTGTTTCCCGAGTGGGACACTAGCCTTTCGATGGCGGTGTTGCACAATCCGATCGACGGTGAAAACGTCTATAACATGCCTGCTCTTCGGCACAACGGGGAGAAATTTTCCGCGGAAGTTTCTCTCAGTTTGGTCGTCATCGCTGAACATTCTTTCGTTGTCGCGGGCATTCGCGATATCACTCCGAATGGCGTCGCCAGGCGTGAGTTAGAGTGCGTCAATAAGGAGCTGATCGAAACGAATCAGCGACTCACGAGTTTATCCACAACAGATCCTCTTACCCAACTTCTCAATCGCCGCGGTTTCGAAACTGTGTTAACACGCGAGATTAGCTACGCAAAGCGGAAAGAGGTTGAACTAATTGCGGTTCTTGTTGATTTAGATGATTTTAAATCCATCAATGATAAGAACGGACACGCCGTGGGAGATCGAGTGCTGGTGCAAGTCTCGAAGGTTCTCAGCGAAGGCTTACGCACAGTAGACTGGATCGCTAGAGTCGGTGGTGATGAATTTTTGATTCTTCTTACCAATACGACACTTGCTCTCGCCGCTATGGTGGCAGATCGAATTCGAGTTTCGCTCAGTCAAAGCGCGATTCCCGGCTTAAATGATCGATCGACAGTAACAGCGAGCTTTGGGTTAGTGTCAGTTCCTACTCATCTCTCAACGCTAGAAGACGTTTTACAGCTGACTACCGCGACGCTTAAGGCTAGCAAGCAGGGCGGAAAGAATCGAGTGACCAGCACTCAAAGTGAGTTGCTCCCAGCCCCGTCTGAATCTTTGATCTTACGGTGCGCTCTGAATGGAACTGCTGCTTCCCACATAGTTGCGCAGCCAATATTTAAACTGTTAACGACAGCGGAAATCGATGCATACGAATTCTTTTTTCGAGGTCCAGCCGGGCCACTTGAAGCGCCTGACGAATTTTTTCGTGCCGCTGAATTCAATGACATGCTCACTCTTGCCGACATTAATTCCTTCAGCCTCTGTCTCAAGCGAGCTAAGGAGATGGCGAATGATCGAACGAAAAACATCAACATTTTTCCATCGACATTGTTGGATGTTCCAACTCGCAAATTGATTGAGTTGATCAACAGGTCTGAAATCAAAAGTAAAATTTGCTTGGAACTAAGCGAACGCCGATTTTTTACAGATCCAGCATGCTTGAAAAATCAAGTTCGAGAGTTGAGAGCAAACGGTATCATGATTTGTCTGGATGATTTTGGATACGGTCATACGACGATAGAGTCACTACTTATAATGGAACCAACGTACGTCAAAATTGACAAGGACTGTATCAACGGGGTCGCTCACGACGCTGATAAGCGACGCTGCTCTAAGCAAGCTAGTAAAACTGACGAAGTCGATTGGTGTGATCTCCATAGCAACAGGCATTGAAAATCGCGATGACTTGAATGTCGTTATGGAACTTGGAATTGATTTCGGACAGGGCTGGTTCTGGGGTTCTACCAAGTAGGGTGGACTCAGTTTCAAAGAGTGGTGATCGATCTGATCACAGTCGGAAACCAACTTTAGTGATATCAAATATGGTGCGCAAGCCCTTAGGGTAAGGCGCAGAGGCACGACTTTGATCAGAGTCTGTGGATTCGTGTGTCATTCAGGGCAACTAGACATTGAAAACAGCAAAAGATAATTCCAATTTTCACCCAGTTTTGACATCAGGACCTCAATAATAAGCATATTAGGGTTTGGCTGGACGTCGATTACAGAACAGAAGGCGATGAAAAAAACTTCTAAAATACGAACACAGCAAGGCAGGGTAAGCATGAAGTTTGTCAGTCAATTCTCAAAAGCTATGACATTTAGCCTGGTACTGTTTGCGGTATCACTGGCTGACCAGGCGATAGCGGCTAACAACAACCATTCCAAAAACAACTCAACTTTGATCGCCGCAAAGGCAAGAGTCCGCACCTTAGCGAATCCTTGGGGCCCACTCGTCAAAGTGCCCTATCGCTCGTGGCTTCCAAGAAAAGAAAAACCGCGGATGGTTTTATTCTGCGTTCATGCACTTGGTTTCAGCAGTAAGAGTTACGATAATTTCGGACGCCGCATGGCCGCTTCCGGAATTCCCACTTATGCAATCGACGTGAGAGGATTTGGACAGTGGATTCAAAAGCCTGAAGAGGCTCATATGGATTTCGAAGCGTGCCTTACTGACGTCGAGCAAGGTCTCAAAACTCTGCATAAAGCCTATCCAAAACTTCCGGTCTTTTTGGTAGGTGAGTCCATGGGTGGAGCTATCGCTATTCAAGCCGCATCAAGATATCCCGATTTGGTCAACGGTCTGGTCTCCGCGGTGCCGTCCAGCTCCGACCGAAAGAATGGCAAGTCAACATCGACAGTAGCTTATAGAACCTCCGGTCGTCCGCTTGGAGATGTCGACATGGCTCCAATCATCGTCGACGGTGCCACCGCAAATGTTGCCCTTCGGAAAAAAATCGAAGCCGAGCCTTTGAATCGAATGGATCTTTCGAAAAAAGAAATTGCGCAGTTCGAGAAGTTTATGGAGCAAACTCATGATGCAGCTCCCTTGATCGAGCGAATCCCAACTTTGATGCTGGTCGCGTACAAGGACAGGCTGGTCACCGCGTCCGGGTCTGTTGAGTTGTTTACGGAAATGACAGCTGCTGAAAAATTGATGATAGGCGACGGCAACAGTGAGCATTTGATGCTCGAAGAAGCGCAAATGACGCCTGAAATAGAGTGGATTCTCAAAGGCTGGCTTCGCGAGAAAGCTGGCAAAGCCGTGCTTCGGCATGTTGCTACCAAGTAAATTTAGTCGGGAGACAGTCCAAATGATAAAAGTAACCCTGTATACACTTCTCGCTGCTATTTGCATATCACAGTGTCCGATCGCGCTTGCCAAAGACAAGCCGTCGCCTACATATCTGCGCCAAGTAAGCATCATGAAGCGAATCAACGATGCGCAAAAGGCAAAACAATTGACGGACAAGCAGGCTCGCGAACTTCGCAAAGATTTGGGCAAAGTGGCCGAGAAAAAACAGAAAATTCGGGACAAAAATCCCGGACAAAAAGGGGCTGAGAACAGCGCGGACGTTGAAGAGCGTCTTACCAAAATAAGCTTGAGGATCGATGAGCTTAAAGAGGCTAACGCGAAAAAATCCGACTAGGTAATGATACTGGTCGCGGTGCTCGCTTGACGCGCTGTTGAAAAGAAAAGAGAAGGAACTACAGTCCCTTCTCTTTTCTTGTGGAAGCAATAGTGTGGGACTACTTCTTCGCTATGTTCAAATCTTCAAAAATTGGTATTGAGTACGGTGCGGATACGGTGCTAATAAAATTTTTCGGGCGTTTGCTCAAAAGTTTTCTTGTGCGAACACGGACGCAGCGTTGACAGCTTGGCTTCCCTCCTAAATTTCGCTAGAGTCTATCTATCATTTCAACCATTGAGCAGACTAGCGTTTTGAGCAATAGAGGTCGTCTGAAGAATTTCGTTCTGACCCACTTCTTTTGGGGATTCTCCGGTGAGGCAC
Organism: Candidatus Obscuribacter sp.; assembly: GCA_021772095.1. Classification (GTDB taxonomy): domain Bacteria; phylum Cyanobacteriota; class Vampirovibrionia; order Obscuribacterales; family Obscuribacteraceae; genus JADYXR01. The sequence continues at coordinate 1,409 of JADYXR010000245.1, read as the reverse complement.
CGTTCGAATATAAGTCTGAGTTCGGCATGAGGGTTACTTGACGTGGCAAAAGCAAGCTCATCGAGGAACGTCCACGCACCAATTGCGCCACTAATCAACCTCAGGCTTTCAACCATCATTCTCACCATACGCGTGTCTTTCGAGCAATACAAAATAAGCGGTTTGGTTGCATTGCAATCGCTTCGTTTTAGCTCTCGAAGAAACTCGAACATTCGCGAATCATCAAAATGGAGACCAGCAATCACAAGATCGAATGGCTGTTCTAATTTACCCCTGGCTTCACTCAGCGTTTTTGCAAATGTCAGGTCATGACCGTTGAGTATTTGGTTCAACTTAGTTGAACCCTCGGGCGTATCGGCAATGAGAATTTTGCTCGTCAACGTACCTCCGCCCGCAACAACAGCGGGGTCCTCGATTAGAAGCTAGTTCATTTAGTTTAGGCGAACTATGTGAAAGGCTGGTGAAAATCACTAATCTTTTTTTTATTGCCTAAAACAAATCAGCTTTATAACCGAGACCTCGGACGGTCGTAATGATCGACCGTTCTGGATCGTCGTCTATTTTTTGACGCAACGTCCGGATATGCGTTCGCACTGTGTCTTGAAGATTCGAAGAATCTTTCTGCCAGACTCTTTCGAAGATCGCGTCTTGACTGAACACCTGATTCGGATGTGCGAGCAAAAATCGCAAAAGTTTGTATTCCATCGGATACAAATGGATTAGCTCATTGTTTTTTCTAACAGTTCCTTCTTCAGTGTTGACCGCTATATTGCCTGACATCAACACTTTCTCGCTGCGGAACGCTGGACGTCTCATTAGAGCACGTACTTGTGCAGCCAGGTCACTGAGCTGAAATGGTTTGACTAGGTACGAGTCCGCACCCGCATCCAACCCGTCTTGTAGATCCTCTGAAGAATGTCGGGACGACATAAGCAGGATCGGAATTTTTCCACCTGAAGCTCGGAATCCGCGAATGATGTCGATTGTATTCAGCCCGGGTAATACGATCTCTAGAATCGCAACGTCGTAACTGTTTTGCCGTAAGCATTCCAGAATGCGATTTCCCTGCGTCTCGACATCTACTGAGAAGTGCTGAATAGTGAAATATTCTTTTATTGCGGTGGCAAAGTCTTCTTGTGTTTCGCCTAAAAGCATTTTTGACATTTTCAGTCCTCACCGAAAAAGCAGCATTCATAAGATTTGCTGCAGGCAAGGTGAATTACGACTATGCAAGAGCGGATGATTTTGATAGCGATCACGCGCGTCTCATATCTTCAGTCTACGCTTGATTGTGCCAGTGTGCGTATTTTGTGGCCTTGTCCCGAGTTTAGTTGAAAAGTTTGGTGATCCCCTCCAGGACTAGCCTGGTATGGTTTCGGTTGCAACACCAGAACCCAATTCAAGAGGAT
>JADYXR010000244.1 GCA_021772095.1 Candidatus Obscuribacter sp. | reverse complement strand
TTGGTGAGCTAATTCAGGGAATTAAGTTTGTTGATGGTATCAAACAAGAAGAGGCCGCCTAAGCAATGCTAAAACACAACATTTGAGAAAATCTCCGCATCAAGCAGATCATTCCACAAGAATTACTTTCGTGCAGACAGGCAACCAAAATTGCGATAGACAGAATTCAGCATCATCGCGTTGATAGCCATTGGACAGACGCCGGCAGGATGCCCCCAGTAGAGTGGTCCAATTCAGCAGACCCGATATGGTCAGGAGGGACTGTGTTCACCGACTCGAGGAGTATCGAGATCGAAGGCACTTCTGCTGATGCCTGGAGGTCTGTTTCGAGAATTGGTGGCACCACCGGTTGGTACTATGCCAACTGGCTGTGGAGTCTGCGCGGTCTTGTTGACTGGATGGCTGGTGGCATTGGTCTGAGGCGTGGCAGGCGCGACCCGAGTGACATACGCGACGGCGACGCCATTGATTTTTGGCGAGTCAAATCAGCTGAGTGTGATAAACGTTTGTTGTTGATTGCAGAGATGAAACTGCCAGGACAGGCCGCCCTTGAGTTTGAAATTTCTCAAAAGGATGACAGCACAACTGAGATAAGGCAAACCGCTCGTTTTTTGCCTTCGGGTCTCTTGGGTTTGGCATATTGGTTCGGCGTTTCGCCGCTGCATGAGTTCATCTTCACAGGTATGCTGCGCGGTATTGCCAAAGCTTCCGGTCGCAGAATTTCACAACCTCCAAAGAAAGTCTCTCAGCCTGATAAGCCTTTATTTGGTTTCGGCAAGTAAAGAGGATTGGCTGTGACAAACAGCGCCATCGAATGCGGTGCCGTAATTAGTGCACCACCAATGGTGTCAATGTATCAACACAGAAGCTAGACCGCGCACTACTCGTCACAGAAATATGGAGACGGCGAGACTGACTTTTGAATGAGGCAGAGAATCAATTTATAAATTCTAACTGATAGGGTGATACATTCAGACTTGAGGCAGAAACAGTGACTTCTCCTGATTTGAAGCCAGAGACAAGGAAGACTGATAGTGAAGGACGACAGCCAACAGTGGCAGTCATAGGCTCAGGCGTAGCCGGCAGTACATGTGCTGCGCGTCTGTCGCAGCGGGGATTTCAAGTAACCGTTTTCGACAAGGGCCGCAAGACCGGAGGACGGCTGGCTAGCCGCAACCGGGAACAAGAAGAGTTTGATTATGGAGCCCAATATTTTACTGCTCGCGATCCGTTGTTTATGAAGCGCCTTGAACAGTGCATAGCGGATGAAAGTGTGATGGAATGGTGCGGTCGCTTCGGCGTCTTTAAGAATGATAGCTTTGAAATTCAGGAGCCGCACAGCACACGTTATGTGGCAGTGCCCTCGATGCAAACTCTATCGTTTAGTCTTCTGAGTGGACTGGACGTACATTCTTCATCAACGGTCACAAGTGTGGTTAGAGATCAAACAACATCGCAGTGGACAATAGAAGGACTGCGCAGCCCATTCGACGATGGTGCAGAAGAAAATGATCACTTTCGCTACGGATCATTTGATTTTATTGTTTTGAACATGCCTCCTCCACAAGCTCAAGTTCTGTTTGGGCACGAGCAACTGCCACCAGCTGTGATGGCGCCCTGCTGGTCCGTGATGGTTTCTTTTGCAAACCCTCTGCCAATTATTTTTGATGGTGCTACGGTCCAAGGATCCTCTCTTGTCTGGATAGCGCGTGACTCAAGCAAACCCGGCCGACCTGAAGGAGAACGCTGGGTGATGCAAGCATCTGCTGAGTGGTCTGAAAACCATCTGGAAGAGAATGAAAAAGTTGTTTCGACCTCTCTTTTATCCGATTTCTTTGCTCTTACTAAAAGCGATCCTGTGGCCGCTACCTTTTGCCGTGCCCACCGCTGGCGCTATGCACGTGCTACTGTTCCTTGCTCAGAGCGATACATCTATAATGCAGATAAAAATATAGGCTATTGCGGCGACTGGTGTGGGGGAGATCGCATCGAAAGCGCCTATTTAAGTGGTTTTGCATTGGCTGAAAAAATAACTGACTTTTCATCTCCCAACAAGCTGTGGCATAACCTTTAATTGTGAATAACACCTGGCCTTTCAATGTTGAATTTCAATATTGAACAGACCCGAGATAATGTTCCCAGCGCCGAGGACATTGTCCATTCCTCCGCATGAAAGCACTAACACCATATCTGACACCATTTTAGTTTTACTCAAGCAATTAGAACTGCGCGAACGTGCTGAGTATCTGTTCCAAACCAGCCTATTGCGGTAAGTAAATCATACGACCAGGTTTTTCAAGTTTCGTTTATTTATATTGGTCATACCAGGTTGGCAAATGCAAGCGCGTAGTTGAAAGTGAGACGAATAATGGCGCAATCTCCACTTTCTTGAACAAACTGCGCAAGCGAATAAATTCAAATTCAAGCGAATCGATTTCGTCCGTCATCGCATAGCGCTCTGCGTTCTCCTCGATAAAGTCGTGCGCATGCTCTTTCTCCCAACCCTGCTCTATGAGAGCTTCTACAAGCTTTCCTTTATACGCATGTACTTTGGTCATACCGCAATCATTGTGTCCGACAGTGGCTATATGCCTCACTCCATTCGCCAAAATGTAAGCCAGCGCAAATTCCGCACCTGGAATGTGCGATATCCGTCCACCTGCTGTGCGTATCATGTAGGCGAAGTTTCGAGGAATTTGAGGCATAAACCGAAATTCTATGCACGAAACAATCAATAACTTTGGCTCGCTGCTGCCTTTAATTGGTTTTTCAAAGTTGTGGGCGGCGATGAAATCCTCTATAGGGGTGCCCTGCCACCGCTGCGGAAGGTCGCTTGGTGCTTCGATCTGAGTTAGGCGGGAGCCAAACTTGATAGAGCGCGTTGCGCTCAAATGGTCATTCTGTTCTTCTGTCATGGCTTCCTTACCTGTGCGTGTTATTTCTAGGGATCCATCATCGCAGCATACTGGGCCTCAATAATAAGTGTCTTCATCTTCTTCGGATCGTATTCACTTTTGTCATAAAAAGACGGATCGAAGTACAACTCAGGATCGGTAGACAATTGCGAAACTCCTGAGCGCATTACGATCATTTGTGATGCTTTCGGTTGTTCCGCTTCGTACCGCTCGATTGCCGATTTCGAAATTCGAGGACAATCCGTAATGTCGAGAAGAGACAGTTTCAAATGCCGGATTCTTATAAGTACCTGATCTGTCAATTTTGGATTGTCATTCAGCAAAAGGAAGACGAAGTCCTCGTTTAAATGTTCTGGAATGTCATCATCTTTCAGGTTTAGACCAGCCACATTGATCGACACAAGGGCAGGCAATTGAAATAATTGCTTCGCTCCCGGCGACGTGATTTCCGTATGTCCTACTTCAAGTACCTGTATCAATCGAAGTTTCTTAAGCTGTTGAACAGCCGCGTCGGTGATTTGCTTAGTGTCGGACAGGTAAAGCAATCGCAATCTCTCATTCAGCTTGCAAACGTTTTTTACACCGAGGTCACCAATGCCGGTACCATCTAAAGTCAAAACTTCCAGTTGCTTTAACTTCAAGAGATGTTTCAATCCATGGTCGGAGATGCCCTGGCAACGTGAAAGCACAAGAGATCTAAGGGTGCCGCATCGTGAAATAATTTCTAAACATTCATCATCAATTGGGTTGTCTCTTAAGTCAAGAAAAACGAGGTTGAAGGACATCAAACTCTTCAAATCGTCTTTTGAAAAGCTCGTGCCTGCAGCGATACTCACTCGTTTTACATCCGGACGCTTCTGGAGCGCTTCGAAACATTCATGCCCTAACTGTCCTTTTACGAAAATCCAATCGACCTCGTTTTTTCGCTTCAATCGCACGGAGGACGGCTTTGTCAGCGCTGCCGGTGGGGCGCTGCGATTAACCTGCTGATTCGTAATGAACGCGGCACCCGAAACCAGGAGCGCGGCCACTGCCACCACAGGTAATGCCTTGAAAATCCTTTGCTTGAGCGTAACCACGGTCGCTTCCTGACTGTCTTGTAACTTTTCAGGAGAAGTATTTACTAGTTCCTGGAGCAACGATTCCAATTCCGATTCGAGTTCATTCATGCTCTTAAAGCGATCGGCAGGTGACTTCTGAAGCGTCTTGCCGACGATCTCTTCAAGCCTGAGAGGATAAACAATGCTGGGGTTGCCGGAAGACAGCGACGGCGCGTCTTCACTAATTTGCCTGTGCAGCGTGGTTAGCAAAGAGTCACCTTCAAGAGGGTACTTTCCAGTCAAAATCTTGTACATCATGCAACCCAGCGAATAGATATCACTGCGTCCGTCCAACGTCTCGCCCCGTGCTTGCTCCGGACTGACCACCGTCGCGGTGCCCATAAAGCAACCGATTTTGCTGATTGTTTTGTCTTGCAGGTCTTCGACTTTGGCAATGCCAAAGTCTAGAATCATCACTCTGAGACTTCTCTTCTTCGAATCTTCGACGTCGCGAGTTTCGCTTACAATCACGTTTCTCGGAGTCAAATCGCGGTGTAAGATGCCCTCTTTGTGGGCATATTCCATGGCTCTGCAAATCTCCACTGCCACTCGAATGGCTAGAGGAATACTGAGCGGACCTTCGTCTTTGACAATCTGATCGAGCGACTTTCATAATTGTCCAGTTTCCCAGGTGTAGTAAAGGTCCATCGGACAATCATATATTAGGTTCGTAATCGGTTGTCTCATGTGTGAGGCAGCCGATTTTTGTCAGTCATAGCCAGGTCATACCACTCCACTAATCTGTTGATATTGAAACGGACAACGAGTCCGATGCGGTGGAGGGGTGAACGTGCTGACAATAACGATACAGACATCAGTCAACGTAGCCCTCGCGGCAATCGTACTTTGCCTTGTGACAGGCGCTGCAGACGCCGCGTCCACCGCGTCGCCGCAGCAGATGTCTCCGCAGCACTCGCGCCTGACTCCTTATGCCGTTAATAAAGCTCAGTATGGAGAGAATGGTGCCTATCCTCACCCCGACCTTTTGGACGCTATGGGGAAAACAGAACAGATCGAGCGTCAATCAAATCCGGTTCAATACACGGGTTCTGAGCATACGCCGAATGGACAATCAAGCAAAAGTCAAAACCGCTGTTACTCCCCGAATTTGGGAGAGATGGGAATAGCGAAAGGCGGAACGTCGGAAAAAGGGCCTTGCGTCGGTAAGCTCGGTGCAGGCCAGACATTTTATGAAAACAAAAATCCGGAAGATGATGGCGTTGTCGATAAGGGTAATGGGAGAAAAATTCCGCCTAATGACGCATACATTAAGATGACCTCGCCATTTCAATATGACTATTTGAAAATAGCCGAGCGCGCGCTGGCAGACACAAGAAATGAACGCAGTTTAGTTGGTGTTGCGACCGTCAAGCAGATAAGCCAATCAGTGGAAGGCGATGGTCGAAGTGAAGTCGGTAAAACCATGCAGTCAACTCAAGCTGCTATGAGTGGAATTGCCGAATGTGCATCAGAAGCGATGGCAGAAGAGTTCAATTTTACCTGGTTGAAGATGCTCAGTCTTTCAGCCACGCCTCTAACAAATGTCGGAAACACTGCTTCAGGTAGTGCGTGTAAATCGTCTAAACCAGTCAAAACTTATGGCAACGCAATCTACATTGTTCAACAGGCATATAGCCATATTTATTTGCCAATCGCGATTTTGCTGCTGCTACCGGGGGCGGTGGCAACGCAACTAAAGTCGCTGCTGCAATCCGGCATTCTCAATAATCATCATGACGATGACGCGGTCAGTCCATTCTCTGGCATTCTGAAGGCACTCGTCGCGATATTTCTGATACCAGCCTCGCAATTGATAGTCAGCTATTCGATTGATGTAGGCAACTCAATGCAATTTGAAATCTCGCGCCATATCAACTACATCAACCTTTTCGCCTATGCTGACGAACAAGTCTTCGCTCCGCCAGCAGACTCTTTCCCGGGAAAGATTCTGCCAACGAAGGCTCTAAAATCACTCGGGAAACTGCAGGGCACACCCGAGAAGTTGGCCAAGCGTTTCAATATGAGTATGGCTTCTGTGATGCTTCAAGGGCTTGCTAATTCGATGAGCCAGGCAGCTGCGTTCGGTCTTGTGATTGCCTGCGCATTTCAAACAATAATGGCTTGTTATCTGCTGTTGCTGGGACCGATTGCTGCTGCATTCTATGCTTGGCCGCTCGGTGCTGGTTCAATGTTTTCAAAAGTATTTTCGGGTTGGGTTGATGGAATTGTAAATCTCGCATTGTGGAGATTCTGGTGGTGTGTCGTTCTTCTCGTCATGGACACGAGACTTGGTTGGTTGTCCGGCGCCGGACTACTCGACGTTTATTCGATGTGGGAGCTGCTCATGTTTATCTCTTTTCTCGTGATTATGAGCACTGTGCCGTTCAATCCATTTGATTTTAAACCTGGTGACATGGTTCAGCGCATTATGGATAAATCTGATGAGGCTGTTCAGGAAGCCGCTAATAGGAAGTAATTGTTGCTTTAGTTTTTCTCAGTCATAACCAGGTCATACCGTGGTCATAGCGGAGTCATAGCCAGCTTGTAGTATCTAAGACCAAGGGACGGCGACCTCTACTTTCTGTTTTTCGAAGGCGAATATATGAAACTGAACGACTGCAAGAATTTAAAACTCCGCATTGTTTCGATCGTTCTTGTTAATGCTCTAATTCTCCTCTGTAACACGAACTGCAAAGCTGATGCTAAGTTCTCGTCTGGTAGTTCGGGCGGACCTGGATCAGCCATGTCCGACCTGGAAAGCGTAAACAATTCACAGGGACCATGCGGACCTAACGGCAAACCGGATCCGGATACAAACCCGAATGCGGCAAACGTCGATGAGGCAAACGGAGGTACAGGAGGCAACGAGTCAGTTACGGTGCCGATGATTCAAGCGACAGGCGAAGGTTCAGTTCCAGGTAGCCGAACTCCGGGAACTGAAATTGGGCGAACGTTTAGAGGACCAAAGAGCATAGCCCGTCGCGGCCGTCAGGTGGGCAAAATGTTGGGAGTATATCCTGATTCATCTACCGGTCCACTGGCGGCGTTGGAATCCGTATTGCTACCTCAACGTGCAGCAATGGAAAGTCGTCCGCTTCAAAACGCCATGATCGGTCAAGGGCAAGCGATGGGCGCAGCCACTTGTGCAGCGGATGTAGCCGGTGAGATCGGTCACAACATGTCGCAGACCGCAATCAATTTCGCCGCAGAGTCTCGCGAAAATTTCACCGTAGATGGTGGCAATAAGTGGAACGCTATTCGTAACCAAATTTTCGTGCCTATTGCCCTTCTGCTTCTTCTGCCAGGAGCTGTGCTGGCTCAGCTCAAAGCCATAATGGCCGCGGGCAATCCCGTGCTTGGTCACGTCAATCCATTCGATGGAATTCTGCGATCGTTGGTCGCGATTTTTCTTATCCCTGGAACTTACCTTATCTGTAACTATGGAATCGACCTTTCTAATTCTTTGACTCACACAATCTCAAGCGAATACTCCCGACTGTTTGGTTCAGACATGTACACAGACGCCATCTGTGCGGAGTTCAAGGCGATGCCCTGGAGATTGCCTGAAGAGAATCGCAACACTATCGACATTCCAGTTTCATCGATGGGAATCGTTCTGTTAGGTAATCAAACTCCTTTCGCTCAATTGGAAGCAGAACTGATCGCCGTGAAAATATATGATCCGTGTGCCGGAATTTATTTGGTTCCGCCGGACCGCGCAAACGAAGCAGTTCCAGCTGCGTCGATGGCGGCGAGAATGGCGACTAATAGTGCCAACGCAGCGCTTGCTACGTCTTGGAGTATTCTCTGCGCCTTCCAGCAAGCTTACTTTTACTATCTCTGGTGTGTCGGACCTGTTGTCGCAGCTCTCTGGGTGTGGCCCATGAAGCAACTTCGCGATGCTCTGCCGAGTTGGATCGAGGGCGTACTAACCGTTTGTTTCTGGTCTTTCTTTTGGAACACGGTCATCCTTCTAATGGCTGCCTTCCGCGGTGTAGATGAAACAGGCACCATCACGATGCTCGCGCTGAACACTCTGGCAAACATCTCTGTTAAATTCGCATTCGACTTTGCTGGTTTAGTGAAAGCTGCCGGCGGCGAGGCGATGAAGATTGGTGAGAAGGTTGCTAAAGC
>JADYXR010000243.1 GCA_021772095.1 Candidatus Obscuribacter sp. | reverse complement strand
AACGCCAAACGCCAAACGCCAAACGCCAAACGCCAAACGCCAAACGCCAAACGCCACTGAGCATACGGCTTTTAGAGAAGCCGCGATGCAAAAGCTTCGCGCCGACGAAGTAGAAAACCGACAAAGAACACCTAACCGCTTCGATCGTTTAGAGCTTTGAGTCCAGTTTTGAAACTTCTAAATCCATGACCACGACTGCGTGTCGCGGGTCACCGACGCTTAGTAGTGTTTGTGCGGATTATCCCAACGACGCGCAAAGTGATCCGTGATCCAGTGCGGGTTGAAGACGATGAATAAACCGATTACGAGGACCGTACAAAGTCCAAGAGAAAATAGCCAAATCATGCGAACTATTCCACCACGTGAAATCGAACAGTGATTAAGTAGACGAGTGTTATTTTGCGGGCGCGTCGATTAAGGCAAGGTTAACGTTTTAAACTTGCGATGATTGATTATATCTAAGGCTCAGTGTCACGTAAAGAGTATTTCGAATTATTGCATCCGGCGTATGGCTAGCCCCGTCAGAGTCTTCAGCGCTCATCAGTTGGGCGTGCAGCGGCGATATCAAGTGGTGATTCGCATGACAAGCGGTTTCCAACAGGTCAGATTTAACCTTCGTTAAGTGTTCCTCTCCACAACAAAACGCTCGAAATTCGCGCAAAAACGCCAAAAGAAAAACGACGCGATTGGCTCAGCGTCGCCTTTCCAAGTGTCTTAAAACCAGTGATATTAGATATGGTGCAAGTCGACGTCGACGTGCAACACGTTTCCAGGAAGCTCAGAAACCACTGTCACTAAGCCTTCAGGCTCACCCTTCGAGTTCTTTCTGCTACCACTCGCCGACGCGATCACGTCAGTTTTGGCAGAAGGTTTTTTCGCTTTAGGAGTCGAAGCTTTGTGCTCCATTTTGATCGGCTCAACGACTGTAGTCTTAGGGTCAAACCTGGCAGCCTTAGGCAAATTCGAAGCGATTTTCACCGGCGCATCTCCGCCGTTTTTGTTGGCATCTGAATAATGCACGAGCACTCTCGACGGTATCAGATCCTTTGCTCCAGTCAACGCAGAGGCGATTAGAGTCGGCGCTACAACCGGCGTGGACAGATAAGCTTGGGCATCAATCGGTGTGCGGGACAAAACGAGACTGACCTTTTCCGTTCCTGGATTGTCGTCGAATGTCAGAAAACCTGTGGCCGGGATCACGTAATCGGAACCGCGTTTGACCTTGTTGTCGTCCCCTGTACCAGGGTCTGGAAACAGGACTGACTGCTCGCCTCGGCTACCGCTTTTTAGCAAGATGTAGGCGTAGCCGTCGACGTTTGATTTGACGTGAAATTTGATTTTGTCACCGTTTTTAAAACCATATTTGTTGGTGACTTTGGTCTGGTGTCCATCGCGATGAAGTTCGATGTAGTACTGAACCCCAGTGTTCAAGGACTTGAAGGGAGAATCGAGTTGCTCGAAAAATAATCCCTTGGCGCCATCTTCCGCACAGACCGCGGTGGCACCGAACCCGGCAACAGCCAGGGCAACTAACAACGAGGCAACCTTTTTATTCTTTAGAGAGATCATCTTTACTGCTCCTTGGCGTTCGCCTTTGGGCGATGTTCAATTGTCCACTTCTTGATGTATATGTTACCGGTTAAATCCGCCGGGGATCCAGAATCAGTGGTTTCTGCAACTTCCAGCACCTTCTTACGGAATTCAGTGGCCGGCACTTCGACTCCATTTCCACTTTTACCACTTGTGTCGAGGTTCAGGCTGACTTCGAACACAGTATTCACTATTTCAGAATTTTCGAGCAAACTCATCTTGTACTCGCTGTACAGGACCACCAGGGTTTCCTTACCCGGGGAATCGTGAATCGTGAGCCCGGTAAAATAGGCACTCTTATCATCGATTTTTTCATGCACGTCGCTAGGGATGGTGAAATTCTCCCCTTTTTTCAGTTCCTTAGTATTCACGTCGGACACCGGATAAATTAGGGAGGCTATCCCTTCATCGTCACTACTGCCCTGATATAGAAGATAAACGAATCCAGGCTTCTCGGCTTTGAAGTCGAGATAAATCATGTCGCCTTCGGTATAAGCCGGCTTGCTGCCAGGTTGAGCTTGCCAGCGCATCTCGAGAGGGTCGGCAACACCGGCAGGATGGACTTTTTGATAAACGGTCAGAGTGACCGCGGTTGCCTTGGCAATGACGGGACCGGCTTGTTTTACCGGTTCTGTTGTTTCGGAGCCACTGGTGACTTTGTCCTTAGAATCGACGAATTCAATGCCTTCCTCGTTGGTGATAGGCGGCGGCATGTTGGAGATGACCAGGGCGCCCACGCCGACCCCAAGCGCAATCACAATCAGGCAGCCCAGGAGCCCAAGTAGCAACGGAGCAGCTTTGTTGCTCGGCTTCTTGTTGCTCATGTTGACGGTTTTTCGAATCGGCTTTGGATCAATATCTTTGAGTAAACGTTGACCGCAGGATTTGCAGAAGCGCGCCTCATCCAGGCTGGAGCGACCGCAACGTGGGCAATCGATTCTGGCGACTTCGCGACATCCGCCTGGCGTGCTCTGCCTGTCCTTTTTCGTAAAGTCAGGCATAGGCGCGTCGATCAGTGTGAGCTTATTGACGAGCTGGTTTTCGCCGCCACTCTTGAGGCAGTCGATCACCGCGTCCACCCAGAGCATGGCTTGTAGTGCGCCATCCTGGTTTTGCGCGAACTCATCAGGCGGTAGCTTGCCGCAGTGCATGCCGATCACTTGCCCGTCTTTAAATATCGGGCTGCCGGCGGACTCAGGCACAAGGCGGATGTTGTGAATCAAATGCCAGGGGTCGTCTTCGCGAAGAGAACCCAGAAGCGCGCCGGTGCGAACTCTTGCTTCTGCGGATGTGGCATCGCGATAAACGTTAGTGATCGAATCCCAGGGCGACAACTGGGCTTGAACCGACAAGTTCAGCGCGTTGAGACGTCCCTGACCATCTAAAGATTGAGTGTCAGGTGGCTTTGGAGCGATCTGACGGGTTTTGAGCAACTCGCACAGAGTTGTGTAAATGGCGCAGTCATCAAGATTTGCCAGTTGCCAGAGTGTTCTGACCGGCGTGCCGCCATCCAGAAGTTCCCACAGCATGCGGGCGTAGTCCTTAACTTCCGGCGGCAATACTTCGACGTTGGGCTCGTTAGACATGCGCATGAAGCACGTATTGGAGTCGCCGATCATGCCTTCCATCTTCTTAACTTCGTCGGTGCGTCTGTGCGCCTCGATTAGAAGCATTTCGGCCGGACGACCGATTTCTTTGGAAACTTCCCAATTCGGACGGGGAGCGGACCAGAAGAAGAAGTTGCCCTTCAAATCTTGCGAAACGATTTGATAAATCGCGAATTCGTTAATCAGGTTGCCGAATTGAGCGAACAGCAATCTGCCGTTCTGACAGAAGATGCGGGCCACGGGGTGGTTGCGCTCGTCGCAAATTGTGAGGATGCCTTCTTTACGGGCATTGGTGATGGTTTGAACCACCACATACAAATCGATCTCTCCAAGGTTTCCACCCAAACCCTGGTCTCTAGGCGGCAATGGCAGCGACAAGCTCTTGTTGACCTTGAAGGTCATGTCGTCGCTAATCGGCTCCATGGTTGGAGTGAGGCGAATCACCGCGGCGTTGTGTTGCTGCAACGGCAGGTTAGGCATAGGCTCCGTGAGCGCGACTTGAGCCAGTTTTGCCGCCATCTTCATATCGAAGCGCGGATGAAATATAGCGGACTCAACGCCAAATTCGCGCCCTGCGCCCGGGAAGACAACCTTCAGTGCCGGCCAGAACGACCGGTAGGCAAACACGAGGTGGGCACAAGTAGCCACTTTCGCTTCGTCTATCACCCACACATTGCCGAGCGCTCTGCCATCCACGCGATCGACCAAGATGCCAACGGAGCTGGCAATTGTCTTAGTGTCGATGGGGGAGGCGCTGACTGTCATGTCGAAATTCCGGACTGAATGTAGCGAAGCGAAGGAACGCGGCGAATGTGACGATAACGATAATCTGTTTAAAGTTTTCATTAGTATAAAAGCTAAATCAATATATGACCGACAAAACTTGTTTCCGTAAACATCCGTCTGCGGAAAAAATCAAACTCGTAATCTCTTTAGACCACTGCCAGACCTCGATCAATTAGGAAGCCAAGCCATTCTCGAGAAAGCTCGGCGCAATTTTTATCTGATGCTCGTCAGATTTTTTCCGTTACTTGAACGCTGAAATCTTGCTTGCGGCGAAACTTGCAGACGATCTAACAGTTTTGTCTTAAAAAAAATTTTTTGCTATCGAACAATTTCGAGCGCACTTCGGAGAGCCGATGATAATCGCCAGAAAATTCCCTGAAACTCAAGCCGCGCCCGTTTAAAACCGCCAGGGCGATCGTCCCGGCGTGGAGCGCCTATAGATTCAAGTAGGAATTCTGGTGGATACTAGTTTTTGATTCGGACTAAACGGAGAAACGGCGATGCTGGTTGGAGGAGTCGATTTCAGCGGCGCGAAGACGGTGCCCAACGATACTTGGCTGGTGACAGCCGAGATAACCGATGACGGCATGAGCGTCAAGAACGTGAAGAACACTGGGTCTCACGGGTTGGCGAAAGAGCTTGATAGTCTTAAAGAGCTCAGCTGCGTGGCGATGGATTTTCCGTTCTCGGTGCCCGTCGCGTTTTTGAAATTTTTGGCGAAGAAGGTGGAACGAGAAGAATTCCAGGAGTGGCAGACGGTTGCCGAAACTCTTGTGTTTATGAACTTCGACCAATTTAAACAATACGTTGATGAGTACGAAATCGAAGGTTTGAGATACACGGATTCCAAAGCGATGAGAGTGGCTAAGAGTCCGCTTCACACCGTCAATCCTTCCATGGTGCAAATGACTTTCTATGGCATGAAGATGCTTGCCACGCTGAATCCTGAGAAATATGCGGTTTTGCCTTTTCAGGAAGATCGGCGCAGTAAGGGCTGCAACATCATCGAAATTTATCCGCGAGAAGTGCTTTACATTCTCGGGCTGCCGGACGTGGGCTACAAGGCGAAGGACAAGAAGAATCACGATAAGGCGCATGCGTTGCGCAAAGAGATTATTGAAGGGTTGATCTACATCAAGGGCGATGCGCGGTATCAAGAGTGCCCACGGCTGCACATCGACAACACTTTGAAAGGCGCGATTATGGCTAACGATCATGCGATGGATGCGTTGGTTGCGTGTTTCGGGGCTTGTCTGTTTCACACGAACCCGGCATTCTTTGCCGATCCGTGGGATGTTGCCAATGAGAACATGTTGCTCGAAGGCTGGATTTATGGACCCGGGAAGTTGATGCCTGCCAAGTAGAGTGGGTTGCGGATTGGCTCTGGCTCGTTGGCATTGCGACTCAGCCTGTTGCGCAGAAGAAGCTCATGCCAACCTCGTCTTCGCCAGTTGTTGCAGGCAAGTTACTTGGGTTGCGACAGCCCGCGGCACATCGTTATATAATGGGCCATCACGCACTCGTTTCGAGGGCGTCGCTTCCGGCCTGTTTTGCGCCTGTAGCTCAGCGGATAGAGCACCCGCCTTCTAAGCGGATTGTCGAAGGTTCAAATCCTTCCAGGCGCGCTCCTTTTCCTTACAGCCGGTAGCGGACCAATTCAACTCACGATATATTGTGATTATTGGTTGAACGACGACGAGGGTCATTAGCTCAACGGTAGAGCAGTTGCCTCTTAAGCAATTGGTTGATGGTTCGAATCCATCATGACCCATAGATTTAGAACCTCGGATTCTCAGCGCACGCAGATTACGCACAGGTGTGATCTGCTGTACCCGCGTGGTTTGAGCGATACCATCCTTGGTGCCGGTCACCTTATTTCAAATAGAAGCAGCCAAAGATTGTCTCTGGGGTTTTTAAAGTGTTTAAACAACAGATGCAAAGCCGTTTAGAAGCTCGCCTTGAATTGTTACTTCGGTGCTACGTAGTCGCGATATTCGATCCGGTGTCGATTTTTGTGTGAGTCGTTGGAACTATTGTTGACACCGAAAGATGAGTTGTTGACGCCGCCGGAACGATAAACTGCTTCCGGCACCGCAAATGGTGGCGGAGTGGCGTGAATGTCGACAGATCTCATTCTCGGCTTTACCTGTTTGCCGGCTTTGTTGGGCTTAGGTTTTTCCAAAACAATCTTTTCGCCGATGGCAAATTCTTGTGGTGCCTTTTTTCCAGGCAACAGCATACTGAGTTGTCGAGACGCCTGGGTAAATGTGGAAGCGACACCCTCTCTGTTTGTGATCATGAATATCGCAGAACCAATGAACACTGTTCCGCAGACAGCAATCGTGGTCACGAGTCGCACCATGCTGGCGATCGGCGAACGTCTCGGTCCGGTGGCGGCAACCGTGTCAGCAAAGCGACGCCCGGCGGTCTGCTCATTGACTTGTTGCTTTTGCTTGAGAGCAACCAGATTGTGGATCGTTGTTCTGACGATGTGCTTGAGTTTTTTGCGTTTATGTTTGCTTTCGGCAGCGGCAGCTTCTGCCATAGGTCCCGGTACCATATGTGGCATGGCTTGAGGCCCGCCATCTACCTGATCGAATGGTATTGCGACCGGTGCAGAAACATTCTCGCCTGCAGTAGTAAATTCAGCTGCGACGTTGGAATAAGTGCCAGTTGACTCCATCCGAACCGCTTCAATCCAATCGACAATGCCCTCTCTAAACTGCGCTGCAGTTTCGATGCGCCACTGGGGGTCGGCTTCTAGGGCTTCTTGAACCACCTCAGTGAGCCTATGAACCCCCTTCATATCGAGGCTATATTTTGCAAGCGGCTCGGCTGATTTTTCTGGATCGCGTGCGGAGTCGATTGTTCCATCAAACGGAAATTTTCCGGTTGCCATCTTGTACGCGATTACGCCAAGGCTGTAGACGTCAGATTTCGGAGAAGAAGGCTCTCCTCTTAAAGTTTCCGGACTGAAGAAAATCCTCGAAGGGGCTTTCTTGGCCTTTGCTCTAGGAATATCGAGAACAGTGGCAAGTTGGAAATCCATTACCTTAACAGTTAGTTGTTCATCCGTCTCGAGCACGAGCACATCGCGAGGAGTAAGCGCACCATGGGTGATACCAAGCCCGTGAGCGTATTCCAGCGCGTCAGCAACCTGACAAAGCACTAATGCCAGTGTTTCTTCGTCGTCCACTTTTCCTACAGTGTTCAGAATCTCATCAAGCGTAACACCGGCAAGGTTTTCCATGACGAAAAATGGCACACCTTGAGGAGATTCCAGATAGGCTAGCGATCTGACTATGTTGTGATGCTTTAGCTTGCCTTGCTTGAGAGACGCGGCAGCGAACTTTTCTTTGAACTGCGTATCAATCAACATTTTCGGTGTTTTTATTGCGACCAAGGTCTCAGAGTCGAGCTTCATCGCCGAATAGACGGTGCAACTTTCTCCGTCACCGATTTTGTCTAGAATTGCGTAGCTATCGAACAGAACTTGGCCGACTAAAGAGTACTTGTGGGCACCACTTTCGTAAAAGTCTTTCAGGGGCGCGCCGTCAGCAGTCGAATCTGACGACGGGGAATGCTCGTCGGAATCCAGCGGAAATTCGGAATCATCATCGATCGGAGACTGGTGTACAACGGACGTTGTTCGCGAAATGATGCCGATGTGATTCGGTTGCTCGACTGCAGTTGGTTGTGCAGCAACCAATCCGATATGGTTTGATTGTTCGGCAACACCTGATGAAACAACCAGGCCGATGTGATTTATTTGGGCACCATCAGTAATGGCAGGAATTGCAGTGCTTGATGAAGTAAATCTTGAAGCAAGCGATGGATTCGATGTGCTTGAAGAGGTCGGTAGTGCGAGGACCTCAGGGATGGGTGAGCCTGACGATGTGGGTTGTCCTTTCACAGCCGAAACGTTAGAGCTTGACGATGTGGATGAATCACCGCTCGATTTTGGTTTTACCTTTGGCATTTCCGATGTGAAGTATATCGAGTTATTTGTTGCAGCCGATACTTCTCCAGCGGCGACGTCATCGAATGCTATCACCGGCGGTGGCGACGTATCAGAACTTCTAAGCGGTAATTCTTGAGTTGAAAATAGAGTACTAACATCATCAGCGCGCGCAGCTGGTGGAGTCACCACTAGCGGTGATCCGGTTGGTGGTGCTGGCTCGACTGGCGCGACTGATTCAGTTTGCGCAGCCGGTACGACTTGCGTCACGGGTTCGACTTGCGCCGCCGGTACGACATGCGTCACTGGTTCGACTCGCGTCACTGGTTCGACTCGCGTCACTGGTTCGACTCGCGTCACTGGTTCGGCTGCGGGCGATGATTCGACTGACAACGCCGGCTCATCGTCTTCTGCTGACAAGTCAAATTCTGATTCGGGTATTGCTTCCGGTACCACTGTAATCGTCGGAACGTCCGAAGTTGATCTGAATTCCACGTCCGCCTCAGGCTTCTCCGAAGAAGCAGCGCTCGCTTCCGCGGATGATTCTATAGACGCAATCACAGGTTCGTCGAATTCGAACTCGTCTTCAGGGATCGAATCCGGAATAACTATCGGTGGAGTATCTGTAGTTTCGAGTCCGGTCTGAGAATCACCGTCTGACGGATGCTTTTGTGAATCGCTTGAAGGCTCGTTTGAACTGAGCGGATGGACACTCAAATTCGCAACGGATGTCGGTATGACTGAAATAGGAATGTCTCCGGTCATCGTCAGTTCATCTTGCAAATTTGCAGACGGAGATTGTTCAACGGCTGATTCCGGCAGAGTTTGGTCGACCGGTAATTTGGACGGAGTTTGATCGACCGGTGATTTAAGCGTAGTTTGATCGACCGGTAGCTTAGGCGGAGATTGATCGACCGATGACTCGATAGACTCTATAGAGATTTTTTTACTAGTCGAAGCCTCAGCTGAATTAGCCTTGGGAACTGATGAGAACTTTGCTTGCACCAGACCATCGGACGCAGACTGCGATGCATTTGAGTGAGCAGCCGGTACTTTGCTGATGACCGGCGCTATTGAGACGATGGCAGGAGCGGCATTTCCATCATCAGATGAAGGGAGCGGTCCCAAGGCGGCCTCATTCATTTTGGCTTGAGCGCGCGCCAGGGCTTCGTCTTTCTCTTTCGGTTTAACAGCAACCTGTGTGGCATCATCAGTAGATTTGCCGACATCAATTGATTTCGCGCCATCACCTGATTCAACGGCATCGGTTGATTTAACAGCATCAGAGGCCTTAGCAACATCAGATGGTTGCGCCGCATCGGTTGGTTTCGCAGCTCCACCGGTAGTGGTCGCTTTGACCTTGATCAATGACTTGAGTGCCGAACCGCCGTTTCTCTTGCTATCACCATCCGATCCACTCTCCTCCTTGTCTGAGACAAGGGAAGATTCGTGGCCGGATAACATGGAATCCTCAGCTGCCGTTGCGCTAGCCGAAGACGATGACGATTGGGAATCTTTTGCTAAGCCTTCGCCATCGTTCACTTCATGGTTATGCTGGTTGGTTTCGTCACTCATCTCGAAGTCCGAGCGTAACTGTATATTGTACCCGCGGGCTGCCTCTATCAATATAGCCGCAAATGCGTTCACATTCCAGCTATTCGGTGATTAAAGGATGCGCCGCTTTCTTCCCGTGGATGGTGGCGGCGAAGGTTGATCGCCGGTCGGCACCAGATTTGGTTGCACCTCAGTCGCGGGCGGCTTATAGTCCGGCAGTTGGTATGCGGGATTCGGCTCAATTCGTTTTCGCTCGGGCGGGGTTTCGGGTTTCTTAGCCAACACATTGCTAACTTGCTGAGACGCGCTCAACCAGACATTCTTGATGGATTCAAAGTTAATGATAATTCCGGCGATGACTATAAGTGTCGCGCAGCAAACGCCGAGCCCGATTGAAAAATTGACGATTAACCTGGTTGTATCAGTCGAAGAAGGATCTGTGGCTGCTTTCGGAGAAACTGGTGCCGCGGCTCTTGGAGCCTTGCCAGCAGCCCTATTAGCAACAAGCTCTTGAACCGCTTTGTCTTGTTTCTCCTGAACTTGCTGAGCAGAATTTGGTTTCGCAGGCTTTGCGGCAGTCGCGATATCCCTCGGCAGAGCCTGTTCGGTTCCACCACGCACAGACTGAATCCAAAACTGAATCGCTTTCTTAAACTCGGCTGCGGTCTGGAAACGCTTATCCGGCTCGGTCTCCACTGCTCTCATGATGATCTGATTTAATTGCGTGACACCCTTCAAGTCCGGGCGATGAGTTGCGATAGATTGTGGTCGATATTCCGGGTCACAGTGCGCCTTCATGATTTGAACAAGTCTTTCGAATTCATAGGGCAGGTTGCCAGTGACCACTTCATAAGCGACGATCCCGAGTGAATACAAATCCGCACGCGGGCTCAGCTCCTTGCCCATGCATTGCTCGGGGCTCATGTATAGCGGCGATCCGAGTGCCTGCCCTTCAGCAGTGAGTTTCTGCATATCATCTTGTAGTTTAGCGATGCCAAAATCCAAAACTTTGATAAACGGCTCCTGCTCCTCGCGCTCGACGACGATGATATTGGCTGGTTTCAGGTCTCTGTGGATGATCTGGTGGCTGTGCGCATGGTCCAGCGCATCACAGATTTGCGACAAGACTGAAGCGATATCTTCTTCTTTTTCAATACCGCCGTAGTCCTCGATCACATCTCCTAGCGCGCTTCCTTTAACGAACTCCATGACGAGAAACGATTGTTCGTTGCTCTCAAAACAGTCGATTGCTTCTACGATATTCTTGTGATTGAGTTTGGCATGCGTTTTCATCTCGCGTTCGAACCTACGCAGCACATCAACATCGCGCGTCTTTAACGTTTTGAGCGCGACCAGCCGATCTGTAGAGATTTGCTTGCCCGTGTAGACGAGCGCCATGCCGCCCTCGCCGAGAAGGTCTATTACCTGATAGTTGCCCACGAGGGTCTGACCGATTAGCGGATCGGCTTTTCTTCTGGCTTCATCACTAGCTTCGAAAACCTGTTCTTCCATTCGTTCAATCTTCGGTTCTGCAATTTGGCGCATTAATTCCGGCGCCACGCGTCGGGACTAAGTCACCGTTACTATTATGATAGGCGCGCGTCAAATTGGCATGATTCGTATAAATAATCTTCCCAAATTCGTACAAACGATTGTCCCAAAAACCGACAACTGAAGCAGAGATTTAATCAACAAAAGATCGCCCCAGTGGTATTGCATCAGATCGTCGAGTAATCCGAGAATCTTTCCCAAAAGTTTTTTGAATCGAGTTGTGAACAATTGGTTGATAAATTACATTCGACGCGAGCATTTTTCAGGTGTCGACAATATAGGCACCAAATATGGTGCCTATATCAGGTTATTAGAACGCGAGCTGTGTGACCGGCCTATTTCTTTCCAACCGGCTTAGCAGTCAAAGCGACGGCGCGAGCCTGGTCTTCGAAGCGCTTGCCTTCGTCTGCTCGGTTGTTAGCCTTCAGTACTTCCGAGAACCAGAAGAGAGCATGTGCCCAACGAATATCGCCTTCGGCTTTCGCTTTGCTTTCTCTTTCGAAACGTTCTTTAATCGTTCCGAGATATTGAGTCGGGTTATGCAGAATGCTGGAGACCGGCATTGGGAAATAGTTTAGAGCCCATTGTGAAATTGGTGGTTTTGGTTTCGGAGTGACGATATCTCCAACTTGAGTTGAACTGGTGCTCGGAGCAGGATCATCAGTTTTGTCCTTGACTGGCTTCTGCGTTTTTGCATTAGCGTAGCGTTTTTCTTGTTCTGAAACTGTGTCGTTCAAGCGTTTGATATCGGCAGCCAGAACGGCTTCGGTGGCTGTCGCCACTTTGGAGTCGATACTTTGAAATGCTTGCACGAATGGTGCGACGCCGACGCCTTTGTCTTCGAGTCCTTTGATGCGCTCGAGGAGCGACTTCCGCTCTGCCAGCAGGTTGCCGTCAACAGGAACGATGTCGCGAGCGCCGACTTTTGAGACGCCTTCAGTGAATGAGAGTGATGACAGAGCTGCCAACATTTGCCGTTGCACGTTGGACATGTTCGCCAATGATATTGATACTTGCTTGAATTTGCCACGCTCTGCGGGGTCGAAGAACAAAACATTCACTCGTTTGGCTGCTACTTTATCGCCATAAAAATTGACTGCGGTCTGCGCGATTTTGAACGCTTCCAGCTTGTAATCGTCGTCGGACAATGCCGGCATTTTGCATGAGACTTCGATTTCTTCGCCTTTGTCGACGATCTGAAAATCGCGTCGTGCTGCGGCGGCAAGCATCATGCGGCTCTCAATCGCGGTCGCGGCGTCTGCCACTTTTCCTGATTTGATTTCGATCGAGGAGAGAAGTTCATCTTGACCGACTTGACCCGAGGTGAATGCTTTAACGTCGCTGGAACGGATAGTCACAGTCTTGAATTCGCTTGGTTGTCTGCTGTTGTAGAAATAAACGGAAACGCTGGTAATTGATGAACTGGGAATCTCGAACACCGTTTTCGCGACCAGGAGTGCTTCGATTTTGACGTCCTTGTCGTCAGCGCGCTCGTTGCGGAAGGTGGAGATCAGTGCTTGTTCGCCTTGAACACGCGCTTTGATTTGCGTTCCAGGAGCGAGGACACGCGCTTTGTTGATACTACTGGCGATGTCATCAGCAGTTGTGGCAGCCAGACACGACCCGCTAAATAGCGACAGTGAAATTGCAGTTGCTATACCAATGAGATTAGCTTTGCGACAACGAGTAAGCACGTAAACAGCCCTCCGGGATGTATCAGACAAACTCACTATACCCCGGAATGAAATGGCTTATCCACGGGTGATGATAAGAGGCACGGGGCTGTACTGCTGTTGCTTTTGGGGCGGCGCGTCAAAATTATTGGACGCGCCCTGCGAGTCGAAACGTCATTTTTGGGACGTCACTCGTTCTCCGCACTTCCTTCTTATAGATAGAAAATCGCGTACGTAGTGTTGAATTATTCGTCTGCTCAAGCTTTCGCACGATACGTATAGAAAATCGCGTACGTAGTGTTGAATCACGCGCTAATTGAAAGTCAAAAGAAGTCTCAGACTGTCAGGTTTCTCAAATCTGTTTCTATTTCAGGAAATATTTGACACCACTAGTGCCACTAGAACACCCGTACAGTTCAGTGCTGGAGGCAGCTTCAGGCATCTCTATAGATGAAGGTATCAAACGTTCATGAAAGCTTGACACTACTAAAAGCGCATCACCACTTCGTTATTGAGCTATTACAATTTTGTTGGAACGAACTTCAAAACGCAAGCTGTTAGACGAAAGGACCATGGGTCTTCGAGCTACTGCTCTCGCGTACTCAAAAAACCTTTAGGAGAACATCATGTATACAATTATAAGCATTATCCTGTTTGTCTGGCTGCTAGGACTTCTGTCACACGTTGGCGGCAACTTGATTCACACTTTGCTGCTCGTAGCTGGCGTATTGTTCTTGTTCGAAATGGTTAGCGGAAGACGAGTCTGATCTCGCTCAACCCATCTTTTCACTTGAATGAAATCGACAAATGATACCCGCTCCTGTTTTTTGCGGATGGTGTGGCTGACGTAGGTTATCTCTTTGAGACCTAGTGCCATCCTGACTGCATGGGGGAGCGGGTTTACTATTCCAAACGTGATTGTGGTATCACCCTTGTCATTTTTGGTGCGCCAGAATTCTTTTAAGACTATGTGGAAGTCGATTCCGACTTTTACGATCACGTCGAGACCGGTTACGTTTTTAACCGAAGGGAAACCTTTGGTCTCGTCAAGCTCCATGGAGAGCCGACTTAGCCGAACTTCCTTAAGACGAAACGGCAACTTCTTTTTGCCAACGGTGACTGCAATGGAAACATCTTGCGCGCCATCGCGGATCACGTCGACGTGATTTCCTGTGACCTGAACTGCCTTGAGACCTGACATAACCTCGCTCAAGTTGCCGCTGTACTTGTTGGTGTCGGATTTGGTTTTCTCGAAATCCTTCAGCATCTTGTCACCAATGGCGGTACCAGGGCGGATTAGTAATTCCTGTCCATCTTCTCTCGAGAACGTAAACGAATCATCAGAGCGCGAAACCTTAACCACGCCGCGCAGGAATTCATCAGTGTGTTCGCTGTTTGGTTTTCCCGAAATTGCGGTGATCAGTTTTGAAAGGCACTGATTGCCGGTTGGCAATTCAGTCTTCCAGGACGGTTCTTCCTCGACCGCATGCGCTGCCAGAGGGCAGACGAGCGAGAATGCGCCGACAAGAATCGCAGCGCTTGCGCGCAATCGCGTTGGACGATTGGGGACGGAGTGGGCGCTGGGTGTAAACCTGTTCAAATCGATTCCCTTTAGAGGAAAGAGGGTCTGGATGAAGCCTTCGGCGCAAGAGTTCGGATGAAGAAAATGACTACCACCCAACTTGCGCCAGGGTTTCAGAAATTCCCTCTAAACCCAGTATATACGAGAATTTTTTTCATTATGAGAGCCGCGCCGCCTGGAAAGTAAAGTGGCTTGAAAGCCACACGTTGGCGATGGTTCCGGCGCCTTATGCTATGAGGAATATGAAAATCCTGGGAAAGTTTTCCAATGGACTTGTTTACCTTGAGTTTGGTTACCTAGGTTTAGAAAACAACCAGGTATCGGACCCACCCCGATTTTTCAACTGTCCAAAGCCTTTGCGGGCTTGGACATCCCCTAAAAAATACCTGAGGGGCCACCTACTATGAGCGAGATACAATCAAACCCTGGTTCTCAAGCCTTTCTTTCGAGGTGGGAGAGCGGCGCGCTTCAATTCTCGCGGCTCGCCGCTCTACTTTCAATTGTCGTCGGCTCTCTGGTGACGTTGGGCTGGTGCCTGCACCTCCCTGTACTCACCGTGTCGATGCCAGGGTCGGTGCCAGTGGCACTGACTACCGCGTTGGCGTTAATATCGTGCGGAGTCTCTTTGAGTCTTCTGACTTTTCCAACGGTAAACAGATGGACGCGCCTGGGGACGATTGTCTTCGGGCTCATTCCGTTAGCGATTGCGGCCACCATCATGATGCGTTACTTGCGCGTCACTTCGTTCGACATGGACGCGATAATCTTCCGCGCACTGACCAACGGAGAGATCGGTGAAATTGTTGGACGCATGGCACCGCATACCTCGATTGGTTTGGTAGCTGGTTCACTGGCGATGCTCCTTTCGCAGAACCGAGAACGAATGGCACGGCACCTGGCGCAAGCGCTTTCAGTCGCCGTGTTTGGTGTCGGTCTTGCTGTCACTTGCGGTTATACATATGGTACGCCACTGCTTTACAGTGTAGGTAGTTACGCACCAGTGGCGGTGCCGACCGGTATTGCATTTATTGTGTTGGGAATGGGAATGTTTTTCTCACGACCGACAACTGGTCTGGCTGGCATAGTCACCGAAGAGGGATTGGGCGGACGCACTGCGCGTCTGCTTCTTCCTGTTGCGCTTCTGGCGCCGATTGCTCTGGGCTATTTACGTTTATTCGGACAAAAATATGATTGGTACGCAATTCCAATTGATACCAGTCTGATCGTCCTGTTAATGGGCTCATGTTTTTCGTTGATTGTCTTGTGGCATTGTCACTTTCTTTCGCGCATCAGTCGCCGCGAGAAAGCCGCTATCGACGCATTACAGCGCAACGAAGAACGCACTCGTTTGATCATCGACAGAGCTTACGACGCGTTTATAGCTATCGATAGAGAAGGTCGAGTGATCGACTGGAATTTGCAAGCAGAAAAGATATTTGGCTGGCAACGAGATGAAGTCCTCGGCAAGCCCATCATCGACCGAGTGATACCACACGAATACAAACATGTCCGCGAAGGCGGATTCAAACAATTCATCCAGCCCGGCAATAGCAAGCTGCTAAACAAACGAGTGCAATTTGCCGCGCTGAGAAAAAACGGCGAGCAATTCCCAATCGAGCTTGCTGTATTTCCTGTCGAAGTCAGTGGTCAAGCCACTTTCTGCGCCTTTATACAAGACATCACGGATCGCAAGCGCATTGAGTCGCAAGTCGAATTGCTGAACGATCAATTGATCATCGCAAGAGATCATGCGCTTGAAGGTTCGCGTTTAAAATCCGAATTCCTTGCCAACATGAGTCACGAAATCCGTACCCCGATGAACGCCGTAATCGGGCTCAGTGACTTGTTGCGCCGGACCAACCTCAGTCGCGATCAAAAACGATTTGTGGATTTGATCGTCAACTCCGGTCAAACGCTGTTGCAGATTATTGATGACATTTTGGTATTCTCCAAAATCGAAGCAGGCAGGTTGGACATCGAAAATTCAGACTTCGATTTGATCTCCACAGTTGAAAACACAGCCGAGCTGCTCTCTGATAAGGCGCGTGAGAAGAAGGTTTCGCTCACCACGTTCCTTTCTCCGGATATTCCACAAAGAGTTCGTGGAGACGGTCAGCGCATCAAACAGATTCTTTTGAATCTTATGAGCAACGCCATCAAATTTACGGAGCAGGGACGGATTTTAATTCAAGCAGAATTGGATTCGATCACTGACGACACAGTCATTGTCAGCTTCTCGGTTAGTGATACCGGTATTGGTATGTCGAAAGAAGGGCTGAAGATTTTGTTCACGCCTTTCACTCAAGTCGATGGTTCGACTACACGGAAGCACGGCGGAACTGGTTTAGGTTTGACAATTTCTAAGCGCTTAGTCGAGCTGATGGGCGGTTCTATCAGCGTTAAGAGCGAAGAAGGACAAGGTTCCACTTTCACGTTCACGATTCCATTTGCTAAGAGTCAAGCGAAGTGGGACAAGATTATTCCAGTCAGCAGTCTCGAAAATGTTCGGATGCTCATGGTCGGTCTGCCGGAGCCAGAAACCACAGTTGTCGAATCGTATGTAGAAAGCTGGGGACTGCGTTCAGCGTCGGTCACGTATGCCGAAGAGGCATTGCTCGCGGTATCACACGCGCTCAAAGAAAACGATCCTTATATGATGATTCTCGTCGATGCGCAATTGCGAGATTCAGATCCGATGGACCTGGTGAAGGACCTGCGGGAAGTAACGCATGTCAACAATGCCAAGGTGATGCTGCTCTTGAGCATCGATGACATCGGTCAATCAGAAAGCGCACTGCAAGCTGGCTTCGATGGAACAATTACAAGACCGATTAAACAATCCTCATTGTTCAATTCGCTGCTTGCTGTCGTGGAACCGCGGGCGGTTCACAACCAACTCGATACGCTGGAACTGGTCAGCCGTGCAGAGGAACCTCCATCGACCAGATTCGTTCTAGTTGCCGAAGATAACATCGTCAATCAGGAAGTGGCCGTTCTGTTGCTCGAGGAACTCGGTCTGAATGCTCACGTCGTATCGAATGGCAAGATGGCACTGGAAGCGTCCCAGGATGCTAATTGTCAATTGATACTAATGGATTGTCAGATGCCCGAGATGGATGGTTTCGAAGCGACGATGTTGATTCGTCAGCGAGAAAAACAGACAGGCGACCACATACCAATCATTGCGATGACCGCGCACGCTATGGAAGGCGACCGCGAGCTTTGCCTGCAATCAGGCATGGATGATTACGTAAGCAAACCTGTCACCATCAATCGGCTGCGTGACGTGGTTTCGCGTTGGTTGAATTATCGCGAGTCGCACAAAAAAACGACCAGTCAATCTTTGCCTGCCTTGACTAAGATGCAGGCGGATGCCATCAAAGCTGGTGGCATGGCTGTAGCTAAAGATGCGTTGATTGGACCAACACATCCTTCTTTGACGACATCTGAAGAATTGGAGCAACTTAAACAAACCAGTGCGGAGGCGAGTTCCAGTCCGGTAGTCGAGGTTAATGATCCAGGAGCTGACAGCTCCAGCAGATTAAGCAAGATCAAAGTTACCGGTCAAAATGTCGCGATAACCGGATCGAAAGCTTCTGTCGACTCGCACTCGGCAGTCGCAGATTTGAAAGAAATGTTCAGCCATAATTTCGACTCGGGCGATCACAAAACGGCGAAAATAAATCTCACCGCCGGTAATACCGCCGCTGGCGATATCAAAACCATCGGACCAGCCGCGGAATCGATGATTACTGCCAATGACATCCAGGAAATGATCGACTGGCATTCGCAAACGTCTACACCATCCTTTAAAGAATCGCCCGCAAAATTCTCTGGTGATTTTGAAAAACCATTGACCACAGTTTCCGATTCCACCAATCCGAAAACATTGCAATCAAACCCGATTGTGCCGAAACCATCGATGGAATCAGATGCCAATAGGCATAGACACGCTCAGTCTGCCGACTTCGACATGAGCCCGCCGACGTATGAAGAAACTGTGGAATCGGACCGAAAAATGCTGGGCATCAGATCGTCGCAAATGTTGAAGCGCATCGATCAGTTATCGAGTCCCGCAGAAGAAATGCTCGACGATGCACTCGCATCAGTTTCATCTTCAGACAGAACGCCAGCCCTGGAATGCAAAAACGGCTCGCCCAAAGCGTCTAACGGTTCTGTCGGAACAATAAATATGTCGCCGGCTCAGGCACTCTCGGAAGTGGACTCCATTATGAATAATGACGAAAACAATTTTGGTCGTGGCAATGCGCCACCACCGGCAGAGTCGAACGTTCGCAGACGTTTCAATTCTGACACCGTGAATGATATAGAGATTTCAAATCTCTTTGACTACAACGCTCTGGAATCAACGTTCGGATCGCAGTCGGCCAAGAAGTTTTTAAACCTCTTCGCCTCGATGACTCCTTCTCTGTTGTCTCGACTCGAGACTGCAATTTCCGGAAAGAAATTTCAACCCGCTAAAGATGCTGCACATGAGCTGAAAGGCATGTGTGCCACCATCCATATACCTGCCATGGTCGACTTGTGCCGTGGTATCGAGGAAAGTGCCGAGATAGCCGATTGGTCTAACGCCGAATCATTGCTGTCTGACCTCAAGCGAACTTTTGTCGCTGCTGAGGCTTCTATCAAAACACTGTAGAAATACAGATGTCATCAATCTTGGAGGATTGACAATGAGTAAGTCCATTAAGAAAACCCGACTCTTCATCGTCGAGGACAACGATCTGACCAGACAAATGGTCAAAGCGATGCTGATGAAAGTCCGGTATTTCGACGTCGTTGGTGACGCCGCAACTGGCGAATTGGCCGTAGCAAATGCGCATCTTGCCAAGCCCGATTTGATCCTTGCAGATATTGGTCTGCCGGGCATCAATGGGATCGAGATGATCAAAAAAATTCGTCGTTCGAACCCAGAAATTCGCGCAATCATGCTCACGGCGCATGATAATGACAATGATTTGTTTCAGTCATTCCAGGCTGGTGCTGAAGGATATATCCTGAAGTCCGGCATGAGTCCGAAGCGACTCGAACTGGCGATTAAGACTGTGGAAACCGGCGCTGTATGGCTAGATCCGCTGATCGCAGTCAGAGTGCTTTCCGCTGCTGTTACTACCGGCAACCGGCAAATGGCGCAAGAAATGAACGTTGAGCCTTTGTCAGGAGATGAACGGATGGTTCTCCAAAAGGTTGTCGATAACTCGGGTGACTCGACGATGATTTCGCCGCACTGCGAATATGGTGTTTGCAATGTGGATCCCGCATTCCTCGCCAATCTCCGACGTTTCTCCAGAGGAGAATACCATCAGACGCATGCACATTTAATGAATATGTCTGAGGTCGTATAAGGAACGAGGCAACTGATTGTGGTCTAATTGTCGAGCTCGTGGCGCGTAGCGTTATGGGTTTGCAAGACCAGAGTTTTATGGCGCTGGTTTGCAAGTGATTGCAGATCAGCGTCTTTGTTTTGCTTTTGGATCGAACGATTCTCGAACTGAAGTAAACGACTTTGCTAAAGCAATAATGACTGATTGCTAAATCAATAAACGACTGATTGCTCTATACAATTTCTCTAACCGCACCCTCTCAATTATCAATGACTGAAGAAAACGTAGAAAAATCCGCGATGCAATTCGAAGTGTTGGCCGCTAATTTAAAAGCGGACCATGGTGCTTCAGGAGATTTGCTAGAGCATCTTGCGAAGATGCTGGAGTCGAGCTATCCAGGCGGAACGAAGATAACGCGCGGCGGTTGGTTTATGTCGTCGAAACGACCAGTAGAAGATCTGATTGTTCGATTCGATGATTATCAGTTTCAGATTACGCGACATAAACATGGGTCGGTTACGGCGCGCTCATCGAAACTGGTGCGCGGTGTGGCGTTGAAAAACGTGGATGTTTCGATGGAGCAATGCATCGAGGACGTTCTCAAAGAACTCGTTAAGCTGGGCGAGAAGAATGCGGCGACGCGGAGTGCACTAGATAATTTTGTGAGTGGCTCCTAATTTTTTTGGAGCGTGATGTTGATAGTGTCCGAGCGTGATGTTGGTAGTGTCCGAGCGGGATGTTTTCAAGTCCGAGCACGATGTTTGTAGAGTCCGAGCACGATGTTTGAAGAGTCCGAGCCAGATGTTTGTTGCAGGTTGTCCTAGTTCAAGTTCTATAGTTCATTCCTAGAGTCTGTTCCTAGTTCATTCCTAAGTTCATTCCTAAGTTCATTCCTAAGTTCATTCCTAAAGTTCGTTCCTAAAGTTCGTTCCTAAAGTTCGTTCCTAAAATTCATTCCAGGATTCATCCTAAAAAGTTAGCGGTCAGCGTTTCAGAAATACTCAGGTACTCTTTGTGTGGTTCGTGCTCAACTTTACTAAACCGAGTCAGTACATCGTGCGGCTTGTGAATAGCCTGAATCGTCGCTTCAAGAGTAAGAAGGCGAAAGGACAATCGTCGAAGTAATGGAATTCTTTAAAAAATTCGTCGATAAATTTCAAGAGAATCGTCGCAAGGACAAAGAGCTTGACGCGCAGAATGCGATCGCCGTCGAAGCGCTTACCAAGGGCGATTTGCTGCCGCGCGCCAAAGAGCGAATCGACCGCGAAAAAGCGCTCGGTAATAAATTCTTTTCTTCAGATTTGAGTGTTGGCGAATATTTGCTTTGTCGGGAGTCGGGTTTTGAAACCATCGGACAGGTGATGGGCTCTTGCTTTTACAACATCAGTTTGCTGGCTTGTGTGGGCAGAACTTTTGGTTTGAAGCAAAGCGAGTATAGCGCAGACAAATATCTCAGCACCGGCGGTAGTTTGCGACCGAAGAGTGGTGAGCTTGTCGAGATCACCGACGCGCAATTGAAATCGCGTCGGCTCCCTGTCGACAGGCTGTTGCTCGAAGCGCACGCGATGGGTGCACACGGTGTAATCGGCGTGCGAGTAAAGGCATCGCATTTTTCGTTCCAACATCGGATGACTGAGTTCACCGCCATTGGTACCGCGATTCGCATTCCAGGATATCAATCGAATGGAAGAGTCTTTACCAGTGATCTAAACGGTCAAGAGTTTTGGCAACTCTATCAAGCAGGCTACTTGCCGCGCGAGCTGGCGTTCGGCGTTTGCAGTTATTACGTCAAATGCGATCCGGAGACGCGGCAAATTATCGATCCGACTTTGATTGATTTTATGAAAGGACGGAGTTCGCAAAATCAAGAGATTATTTTGTTCACGCAAGGAATTTATGAAGCGCGCAACTGGGCAATGAAACGATTGTCATCAGATGCGGTGGCAGTGAAGGCGGACGGCATCGTCAGTATGGATGTCGATTGCACGATTCAAACTGTTGAATACATGAATTTCAACAAGACATTTCACGATCCGATTTTTCACTTCATCGCGACCGGAACTTCAATCGCGAAAGTTGGAGAGCCGGCGCCGATCAAGAAACCGAAGATGTGCATGATGCTCAGAGGCGGCACCTGGACTGACACAGGAAGTTATGGGGATTTCATTCCCGGAAGTATTGGAAGTAGTTTTAACGACGATGATTTTGATGACGAATAGGAGAGGCGCACATGCCAGACAATGATCCCCAACATTTCGATTTGCCCGAACACGCGCGTCAACGCTTGCGCGAGATGCGTGGTGAAGATGGGCATCGAAAGCTCTTTACCAGCGATCTTTCGGTAAGCGAATTTCTGCTGATTAAGGAAGCCGGGTTTGAACCATCCGGACTCGTCGTCGGCAGTTCGATCTATCACATCGGCTTTCAGCAAGCGCGCTGGACGAAGAACGAAGAGATGACCGTTTTGACTCAAGCGCTCTATCATGCTCGCGAATTAGCGATGTCGAGAATGCAGGAAGAAGCTGATGAACTTGGCGCCGACGGAGTGGTTGGCGTGCGATTGAGAGTGAAACATATGTCGTGGGCATCCGATCTCGCCGAGTTCGTTGCGATTGGAACCGCGGTGCATCATAAAGATGAAGCGCAGCGTAAGACGTTTAGAACTGTTGATGGAAAGGCATTCACGAGTGATTTGTCCGGTCAGGATTTCTGGACTTTGCTGCAATCGGGTTACCGTCCGGTTGGTATGGTGATGGGCAATTGTGTTTATCACATTGCGCACCAGACTGTTGGTCAGTTTTTTAAAAACATGGGACAGAACGTTGAGATGGTCAACTTCACTCAAGGTTTATATGATGCGCGCGAACTCGCGATGGAGCGCATGCAGACTGAAGCTGAGCATTTGAAAGCAGAGGGCATTGTCGGTGTGGACATTCACGAGGGCAATTACAGCTGGAGCAGCAACGTAATTGAATTCTTCGTAGTTGGCACCGCGATTGTTCCGATGCGTGCTGACCACCATATTCAGGCACCGCAGATGGTGCTGTCGCTTAACGACTAAACGTGACGACACTAACAACGCCTTGGTGCAGGGGAATGCTCTCGCTTAGCGACTGACCGTGCCCGACGTCTAACAACGGCCGGGCGAGTGAAGATGCTGTCGCAAAGAAATTGCAACGAAAGTGAGAACTGTTTAAAAATTGCTGAGATTATACCTGCGGTTTGAGCTCGAATAGCGAGTCCTGATTCTATTTATATTCCGCCGGCTGCGGCATTGAATAAGAAGAATGTTCCAAGGTAAGACGCGGTCGGAGCGAGCCTGCGCATACCGCCCTTCAGTACTGAGCCGGCCTTTTTCACGCCGCCTTTGACTTTGTTTTGATCGCCATTGAAGCCACTACCGGGAGTGCCGTTCTTGCCATCATCGAATTCTGCCAACACGCCGGTGCGGAAGCTCTCTTCCATTTCCTTTTGTTGTTTTACATCTTCGAGCTGACCAACCATTTCCGATTCGCGCAATGCGGCTTCTTGTTGCTCGTAGGCGCTCATCGCTCGTGGTGTTTCAGGGGCAGGAGCGTATTGTTGTGGTGGCGCGTATTGTTGAGGCGCACCAGGTTCCGCTGGCGCTCCCTGAGGAGCATAACCTATCGGCGCATAACTTTGCGGTGCATATCCTTGCGGCGCGTATCCTTGAGGCGATCCGCCTTGCGGATATCCCTGCTGAGCCATCAACGCCGGATCGCCAGGTCCACCTGCTGGTGGTCCCCATTGCGGAGTTCCGTAGCCTTGCTGAGGCCATTGTTGTTGGTTTGGATCTTGCATCCCGTAGCCTTGTGGTGGCATCGGCATCATCGGTATCGCACCCGCCGGAACTTGCGGCGGCACCGCATATGGTACCGCGCCATTTGGCGGCGGAGATACGTTTTGCGCGCTTGCCGGACTTCCAAGTGAAGTCAGACAAATGAGCAGCCCTATAATGGCAAGCCCGAATTTCATGGTTGATAGTAAAAGCGCAGCGGGAATATCCAGCCAGTTTAGGTCTATAGATTCAAGATGTCAAGACACTGCTGATATTTTGGAATCAATGCTCCGGTCGGGCGCATCTTGACGAACACTACCCGGGAAATTTAATCTGAAAAGGGAGTTCCATCTGGATCCCTCTAAGATGATTTGAATCGGTGCCTTTAAATCTGCAATTGGATGTGAGGACTGCAGTTCGGATAGTCCAACCTGGCAGCGAACAGCAGTGCGCTCGAAACGCACGGTAAGATGTTTAGAGGTCCACGGAGCAAAACTGCAATGCTTTTTCTAGGTTTATTGTTGGCTGTCATCGCGCTGCTCGACTTAGGGATCATTTGCGAGTGGCTCCTCACAGCGAAACCAAAACCACGAACGCTGATACTCTGCACAATGGCATTCTGTAGCTTTGCCGGATTTCTCTGGTCAACCAATCAAGACGTGCTCGTTCTAGTTCTAACAACAGCAGTGTTGGTGACGCCGGGACTTCGTTTGGCTTGCTCGTATCGAAACCATGAAACGAAGCCAGTCAGCTCATCGCGACGAATCTTTTTTTTCGTCATGGCAATTCCGTCAAGCTTCCTTATTCTTATGTTATGGCTATTGAATGACCTCAAAAATTTTGGACCAAGCTAGGCAAAATCAGTATTTCCCCGGGAGTATACAGATCAAAAATGTGTCAAAGTGTGAAAGACACTGCGATACCGAATGAAAACGCTCAGGAGGATTTGCCATGACTAGTGCTATTTTTTACTGTACGGTCCTTACTATCCTCGGTTTCTCTAATCTCTATATTGCGCTAGAAGTGGTGGCAAACCTTCTCCAGAGATCGTGGGCTGCAGCGGTTTTCGCCATTACTATTTCAGCGGTCTTCGGATACTTCTGGTTTTCTCATCCACATATTTTGTGTGGACTGGTTGGATCGGTGATACTAGCTGCGCCACCACTTAGATTTCTTGCTTCCTTCCATCCAAAGGCTCGGCTAAGCAATTTACACAGATTTTATCTAGTGATCGCCAGCATCGCTTCAATTCTTGTCGCGATGATCTTCGCGCCAAGTCTGTTTGACACTTGTCGGTGCCACGACTCGGTAATCTAATTCGAATTTTTGTCGCAAAAAACCGCAGCCGCTAGCCAGCTAACAGATTCTTGGCATAATCAACACCGCTCTGGGTGAGCATGAAACCAGGATCGGCATGAATGTAGCCATCAGCCTCGAGTTTGTCCATTACGGGAACTAATTGCAGCATGGCTCGCTCGTAGTCTTCAGGCAGACTTTTCATGTCTCGCAATTGAACCAAAATCTCTTCGCCGCTGAGTCCGTCAGGATCGAATGACGAACTGAACACTTTCAAGATTGAAACCAAAAACTCTTCGTCAGAAAGTCTTGTGAATTTCGTGGGTTTGGATTCTGAGGTAGATTCTGAAGCTTCCATTATTGGGGTGATACCATCAATGACTTGACGCCGCGAAGAGCGAAAGTATTTCGCATCTCGATTTTCTGAGGCAGAACTTTCATGTCTGGCATCCGCTTGAGCAGTGTCTCGAGAGCGACTTGTCCTTCGGTATCGGCGAGTGACGAACCGAGGCAGTGATGAATTCCATGTCCGTACGAGAGATGTTTCTTGGTATCACGAGTGATATCAAACTTATCCGGGTCCGGAAACTGTAAAGGATCGCGATTAGCGGCTCCCATGAAAAGAAGCATCATGTCGCCTTCTTTGATTTTTTGACCGGCGAGTTCCATGTCTTCTCCGGCGAGACGGCGGGTTGTTTGGACCGGACTTTCAAATCTCAGAGTTTCGCCAATCGCACCTGGTACTAGCTCAGGATTGCTCTTGAGCAGTGCTAGTTGGTCGGGATGTTGCAGTAGCATGCGGACGGAATTGCCGATCAGATTGACGGTGGTTTCGTGCCCAGCCACAAGAATCAGAATGCAATTCGCAAGCAATTCTTCTTCAGTCAGTTTTTTCCCGTCTTCTTCAGCAGCAACAAGCGCGCTGATCAAATCGTTCTTCGGCTCGCGGCGACGGTCTTGAACGAGCGGTCGCAAGTATTCATACAATTCTTCGTTGGCTTTGTTTGCTTTTTTGAGGTGGTCGAGATTCGGCGAGGGTTCTAAAGTGTCGGTCAAAGTGTTCGACCAATGTTTAAACTTCTCACGGTCCTCTTTCGGCACGCCAAGCATCTCTGCGATCACAGTTACCGGTAATTGAAATGCAAATTCTGAAACGAAATCAAACTCGTTTTTGCCTTCCAAACCATCAATCAAACCATTCGCGATCGACTCGATGTGCGGACGCATGCCCTTCACCATAGTCGGCGTAAACGCGCGATTCACCAGCCCGCGCATGCGAGTGTGATCCGGCGGATTCATGTTTAGCATCCAGACAGCCCGCGATTTCATCAACGCAGAAACCTCGGGAACCATCTTGAGCAGCGGGTTAACTTGCTTCCAGCGCTGCAGTTGTTTTTCATAAGCCATATCGCCGAGCATCGCACGAATGTCTTCGTATCTGGTGCACATCCAATATTTGCTCTTCTCGCTCCACGCAACCGGCGCCTCGTCACGCATTTTGTGATACGTCGGATAAGGATTTTCGAGGAATTCCGGAGTCAGAGGATTTAGGGGATCGACAAGCGTGGAAGTTTGGCTCGGCATGATGTGCTCCGAAGAAAACTGAGAAAGAGTATGAACAGTATCACATTTTTTAAAGATAAAGCTTAACTGCGGGGCTGTGAATCGGCATCAACAGTGTTTCTTGAGAACCATACAAAATCGGCAACTGGCTTGCGGTGTGGCATGGATTGTGGCAGAATTCGATATAGTTCTCAGTAGATCAAGTTTCCATAGTGCTGTCGTATGGCGAACACAAATCGCTGAATTGGCACCAACCACAGCAACGGAGTCGAATGCGTTTTCTTGCTTTAGCCGTCTCCACACTTTTACTGAGCGGCTCAAACGCGCTTGTACTCAGCACATCGACTGCGTTGGCGGCACCGAGTTCGACGACCGGCGAGGATTACATGCTGCACTTGAAGCGGCAGCGCGACGGTTGGTTGTGGGAAACACCCGGCGATGCAATTGTTTGGAAAGCATTTATGGAGCAGGCCGAGGCAGTCGGCAAGACCAGGGATTACGCCAAGCAACTGGCGCTTTTAGAGTCGGCGCTTGAGCATTCCAGTTGTTTCAAAGCTGATGACCCGAAGCGAATCCACACGATCGCCAAGTTAAAAGAATGCGCTGAAAAGCAAGGAAAAAAACTTTCAGAGAAGCAAGTTCAAGATTTGATTCTACCGGTGACGAATACAATTCATCATCCGAAATACCGCATGAAACCTATTGCGCCGACGCGAGCTTTCAACGCGGTTCAGCCGATGATTCAAGAAGGCGACATGCTGAACACCGATGGTGAAACTGACAAAGCCATCAAAATCTATTTAAAAACGCTGAAGAATTTAAACGAAAGAACCGCACGGCAAGGGCATGAAATCGTCAAAGTCGTCGATCGTTTGACGCGCATTTATTACAAGCAAGGTCGATTCGCTGAAGCTGAAGTGATGGTGCGCAAAGAATTGAAAGCGATGGAATCGCAGCATGAACTGCTGGATGATCATGATCCGGACAAACTGCAAATCGCTTTTATGCTCGGCGATCTGGCACTTGTTTATAGTGGACAAGAACGTTTGATCGAAGCAGAAGCGTTGTACAAAACTGGATTGAAAACGATTCATCAAAACCTCACAGAAAAATCTTACGACTACATCATCACACTCAGCGAGCTGGCTCGCGTTCACAAACTGATGGGCCATTACGCCGATTCGGAGAGAGAATATAGAACGGCGCTGTCGCTATCGAAAGGACGAGCAGATTGCAGCAACAGTACTCGCGGTGTTTTGTTTGGAAACTACGCGAAGCTGCTGACGAAGATGAATAAGGTAAGCGCCGCGCGTGAGATGGAAGCAAAATCAGCTGAGCTGATGGCGAACTCCGCCTCGGCGCAAACGGTAACGACATCGACCTCTGCCACCAGATTGCCACCAGAGGAGAATGCTTCTACGGAGAACATTTCGCCGCAAGAAAATATGTCCTCCGTCAACGGCACTGAAGGTCAATCTACGCCATCAACGCCCTCGGCTGACAGCTTTAGCGAGCAGGAACGATTACGCACGAATCAATCAAAACCGCTCAGGTCTTTTTACTTCTAGCAATTCTAAAGGTCAACGGCGCGTGCTTTTGATTTGCCTTGCTTCTTCAATACTTCTACTCCAGCGACTTCGGCGCGAATTAATTTGATTCGGTCATCGATCATTGGGTGTGACGACAAAAGCGCCAGGGCTTGCTTCCCAAACTCGGGCATATTTTTTTGTTTTTCGACGCGAGGACGGCAATTGTTCCGAGGACCGTTCAGCGAGAACACTGTAACGCAGCAATAGTGAACCCCTGGCGGTGGGAGTGAAGCAATGGCGGGAATGCCAAGGAATGGTGGGACTGCCGAGGTTTTGGCGGTTTCAGGTGGTTAGTTCGACCGTAGCTGCCAGCTAGGTTTTGGTTTTGGAGCAGCCAAACCCAAAGACATATCCGTTTCATATGCGCTCAACGCACTTCCTGTCTTGCTCTTCGCGGTCAGCTTCGTATAAAAAATCTTTTCGAGAAACAATTTCGTCGACGAAAGATTAACCTGCCGATTAACCGTTTTGTCCTACCAGATCAGAAGGCATAGAGCTTGACATTCGGTAAATTATCGACAATTTTTGCATATAATAGTGGTTTGGCAGGACACTACAGGCTGAAACTCCCGGTACAATAGCCGTGAGAGGTAGGATGACGAGCAAGGCCACAAAACGAGTATGCGCCAAGTGTCAGTTTGAAGACGACACGGGGCTAAAAATCTGCCCGAGAGATGGCTCGCCCATGACCTCGCGGGGGAAAGACCCGCTCATCGGTCAAATGATCGCCGACAAGTACGAGATCCTTTCGATGCTCGGAAAGGGCGGCATGAGCGTGGTTTATAAAGCCAAGCACAACATGATGAATCGGGAAGTGGCGGTCAAAATGCTGCGTCCGGAGCTTGTGGCGGTGCCGCAGTTGCTGCAGCGCTTCAAGCAGGAGTCGAATGCAGTCTCGGCGTTGCGGCATCCGAACATCGTCACGGTGTTCGATTACGGGCTCATGAGCGAGACCGGCACGCCGTACCTGATCATGGATTATCTCGAGGGCGACACGCTCGCCGATATACTGAAACGCGATAAATTTTTGACGCCGGAGCGCGCCATACCGATGTTTGCGCAGGCTTGCGATGCGTTAGCACACGCGCATGATCAAGGCGTGATCCATCGTGATATCAAACCTGCAAATTTGCTAATCAGAAACGAGAAGAATGGCGAAGAGTCGCTTACCGTCTTTGATTTTGGAATTGCTAAACTGCTGGGGCAGGATGGCAGTACGATTCATAAACTGACGACGTCTGGTGAAGTGTTCGGAAGTCCGCTCTACATGAGCCCTGAGCAATGTGGTGGCGAACATATTTCGAAGAAGACGGATATTTATTCGCTGGCTTGTGTGTTTTATGAATGCCTGTGCGGCAAGCCGCCGCTTGGTGGCACGTCGCCTATGGAAACATTGATGAAGCACGTCAATGAAGATCCACCGATGCTCAGTGAGATGGCATCGCCGGCGGTGCAGAGTGAGATTCCTGAAAAACTTGAAGACGCGATCATGCAGGCGTTGATGAAGGATCCGGCGGATCGTCAGATTGATATGAGAGAGTTTCGCGATCAGATTCTTGAAGCTGGTAATTTGCGGATCTTGAGTTCGAGCTTGCACTTGACAAAAGAGAATACTCTCGCTGGTGCGTCTGAAGAGATGCTGGCGGCGGTTGTTCAGCCATCGTCGAAGATGACTTCGTCCGGGAACGTGCCGACGCCGCGCAGGAAGACTTCGGCTGGACGCAGCAACAGCGGATTGCCGGCGCAGAAGGGCGGAAAAACTTCGGGAAGTTTGAAGAAGCAGACCGTTATGGGCGGCGGAGCTGGCACCGATGGTGGTGGCAAGAAAATTCCGATGCCTTTGATTATCGGCATTGCGGTATTTATTGGATTTGGTGCCATGGCTGGTGTGGTTTATATGCTCATGCACCAGAACGAAGCGATTGTTGTAGAACCTCAGATCGAAGAGCCCGTTAAGCCTTTTGATGAGTCGACCATTGAAACGAAGAGCTTGCCGACAAGCGACAAAATTCAGTTGAGCGCGAATACCAAGAATTTTCAAGTGCGTGTCAATTTTGACGGCAGGCTGGTAGCAGGGGCTCCGACACCGTTGCTGGTCAACCCGATTGTGGATGACAATCCGGAGCATACGGATAACAACAAGGCGATTGCCATTCCGGTGGACGTTAAGCCGGGAGACATTCCGCTGGTGCAGGCTGCTAATGCGTTGTTCAAGAAGATCTTTGCCGGTGCTGAGGGAGTTGAGTTTGACAATGTGTCGGATCAATTTGTTGATGACGCCGAAACGGACAATATTTTAGTTCACGAGATTACGTTCCCGAGCGAGACGCCGACGGCGAAGGCCGAAGAGCCGAAACCGGCATCGGATGAGGCGACGACGACTAGCGAAGCGAAGCCTGATCAGTCTGATTCGGAAGAAACCTCGAAAGCTGATGACACCGCCGATGAAGGCGTCATAGCTGAGGGCGATGCCACTGCCAGTGATGCAGCAGCCGATAGCAAATCTGACGAGGACAAAACGGCAGACACTGGGGATGCGGCTGCTAAAGCCGGACAAAGCTCTGGCGTCGTGAAAGAGTACATCATCTATCTCAAGAATGGCACGCGTTTAATTGCCTGCCAAATCCTGCCTCTGAAAATTACTGACACGGAATTGAAGAAGGCTGTCAAAGATTCCATTCAGTTCTTGAAAGACATCACAAAGCAGTAGTAACGCTGCTCTTCAAATTCAAATTGCAGCGATAATCTTTATGGTATGCTGGGTTCTGTCCGAACTGCACTTTGAAACTCACGGGCGAGTGGCGGAATGGCAGACGCGCTAGATTTAGGATCTAGTGTAGCAATACGTGGAGGTTCAAGTCCTCTCTCGCCCATATATTCAGCCTTTACAGAATCGACCACCCGGTCGATTTTCGTGTTCAAGGGGTAGCTTCAAACCACCGTACTACCACAGTACTACCAACCCAAACCTTCAAATCGACCTCGTGACATCAAAATCGGAAAATTCGACCGGGTCAATTCGTCGCTTTTTCATATATGGTGTTCGCGCATATTGGAGACCTCAAATCAACGTTTCCCACTTTTCGAGCTCACGGCGCCTTCGATGAAAAGCCAGTCTGTATATATCAATGGAAGTGGATATTAATAATAAGGTGCCGATTTCCCAACCAGCAACGAACGCACCGCTCATGGTGCCTGCCTTCCAATTGACTAGCCTGTACTATTGAAACCGGTTTGCCCACATTTGAAATCGCGAACTCTTCACAATCGAAGTCAGTTATAGGTACCACTCAACCTGGCATCAAATC
Organism: Candidatus Obscuribacter sp.; assembly: GCA_021772095.1. Taxonomy (GTDB): domain Bacteria; phylum Cyanobacteriota; class Vampirovibrionia; order Obscuribacterales; family Obscuribacteraceae; genus JADYXR01. The sequence goes on along the minus strand of JADYXR010000243.1, from coordinate 177 downwards.
TCTGACACTCGCACATCAGCACTTTTTACCAGGTAAAAAGGACACAGCCCGCATGAGCTGTGCCCTTCAAGTTACCGAATGATCAGCGACAATGGTTTTTGCCGCTTGGCGTCAGACAGATTTGCCGCTTGACTGTCGCTGAATGTCACTAGATCTTAAATGTCTGAATCTGTATTT
>JADYXR010000242.1 GCA_021772095.1 Candidatus Obscuribacter sp. | reverse complement strand
GGTCGAATTCGACCCGGCGCTGGTTGAAGAAGTCGAACGAGGTCTCAAAAACCCTGACTCAGGCTTCGTTACAAGAGCAGGCTTTTTCTACTTTATGGCGCGTGAGTATTCTCGATTCCAACAATTCGGCTCACCAATGGCAGTGATTATTTTTGAATTGCTTGCCAATTACGGTAGCGACAAAATTATGCCCATGCCGGATCGCGCTCTCAAAGAGTCGTTGCGTAGATTCCAAACTATTATGAGTGGTGTCGATATCGTTGCTCACTACAAAGATCGACAATTCGCTTTTCTGCTTCCTGGTATGGGAGCCAATGATGCAATTCAGTTCGGTCAACGGATCGAACGTCTTCTTCTGGAAGCGCCTCTGCAACCAGGTCTCGACGCCAACCAGGGCATCCTGTGCGCGGGCGTGGCCAGTATCCCCGACACCTGCGAACACCCTGGCGTCGTCCTTGCCGCCTGCGAGCAAGCTCTCGCTCAGGCAAAGGAACGCAAAACTTCGCTCGCGTTGTTCTCCAGTCGCTAAGGTGCCTCCGCGTTCAGTCCGCCGTATTGGTTCGCTGTGGCAAGGGAGCGGAACTTCGAAGCCGCGGCTTCTAAAGTACGGAGTTTCTAAGGTGCGCAGACTTCTGCGTAAATTCTAAGCTGCTGAACTTCGCGTGCCGTGTTCTCAATTCATTCATCTTGGCGAACTGCTTGAGATGCAGATCGAGTGCACATCTCCAGTTCGAAACATGGTTTCTGTGAAGTGACTTGTTCGCGTCAGGCTCGTTTTAAAAGCCGGCTCGTCTAATTTTAATACGTGTCGTCGCGCATGCCATCAGCCTGTTGCTGAATCACCCTGGCGTCGCCGTCTTTAATCGATCGCAGATATCGAGCGTAAGCTTCCAATCTATGGCGCATCGCCTTCTGTTTGGCACGCTTAGTGTCTTCGATGATCGCCAATCGCCAATTGTCTTTTGCTTTTTCGACTTCGCCTTTGGCACCGTATATGGTTGCAAGTCGCTCGTACATATCGGCGTTCCCCGGACGAGGTTTTAACAAATCAAGTAATTCAATCATCGTCTTTTCTGCGTCATCCAGGCGATCGTTTTGCATGTACAGGTCCGCCAGTTCCATCAAATAGGATGATTTGATAATCGTTTCTTTGTTCTTTTTCGTTATCAATTCTTTGGCTTTTTCAAAGTATTCATTGACTTTCTTTTTGTTGTCGACGTAACCATATGCCGCTGCAATGTCGCGCAGTGGAGTCCATTTTTTGCTTTCGATTGCCTCTTCGATCACTCTTTTCTCGAGTGGTGCTGCTTTCGCGTCTTTTCCGGTCATTATGTACTCTACAGCCAGTTCGCAAGCGCTTCTCTGCTCGACTTTTTGGGCTCGGGACGCAGATGCCTTGTCGAGAATCTTGATCGCCATCTCCAAACATCTGGCTTTGTCCGGCTTTGATTTGTAAGAACGCTCGCTGTAACTCTCGGCAAGGTCGTCGAGTGCAACCAGCACTTCTCCGTGATTCGGTCCCTGCGCTCTGGGATCGGACGCCAGCTGCATCGCTTCACTGGCGCGCTTATCCGCGTCATCGAGTTTGCCCTCGATCACATCGATTCGAGCGATCCTCGCCACTAATTCGGCGCGCCAATCCTGTTCGAATTTCTCGCCAGGTAATTTGCAGAGCGCTGCTTCGTAGTTGCTGCGCGCTTCTTCGCGCTTGTCTTGAATGTCGAGAAACTTGGCGTCATCAAAATATTGTTTCCAGGCTTTCTCCGCCGGCTTTTGTTCAGCGCAACCGCTGGTCGTAAGGACGAGGACCAGCGCGAGAAGGAGGCTAAGCTTTTGTGATTTCAAGTTTGGCAAAATGCTATCTCAAAGTCTTCCAATATTTCCCGAAGTGTCTTCTGATATCGATGATGCGCTCGTCAACGGCGTCCGGAGAGCGATCTTGAGTGACTGGTGAGTCGCCGGAAGCTGCTGGTATCGCATATGATGTTTGAACGATGGCAGATGCTTCGGCGCCTTCGGCGTTCAAAATCTGCATGGTAGCTAGTGCTGACTCAGACAACGACTGCGTGTTGTAACCACCTTCCAGGAAGCAAATTAGTTTCGCGCCGGTCTGATCTCTGAGATCGGCCAGGCGCTGAGACATCATCGCGAAGCCCAGTGTGGTCACGCGCTGCTGCGCCAGAGGATCTAATTCGTGGGCGTCATAACCGGCCGAAAGCAGAATTACATCTGGTTGGTATTCGTGGCAAACCGGCTTAACCAGCCGATCGAAGGCTTCGAAATATCCGCGGTCTCCAGTTCCATTCGGCAGTGGAATGTTCAAATTGTATCCACGTCCTTCACCGCTGCCGTCTTCGGTGTACCATCCGGAATCTGGCGGCCAGAACGGGTATTGGTGGAACGAACAGAACATGACGGAAGGATCGTCATAGAACATTGCCTGGGTGCCGTTGCCGTGATGAACATCCCAGTCGATGATCATTACTCGTTTTGCGTTTAATGTCTTTTGGGCATGGCGAGCGGCGATAGCGATGTTATTGAACAGGCAAAAACCCATCGATTTGTCGGCGAGCGCGTGGTGACCCGGAGGTCGAACCGCGACAAAAGATGAATCACGTTCGCCGGAAGCGACCGCTTCGACCGCGACCAAACCGGCTCCAGCCGAGAGCTTGGCAGTCTCGAAAGTTTTGGGGCTCATGAATGTATCGGCGTCGAGTGGAATTAAACGCCCGAGCTCGATTGCTTCTTTTGACCCTTCCTCGAGCTCGGCGATGTAGTCCAGTGAATGCACCGATGCGATATCTTCGACTGATGCCGCCCGCGGTGCCAACTCGTTAAAGGTTTCATTCAGTGACATCGAGTGCATCATGTTATCGAGCGCCACCAGCCGGGCTGGCGACTCGGGGTGCTCCTCAGGAGTAATGTGATCGCGAAACTTCTTGTCGCGGATTAGTGACAGCCTGGACATTGAAATACTCCTGAAAAGGGCGCGCCGTTTGAACGGGTGCGTCGCCCATAGACTCTGTATTGATCATACACCTTCGGATACTGACTTGGGAGTTGGTAGGCAAGATGGGCATTGGAACGGCGCCTTCGGAGTCGGCAAGCGCGAATTGGCAGCGTCCCAGTCGTGGATTGAGAGTGCCCAAAGGTCGATTGAAAGGTATCCAAACTGCTGATTGAAAGTGCCCAAGCGGCTCAAATGAGGGGGGTCTGAGGACGTCTTTAAAACCTGTACGAGTCGACTATGTTTGCGTTTTTAGGAAGCAATTTGTACTACGATATGCATTAATAGGCTGCGAATAAAATGGGAAGCCGCATGGTGGGCAGCTTCCCTCAGAAATTCGGCACCTCGTCAGCGCAGCGGAGTTGAGAACGACGCACCTTCTTATGAAGAAGGCTGCATTCGTCTAAATCCCCGCTGCTCTGAGTTTGGGGGTGCTAAATCGAACATCCGCCGGGCGGCAGCAGCTGTTCTGCTTTGGAGCGGCACAGTGCCGAGCGTGTCGCAAAGACCTGGGCGCGAACGTTCCAGAGGTGCGCACACTTCGGTGAGTCCTCGCCGAAGCGCTTCAGTCCGTCCTTGACGATGCGGTTCGCCTGGTCAATCTTGCCGGCGCTCAGGCAACGCGAAGCCGCGTGAGTCCAGGCGTTGACCGCCTCCTTGTCATTCGCGATCGCTTCAGCGGATTGCGCCCTGGTCAGCTTCAGTCCGCGCAAAGCGCGAGCCACAGCCGTTTTGTCGTCACCGAGGCGCGAGTACATCACGCTGACGTTGGTGAGGTTGCCCGCGAGCTTGTCGGTATTTCCATTGTGCTCCCAGACCGCCAGAGCCTTCTCGTAGAAGCTCAGAGCCTCGATCTTGCGCTTTGCGATGTGCTTGCGGCTCTTCGTGAAGAAAAGAGAGAAGCACATCGCCGTGTAGGCGTTGGCCACGTCTTCGCTGTTCGGGTCGAGCTTCTCGAGCAGCGCGATGGCGTTGCGAATCAGCGCGCGAGCGCGATTGATGTTCTTTTCGTCTCTTGCCGAGTCGAGCATCATCCTGGCGCCGAGCCGGTCCTGGTAGATGTAGCTGGCAGAGCCAACCAACACTTCTTCCTCACCGGCGACAGCAAGAAATGCATTGGCAACACCGCTGTGCTTCGGAGGTCCGAAACTAATCCGCACAGGCTCTCCTGCGGGGAAATCGCCTTTGTACCACTCTTGACCGTTATACGTGAATCGAAGCACACCCGGCTTGGCGAGCGGCTCCAGCAATTCGATCAGCATTTTGTTGGGTCCTTTGGTTTGAGATGGTCTGAGTTCAGTCAGCCACTGAGGCTGATACCACGTGCAGATGCGCGCCGCGATATCACCCGTTTCTAACCGTGTTCAGCCTTATCCGAATCTCATCAAGACAGTCTTCTAACGCGCGATTTGGTTGGGATGGAGAGGTTTAAAGCCTTGATGAGAGTAAGAGAACGAACAAGTATTTCTACAAGACTTGGGTAGCTGATTTCAGAAGCAGTAACGTTTTTGAACTAAATCAAAGCTCATAGATTTTAAATGTCTGATCGTTCATAAGCTGCAAAACGTAGAAATCATCGCTGCTTCGACAATCAGTTGCGCAAACGATTAGCTGTTTTTCAGTCAAATGATTGCGCCGATATCCGCTGGCGAGGCTGGCGTGAACGTTCACTATTTCTTCACGTTGGAGCAACAAGCAAGACTAATTACGGCACGCAAATGATGCCGGCTTTGCCACAACTCATCGAGCAAAATTCGTGCTTTGCATGAAATTTCGCATGCGACAATGTGTAGTAGCTGGCCCGCTGAGAGGGAAAGGCGACGTACCCTTGCGGGGCCGGCACCTTTCCCAGAAGTCACGCGTCGTGCGTTTATATCGAACTTGATTGAACGACGATGCCTGACGACACTCTTTGATTTCGTTCGCTACGGAAGCTGAATTGGCTTCACGATATCGTTGACGAGACCCCAGAGCATCAAACCGACGAGCAAGATGAAGAAGAAGCTCGACACCTTGTTGCGAGTGGCAATCGAAATCGCTTTGCCGCGAATCTTCTCGATCGTGAAGAACAGCATGTGACCGCCGTCCAACATCGGAATCGGAAGAATGTTGATGATAGCCAGGTTGAGGCTGATCATCGCCAGGATCCAGACGAAGGCGAAGAGGCCCGCGTCGAAAGCCTGTGCGCCGACCTGAACGATGCCGACAATGCCGTGCATCTCCAGAGCCGCGTCGGGCATGGCCGCCGGTTTCTCGACGATGCCGAGCATCATGCCGAAACCATTGAGCATTGAGCCCATCGTGTTGAAGGACGTCGAAACGCCAGTCTTGGTGGCGGTCCAGGCATCCATTTTTTCGTACGTTTTGACGGCGTCGACATCGATCTGGATGCCGATGCGACCGTCTGCGTTCGGTGTGACCTGAACTTCGACCGGCTTACCGTTGCGCGAGACAACGATTTTGGCGGGCTGGTTCTTCTTAGCCTGAACGGCCTTGAGGAGGTCTTCCGGCAGCTTGACCGCGGTTCCGTCGACGGAAACGAACACGTCACCAGCCTGGAGACCGGCGTCGTGCGCGATGGACACCTGGGTATCCAGTCCGCGAATTTTGGTGGCGCTGATTTCCATCTTCGGTTGCCCGATGATGGCAAACAGCATGGCGATTGCCACGATGGCGAAGAGGACGTTCATGACCACACCGGCGACGGCGACCGACATGCGCTTCCACACAGGGAAGAAGTTGTAGTCTTTCAGCTCGTCGCCGAGCATCTCCTTTGCGGTCGTCTCGTCCTGGAGTTCAGGAATGCTGACGTAACCGCCAAGCAGAATCGGGCTCAGTCGGAACTCGGTGTCCCAGAACTTGCCGAGGACAAGTGACCAGCTTCGTTTGCCGAAGCCAATCGCGAAGACGGGAGTCTGAAACCCGAGCGTGCGAGCCACGATCCAGTGGCCGAACTCGTGAATCAGAATGAGAAACATAATGCCGAGAACCATCGAGACGATACCCGGAAGGGCGCCGAAGATGGTGGCAAGAACAGTTGCTGAAGTCATAGGTTGACCTGCAAGCCCTTGTTGGAGCTTGTCCTTGTTTGTTGCGTGAACTTCTGAAAATCAAAAAAAATGGCGATCCCCGCTCCGCGCAAGGGCGAAGCAGGGATGCCAATTGTGAAACGGTGGATTGCCGGCAATCGCTCCGGAGAGTTACTTGCCGGACTTCGCCTTGGCAGCGGGCTTTTTAGCACCACTGTCAGGCTGCTCCTCTTCGACTCTGGTCTTGAGGTGCTGCGACCAGATAGCCGCATTCACAGGGTTGGCGAGAATCGCCAGACCCTTGGAAAAGACACGCCACAGCGGCGCATTGGTCTTGTCCTCAACGGACTCGTCGAACTGCTGGCCCATCGCGAGCGCTTCGCGCACGCGATCGTTGATGCTGATGCTCAGAATCGCGAACGACTCTGAGCCAGCGAAGCGAAGACGACCGGCCTTGACGGCGTCCTCATAGAGCTTGTATCCGACCAGCAAGTCGGAATCCGAATCGAACTTGAGGCGGAACGCCTCGGTTCGATTGAGGAAGTACCACTGAACTCGTGCTGATTTGACAGGCACGTAAATCGCAGTTTCTTGCTTTTGCATGGTGGTATCCTTCTTCTCCGCGCAATGGTCGAGCATAAGGCGTCTGTGCGCGGTACAGAGGCGACGCCGAACGCTACGAAACGCTCTCGACCGAAGAGAACGACGCCTCGCAGAAAAGCGCAAACCGGGTTTTAAACCGTCCTGCGCCTCTCTGGAGACGTTGAATCACTGTCGAAAGCCTGAATACTACTTGGTACCGGTCTCGTCCTTGTCAGAGCCGTCCTGGTCGACTCCACAGTCGCCGCAATCAGTCTTGATTGCGCACTTGGACTCGTTGCGAAGCTTCTCGAACTCAGGACCGAGGATGGTTTCCTTGGCCAGCAGCACTGTCGCGATCTTGCGGATGCAGTCTGCGTCGGTCTTGAGGAGCTCCATCGTTTCCTTGTAGCAGTCATTAACCAACTTGACCCAGGCGGCGTCGATCTTGTCCTGGAGGGCAGGACCAGTCTCGTGGTTGGAGGCGGCACTGCGGCCGAGAAACGGATTGGGACCGCCCTCGCCGACCGAGATCGGACCAAGCTCGGACATGCCGAACTCAGTGACCATGCGGTACGCCCAGGCTTTCGCCTGTTTGAAGTCGTTCGAGGCGCCGGTGTCGATCGTGTTCAGGAAGATCTCCTGAGCAGCGCGACCACCCATCGCCATCATGATCCGAGCCTTGAGGTTCATGTTCGTGTAATTGAACCGGTCACCTCGAGGCAGAGCCTGTACGTAGCCAAGAGCGCGAGCCCGTGGGACGATTGTGATCTTGGTGACCGGATCGCCACCCAGACCCTTCTCGAACATGACCTGCGAAACCCAGGCGTGCCCGAGTTCGTGAAAGGCCGTGTTTTCCATGTCCAGAGGGTTCATACGCTTGGCAGCGCCTTCCTTGGCAGGGCCCATCTGAACGCGGTCGACACCTTCGTCCATGTCCGCCATCGTGATGACGCGCGGTACCTGCTTGTTGATTTCGTCTTCCGGCACCTTCTTGGCGCGCAGGTCGGCGATCGCATTGTTGATGCGGCGCGCTGCGACGATGGCAGCGTTGTTCGCCGTGCCTTCCAATTCCGCACCCGAGAAACCAGGAGTGTTGGTGGCGATGATGTCGAGATCGACATCCGGCCCAAGCTTCTTGTTTTTCGTGTGGATCTGGAGGATCTCGTGACGGCCGAACTTGTCGGGATTGTCGACGAGAACCTGGAGATCAAACCGACCGGGACGCGTAAGCGCCGGGTCGAGAACGTCCGGACGGTTGGTCGCGGCCATGAGGATCACTCCGTCATTGGCGCGGAAGCCGTCCATCTCGACGAGCAGCTGGTTGAGCGTCTGCTCGCGCTCGTCGTTGCCGCCACCGACGCCTGTGCCACGCTGGCGACCGACGGCATCGAGTTCGTCGATGAACACGATGGCAGGCTTGTTTTCGCGCGCGTTGTTGAACAAGTCGCGCACACGTGCAGCACCGACACCAACGAACATCTCGACGAACTGCGAAGCAGAGATCGAGAAGAACGCGGCATTGGCCTCGCCGGCTACAGCCTTGGCGAGAAGTGTCTTACCGGTACCAGGACCACCAACGAGGAGCACGCCCTTGGGAGGCTTGCCACCGAGTTGAGCCAGGAGACCCGGGTTGCGAAGGTAGTCGATGACTTCCTTCAGTTCTTGCTTGGCTTCATCGCAACCGGCGACGTCTTTGAACGTCTTCCGGTCCTTGTCTGCCTCGAATTTCTTGGCGTTCGATGCACCGAGCTTATCGCGCATGCCGTTCTGGGCATTCGCCGCTCCGCGCATGATGAACTGGAACAGGAAGAACAAAACCAGCATCGGCACAATCCAACCAGCCAAAGTGATCAGCCACCCGTATGGATTGGGTTCCTGAGTTTTAGCATCGGTCGGCACGCCGGCCTGGTCTGCAGCAGCAAGGAGACGCGAGATACCGGCATCACCGGGAATCTGCGCCTTCAATGACGGTTTTGAAGTTTCCTTAAACGTAAGGAGAACCTCCTGAACGGTTCCATTGTCATCCTTCAGGAAGATCACTTTCTCGACTGCCTTCGCATCGGTTTCCACCGTTTTGCGAATCAAATCGTAAGTGGCTGCCTGAGGCTTAACCGCGTCGGTCTTATTACCCTGTCCTTGAAACAGGAAGATCGCGAGGAAAGCAATGACAACGAACCAAATGAAGCCTTTCTTGTCCATAGGTCGTTACTCGTCACTCGCGCTAAAAGCGAGTGCCTTTTCGTTGACTTCTCTTCTGCAATTCAATTCTTGTTTTTGTAGCAATCACAGAGAACTTCCAAAAGAGCGAAGGGATGCCACTGAGCGACTGACGTCGTCAACTCGGCACCCCTTGCCCTTCTCGGTGTCGAACCAGTTAGGCGGCTTCGCCCGGCTGACCGTCCTTGGCAGGGCGGATGATGCCCCAGCGAATCATGTTGGCCTTGACGGATTCGGCCGCTTCCTGGTTGTGGTAGTCCATCGCCACGCGCAGGCTTTCGAATTCACGCTTCTCGATCGGCTTGCCGACTTCGGCCCAGCCTTGGATCGTCGTGGGGAGGTCAGCCAGCTTTTCGCCGCGACGGGAGAGGGAAGCCTCACCGGTCAGGACGTTGAGCGTGTAGAGCACGCGGTCGCCGTCGCGCTCGAGCTGATCTTTGGTGAACCGCAGACCGATGAGGGCCAGACGGCACGGCTTGCCCGTGTCGGCCCAGTCGGCAAGCGAACGCTCGGTGTTCTCGACGGTGGCGCCGGTGGCGGCCAGGAAGATGCGAGCGGTTTCGCCGGTGGCGGAAATTTCGTAGCGATAGGTATGCTCGCTGACTTTGACGCCTTCGTTCAGTTCGAGGGCTTTGATGTGAGCCTTCAGACCTTTGATGGCCATGCCCTTGCGTTTCTGGAGGGCGCGGTCGGAAGCGGTGGTGTTTTGGAGGTGTGTCATAGGAGTGCTCCTTGTTTTTGGTTTGAGCTTTTGAGTCCACCGAACGCAAGAAGCGTTCAGTTCGGGACGAAGCACGCGCCAACATGGCGTGTGCCTTAAATCGGCAGCCCGGGACCCTAGACCGGAGAACCACAGACAACGCCTACCGAGCAGTAAGTTCTCGGAGATAGCGTTCAACCGTTCTTCGCGAAGACTGGCGTCTCGTGAAGATTTTGGGACAGGTTGTTCTGATGGTAAGTTTGCGCTGCGCGGGAAACCAAGATTCTGTCAAGGTTTGAACCAGACAAAACTTGGGTGCTCAACTACACGTCACGCGGAAGCGAGACAGTAGGTTCGTTTTGAAAAATCGAACAGCTAAATATTTGGGATATTTGCCTTGAGCATTTCTAAAAGAAGGGTTAATTGGAAACTAGGAGTAAGGGCCATATCAATTCAATATCGCCATATCACTAATAGATGAGAACAAACTTCCTTTCGAGAAGCCTGTCAAGCACTGCACGCTTTGTTGCGCGCGAAACGAACTGAACTTCGCCTGTATGACAACCGGTAGTTTCATGCAAGATATTCGCGTTCAAAATCGTATTGCTTAGCGGTGCTTAGCAAGCACTTGACATTAGGGCTGTAAACCCTTGTTCTGTAATGGTTTGCGCAGATGTGCCAGGGATTGAATGTGATGTCAAGGGTGGCGCGCGATGCCTTTTAAATGTCAAGAAGGAGGGCTCTTTGCGCAGCCGTGCGCTCATCGATCTTGTGTCATTCGCCTCGTTCGAATCAGTATCAAACACTGCCTCGTGAAATTGTTTGTCGCTGCCGTGTCGTGCCAACAGCTACCTCGCGTCGGTGCGTTTGACGTCGTACCAGTCGGTTCGGATAAGCTCAGTCGGAAGATTGTTGAACTTGAGCTTGTAAACAAACGCTGTTGAGCGGCTCATCGAGTAGACTGTCAGTGCTCTACAGTCAGGTTTACCTATGCTTGAAAAATTATTTGGCACCAACAAACCAGTCATTGGTGTCATTCACTTGTTACCTTTGCCCGGCTCTTGTCAGTGGGCAGGCGATCTGGACGAAGTGATCCTGCGCGCAGAACAAGAAGCGGTAGCGCTTTCGTCAGGAGGTGTCGACGGCATTATTGTTGAAAACTTTTTCGACGCGCCGTTTGCAAAAGACAGAGTCGATGTCTCCACCGCATGCGCTCTGACGCTGGCGGTGAAGCGGATTATGTCAGTCACTGACTTGCCTATCGGCGTCAATGTTCTGCGCAATGACGCCTTGACCGCGCTGGCTGTTGCCGTCACCAGTGGTGCCAAATTTATCCGTGTCAATATTCTGTCAGGTGCCATGGTTACTGATCAGGGACTGATCGAAAGCTGCGCTCGTGAGTTGCATATGTATCGGCGTGAATTGATGGCAAAGGATAGCGTTAAAATATTCGCCGACGTAATGGTGAAGCACGCGATGCCGCTTGGTATCGGCTACGACATCGCTCTTGCCGCGAAAGATACGGTGAAGCGATCGCTTGCTGATGCCATCATTGTTAGTGGCACTTCAACCGGTGATGCTCCATCGCAGGAAGATATGGAAAGAGTCAAAAACGCTGTTCCAGGAACCCCTTTATTGATAGGCAGCGGGTCGAGTCAAGAGAATGTCAAATCATTGCTCGGTGTCGCCGATGGTATCATTGTCGCCAGCTCTTTGAAGCGCCAGGGTGTGCTCGAAAATCCTGTAGATGTGGAACGCGTTCGCAGCCTTCTTAATGTAGTAAACGCACTCAGGTGATCGCATGGTCGACGAAAAGCGCTCTTCGCAGGCTGATGATCTTGATGACGATGACGATGGTGATGATGAAGTAGGGTTGAGTCCCGTCAAGAATCCCAGGCAAAAACCGCAGCTCGTCTACGTCCTGGTTGCTATGTTAGTTGTGGGGATCATCAGTGCCGTTTATTTTTTTGGAATTAAAGACAAAGAAATAATCCCTGACGAGCTAGTGCCAATCAAAGTTCTAATCGTGGGAAACGATACGCTTCACCTCAATGATGTTCCGAACATGGTGAGAGAAGTTGCTACGATGTCGAAGTCCTGGCGCCCCTTGGAAGTCAGTTGTGTTGCGCGTGAAGACTATAGTCTCAGTCAACACGTCGACGAAGCGGCCGCGCAAAAATTGATAGCCGATAACGATTTCGATTTTGTCGTTTTGCAAGATCGATGGTTGCAACCGCTTCAAGACCCGGGCGGCATGCTTGAATCCACTCGCGCTTTAGCTCAGGCGGCCCGTAAAAAAGGAAGCCGCGTCGTTTTGTTCATCCCGTGGGCCGATGCCGGAGAAAATAAACGACAAGAAGTGCTCAGTTCTGTCTCGCGGAAACTGGCAGAGCGACTGTCTATTGATGTTGCACCTGCAGGCGATGTATTTTTTGCCGTAGTGAAAAAGCATAAAGAGATCAATCCTTATGTTTCCGATAAGCATCACGTCAGTTCGATAGGCGCATGGTTGGCTGCGGCAACGCTTTACTCAGTAGTGACAGGGCAGAAACCGAAATTAAAAGCCGATCAGTTTACATACCAATCCGGCGATGGAGAAGAGCCTCAAGTGCCGGTCGTCGGCGATGTGGCAACAGATGTGGAAACCATAGTTTGGGAAACCGTCACTCAGCAGAACCCCGGAAAACGGCTCGGGCCGACCGTCGCCCCGGCACCGCAAAAAACTCTCGAGCTCAAATAAATTCGCCTGTAGAAACCGGTTATGCCGCCCTTCTGTTTGATAGAGCAGTTTTACATTGCCGTAAAACGGTGCGGCGCATCAGTATCCATCGGACCGGATTCGTCAAAGTTTCGAACTGAAGTTGGCTTCGGCAGCCGCTAGATCAAAACTCGATCGACTGTTGGTCTGTTTTTTTTTCTTTATCGGGTGGTTTCGGCGGGTTCGTTTTGTCACCGGCTATGGTGTCAAGGTGTTGGTCGACATCTTGATTTAACGCCGCCATTTCTTCGTCGCTCAAATCTTCCAGCACTGTTGGTCGGAACAGGCTGCCGCCCTGATAGTAATTGGCTCCGCGCCAGTAGTTCGGTGAGTCATAAGTGGGCGCGTAAATTCCCATTGCCGATGTCGGCGGTTCGGCGGGCGGATTGAAAACGTTGTTGTCGACGACATCGTCCGGGTCGAAATCATCGTCGAGGTCGCCTGTGCCGCCTGTGGATTGCTCGATTTGTTTGCGAATTTTGTAGAAATCGACGTCGACCTGAAACATCCAACATTTGACGCGATCGACCCAGATCACCATGTCCACAATCGCTTGCGAGATATCAGGGTTGTCTTGTTTTAGCCGTGATACCACCCAGGCCGGCAGATCGACATGGTCCATGTCTTCGAGCAGAACTGGTTCTGCAACATCGGCTATGCCATCCATCATCCAGCTGGAAACTGTTCTTACATATTCGCGTTTGCTCAAATGCAAGTCAGCAAGCGCTTCGGCAAGAGTGCTCTTGCCGTCCAGTCGTTCTAAACCCGGCATCGATAAAACTTGTTTGGCGAAACTAACGGCAGTGCCAGTGGGTTTCAAAATAGACTTCGGCGTTATGTTGAATGCGTCAAGATAATGTTTCGCTTCTTGATACGACATGCCGTCCTTCAACAATCGCTCGAAAGACTGGTCAGGGTCATCGTCATCGATGCTGACTAAAATGCCGTCCAACGCTTCTTCATTGAATGAAAATGCGCCTGATGTCCAGAGAAAAAGCTCCATCAAGCCCTCGACGCCCTCTTCTCCTTCAGTCTCCGCGTGTATCGGAATGCCGTCCAGGATGAAAATAGTCGCCAGCCTGGCGCCTTGTGAAAACGTGAGTTTGCCAGTCAAACCGCCGGTTTTGACCAGTTGCAATAAGTTTGCGAGATTGACTTTGGAGAGTTCTCCGGAAAGTTGCACGCGATGGGATCCTTGGCGACCGAAGTGGTGACGAAACGTGGTGGGCTGTTTGATCGACGTTGGCAGGGCTAAACGTGGATTGATCTGAACGATTTGGAGGGCTAAACGTTTTGTTCTTAAAAGATAGAACGTTGAGCTAACGTTGCATAGTCGAGGGGACGAGCGACGACTTCAGTAAGTATAGCTAAAGGCCTTAACACCAGGCAAAAAGAAAGCCATAATCTCAATCACTAGGATATACTGAGCCTTCTGGAATTCTCGGCTCTGTCGCCTGTGCGCCTGAGCCGCCTCAGAGGCTCGCTTTGCAGCGCGCCAAACTACATCGGCAAAACGGTCAGGAGTGGACAACCATCATGGAAGTCAAGGAAAACGAATCAATGTCAATCGAAGAGTTGGAAGAAGGCGACGGTACTGAATCCGATCGCTCTAAATGGTACACCGACACCATCCTTCAATCTGAATTGGCTGACTACGCGCCCGTCAAAGGCTGTATGGTCATTCGCCCCTATGGCTATGCCTTGTGGGAAAACATTCAAAAAGCGCTCGACAAGATGATCAAAGACACTGGTCACCAGAACGCTTATTTTCCGATGCTGATCCCGGAATCTTTTTTGAACAAAGAGAAACAGCACGTCGAGGGCTTTGCGCCTGAGTGTGCCGTTGTCACGCACGGCGGCGGAAAGAAGCTCGAGGAGCCATTAATCGTCAGACCGACATCAGAGACGATCATCAACTTTATGTTCGCCAAGTGGGTTCAATCCTGGCGCGATCTACCGATTCTTTGCAATCAGTGGGCTAACGTCGTGCGCTGGGAGATGCGCACCAGGCTGTTCTTGCGTACTCTGGAATTCCTCTGGCAGGAAGGCCACACGGCGCATGCGACAGAACAAGAAGCCGAAACCGAAGCAAAATTGATGCTGGAGCAATATCGCATTCTTGCTGAAGATTGGCTTGCACTGCCGGTTCTTACTGGTGAAAAAACAGAGAGAGAACGTTTTGCCGGAGCTGTGCGGACGTATTGTATCGAAGCAATGATGCGCGATGGTAAGGCTCTGCAAGCCGGTACCTCGCACTTTCTTGGTCAGAATTTCGCTAAGGCTTTTGAAATCACGTTCCAGGATAAAGATGGAAATCTCGAGTTTGCCTGGCAAACCAGCTGGGGTGTTTCAACTCGATTGGTCGGCGCGATTGTGCTTGGCCACGGGGATGACAAAGGTTTGATCCTGCCTCCGAAAGTTGCACCTATTCAAGTTGTGATCGTGCCAATCTTCAAAACGGAAGAGGAAAAGGCGCTTGTATACGAGCATTGCAATCGCATCAAGAGCGAACTCGGCGATCAAATCCGCGTTCATTTCGACGATCGCGATCAACACACACCTGGTTTTAAATTCAATTACTGGGAGCAAAAAGGCGTTCCTGTCCGGCTCAACATCGGACCAAAAGATATCGCTAATGAAGTTGTCGAAATTGCTCGTCGCGATACGCGCGAGAAAATTCGCGGAGTTCGTCAAGCCGGGCTTGCCAACGAGCTTTCCGGATTGCTCGATCAAATTCAAAAGAATATTTTCAACAACGCTCTTGAGTTCAGAAAGAAAAACACTGTCAGCGTTAAGACCTACGACGAAATGAAAAAAGTACTCGCCGATAAAAACGTTTTCGTCGAAACATTTTTCGACGGCAACGGCGAAGACGAAGGCCGTATCAAGGACGAAACAAAAGCTACTGTGCGCGTTATTCCGTTCGATCAAAACGAAGAAGGCGAATGCTTCTTGACCGGACGAAAAACCAGTCGCAAAGTGATTTTTGCTCGCTCCTATTAATCGCGCAATACCAGTTTCCAGCGAGGTTGTTTAATGAACAAAACCATGAGCAACCGCTGGCTGGCACTGGGTGTCGTTCTATTCTGTAGTTTGAACGTTGTGCCGGTCACTGAGGTGTCCGCGCAAGACCGTCATTGGGACGGCGGTGGTGATGGGCATTCGCGTGGCGGCTTCGCTGCTTTACGCGGAGAAGCGCTGGCCCCGTCGATCATTGCAGACGCGCTTTTAGTGCCAAGTTTGACCAAAGAGCAAAAAACAAAAGTGCGAGCTTTGTACATCGAGTACCGCGCAAAACAAGCTGGACGAATGGATGTGATGAGAAAACTGCGAGGGTCCGGTTCGTCTGCCGCGCGCGGTAACGAGCATCCCGGCTCATCTGCCGTTTCCAAATCTCGAGGCAGTGACAAATCCTCTGGTTCCAATCTCGCGGATAAAAATCGTTCTGGTAAATCAAAAGATTCAGGCGCTCCAGGTGATCCCAAGAAGCCAGGCGTGACGTCAAGTGCTGAAACGGGCGCCAACGGTGGGTCTTCTAACATCCGCCGTTCTTTGTTCATAACCATGATGAAGGATTTTGCTGCACTCAACGAAAGTGTTATTGCTGTTTTGACCGTGAAGCAGCACGCGGAGCTGAAAGAGATCGCCAAGACGGCTGGAAGTACTGATTACTTTGCGAATAGACATTACGACATAATGAACGACGAGAAAATGCGAGCACCCGCAACGCACGCTCCTGATTAGGTTTTGGGCTAATTAGCCCTGATTCATCTATGGTCTAATAGGCAGGCGTATTCGTTCGGTCGATTGATCGATCGATGATGTCTCGTCATGACGAGCCTCGCGCCCGGGATAAGCAGCCGCTTGACGGCTTCACACCAAGCGAAGGATTTATGGATTCACTTGTTTTACATGCACTGGATGCCGCTCAAAAGGCAGGTGCTGACTATGCTGACGTACGCTTGATTGAAGAGCAGTACGAATACATTCAAACCAAAGACCTGCTGGTCTCAGGATTTAATAAAGGTGTCAGCCGCGGCGCCGGGATTCGTGTTCTCAAAGAGGGTGGCTGGGGCTTCTGTGCCACTCAAAAGCTGACGAAGCTGGAAATTGAAAAAGCAGCAAAACGCGCAGTGGAACTGGCTGCGGCGAGTGCCTCCTGCATGCGCAGTCCGATATCTCTGGCTGATGAACCGGTTTATAGCGCGGTCTGGGCTTCACCGCATTTGATCGATCCGTTTTCGATCAGCACGGAAGACAAACTCGACGTTCTTATGAGTTCCGCTCGCACCATTCTTGGTGTCAAAGGTGTGACGCTGGCACAAGGTCGATTGTCCTTTGTTCGCGAAAAGAAAACGTTTGCATCGACTCTGGGAACCAAGCTGCAACAGACGTTTGTGCGTTCCGGATGCTGCATTGAAGCATTCGCAACCAACGAAATGGAACGCCAACGAAGAAGTTATCCGAAGCACGTCGGACAGTTTGAACTTGCCGGCTGGGAAATGGTTCAAGGTTGGGATCTGCCTGGCAACGCCCAGCGCATCGCAGAAGAAGCTGTGGCGCTGCTCTCCGCACCGCAATGTCCTAGCGGCCAATCAGATTTAATCCTCGGTTCGTCGCAATTAGGTTTGCAAATTCACGAATCGTGCGGGCATCCAAGTGAGCTGGATCGCGCACTGGGTCAGGAGATTAACTTCGCCGGCGCTTCGTTCTTGACACCGGATAAATTGAATGACCTCAAATACGGTGCCCCGATTGTCAATCTGGTCGCCGACGCAACCGCTCCTGGAGCGCTGGGTTCGTTCGGTTTTGATGACGAAGGTGTGGCTGCGCAGAAAGTCTATCTCGTCAAAGATGGAACATTTAAAGGCTACTTGAGTTCGCGCGATACCGCTCACCTTATCGGTCTTGGCAGATCGGGCGGCTCGATGCGTGCACAATCCTGGAGTCATGCTCCGATCATTCGCATGACTAATATTTCGCTTGTGCCAGGTGCTGCCGGCACTCTTGATGATTTGATTTCCGACACGGACAACGGCATCCTGATGGAGACTAATCAATCCTGGTCTATCGATCAAATGCGATACAACTTTCAATTCTCCACGGAAATTGCCTGGGAAATCAAGAACGGAAAGCGTGGACGCATGTTTAAAAACCCGAGCTATAGCGGTGTGACGACGGAGTTCTGGAACTCCTGTGATGCTATATGTGGTGCTGACGATTACGTCGAATGGGGCGAGCCCAATTGCGGAAAAGGTCAACCATGTCAGACGATGTGGACCGGACACGGAGCCAGCCCAGCCCGCTTTCGAGGTGTCCAAGTCGGCACCGCGTACTCGTAGGAGAGTGTGATGTTAACCGAAGAAGCATGTCGCAAAATTGTTGACCTCGCCACTCACCATGCCGGTAAAGCTGTTGATGGTATCGAAGTTCACTTGTTAGGAACTGATGTTGAAACCTCTCGCTTTGCCAACAACGAGATGACGCAGCATCAGGCCAACACTATTGATAAACTGGCTGTCCGAGTGCTTTCTGAAGGACGGCAGATTCGTTTAGAAACAGATGATTTGTCGACTGCCGGTGTTTGTGCTGTAGTCGACGGTGCGATCAATGCGGTAAAACTGATGGAAAAGGATCAGTGTCTTTTGCCGTTGCCTCCCACCGACAATGAGAGCGAATGGCATTCTTACCCGGATCGCTACGAACAAGAAGTGACGCGCATTACGGCAGCGGATCGAGCGGCTGCCATATCGAACATGATAGGCGTGGCTGCCGATAATAAATTGAGTGCCGCTGGTGTTTATGCCAGCGGGACAAATTTCGAGGCTCTGGGCAACTCACAAGGATTGTTCAGCTATCACCGCGAAACCCACGTGGAGTGCTCGGTGACGATGTGCGGATCGGACTCGACCGGCTGGGCCAAAGCTCAGGGGCCACATGAAAAGCAAGTCAACACGCTGGAGTTAGCAAAGCGCGCCGCGTTCAAAGCCACATCCTCGGCCAGTCCGGAAGGCGTAATCCCCGGTCGATACACCGTCATACTCGAACACTCAGCCTTTCTCGATTTACTCGCTTATCTCTGGTGGGACTTTACAGGCACTAGCCATCTGGATAAACGCTCGAGCTTGCTTGATAAACTTGGCGAGAAAGTATTCGGCGACAACGTCACTATTGAAGATGATGTTTATCATCAAGAGCAGGCTGGCTGTCCGTTTGACGGCGAGGGCCTGGCTCGTAAAAAAGTGACGATCGTTGAAAACGGAATTTTGCGAAATTTGGTTTATGGACGAAGAAGCGCTAGCCGCATGGGTGTTGCGCCGACCGGACACGGCTTGCCCGAGCCTAATGCGCTCGGTGACAATCCAATGAATCTTGTCATTGTCGGCAATGGTGCCACTGTCGCCGACATGGTCAAAAGCACTGAGAAAGGTATTCTCCTCACTCGCGTCTGGTATGTGCGTCAAGTAGATCCGGCTCGCAAAATCGTCACCGGTATGACTCGAGATGGAACGTTCCTCGTCGAGAATGGCGAAATCAGCCGCGGCATAAAGAATTTGCGTTTCAACGTAAGCTTGCTCGACATTTTGAAAAACGTAGTCACTGTCGGTCACGCAAGACGCACCGCCGGCGAAGAAGGTGTTCCACAGGTCGTTCCAGCGATGAAGATTGCTGACTTCAACTTCACCGAAGTGACGCGCTTCTAGTTCCACTCAACTGCATTCTGCCATTGGGGAACGGCTGCATACGCGGACGTAGGCAATGTCGGTCGTTTCATTTCAACGTGTTGGTCGCTTCCATTTCGGTGTGCCTCGAGTCGGGCAATCCGGCGTGCCAAGTTTGAAACCGCCAGGGAACGTCGTCTATCGCGTCCACTGCTGCTGCTGACTTGGTTTTTGGATCAGTCCAAAACCAGGTTGTCCAATGGTTTGAAATTAGGGACTTTTGGCTATACTAAATGCAATCATAGACCGCGCTCGAAGACCAATAATCGAAGAGCCTTGATGGAGCTGCGTTGAGAGTAAGGTTTGAAACCTCGCTCCGGCGCAATCCAGCTCGGTCACTCGATTACTGGCGAGTCAAGGTGGTGTCCGGTCCGCTTGCGCGGTCTGCCGGACACCACCTGTTCTCATTGCCGGCGCAGAGACAGCTTACTTCGCCGCGACGGGCGTCTTGGGATGAGCCGCTTCGAAGGCGCGACGATCGTCCTCGGTGAGCAGTCGGAAAGCCGGGTCCGACAGGAAACGCGCCGGCTTGATCGGGTCCAAGACACCAGTGCCGAGACCGAGCATGCCGGTGCCGTACTCGTTGGTCTTGATGCCGAGCCGGTGATAGACCTCGAGGCAGATGCCGATACAGGTCCAGTGGTCACGGTTGCGCTGACCGATGAACAGTCCGAGCCAGTCGTAGCCAGTGACGCGCAGCTTTTTGTGGATCTTCGCCTTCCAGCTCTTGGGCAGAGGCAGGGCGTTAATCATGCGCTCGCGACGAGCCTGGGCAGCCGAACGCCAGTTGCAGTTCTGCTCGAGCAGAATGTTGACCAGGTGGGGAACCATGGCGCGCTGGGTTTCGGTGATCGGCTTGTTGAGCCGCAGAACGACGTAGTGCCCGCGACGAGCCAGACCGTTGGCGACGCGCGCGGCATCCTGCAGAACGGTGCCCTTTTCCATGTAGGACGAGAGCAGCCAGACTTTGCCGTCCGGCATCCGAACCGCCACTTCGCCGTGACCAACCGTCTCGTGGAGGCGATTGGCCATGTTGCCGGAGGTGAGGATCAGTTCGAGGTCACCGTTGAGAGCCTCGACCGGCGGGTTGATCCAGGCGTTCTTCGGCATCGGTCCGTGACCCTGAATCCGATACTTCGCCTTGTTGCGCCGGTAGGAGATGTAGACGCCGAGCCAAACTGCCAGCTCGACACCACCAATCACCTTCAGTTCCGTTGCGCCGTGCCATACCGCCAGTCCCGAGAGCAGAAGCCCCAGTCCAACCGGCACGAGAATCTTGGCGCGCGAGAACACGTCGAAGTAGGTGCGGAAGAGATGTCCCAGTTCCCAGACAGTGAGACCGATCCAGAGACCGCTCACCAAAACGCAGCTGATGCTGAAGCTCCATTCGAGATTGCCGTGGAACCACTGCCAGGTCAGCCAAATGAGAAGCAGATACGCGGCCGAAGTCGCGATTTTTTGCAAGCGATAAAGCATGTGATACCTCTTTCGTGAGATGTGTGGCGGCACAAGACAGGCGGTAGCCGGTCTTAGACCAAGTGCAGCCACTGGTGTTCGTGTGCAAAATGCCGCGCCTTCCGGAGCCGATTAACGGTTCTGAAACGGGAAGGCGAGCGGAATCAAGCGTTTAGCGAGCACCCAGAGATGATCCTTCGGGTCCGCGAAGAATCGTGAATTAACGAAATGCACCCCGACTACCCTTTCGAGCAGAAGTTTTTTGTCAGAACACTGGGTTTGATTGGTTTGTGACTACATAGCGTTCGGTTGGGGTGCTTTAAAAACAGAGTTATAGTCAGGCTATGAATTCTTGACATTTAGAGTCAACTGAAACGAATCTAATAGCTATTGGACTCTATGGCGGCAGTGCTGGACCCGTGTCCGCAGAAGGTTGTCCTCCCCGTGTTTCGCGAGTTCACCCCGGCCAATCGTGGTCAGTGGCAACTTCGCAAACCTAGTTCCGCTAGCGCAGTGATCTGATCCCTCGCTCAAGTGGAACTTAACCCGTTCTCAGATGCCCGGTGGTCTTGGCTGGCAAGTGGAAGTCCTGTCTGTGCTGAGCCGTTCCGTGCCGCCTGTCTTGTCGCGCCGGCGGCTGTTCTCAGGAAGCTGGCTCGAATCAGTGCCAAGAGCGGTCGCTCCGGGTAAAATCATATTGTCAGCTCATGGAGACTTGCCAAATGCGTCGATCACTACTTCCTGTCGTTGCTCTTATTGCTGTGACACTGCCTGTGGTGTCAGGCTGTGCTAAAAAAGAAGCGCCTCCGGTCAAGGTCACGCTTGTGCGATTTGCCTCTCCCGATAACGGATTCCTGGTCAACATGCCAGAACCTCGCCAGGAGAAGGATATCGAGCTGGGCAAGTGTATTTATTACAATTGTCCGGACGGCTCATATAAATTGGTCGTCAACAAAGTGCAATTGGCCAACTCCAACGCGGCCAAAGGCGCTCGAATGAATCGCGATTCGCAAGCTATCGATGTCCTGGCGAACCACGCAGGCGCCTACGTTGAGGTTAACTCGATGGACGCTAATAAAAAGTTTCAGATCGATTTTAAATACGAAGCTTTCCAGGAGAAAGGTTCCACTGGTAGTACCGGTGGCGGTGCCGACGGTCGGCGTCATTTGCTTATAAAATTTGCCGACAATGATGTCACTCTCAAAGAAAACACGATGAACGGCAGTTATATCGTTCGCGGGGTGGTCGGCGAGAACGTTGTCTATGCACTGTCGGTGGAAGGCAAGCCGGAATTCGTCGCCGCTCCTGAGGTCAATGAATTCCTTGAATCGTTCCGGGTAACAGGACCAGCCGCTCTGGTCGCCCGTGGTCCGGTCATGAAGCCAATTCAAGTCCTCACAGGAAACGAAACGACTGCAACTGAATTTCAAGGCATGAAAAACAGTGCGAACACAATCAAGGGCATGCAGCGCGAGTAAAGGTTTCAAATTTGCGCGAATCAGCGCTTGAAACTGCGCGGTGTGCAGTTCAGAACGGCCGGTAAGGACGCTCAACCGGCTGGTCAGTGTCGCAGGTTTCAGAACTTAGAAACTTAACCCGCTGCAAAAATGAGTCCTGGCTTAGTAAGATTCTTTCGTGCGGATTTTTACGAGGCGGCTAACTTGTTGTTGAGCGGCTTCTTCTTGTTTTTTGATTTCGTGTTGCTTGTCCTGGAGGCGGCGCTCCCAGGATTTGCCGAGGATGTAGAACAGCAAGCCGACGGCGAGAACACAGCCGCAGGCGCAGTATCCTGCAAAGGAGTTTGGATAAAGCAGACTTGTGGCGATACCGCCAGCGACACCGAGGACAACTCCGACAACAGCCATGATGCATTCGAACGATCTGGTCCAACTAGGCATGCTGTAAGGGGTTGATTGAGATTCGACAGTCTTCGATTTTGCGGCTTCTTCAACCATTGATGTTGTCGCAACTTTCTCGGAGTTCATTCCGAGTTCGAGTAGTGCGTGTTCGATTTCTGCGCGGGTGCGGTCGCAGTGATGGATTGCCAGAACAGCTTGTTGCTGTGTCAAATCACCGTTGGCGACACGACGAGCGGTTTCAATCGCTGCGCGACAAACCACCGCACCGAGCAGATCGGATGCAACCAGCGCCTTCAGTGCGTCCATTTCATAGCGTTGTTGTTTTGCCATCGCCTGTGGTATCGACATTATTTCGACGAGCTTGGCTTTGATAAGTAAGTCGAGAGCTTTTCCAGCCGTGGATGCATCATCTTGAAGGCTCTTTCTGTTTTTCAGTATCTGGAACACAGATTGATTCTCGGCGACCACGGAGCGAAGCACGAAGGCGGCTTCGTCTTTGGTGATTACTTCTTTGACTACCAGGTTTTGCATTTCGAGTGCGTCTTGCAAAAGTTCTTGGGAGATCAAACCGGATCTGACCAGTATCTCGCCTATCAAGCGCTTTTCGGTCAATGCGCTTTCGATTGCGGTAAGAGCATCTTTCTCGGTGACGACACTACCGGCGGTGAGCAAATCGCCCAGCTTCAATTTCGATTGAGTGCTCTTTGGAGAGATACGTTGTCTTTTGAGAGCCTCGGACAGGTCTACGTTTTCGAATTTGATCAATGCCAGTGCTTTGACTGCGACTGCCTGGGAAATGCGACCTGCGCCGATCAAAGTGATGCATTCGAATACGAAGTTGAGGTGAGCAAAAACGATTGCTCTTGTGCTCATTAAGCTGCTTCCTAGTGTCATGCCGGTTTCCATCGAAACACGTTTTGCTTCGTCGAGAACTGACTGAGAAACCATTCCGGATGCAAGTAGTAATTCTTCGATACCGCTGGCTACGGGCGATTTGTGGAAGGAAATCGCGTTGACTGTTTCCAGCGCTTGACCAAAAGGAAGTCGGTCGCGGTAAGCAATTTTCAATGCTTCCATCGCCACGTTTTCTTCGACCAGACCTTCGGCCATCATTGATTGAGCCAGAAGTGCGGATTGCAAATCGCGGTCAGCGACTTGCTGTGTGCTGGTCAGTACTTTGCCGATTGGTTGTTGGAGTTCTTGCGAAATAGTAAGTGCTTCGTGGAGGCAGTCTGTTGAAATTAGACCTGAGGCCTCGAGGATCTTTCCGATCCTCACCTGCCGTGCCCGGCGTGCTTGTGACATCGGCACGGTGGCGTGGCTGCCTGTGATGCTCTGTCGCAGCGGGTTTGGATGGTCGCCCGTGATGCTCTGTCTCGAAGCATTGGGATGGTTGCCGGTCGTGCTCTGTCTTAGAGGAACGACTCGGTTATTGAAAGATTCTTTCGTGGTCTGCATGGCTGGGAAACTCCATCGCACAATCTGGGCATCGGGGGATATTTCCATAATATGTTGGCAACTCCCAGAAAGGAATTCGCGAATTCTATTTAGCGTAATCGTGTATAAAACAATCAAGAGGCGCATGGATAGCTAAGCGTGGCCTTCCGATCTGCCAACATTAATTTGCGAAATGTTTGGCGGGCTGTGTGAAAGCGGCAGCCATACCGGCTCGTAGACCTCAACTCGCGGTGGATGTGAACGAGTGTGGCGAGCGTCAGGGTCCGGTGACTGTGGTTTTGCACAGTTCTGGCTGCGTAATGGAAGTTTATTGCAAGCTTGGAGGAAGAGTTGGTGGGCGGCACATTATAATATGCCGAAAAATTTTTTCGAAATCGAAAAATGCCGCCAGGCATATTTATAAACGAAGCATTTATTTCGACAACCCTAAGTTAGTTCAACTTCAAGCGTCACGGTGGAGCCGTGTCCGGGCGACGAATCGACCGACAGTGATGTCGGGAAAAAGCAACGAATCAAATCCGCGCGCTCCTTCATACCGCCCATCCCCATGCCACCGGCCTCGGTGCCTGTGCGTCGGGGTGAGCCCGTCTCCTGTGTGCTGAAGCCTTTGCCATTGTCGGATAGACGAAAGCGCAGAGTCTTTTCTTTCGGTCGTTCGATTAACAAAGAAACTTCACTGGCGCCTGAATATTTTTCGACGTTGTTCAAACCTTCTTGAATAATCCGGTACGTATGCAAACCGACTGGATCAGGCAACTCCGGAATTTCGAATTCACACATGAAGGTAGATTGAATCCCGGTGCGCTCGCTCATGCGGTCAAGCGTGTCTTTCAAAGTCATCTTCAATCCCCACTCTTTGAAGTTGCGGGGCGCAAAGTCGCTGCAGATGTCTCTTAATTGCAAAAGAATATTGTCGACGATCTCAATCGTTTCGTCATTGGAAAGCTTTCGATCTCCGCCCAGGTAGCGCTTCAACATCATCAGGTCGGCGATGATGGTATCGTGCAATTCTCGTGCCAGGCGATATTTCATCTCTTCTTGCTGGCTCACTACCTTGTACGCCAGGTTCTGTTTTTCCAGCGTCAGTTGCTGAATTGTGCGCATCCAGTCTTCGCGTTTGTAGAGCCCCATGACTTTCGACGGATCCGGCGCACTGCCGTAATCCTCAAAGATGTTGTCGGGCCGTCCGCCGCCACGGAAGTAGGTTCCGGCGGTGCTGAACGTGCCGCTTATCTCACCGAACTCGCCCTTTTCATTTCTGTCATCACCCCTGGTGTCATGGAGTTCTTCGCGCGGCGCTTTGGAGATGCGCTGCAGCTGTGCGATCGCATCGTTTGGTGTGAGTGAACGATTGTTGACCATGAATTGCAGAGTCAGCGCTTTATCGAGAATATGCTGCGGCAAAAGTCCGTGTTTCAAAAGTACCTGACCAATAGGCATCTCGTGTCCCATGCCCTTTTCGACGGCCGAGAGCAGATCGATTTCGGATACCAGACCGGCTGCGCTTAATAGTTCTCCCAGTCTGATTGGATCGGTGCGCGTGGCCGGAATTGCACCGAGCTTAGTCAGCGCTACCTCAATGCCGGTGCGGTCTTTGTTTGCTAGTTTTAAACCGGCAATCGCCTGGTCGGATGTGATTTTGCCTTCTTTAATTAGAACTTGTGCGGTCAGCGCCGCGTAGACGAGAGTCTCTGGAACCACGCGCCTGACCACGAGCACTCGTCCTAAAGGCAGACCACTAGCCGCGCTCGCTTCGACGGCATTGTTTATATCAGCTTCCGAAACCGTGCCGGACTCAACTAAAAGTTGGCACAGGCGTCCAACTATCAATCGATAATCTGTCTGCCAGCCCAGCTGTTCAAGGGCCTCTTCAAGGTTTATCTTCTCGTTGATCGCCTTGGTCACGGCCTCAACCGCCATGTCCTGCACGATCAAATTTTCCGTCAAAAGCGTGTGGGCAAGCGCTCCGGTGCGCACGACCTCGGGTGCCGTGCCGTTGGCCACCAGGGCTTTGCCTATTGTGGCATTGGTGCGAATCGAGGTGGCCACGGCCCGCGCCAACTGATCCTGCGAAATTACCTTCGCCCTGTACAGCAAGTCCGCGATTGAAGTTGTCTGCCGTTGTTGCGTCATGCTGCCTCGTCAGAGCGTGCGATTAATCGTTTAAAAAAAAACGATTAGCCGCCCAATTCCTCGCTGCCATAGCCGTTTTGCACGGACCAGGCGATTAGTTGCTCACGATTTTCAAGGTTTAGTTTTAAGAGCAAAACCTCACACTGCTTTCTTGCCGTCGCAATCGAAGTAAATCTGTGTTCGGCGATTTCTTGATATTTCATACCCTTGCCGAGCATGTGCAGCACTTCTTGTTCAGACGGCGTCAACTTCTTGCGGTCCAGGGTGAGCTCTTCGGTGACCAGACCCTTCTCGCCTTTGTGGACGCGCCGAATCACGTCTGCCACTTTCGATACTCGCTCTGACTTGAGCAAGTAGGCGCTGACGCCCATGTTCAAAACTTCCTGGATAAACGCCTGGCGGCTCTCGGCTGAAAATATGACCAGTTTCAGATCGGAGAAACGCAGATATTCCTTGATCATGCCGACAGGACCGAGGCGCCCGGGCAAATGCAGATCGAGCACAATCACGTCCGGGCGCGATTCTTCGCAAACTTTCAAACCATCGTCGGAATTATCGGAACTGCCGACCACTTCAAGACCCGTTTCACGAGCGAGCCCGTGGATTAAACCATCAAGGGTGACATGATGGTCTTCGACAACAACTATGCGAATCGGGTCTGGCATTGCGACCGTGGGTAAGGGGCGAGGGTGAGCGCGTAATATTCATTATGACTCATATCCGGTTGCCAATTCAAATCTGGCGGATATGACTAATCGGCGCTGGGTTGTAGAGCCTCGGCGCCGCGCTGACCGGTGTTGATGTTGATGGCGTATGAAATCTCGCTGACGAAGACCATGCCGTCGCCTTCTTGGTGGGTGCCGACGGTGTTTGCGATCAGCTCGGCAACCTCGATTGCTTCCTCGTCCTGCACGACCACGTCGACGCGCACCTTTTCGGTCATCAAGTCGACAGCCATGCCGCCCTCGGGCACGCCGAAGCTTTTCACCGGGAACACCGTGAAGCAGGCGTGGTGCGTCTTTCGAAAAACGCGCGCCAGTTTGTCGAACATGTATGGCTGAATTATTGCGGTCACCAGTTTCATTATTGTTCCTCTGAATCGCTGGACATCTTGATGGCAAGCCCGTTTAACTCAAGACTGCCTTTGGCGACAACTGTTTCGCCGGCGCGCAATCCTGATTCAATCACGACTTTGTCGCCCTTATACGGCCCGATCTCAATCTTGCGCTCTTCGAAAACGCCGGGCTTTGAAACGACGTATGCCAGATACGTCTCGCCGGTTTTTCTAACAGCCGAAGTCGGCACCAGTAGCCCCGTTCGCTGCCCCACTTTTAATTTGACCTGGGCGTACATGTGCGGGTGCAGTTTTAAATGCGGATTGGCGACAGTGGCTCTAACAGCCAGTGTTCGAGTTTTTGGATCGAGAGTGGAACCAATGTAATCGACTTTGCCGTGAAAAACTTGTCCGGGGTAACTTTCCAGGTGAAGCGTAATTGGCTCACCGAGCGCGATTGAATTAATATCCTTTTCGAAAGCTTGAGCATTAACCCAAACTTGGGTGAGATCGGAAACCATAAACATCTGATGTGAAACATCGACCATCTGACCAAGATCGACTTCCCTGGCGACTATCACTCCGCCTCGCGGGCAGGGCACGTCAAAGATGTTATCTGTTACGCGTGTCTTCAACAGGCGATCGATTTCATGCGATTGAATGCCGAACAGTTTCAAACGTTCGCGCGTAGTCTCTACTGCGGAGCGCCTCTTCTCGCGAAACGCTTTCAGCTCGGCCTCCGCCATGCGGTACTCGCCTTCGGCAGTTTCTAAAACGGCGCGTGCTCCGATACCTTCGTTAAACAGCATCTGCTGCCGGTCTCGCGCTTTTTGCGCCAGTTCCAATTTTACTTTGGTACGCTCGACGTCGACTTCCAGGCTGAGAAATTCGTGCAACAATTCGGCCTCGATGCGCGCCACTTCGTCGCTTCTAATCTCTGCCAGATACTGCCCTTTTCTGACGTGATCGCCGAGTTGGACATTGACTTTCTCAACTCGCCCGGGCACGAGCGACATCACAGGAGTAGACAGCGTGCTGTTCTCGTCGATCTGTCCGACCAGATCGAGTTCCTCTGGTATCACTTGTGAAACAACGGTAGCGCTAGTCAGATGCAAGTCCTTGACTTGATCTGGGCTCAACGTCAGCCTTGTGGCGTCGTGTTTGATCAGATGTTTGGGCGGCGCCAGTGAACTGGTTTTTTCCGCACAGCCCGCCGTCAGCGCGATCAGTGCGACAGCTAATATTCCGTGTCCCAGTTTCGTTCGGTATGAATCAGCAGTTTTCACTTAACTCGACCTTTTGCGTCCGGGGCTTGGAGAGAATCTCAGGTAGATGGCAGGCAACACATACAGTGTAAGAAATGTGCACGAGATCAGTCCACCAATTATGACTATCGCGAATGGTTTTTGGGTTTGCGCTCCGATTTCATTGGATAATGCCGCCGGCAACAAACCAACGGCTGCAATTGTGGCCGTCATTAAGACCGGTCGCAGCCTCGTCACAGAGCCTCGATAAACTGCCCGTGGCAGGGAGAGACCTGCGTGTCTCAATTCGTTGACGAAGGAGACGAGCAGAATGCCGTTCTTAACAGCCAAACCAAAGAGTGCGATGAAACCAACGCCGGCGGAGATGGACATGTAAGTGCCCGTCAATCGATGACAGCGCCGATTGCGGCCAGCGGTACGACTGAGAACATTACCAGGGCACCGCTCAAGGTGCCGCAAGCCATGTAGAGAATGATGATGATCAGCGCAAGTGTAACTGGGACGATGATGGAGAGCTGATGAGACGCTTCCTGCTGTCTTTGAAATTCGCCCGTCCAATCAACGCGATAACCGGGCGGCAATTTTACGGCCGCTTTAACCTTGTCTTGTGCTTCGTGCACCGATGTCGCCAGATCCCGACCTCGAACATTGGCTCGGATTGTGGCAAGGCGAGAGCCTGCGTCGCGCCAGATCTGGGTTGCTCCGATTGTTTCTTCCACTTCTGCAACTTGCGACAGTGGAATCCGCTCTCCAGACGGCGTATCGACAAGGATCTGATTCAGTGCCTGCGGAGTTCCTCTCCATTCTTTGCCAAGCCGCAGTATGACTTCGAAGCGACGTTCATCTTCAATCGCGACGGTAGCCGGCATTCCGCCGACGGCAATCTCGACCAGGTCGCGAAGATCCGCTACGTTGAGCCCATAACGAGCTGCTTTTGACCTGTCGATTTTGACTGAAACTTGAGGCTGGCCGATTAAAGGATCGACTATCACGTCCACGATTCCAGGCGTCTGATTCATCGATCGACCGACCTCGTGAGCGAGCCCTTCGAGCGTGGCGAGGTCGGGTCCGCTGATTTTTGCAACTAGAGAGCCTTGTACTCCGGACAACGCTTCGTCAAGGGTGGTCTGAATATATTGAGTAAAGTAATAGCTCACATTCGGCAACTTCTCCAGGCTCCCGCGCATCTGGCCTTGTCCCGAGTTTAGTTGAAAAGTTTGGTGATCCCCTCCAGGACTAGCCTGGTATGGTTTCGGTTGCAACACCAGAACCCAATTCAAGAGGAT
>JADYXR010000241.1 GCA_021772095.1 Candidatus Obscuribacter sp. | reverse complement strand
CTCTTGAATTGGGTTCTGGTGTTGCAACCGAAACCATACCAGGCTAGTCCTGGAGGGGATCACCAAACTTTTCAACTAAACTCGGGACAAGGCCCAAATAACAATGGCAGAAATTGATTCAAGACCGGAAACAGTTGACATCGACCAGCCTCAGAGGCTCGGATTCTTTGGTTTGTTGCGCAAGAACTTCTGGGGGCTAGTGACACTTATCGTCGTTATTGTCGTGTGCGTGAGTATTGTCCAGATGTTTAAAAAGCCAGGACAGATGAGTGTGATCGAGTCACAAGCAATGGACATGGCGGCGATGGTGCCACCAAAAGGAGCTGTGCCTGTAGGAATTGCTAAAGTGGAGAGACGCCCTATAAGTAGCTCGGTGACTTACACCGGCTCTGTACAGGCGTATACAGATGAGGATGTTTACCCCCGGGTCACCGGGCAAGTAGTCGCTATACCTGTTTATGCCGGTGACAGAGTACGAAAAGGCCAGCTTCTCATACAGCTGGATCCGGCAAACAATTCTGAATACAGCACCAAGCGAGAGGAAGCTGAAAATGCAGAAGACGCGGCGCAGCATAACGCTGGCATTGCAAAATCAGAATTCGCGCAAAAGAAATATCAACTCCAGGCATCAAAGGAAGCCGAGCAGGCAGCGCTAAAAGCAGTTGAAGAAGCAGATGCCAACCTGTCTTATTGGAAGCCGGAAGTCGCGAGACAGAGCGCCTTGCTGAAAGCGCAAGTGGTCTCGCTTGATGAATATCAAAAAGAAGCAGCGGAGTTGCGAGTCGCCCAAGCAAAGCTAGATCAGTCCCAGGCAAAGCTGCGTGAATCAAAAAATACGCGACTGGCGGCGCAGTCAGAGCTAGATACTATGATCCATCACGTTGGCCATCAGTATTCGGCAGCAAAGCAGGCACAGTCAGTCCTAAAGAACGCAAGGATAAATGAGAGTTACACGCGGATTTTGGCACAGGACGATGGGGTTGTCACCAAGCGGGCGATCAGCCCTGGAGTGGTTGTCAGTCCAGGGATGTTACTTCTGAAGATTGCACATATAAAGCAAGTGCGCATACAGGCAGAAGTGGCAACCGAGGATGCTGAAAACATCCACCTTGGAGATAAGGTCTACATCAAGGGTTCAGAGAACTCGAAAAACGAATTGATAGCGGCAATTACTTCCATTTTTCCTGCAGCAGATGCCTCCAGCCGAACTTTCACAGTAGAAGCGCTGATTGACAATGTTCTGCCCGGACGCAATCCGCGCGCAAAACAAGTAGGAACCGTCGGACAGTACAAATTCCTCCCAGGACAATACATCATCATGCGCATCCTGACCGGGAAAAGTGACGGTCCAACTGTGCCAACCAGCGCCATTGTCTGGAGAGAAGGCAAAGCGCAGGTCTGGAGATCGACCGCATCCGCCACTACCGGCGGTGCTACCGAATACACCTGCACGATGCACCCAGAGGTTATTTCAGATAAGCCCGGCAAGTGCCCTAAATGCGGAATGCCACTTGTGCCCAAAGAAGTTGGCGGAAAGCAAGTGGCAACGCTTGTCGACGTTGAGGTTGGTTTATCAAATCCAGAAAGAACAGAGATCTTAAAGGGGCTCAGGGAAGGAGATGAGGTCGTCTATGCTGGATATGCCGATCTTCAGCCTGGAATGTCTGTAGTGAAGGCGGAATGGGGCAAGACCGGCCCAGTAAATCTGCCCACTGCATCTGAAGTGCAAGGAAACAGATTGGACTCAACCAATAACTGGACACACGAAGAGATGTCCGGTGTATTGATGTTGAAAGTCGCTCTAAAACCAGCCAAAGGCGGCTCTAACACCGTAGTTGTGACATTAGAAAAACACGGTGGTGGTAGTGTATCCGGTGCCAGAGTGTCTGTTAAAACATCCATGCCAGGCATGAATATGCCCGGACCTGTCGTCAGCGGCACGACCGGCATTAATGGCGAAACACAGATGAAGACAGACTTGATGAGCGGATTGTGGCAACTTGACTTGACAGTCACAGCACCAGGGGAAGCTCCCGTTGAGAGCACGCTCGATCTGGATGTGCCCTAGTGATAGCAGGCGACAAGAAGAAAGCCACACCTCCAAGACGAGCAATACGACTGCGTGGATTCAACCTGACGGCCTGGTCGATTGAAAATCCATACACCATTGCCGCTTTCTATCTAGCGATGGTGCTTCTGGCTATTATCGCCATTGGCTTCTACATGCCAAAGCGCCTAATGCCCTATGTGCAAAGCCCGATGATTGGCATTGTCAGCATGCAACCTGGACTGTCTGCCGAGGAAATGGAGACTTACATTAGCAAGCCGATTGAGGAACGGATGGTGGACATTCGCGGCGTGCGTTTCATTCGTTCCACCTCGCAAGAGGGCTTCTCCATGGTTTCTCTGGAGTTTCCCTATGGCACCGATATGAAGCGCTCATTGGTGGAGACACAAGCGCTCATGAATGTAGTTCAAGCGGATTTGCCAGTCACAGGCGCAAACCTTAAGCCTAGCTGGGTACTGTTTATTGACCCGTTGAATCTGCCAGTTCTGACCTACAACCTGACAGCTCCAGGCTGGGATCCTGTGCGGCTCCGAGAGTTGGCAGATAACCAAATAACCAACAGATTGAAACAGGTGCCGGACGTCTGGTCAATTTATTCATTTGGTGGTTACAAGCGCCAGCTTCAAGTGTTGGTAAATCGCAATCGATTGGCCGGTTACGGGCTTTCTATCCTGGATGTAAAGGACGCGATAGACAAGCAAAACGTAGCCAAGCCAGGAGGAAGGCTTACTTATGGTAGCGGAGAGTCAATTGCGAGAATAGATACGCTGGCGCATGATCCAAAACAAGTCGAGGGCTATCCGATCAAAGCCGTTGGCAACCGCGTTATCTATGTTAAAGATGTCGCCCGTGTAATAGATACTTACTGGGAAAAGCGCGCTGCATATCATCATGTTCACAAGGACAAGGTCGAGCCCGGCATCGAGATTAGCGTCATTCAAACACCAGAGGCGAGTTCTCCGAGGGTGATTGAGGGCATCAAGAAAGAGATTGCAGCGCTGGAGAAAGATTATCCAGGCATCCATTTTGAAGTGAGTTACAACAACGCGCATTTCGTAGGCATTTTAATGCGCAACATGCTTGAGGAGTTGGGCACCGCAATTATTCTCACTGGTATTGCTGTTCTTCTCTTTCTTGGTGAATGGCGAGCAACGTTCATTTCGATGATTACGATTCCGATCGCGCTTGCAATGGCTGTGCTTGCTCTCATTCCTATGGGGATGACGCTAGACAGCTCGACCTTGATTGGTCTTTTGCTGTCCATTGGCCGGTTAGTGGATGACTCAATTATTGACATACACGCAATAGAACGGCATTTGCGAATGGGTAAAGACCCCAAGACAGCCACCATTGACGGTATCACCGAAGTTCGCCTTGCTGTGGCAGCATCCACTTTAGTGCTCATACTTGCGCTTGCACCATTACTTTTCTGTGGTGGCATTGTTCAACAGATGTTTGTTGGTCTGGTATGGCCGATTATATTCGGATTGCTTGCCTCGTTCCTTGTGTCGCTTACTCTGACGGCAGTTCTTGCCGAAAAATTCTTGCGAGCAAAACCTGAATCTTACGATAACGTCCATGAATTCTGGCTTGAAAAACAGCTCAGGCTGCGCGTGCTCGAGCCAGTGGACAAGATGTTGACCAAACTTGAACATGGGTATGCACGTCTAGTGGCATGGATGCTCATACACCGTTTTGTGAACATGGCACGGATTCTTGCCACCATTGTGATTGGATTCACTTTTTACAACTTCATAGGCAGCGAAATGATGCCCTTGGCTGATGTCGGTCAGGCTTATGGAGTGCTTGAAGTAAACGCAGGTATTTCCTTTGACGAAACTGAGTCGATAACCACAAAAGTCGAAAAGATCATGCTCAAACATCCAGAGATAGAGCATGTCTCAACCGAGATTGGTATTGACCCTGGTGGCACCTATTACAATGGATACAACATGCCTGGTGTCAATTTTGCCACCTTCATGATCACGCTGAGCGACAAAGACGACCGCAAACAGACGATTTGGGATGTGATCGACAGTGTACAGAAAGAAGCCACTGATACCATTCCGGGAATTCGCCGCCTGCAAATAAAAGAAATGGGCTCGGACGTAATGGCCAGTTCACAGGCGCCGATCTCCATTCTGGTTACCGGTCCCGACATGAGCATTGTCACTAAATTGGCGGAACAAACTGCCCAGATTGCCAAAGAAACTTATGGGATGCATCAGGTCGCGACAGACTGGACTTTGAATAAACCTGATTGGGAAATCAAGATCGATCCTAGAAGAGCGCAAGAGATAGGACTAACTCCTTCGCAAATAGCTGACCAGGCTTATTATGCCGTCACTGGTGCTCTGACAAACGAATACTACCGCCTTCCTAACCTTCGACAAAGAACAATTCTTGTTCGCTATGACGAGTCTCAGCGAAGAGATCCACAAGATTTGTTATTGATGACAGTAACGACGCCGGACGGCAGGCAAGTCCCGCTTAAGAGCGTTGCTAGCCTGGAATACAGGGAAGCGCCAACGGTGATAAGCCACGACATGATGAGGCGGGCAGTCACTGTAATGGGCTATTACAGGAAGGGCGAGCCTCCATCGATGGATGTCGGGATGGAAGTGATGATGAAAGCGATGGCCAAGATGAACTGGCCGCCAGGCTACACGATAGAAATGCGCGGCGACATGACGCAGATGATGGATGCATTTGGGCGTCTTCTCATTGGTCTTCAACTGGCGATACTATTCATTTTTCTCATTCTGGTGGCTCAATTCAAAGGATTCCTACAGCCACTACAGATGGTGTTTTCTCTACCATTGGAATTGTCTGGTGTGTTCTTCGCTCTCTGGCTCGCTCACCAGGCTTTCTCCAGCGTATCGATCATGGCAGTGATAATTCTCACGGGGATGGATATAACCACCGCAATTCTGCTAATCGACCAAATTTTGCGACATCGAGAAGCTGGCATGCCGAGAGATGAGGCAATCATCAAGGCATGCCCAGAAAGACTACGTCCGATTTTGATGACGTCAGTAATCACAATCATTGTTATGCTGCCGGTCTCGATTTCACCAAAGACAGGCATGGATGCCTATTCACCGCTGGGCACTGTGGTTGTGGGCGGATTGATTGTTGGAACAATCCTCAGCCTTCTTGATATTCCGATCATGCACGCTTACATAGATGACCTTCTGAATTGGACGACGAAGCGAATTTGGAAGCGGGAGAAAAAGAAATGACGGTTCCTATGCAGTTGAAAGAGAAACAAGATACGCCTCAGAAGCGAGGCTTAGTCGGTCCCGGCACGACGGCAATGTTGCTTGCGCTGATCTGCATCGGAGGTTTTAACTTACTTTCAAAACCGAAAGTGACTATTGAGCGACGCGTCGAAACCAGTGCTGGCGCAAAGTTGCTGCGCAGACCCTCGATATCCGAGCTGATCTCAATGTCGGCGGAATTGCACATAACAGCGGATCAGAAGAATGTTTTGTTGAAGCTCGCCAAGGAACAGCAAACAAGCCTTGCACCAGTCGAAGCTGACATCAACCAAAAGATGCATAACTTCAACGAGTTTACTCAGAGCCGCAAGACCGATGGCGTCGGGCTCGCATACGTTCAAGAAGCAGCAAAGCCCATCTCACAATTAGGGCGCCAAAAGAGACAGATGGAACAACTGTTTGGGGAACAGGCGTTGGCAGTTTTGAGCCCGAGTCAAAGAGAAGCAGCTGTGCGATTGTGGCAAGAGAAACAACCTTCGAACAAAGCAAAGGCAACGGAGGTGGTTAGTCCGTGACGATGAGCAAAGCAGTTTTATCAGTGATAGCATCACTGTTTCTCACCGTAACTTTAGAAGGAGGTACGCGAGTTTTTGCACAGGATCTAAAAGGACCGCTTCCGGAGCAGGGTTCGTATCCGCCTACGTCTACAGATGAAGTAGAACTCAGTAATCCAATACAACTAAGGATCGTGAAAGAAGCGCCTTCTGCGGATCTACCGGAAATTGCAGGACCGCTTGGACTTTCAGATGCGGTGCAAAAAAGCATCAAAAATAATCTTACTCTTCAGCAATCCGAACAATCTTGGATCAGTTCGAAATTCCTCGCTCGGTCTGCGCTAGGAAAGTTTGGACCATCTGCGTCTTTCAGCACCTTGTATTCAACATCTTCTCTAAATCAAATGTTGTTCTTTCCCGGGGACACCGCGGTCGCCTCTCCTCCAATGCAACCGATTGTGAAAGGCACATCGTTGAGTCTAATTTTTGCCGGCACGCAACCGCTATTCACAGGAGGGCGTCTAATTGGTGGCTATAGAGCAGCCCGGGCACAAGAACGGCAATCGCTTGCCGCATTCAGGGAAAATCGGATCGAAACGGCGCTCAAAGCAAAAGAGGGGTACTGGAACGCTGCCTGGAGTGAAGCAAAGCTTAGAGTGGCTGCCGACTACGTCAAGTATCGAGAGTGGAGCAGCAACAACATGAAGGTGAGGGTGCAGGAGGGTAAATCACCCAGAGCCGACTATCTGCGCGAGGCATCAGAACTGGCAAAGGCACGCATTCAGCTCAATGAGAGCTACAGGGATTTCAACACAGCGTTGCTGAATCTTAAGGTTACTATGGCTGTCAATCTCGGCTCACTAGTAACACTTAAAGATTCGCTGGAGTTTGTTGAAACCTCTGGAGATGTAAGCACCTATTTACTCGAAGCGGCCAAAAACCGGCCGGAGATAGCCCGGGCCGCAAGCAAGTTGGTGGAGACGAAAGCGCGAAAACTTGTAGCGCGGAGCAAATATTCGCCTCAGGTCAACGCCTACGGACTAGGCAGTAACATCTCCGGAAGCTCTCCAGACGGTAATGCTAGCGGTCGTTGGGGTGGCTTTATTGGTGTCATGGGCGGTGTCACTCTTTTCGATTCCGGCAGCAGGTTGAATGAGCTGCGCGCGGCTGATGCTGCTGTTCGGCAAGCTGAAATCGCAAAGCGAGAAATCGATCTGAAAGTTGCTCAGGAAGTTTCACAAGCCTGGATTGATTTAGACATTGCCCGCCGGAATATAGTTCTTGCCAAGGACGAAGTAACTTCGGCCGAAGAAGATCAAAGACTGTTTCACACCAGGTATCTGGTCGGCAAATCAATCGCGCTGGAAGACTTCGATGCGACCGTGAAGATGTTCAATGCGCGGCTTACTTTGCTCGAATCAATCTACAAGTATCGTTTGGCAGAGGCGCGCCTGATCTTTGCTAGCGGCGGAATCTAATCAGGCGTATTTAGGAGAATGAAAATGAAATTTTAAAAATCTACAGTCCTATCCATTGCATGCATCATGGTTTTGGCAGGATGCAGCCAGGGAGAGCAAAAACCCGATTCAACTTCTCAAGTTGACATTACTCGTTCTTCGAGCACCAAAACAGCTACAAGCACAAGCGAGAGTACAGCACCGTCCAACGACTTTGAACGAGGCTAAGTCAAGGAAGGAAGCAAGCGTTGAACCAAAACAGCCCAGAGAATTTTGGCATGACTGCTTTTCATTGCTACGATTTCGGTTTCCTTTTATTGCAGCAGTCGTCCATACTTCATCTCCATTCCTGTGAATTCTTTTGAGTTCACGATCTGGTAGTGGCCCTACTTGTTTCGGCTGTGGCAGCGGTTCGATGCACTGGTTTGAGTTCAGCACCGAAAAGTTTTAACAACGACGGAATAACAATCAAGGTCAAAATGGTGGACGTAAACATTCCGCCCAAGATTACGATGGCCAGAGGTTGTTCTAATTCTCTTCCCGTGCCTCCCAAATCAGCAATTGGCAATACACCGAGAGCTGCTGTCAGTGCAGTCATCAGAACGGGACTGAGGCGATCCATTGCGCTCTGCTCGATGATATCGTCCATTGAACTCGGCTTAGCGAGCAAATCGCTATAGTGGGTAACAAGCATGATGCCATTACGTGTAGAGATGCCGAATAATGTGATGAAGCCGACAAGTGATCCTACGCTCAAGACACCGCCAAAGAAGAGTGACGCCCAGATGCCACCGATAAGAGCAAGTGGCAAATTCGCCATGATCAAAATGGCGGCGCGCACTGATCGAAAAGCCATGAACCATCGCATTCAAGAAGAATCACTTTCATTGTCAATTGATTTTTCCTCCTTCTTTTTGCTTTTGCTCGACTTCTTTGAAGCTCGCGAAATCGCTCGCTCTGCCGCTTCTTTACTCCGGTATGAGTTACCCGATATTTTCACTATGATCAGCGACAATGGTTTTTGCCGCTTGGCGTCAGACAGATTTGCCGCTTGACTGTCGCTGAATGTCACTAGATCTTAAATGTCTGAATCTGTATTT
>JADYXR010000240.1 GCA_021772095.1 Candidatus Obscuribacter sp. | reverse complement strand
TTTGTGCGCCGCCGCCTCCGCCGCCGCAGCTGCCCCCGACATCGCTATATCCTGAGGGAACTCCTGTGGCATTTCCACCGCCGGCAGCAAGAATTGGCCCGGCAATGGTGAGAGTGGTGCCTGCATCAAGCGTGACATTTCCTGCACCGCCACCAAGTGACGTACTACTACCGCTTCCGCCGCCGCCGCCACCAGACGTGTTTACATCTGCGTTGATTGTGATTGAGCCGTTGGCTGACGTGACATTTACACTGCCGCCTGCACCTCCGGCGCCGCCGACGCTCCCTCCTCCATTAGGAAATCCGGTTCCACCGCCGCCGCCGCCAAATGTGCGCAAATAGCCGGTCGTTATGTTGCCGCCGGCGAGGATGTCGAGGGCACCACCGGCGCCACCTGCACTCCCAGAGGTCCCAGCAGTGACGTTCCCTGCAGCGCCACCAGCTCCTGCGGCAAGGAGATTGCCAGTAGAGACATCACCGTTTTGAACGACACCGGCTGCGAAGCTGCCACTGCCTGATTGAATCGCTCCTCCTAGAATTGTGATGCTGCCAGTGCCTGTTATTGTCGGTGTTGCAGTCGCGATGGTGATACTGCCGGCAGTGCCAGTCGATCCTGAGGAATCGATATCAAGGGCGGTTATTGAATTTCCGCTCGTAGCGCCGGCAATAATTGTCACGTCGCCGTTGGAGCCGCTTCCGCTACCGCCGGTCATTATTGGTGCGCCTACTCTAACTATGCCGGAACCTGCACTCGTCCCTGCATAGGCAATGATCTGGACGTCACCTCCGCTGTTATTGCCAGTCATTCCTTCTGCAGAAAATTTGCCAATCGAAGCGGGCGTGCCAGCAAATCCTGAAGGTGCGCTGCCATTAAGGTAGACGCCACCACCGGTGGCGCCAGGGTCGGGGTTCGTAATCGTGAGACTAGTGTCAGTATTGTTGCTTCCGCTACCAGTCCCGAGAATGAACTTTGCGCCCGCGACTAATGTGATTGCGCCGGCGTTTCCACCAGTGAAGAAGGCACTGGAATCAATTGATGTGGGGCCTCCGGCAACTGAGATTATATGTCCACCGGCGAGCACCGCGATGTTTGGGCTCAGTCCTGACGCGGTGATGTCACCTGACAGTAGGACGTTTCCAGCAGTGTTGTACCAGGTCGGATCGCCATCTATTTTTATGTTACCGAGATTCAAGTTCTCGGTGGCAGCACCGAGTTCAGCAAAGCTAGCTTTTACATTTACCTGTCCGGTGACGTCGTTGAGATGGGCGCGCAGAGCGCCACTCCCAGCATCAATGTTCAATCGCTGGGAGAGCCAATCTCCGCCGTTTAAGTTAATGTCGCCGTTTAGATTAACGATGTTGATGTCATTTTGCTTCGCTAGAATGGAACCGCCTTGATTGTCCAAATTGAGAGCAGAACCCGCGATTCCGTTGAAGTTCACAGCACTGTGAGTTGAGGAGATTGTGCCGGCGTTTCGCACATTGCCAGTATTGATCGTGAGAATATCATCGGCTTTGATGGTTCCCATATTAAGCAAACTGCCATATGCGTTGATGGTCAATCCGACATTCGACTCAATTGACGCGTTGGCGTGATTGAATATGTCATCGGCGGAGATGGCGCCATTCTTAACTTCCGCGTTACTCGAATAAACTTCTATGTTTCCATAGTTGGACAAATCACCATGCAGACGAAAATCTGCGTTCTTCGCAAAGTCACCGCTGGCAGTGACATTGACCGGCACCGTCAACGATACCGCCCGCATCGGAGAGCCACCAGAAGTAATGGCGTCCAGATCAACGCTCCCACCTATGGCTCTGCCGTTATTATCGAGAACAATTTGCTGCTCACCGGCCAGCGCTTGTTTAACTGCGACGTACTCGCCAATTGTTACCTTGCTTCCAGCTTCAAATGTTTTGGTTTTATCGCCAACAACGATTTCAACGGTTCCACCCTGGAGCAAGGCGGAGCCCAGCGCGATGTTGGAAACCTGCGAGCTGAGATCGAAATTGACGCCGTTTGTGAGCTTGACGAGATTGCCTTTCGCATTAAGATGCAGCGAAGGATTGATTTCTCGACCGCGCTCCAACTTGCGTTCAAATCTGTTTAAATGCGTGTCTTGAATTAGACTCGTTTCTTGTACCCTCGACGATTGCTGCTGCAGCCCTGTAAAATGACTGCCTGAGTCTTGCCGCAATTCGTTACCACGACCGGCTTGCCGAGCTCGATACTCTTGTCGAAGTGCTCGTGGGCCCACGGTACTAAAATTAGTCCGAAACGTTTTGAATGAGTGATCGTTGCTTCCCGCTTCTGCCGCCTGTGCTGAGGCTGCCAACACCGAACCGGTTATAACCGTTGTCCAAAGTCTATGCGCTGACTTTTGAACTCTTGCTGGTTTCTTACTCATCACGAATCCTCACACTCTTATCGATGTTTCCACAGGCTTCATCCCGACACTCAGCATCCGCCGGTTGTTTAGATGAAGTTGAACAGAATAACACGTAGAACCGCGCTGAATCGGTCGCCTGCAATCGTCTAAGGTTCGAACTCATATCCATAAAATAGCTTCCGGACATGCAATAGTTTCCGAAAAGCAAAAAGGGATTGTCGACGACAAAACATGACATTCCTGGAATCATGATCGAAATCTGCGTTGTCGCATACTTCTATTCGGCTCATACGTGAGAAGACTGGCGGAGATGTTCAATTAAGCTGGTTCTAGAATGCCCAGATCGATCTTTAGCAAAGACAGTTAGGCTCCGGTGCATTCGAAAGGCAGACAAAGTTTGAGCAGTCAGCCGTCTAGCAATTCTTTTATACCGCTAAGAATCTGTTGCACCATATGTGGTTCTTGCTCTCGGCACATCTGGTCTCCTTGATCGTTCCAGTGACTCAGGATGTTAAGGCTGCCGTGCCACGCGATATTTTGATCGATCACTGATAATTTTTGATGGAACCCGTCGCGTATTATGACTTCGATATTGACGCTCATCATTAACTCAACTAACGGTACATGTTCTGGCGCTGGCGGTCCAATGACGACAACAACACGGACACCTCTAGCGATTGCCTTAGACAAAACTTTTGCCAGACTTTTTACGCGCCCTTGTGAAATGAATTTGCACACGATAATAATTTCACGCTGGGCGGAATGCAAATCTTTGTAGTATAGATGCCAGAACTCTTTGCCGAAGACCATCTTTGCAGCATTTCTTCCGATTTTTTGTT
Source organism: Candidatus Obscuribacter sp. (assembly GCA_021772095.1). GTDB lineage: Bacteria > Cyanobacteriota > Vampirovibrionia > Obscuribacterales > Obscuribacteraceae > JADYXR01. Next base: position 5,187 of record JADYXR010000240.1, on the reverse strand, counting down.
TGTTGGAATTTTCTTGTGAAATAGAGTCGAGGATCTTTTTGATATGCTTGATTCTTTTCTCGCACACCGAAATCGCGATCGGAAGATCTTCTTTGCAAAGATTCAGCGCCTGAAGTCTCGCATTGAACTCCTGCTGTAGGCAAGGCAACTCCTTCGAACGAGCAAGTTTCGCAACGTGATCATCTCGAAGTAATTTACATGAGTGTATGCGCGCCTTCAGATCCTTTACGTTGGACTCCAGATCATAATCTCTCGAACGGCCGTTCTTTAGTTGATGCATGAAGTCTCTCAGTTGTTTTGACATAAAGCCAATCTCCTGCTCGAACGTACTGATCAGCTTTGTGCGATCGAAGCAAGTCACTTGCGACTTTTCTCGAGAACGAATCTTCCTTTCAAATTCGCTGACGTGACACAACTGGTCATGACGTTGTTGCAAAAGCGCAAGCTCGGACTGCAATTTTTCGCTCGGTACAGAATTAGTGCTCAGCAACGGCACTTTAAAAACGCTCGTCTCGGATAGCGAAGTTTCTTCCATACTTTCCATCAATTAAACCTGCATGTTTGCGAGACTGCTCACCGACATACACAATAGGCTTATCCCGTCCGAAAAACACTGAGTAATTCCACATTGTGAAAAACGCCATGCTCCCGGAGATCGCGACAGCTTTTTTACTGAGCGCACGTTGATTTTCGCAATAGCACGTTCATCTGCAAGACGCCTGGCTATTCGCCTGTAACCGAATGTGGTGGCGCGTTGAGGGAAGTGTGAAGTTGAGAAATCGACAGCTGATGCGGCGAAACTGTCACCAAGGTTGCGGCCAATGTTTACTTCTGGCAACAAAACTCTGTCATAGTGAAGGTATCTATCGGAGTTTGCGAACATTGTCACTTACGCTCAATCAAGCGCACGTAATCAAGTCTGTACTGGCTAGTATCGGACTTGGCATTATCGCCGTCAATAAAGACGGAACGGTAATTTTTTCGAGTGCTGCTTTAGAAGAGTTAGTCGGTGTCGGATGTGCGAGCGTCAAAGCGGAACAATGGCCTGCGCATTTTGGCATCTATCTGATCGATGGATTGACTCTTTGCCCGTCTGAGCAATCGCCATTGGTCAGAGCAATCGCAGGAGAAGAAATCAAAGATCTTCAAGTTCTGATCCGAAATAAGATCAATCAGTCAAATTCGATTGAAACTCGCTGGTGTTCAATAGATATAAATCCACTCTGGAGCGAAGCTGGCGACGAAATCGCTGGAGGCGTCCTACTTATCCGTGACATCAGTGACGAAAAAAAAATTGTCTGATGAAGTTGCGAGATCAAACGCAGCACTTCAGCAGTTCGCCACCGTAGCGGCTCACGACCTACAGGAACCATTGCGTTCCATAGCCGGTTTTTCCGACATGCTCGCGAAATATCAAGGTGAGAACCTCGACGAAAAATCTGTTCGATGCATCTCGAAGATAGCCAGTGGTATTCAACGTATGCAGACTCTAATCAACGACCTTCTCAATTACTCGAGAATCCAAACTAAGCCGCACGAATTGATTCAGATTGACAGTAATAAAATCATTCAGAGTTGCCTGAAGAGCCTCAATGCGAGTATTAGCGAAGCCGGTGCAGAAGTAGTCTTTGATACTCTACCTACGGTGATGGCAGACGGACCGCAGCTCTCACAACTTTTTCAAAACCTGATTGGAAATGCCCTGAAGTTTTCAGCTGAAGGGCGAACTCCAGTTGTTCGAATCTCCGCCAAACGTCTTGGACTGTACTGGTTATTTTCAGTACAAGACAATGGAATCGGTATCGCGCCAGAGTTTGTCAAACGAATATTCGGAGTATTTCAGCGGTTGCACAGTGCCTCCGCTTACCCTGGAACCGGTATCGGGCTGGCTATTTGTCAGCGCATTGTCGAGCGACATGGTGGCAAAATTTGGGCTGAGTCAGATCCTGGCTCGGGCACCACATTTAATTTTACGATACCTAATAGTTTGGAGGAAAATCGTTGTCTGATCTCATAAACATTCTTCTGGTCGACGACAGTGCCGATGATGTGGAATTCACATTAGCAGCACTGCGGGAGACGAAGCTATCTAACACTGTTCACGTCGTATCCGATGGTGTTGAAGCTATGCAGTATTTGCGACAAGAAGGTCAGTTCGCATCGGCCGACAGACCGTCTCTAGTTTTGTTAGATCTGAACATGCCACGAAAAGACGGACGCGAAGTGCTCACTGAGATGAAAGCGGATCCGGAGCTGCGCAAAATTCCAGTCGTCATTCTAACAACGTCGCAAGCCGAAGAAGATGTTGTGAGATCCTATGATTTACATGCTAACTGCTATATCAGCAAACCAGTCGGTCTCAACGAGCTCTCACGAGTAGTGCGCATGATCGATGAGTTTTGGTTCGGTATAGTGAAACTGCCGCCGGTGAGGTGACCATGAAGACTTTGAAAAACACACTGTCTTTGCCCGTGCGCAAGATATTGATTATCGAAGATAACTATGACGATGTCGAGCTTCTTGACTTTCAACTTGATAGTTTAGGCCCGGGCCGACCGTCTCTGGAGCACTGCGACAATCTCGCTACCGGTTTGGCGCGTATATCCAAAGGCGATGTCGACGTTGTGCTTCTGGATTTATCGTTGCCCGATGCCAACGGCATAGACACCGTAGCGAGACTCCGTGCCGCGGCTCCGGGTACTCCGGTTCTCGTCCTGACCGGCACTGACGACAGTAATCTTGCTCTCAAAACAATGTCTTATGGTGCGCAGGATTATTTACTCAAAGGACAATTTGACCTAAACGTTCTCTGTCGAAGTATCAACTACGCCATCGAAAGACACCATGTAGCTGAGACTGCTCAGAGGTTGGCTGCCATTGTCAATTCTACTGACGACGCAGTAATCAGTAAAACACTTAAAGGGACAATCACGAGCTGGAACAGCGGGGCTGAGCGACTCTTTGGATACAGTTGCGAAGAGGCTACCGGGCAATCCATAGGAATGATCATTCCGAAAGACAAACCAACTGAACTTCCGACAATTTTGGCGAAGCTAAGCAGAGGCGAGTCCATTCGCAATCAGGAGACTGTTCGTGTAAAAAAGAATGGCGAACTCGTTGATGTGTCATTCACCGCCTCACCAATAAGCGTTGATGGTAGTATCATCGGTGGTGCATCAATTGACAGAGAAATAACGGATCGCAAAAAATCAGAGAGAATTCTACGGGAGACCGAACAGCGGCTGAGCCTTGCTTTGCGAGCAGCTTCAGTGGGAGTTTGGGATTTGGACTTAGTGAGCGGCGAGGTCTGGCGATCACTGAAGCATGACGAAATCTTTGGGCACGACTCACTTCAACCGGAATGGAACTATCATATTTTCCAGACTTATGTTGTGCCGGAAGACCGTGCCTTAGTCAATGAATTATTTGAGGCAGGTCTGATCAGTGGTCACTATGAAATGACTTGTGGAATCATCAGAAGCGACAAAGAAAAACGTTGGATTACTGCTCGCGCGGAAACCTTTTGTGACGCAGAAGGCAAGCCGATCAGAATGATGGGCACCATAGTCGACGTGACTGAACAGAAGGAGAGCGAGTCGCGACAACGGCTAATGGCTGTTATGCACGAACGAGAAGATTTCATGGCCACATTGACGCATGACATGAAAAATCCATTAATTGGTGCCAATCGCCTGTTGGAGTTGTTTGTCAGCGGTAGGCTAGGTGAACTTACGGCCCACCAGCATGAGCTTCTCTCGACGCTCATGCTGAGTAATAGTGAAGTTCTTTCGCTGATTCATAATTTGATGGATGTTTACCGGTTAGACAAGGAACCGCATTCGTTGTCACTTGCGATGGTTGATTTGACGAGTCTCATCAGCATCGCGGTGAGCAAGATGAAGCATTTTGCCGAGCTTCGTGGAATTCACCTATTATCAGAGCTTGCGGACCAGGAGGTTGTGATAAGTGCAGATTCTGCCGCTTTGGAACGAGTATTACAGAACCTTTTAAGTAACGCTCTCAAGTTCACACCCTCAGGTGGTTCGATCACGGTTCGTCTCAAAAGTGCGGATGGTTTTGTGGTGATGGAGGTTGAAGATACTGGACCGGCTATCAAATTGACCGAGCAGTCGAAGATGTTCAAAAAATTCAGCCAGGGAGAGGTTGGTAAGCGTTATGTAGGCGGCAGTGGACTTGGCCTCTATCTATGCAAGCAAATTTGCGATGCTCATGGCGGCAGTATTGTTTGCGTTAGCCAAGAAAATTGTGGAACCACTTTTAAAGTCAGTCTTCCGTTGGAGGTTTCGAATGGGACTCCTTCGAGAGAAAACGGAACACATTCCAGGTAACCCGAGGGGCGCAGATGATGGATATCTTAATCGTAGAAGACGATCTTATGCTCAACCAAGTAATGGCATTGCAACTGTCTATGGTGGGCATTCCTGTCAGGTCAGCCAAGTCTGGTTACGAGGCTCTTAAGATGATCGGTGAGCAAATTCCAAATTTGCTGATTTTGGATATCGGCTTGCCGGATCTGAACGGACACGATCTGGTGAATATGTTGCGAACACAACCAGCCACTTCAAGCATTCCATTGATTGTTCATACCTCGCGTGACTTATCTCGCGACGAACAAGAATCGCTAAAGTTGGGTCCAACCAGGTGCGTCACGAAGGCAACCGCCTTCAGCGACCATCTGGAAACGCTGGTCCATGAGCTGCTTAACGAGCGTGCAACGTTTTCGTAATTTAGTTGCCTACCAACAGACACGTTGACGCTCTGTACTTACAAGCTCCGCTAGGCGAGCGCGTCCCGGGGCGTCCAATTTTATAAGGCGAACATCTTGACTCAGCACTCAACCATTATTTAGCCATAGTCATGTCTTCAATCATAGTGGCGTATTTGGTGCTTAAGATATTTAAGAATCTAATTATTCGCCAAACCGTTTTTCGAATACCAGCGCAGGTTTCTGATCGGCATAGCGTTCGTCGACAATGCCTGGCGAAGATCGAACACCCAACTCGGGAATCATAATTCCGACAGACAGACAGACAGACAGACAGACACAAGTAGATTCACTCAAGCCTAAAGAGTCTGTAAAATATTTTGTGTCAAAGGTCAGAGCCAAACCGCTCAACTAGAAAGGACCTGACAATGACATCAACGAAACCGAACGATATGAATAGC
>JADYXR010000239.1 GCA_021772095.1 Candidatus Obscuribacter sp. | reverse complement strand
CTCTTGAATTGGGTTCTGGTGTTGCAACCGAAACCATACCAGGCTAGTCCTGGAGGGGATCACCAAACTTTTCAACTAAACTCGGGACAAGGCCCCGATATATGTGGTGCCAAACACCGACGCTGAGGAATACGTAAAGAAGCGGTTTCCCCACAAGAACGTGCGATATGTCGGCAACAGCCTCAGACCTAACAGCATCGACACATTCATCAACGGTCTGAGATCAGTGTTTCAAAGAAAAAGAGCAAGCGCTGTCGACATAAACCTGCACTTCACCTTTACCGGCAAAGAGCCAGCCATTGCGACCGTGCGAATCAATAAAGGAAAGCTTGAAGTGAAGCGGTTCCACGACGGAAAAGCCGACTTGAAGGTAACCGCAGACTCTAGTTTCTGGATTGATTTTCTGAACCAGCGCCGCTCGATTCCCATGGGCTTGCTTGCAGGCAAGCTGCGATTATCTGGTAGCCCGGTACATTTACTGAGCTTTAAAAAATGCTTCCCAGTGTGAAACCTTGTTGATGATTGTTGACCGAACGGTTCCTAACAAGTTATTCTCGAATAAGATATCGGGAAAAGAAAAATAGATATGGCCAGACCCAGAGAGTTTGATATGCAAGAGGCACTAAACGCAGCGATGTCCGCGTTCTGGGAGCACGGCTACGAGGCCACCTCTATGGATGACCTTCTCACTGTAATGGGACTTACCAAGGGCAGTCTTTACAAGGCGTTTGGAGACAAGCACAATCTTTTTCTATTATCTCTTCAGGATTATCTAGATCGCCTATTTGAGAAAATGAAGCAATCGGCAGAGTCGAGCAGTGATCCTGTCGTATCACTAAGCGCCCTCATGGGCGGCGTCGACAACCTTTGCTGCAAGCAGGAAACCTCCAAAGGGTGCTTTGCCGTCAACACCGTGGTAGAACTCAGCCATCGCGACGAGGAAGCCAGCGCGATTCTCAAACGTCACTTAGTGAGAGTTGAAAAACTCTTGTCAAAATTAATAAGTAGCGGTCAGCAAAGTGGTGACTTTCGCTCTGACATCTCAGCGGAGCATTTGGCAGAGGCTCTCTTCGTCTACATCTTCGGCATGCTGGCCCAATCGAGGGGAATTGCCAACCAGAGCAGAACTAAACGTCTTTCGAGTTTCGCTCTGACGCTGCTTCAGTCGGATTAATCAACTTCGATTAACTTTGAAAGTCCGCACGTCCATCAGATTCAGCGGTCTGGAAGTGTTTAGGAACAGTCTTTACCGAGCGGATCCACGAGGACGTTGCAGCGAACGCGCTAGCGAATTGATGTAGTCGAATTCCCAGCGCATCCTAAACGTGAAATTAACGTCGACTGATCAATCATGTCCCCAGGCATTAATTGGCGCGGGGAAAGATTATGACGAATCTAAACATATTTATTTTGCTCGTAGCGGCAAACGTTATTTTCATGTGTGTGCAGTTTACAGACGCACTTTCGGGCGAACCGAAACCAATTCTGACGTCGAGCGCAGCTGCTGACAAAGACTACGATCCGGGAAAGGAAATCACCGACGATCCTCACGGTCCAAGCACCAAGGGACCTAATCCGCACGGGAGAGATCCGTATGATGAAATTCATGATAAAAACTTGCCGGCTAACAATCCAGATCCCTATTTGGGTGACCACAAGGACTAGGCTGCACAAGCCATCACAGTTCTGATCCAACCAATCAAACAAGGTCGGGAGTCAGTCAGGAAACGAGCGAAACGGAAGTGGTTTTAGAAGAACGGCAGTGCGAGCCGTTCTTGCCCGCTCACGAGAAGCGAGCAAAGTCGTTCAGCACTTCAGCTAAAATGATGTGTTGACTGTGCTTGAAATTGACTAAAAAATCAGGGCATTTTTGAAAGTTCCATTGCGTTGAGAAGTTCACTGTGGTAGCTTCTCCTTAGCTAGCGGTGGCGCTGTGAAAAAATTGCTTCTTGTCGATGACGATCTTGAATTTGCGCATGCGCTTAAAGACTCGCTCATCCAACAAAACATAACAGTAGAAGTCGTTCATTCTGGAATGGACTGTCTTCAATCGCTCAAAAATTTCCAATTCGATTTAGTTTTGTTGGATTGGAATTTACCAGATGTCACCGGTCTTGAAGTGTGCAAAAAGTATCGCGCCAATGGTGGCACGATACCGATTATTTTTCTAACCGGAAGAAACGCGATCGATGACAAAGAATCTGGTTTAGACGCCGGTGGCGATGATTATTTGACGAAACCGTTTGATGTCAGAGAACTGCAGGCGCGCATGCGTTCAGTCGAACGGCGCGTTATCCGAGCGGGTCTGACCCCACGAGTGGTGCGCGGTATCAGCATCAACTCGAACTTGCATCAGGCTATTAAAGATGACAAGCAAGTTCGTTTATCAATGAGCGAACTCGACATTCTGGAGTTCCTGATGAATAACACGGACACATATTTTTCCGCGAAACAGATATTCGCGGCAATATGGCCGTCCGACTCCGAGGCATCAGACGATGTCGTTAGAGTTCACATGAATTTGCTGCGGCGCAGACTTTCTCGAATCGGTGCAGACAATCTGATCGAAACCGTCCGTGGTGCCGGTTACATTCTCCGTTCGGAAGTGTAACTATGAAACCACAGGAATATATCCAGCTCCGACAACAAAGGCGCATCGGCATTAGTGTCTTACAAAAAGGCGTGGTATTCCTGGTGGTGGCAGTTGTGCTAGCGGGAATATTCCTGTTTCAACTTTTCCAATTAACCTCCAAAGCTGAACTTCTTGCGAAACGCGAAGCACAATTAAGCGAGATCACGGAATGGGCTAATGGCTTGAATTTACAGCTAATGGACGGTCTTAGAGGAATCACGGTGCTCCTGTTTTTAAGCGACTCAGCCGACACGGTGGACCCTGAATCTTTTCGAATCAGGACAGAAAAAGACTTCAACAAAATTGAGCCACTCCTCGTTAACCTACCCGGTTACCGAAAGGTTCTGAAAGAAGCAAGAGTGTTAGCCAAAGAGGAATACGAGGTGCTAAAAAGCCTTAAGTCCTCAGAGGGTGCGGATTCACGTTCAGTAATGGAAACAGTTCAAATTATCAAAGAACTCACCCCTCGAGTGCGTGATCTTGGTTTCAAGTTGTTCGAAGGACGCCAGGCCATCGAACAAGAGCGAGCTACGATTACCCGTACTAGACAAGAAGAGCAACACACACGAGACCAATTAAAACGACAGATCATTTTCGGAGCCATCATTGCCGTTTCGTTTTTTCTGTTTGCTGCAATCGTATTTCTCACCGACATCACGCATCGCCTTGGCGTTCTTGTTGGTAACGCGCGACAAATTCCCACAGGCAAAACGCTCCACGCAAGAGTTAGTGGCACTGATGAACTCGCTTACCTGGACGAGGTGTTGCACCAAGCCTCGGCTCAATTGCTGAAGTCAGCAGAACACCGCAAATCGCTCATGGAGATGATTGCGCACGACCTGCGCAGTCCACTTTCGGCATCACTGCTGAGTTTGCAATTACTAATCGACACCGCAAACAAAACCGGTCAAAGTGATCCTGAGAAAATAAAAGCGGTGCGCGACAATCTCGCTAAGATTATTTCGCTCGTGGAAAATTTGTTGACGATCGATAAGCTCGAGGCCGGCGAGCTAACATTGGATCGAGATTGGCTCAAAATCAAAGATGTCGTCGACGAAGCTATCAATGTGGTTTCGCCGCTGGCAACAGTTAGAAACTTGACCGTCGTCAGCGACGTCCGCAGTGAACATGTTGAAGCTGACAAACTGCGAATCATGCAGGTTTTAAACAATCTGCTAACCAATGCTATCAAGTTCTCTCCTGAAGCCGGACTCGTCAGAGTTACCTCCTCGCAAACGGCCAAAGAATTGAAAATTTCAATCTCAGACCAGGGCGCAAGTTTAGAAAAGAAAGATCACGACAAGCTATTCAACAAGTTTTTTCAGGCTGACAATAAAGACGAAGGAAACCTGGGCTTTGGTTTGGGCCTGGCAATCACCAAACTAATCGTGGAAGCGCACAGCGGACAAGTAGGCATCATGAGCGCGCAGAACGCAGGCAGCATCTTCTGGTTTTCGCTCCCGATGGATGAACAGTTGGCAGACCACACCATCGAATCATGATCTCATCGAGTCGGGAAGCGCTTTCGCAGATCATCACAGCGTGATTCATGAAGCCTCTCGCAGAACATCACCGCGTCGAGTCATGAAGCCTATTCGCAGAACATCAACGCGTCGAGTCTTGAAGCGTGTTGGTTTCAGTTTTCGCATCAGGTTCAATTGTCGGAGTTGATTTTTCTTTGATGAAGTGACTTTTGATTCCTTTGAACACTTCACTCACTGGCACGGTTATTTCGCTGTCCTTCTTGTTCAAGCAGCTTGATATCACCAGGCGACAATTGCGGTCGATCAACCTTGAGAGTGAGCTTATCCAATTTACCGGTGAACGTAAAAGGCACCTGATAGTCTTCGTCACACACAGTCGTTCCTGTATCTGAGCCTATGTCGAAACTCTCATCCCATTGCAAAATTAGAGGCAACGTATGATCCATCTTCTGGGTGCAAACTGCTTTACCATCTATTTTGAGCGTACCTGTGCCTCCTTTTCCGATGCCGCTCATGTTGTTGAATGCGATGGTGCCAGCACCGAGACCTTCGTACTTAAAGTCGAACTCAATCTCATGTTTGCCAGGCGCAAGTGCCTCTGGTCCGTCCCAACGAATCCGTTTCAAATCAACAAGATTCCAGAGAAATACAGGCTTGTTTTTTAGCAAATAAAAGCCATAACCACCAAAGCGGCCGCCCGAAGTAAGCAGCATTCCATCAGCCCCTCCATCAGGAATCTGCACCTCAGCCTTGATGTTATAGGACGAGTTGAGCAAAGCTGGCGAGTCGCCCTGTGGAATACCTGTTAACGGCTTGGTGTAGACAAATTCATTGCGTCCGGCGGTGATATTAGGACGAGCTGCAACCAGGCGAGTAGCAGCACTTGCATCCATCGGAAGCACTTCGAATTTTTTGGCTTCGGCGAGGAAAACTGCTTTGAGTTCCTCAACCTTCTTGGGGTTCGCCGACGCCAGGTCATCAGCCTGTGTCCAGTCTTTGCTCAGATCGAACAATTCCCAGCTTCCGCCATTGGCAGGATCCTGGCTTACAGGACCACCGATCACCCAGGGAGGACGAACCACCTTTGTGCCGGCAATCCAGCCGTCATGGTAGATTGCGTGGTCGCCCATCATCTCGAAATACTGGGTCTTGTGTCGAGTTGAAACATCTTTATTGGACTTGTCGAAAGTGTAATTGAAACTTACTCCTTCTATGGGCTTTTGTTTGATTCCATCCACTTCTTCTGGTGCGTTGATTCGGCAGGCTTCCAGTATCGTCGGCACCACATCAATCACATGGTGAAATTGCGAGCGAGCGGCGCCATTATCACTGATATGTCCGGGCCACGAGACGCACATGCCTTGCCTTGTGCCACCAAAATGCGAAGCCACTTGCTTGGTCCACGCAAAAGGCGTGTCGAAGGCCCACGACCAGCCTACAGCCATGTGATTGTAAGTACGGTCGCTGCCCCAGACATCATAGAAATACTTTAGTTGGTCCTCAACAGGAACCTGAACGCTATTGAAGCTAGCAACCTCGTTCGGTGTACCAATAACCGTGCCCTCGGCGCTGCCGCCGTTGTCACCGCTGATGTAGATAATCAGCGTATTGTCGAGCTTGCCCATATCCTTGACCGACTGAATCACCCGACCAATTTCATGGTCGGTGTAGGCCAGGTAAGCAGCATAAACATCGGCCTGACGAATAAACATTTTCTGCTCATCGGCACTGAGGTTGTCCCAGTTCTTCAAAAGTTTGTCGGGCCAGGCTGTGAGTTTTGCCTCTTGAGGAACTACGCCCAGACGTTTCTGGTTAGCGAAGATCTGCTCACGCAGAGAGTTCCAACCTTTATCAAACAAATGCAAATCACTAATCTTTTTGACCCACTCGGGTGTCGGGTGGTGCGGAGCATGAGTTCCACCGGGAACATAGTGACAAAAGAACGGTTTCTCTGGATCGATCTGGTTGAGTTGGTTCAACCACTGAATGGCATCATCAGCCTGCGCCGTCGTCAGGTTCCAGTCTGGATGCCCTACGTTCGGATAAATCTGAGTCGTGTTTCGGAATAGATTAGGCTGCCATTGGCTCGTGTCGCCTCCGACAAAACCGTAGAAATAATCGAATCCCATGCCGGTAGGCCAATGCTCAAATGGTCCTGCCTGACTGGCTTCAAATGCGGGTGTATTGTGATTTTTGCCAAACCAGGATGTGGCATAACCATTGTCGTGCAGGATTCGTCCGACTGTCGCTACATCCTTTGGAATGATGCTGTTGTATCCAGGAAACCCTGTGGACAGCTCTGAGATCACTCCAAAGCCAACCGAGTGATGGTTGCGTCCAGTCAATAGAGCTGCGCGAGTCGGTGAGCACAATGCCGTTGAGTGGAATTGCGTATATCGCAGTCCGCCAGTGGCGATTTGGTCGAGGACGGGAGTCGGAATTACACCGCCGAAGGTGCTGGGAGCACCGAAGCCGACATCATCGGTCATAATCAAAAGCACGTTCGGCGCGCCTTTGGGTGGAACCACCCGTGGTGCCCACCAGGATTTAGATTGCGCGGCATTGTCTTTGATTGTGCCTGCAAAGGTTGGATCCGGCGGCGGCAGCTGCGTTCCGTCAATTGTGGTGGTGGCGCTTGGTGAACCTACAACGCCAGTTGTTTGCTGAGCCACTGCCGAGACCGGCATAGCAAGCAGCACCAGACCAGTTAAGGCACGGACAACGAAGGAAAGCTGCCTCTTTTTCATTTACATTTATCTCCCAGAGTCAAACCATACTACGCTTCTTGGCATGCGATTAACAATCCAATTGAAGCCTGACGGTACGAAATGCAGACCTTGACGAGTAGCCAATAAATGAGTTTGAGATCGCCTGAGCTAAGGTACTTTAGATATAGTGCCTCGCACGGCTGACACTAGCCGGATCAACCCGCGGCACCAGCCGGCTACCTACTCTACTCACTTCCAATTCGCGTCTTTTTACCGCCTTTTGTAGGAGATCTGCTGGATAACCGTTCCATGTGTCGTCCAGTCATTTAGCGAAGTGCAGCAGTCTTGAAGAGGATAGTGATGACAACCAGGATTAATCGTACAGCTAACGTTGATCTAAAACCAGGTATTGTCCCACTCCAACCAGTAACTTTTCAAAGATTGCTGCATGGATCAGCAGTTTCAGAATAATGCAGCAGTTTAGCGTTTCAGTAATTACTTGGTGGTGCGTCGGTTCGACAGTGCTGGCACTTGTTGGATTCCTGGCAACTCGAAAGTGGGTTAACCCAATAAATATGGCTCAACACCAGCCTTTTCTCGATGCCACTCTGACAATTGTTGGCACGTTGGTTTCAATTCTACTTGGCTTATTGGTAGCCAACTCAGTTGATTACTATGAGTCAATGCAGTCGACCGCGGACAACGAAGCAGCTAGTGTTGCTGATGTGGTGCGTTTGGCGTGCGGTCTGTCTAAATCGGACAAAGTTTCCATCACCAACCTGTGCATTGAGTACAACCAGGAGGTGCAGTATTCCGAATGGAAAGCTATGCAGACTGGACAGATGAGCACCAAGGCCGGTGCTCTATATATCGCCATTAATAATGCCGTAGTAAATTTGATGCCGACGAACAACAAGGAGAACAATGTTCAAAACGCGCTTATCAGTGCTGTCCAGCAGCTAGGTGACTATCGCCACACGCGACTCAATGCGCTGCGATCTACATGGTGCTATCGTATTCTGCCCGTCATCGTCATGTGCTCGATTATCGTGCTTGCCTATACTTATCTCTACACCCGCAGAGATAAGACACTTATGCACGCTGTCGTCATCTCATTTGTGGCAATATCACTGGGCGCGAATATTGCGATGATTCTTCTGCTACGCAATCCATTCTCGACCGACTGGAAAATTCAACCAACCGGATTCCACTTCAACGAAGAGTTGATGCAAAAATATTCGGTTAATGGTCGGAGCCAATAGTAGCAAATCTATTTGATGGAGTCGTTCTGAGCCGCTGTCGGCACACCTATCGCGGCCAGCTTACGTCTAATTTCAGGCATTGCTGCCCGAGCCGCGGCGACACCAGCATCGATACCACGCTGACCATCACGTTTCTTGAAAGAAACGAGGTTGATACCCGTTGTATCCGGGTGAATGAAAATATCTGCGGTCTGACAATTAGGCATATCGAACGTGGCGAGCTGAATTCGAAGAGCTTGCCGCCCCATCGAGCCGAGGGCGCGGAAATCAGCTAAAGGTCTTTCGATCAGGTGTTCGTCAATATTCACTGCGATAACAAAGTCAGCCCCCATCTCGCGAACGTGGTTAACTGGAACGTTATTGATTAATCCACCATCGCAAAACAGTCTGTTGCCTATCTGTACTGGTTTCCTGAGTTCAGGAACAGCGGTGCTCGCCGTCATCGCGACACCGATATCACCTTCTGTAAGCCGGCAACTTTTCCCTGTGACAATATCGGTGACTACTGCAGCATAGGGAATATCGAGCTGCTCAATCTTCTTAGAACCGACCATTTTGTTCGCGTAGTTTTTAAATTTCCATGCATGGTAGAGACCATCGTAGGGGCGGTAACCAAACAGTCTCAAAGACAGCTCCGCCGGCTCTAGCGCTAATCTCAAAATAGGCATCGGCGTAAATTCTTTAGTGAATTTTTTGGTTGTGAAGACCGCGCCTATCTCATCCAGCGGCATACCAGCGGCATAAAAACCGCCTACCACGGACCCAATACTAGTCCCTGCAATCAGGTCAATTGGAATTCCCTCTTCTTTGAGCACTTTCAAAACGCCGACGTGCGCAGAACCGCGCGATCCACCGCCGCCCAATGCCAGACCAATTCGTGGACGCTTCGGCAGCGTTGCACCCGTGCTTGAGATGTTCGTCTCGACACTCGATACCGTCAGGTCATTAGCTTTTTGCGGAACCTGCGCAATAGCTGCGTGGGACACGAAACTGGCAGCGATGGTCACTGACAAAACACCGAAAATTTTGAACATAGATTTCATCAGTCCTTCCTAGAAACACGAAATAGCCGGTGCTTTTCTCAGATTGGCAAAGACCTACCAGAGCAAGACGAACGACAAAAGCGATTGGCATGCGAAAGTTCATCATAATATGCGATGAACGAGGCCAAATCACAGTTTCTCATTTTTCGCGAAATAAGACTTTGCTCATGGGCCGCGCGAGCCATCGTCTTTTCAAACACCCACACATCGCCCGCCGATGTCCATCAGCTTTCTCGGCACCGCATAATTGCTAGTAGTCTTGCCACCATCCTCGGTGGCTCTGACAAAGCGTACCGATGGACCTCACCGATTAATGTCGTTTGACTTGGCGCAACGAAAACCAACGTTACAGCAGCCGCTAGCAGGATCACCTTTTCCCCGGGCACCGACGAGGTAAGCGCGCAATATTGATCTGAGCATAAAAATGACCCACCTCGCTGAACCCTTTTCGATATGGCTGGCTCATTGGTGTTGAAGGGAGCACCACATCATCCAACCGTAAATGTGATTTTCAACCAGGTTACGCCAAGTAGCGCCGGAGCACAGCGCAAACAATCTCGCCCAAATCGTCTCCATCACTTGGGTGTGCAGGTAATGCCTCGAGGCCGACGGCAATTTGCTTAGTTTGTCCGGGGTACAAAATTGCTGCATAGTGAATCTCGCTTGTGCGATCCGATGATTTCACCGTATCCCGATAGCGGAGAATTCTGTCGATATCTTCCTGGTGCGGTTCAAGTGAGCTGAGATTTTGTGACGCGTCGTCTGATTTGGCGGTTGTTTTTTTAGCCTGCGCTTTTTTCGCTTTTGTCTTTTCGGCGTTTGTTTTCTCGGCGTCTGATGTTTCGCCGTCGGTCTTTCGAGAATCGACCCAATACTTTGGATCGAAAAGCAGGATTGAGACAGGTTTCCCATGAGTTTCAATGGTAACCGCCGCGCCCATGAGTAAGTTCTGTCCTGAAATATTTTCGGTTCCGCCGGTTGCGCTCCAGGGAACGAAACTGACTAATCGTCCTGTTGTCGGACACGAAAGTTGCACCGCAGGATGTCCGTCATTCATCACTTGAATGCTTATGCTCTTCTGATTACTTTTTACCCAGTGGTGACTCACGCAGCGAAAGCCTGATTCCAAGCCAACTTGTAACAGAGCACTGAGCACCTTGAGATTTACCCAGCGTTGATAAAGATAAGGAAAGTGATTGAGAGGAAGAGTGTAGAGCGCTGGCTCGTCCAAAGCTACCGACGCAGTGGAGTTAAGTGCAAGATAACCTTCCAAGACCGCTCGATACGCGGGGTTCTTTAGAAGAACCATAGTGATGCGAAGAGAGGACAACGACGGGTTCTTCACTTCCCTCAGGAATCCAGCTCGCATGTAGGCCAGGTGAAATTCATTAGCCAATGTATCTAAATCAGTTGCCATCGCAGATGGTGCGAACGATTTCAGCTCGGCTTGCAGTCTTGCCACTCGACTTCGCAACGCTATTACGTATGCTTTCACCAGTCTATTCTCATACGCTTCGTAAGAGCGATGAACAGTTACGTCAAACATTTGATACAGCTTTTGGCTGGTTACGACATTACCCGGAATCGAGATGGCCTGCGGTAATTTGGATATGTCGGGTCTTCTTAATTTGTTGACGCTACGGAGTTCAAGCTTGGTTGATAGAACCTGGTGGCACTCGCGTTGCAGGATTGGAAGAATCTGCAGCATTCCCAACTTATTATTGGCACCGGCGATAGCACCACGCAATTTGAAATATTCATTTTCCAATGCAGAAACCTGATCCTGCGCCGGCAACGCCCCTAATTGTGCACCACATTGATTCAATTGCGATGCGATTGCGTATGGCAATGCATTTGTGAGATCGTGAATCAGAGAAGCCAGATCGCTCTCTGCGAAATTCCGTGGCATGATCGTAATGGTTCGTTGCTCGCGAACATTATCAAATTCGAGAAGAAGCTCATAGTGACCGGGTCCGCAGGGTGGCCACTCCGAATATACACTCGCTCCATTTTCAAGCACCGGCAGTGGTGCGCCACCCACCTTCAACGATATGTTAAAACGGCGCTCCGCTGGAACCTCAATGCCGATGCCACAATTGCGCGCCTCAACAGGTCCTGGAATAGCAGCACCAGGTCGATCATGCAGATCGTAAAACCAGATACTAGAAGAAGGAGGCGATTCCATTGGTTTGAAAACCATAATAGAGCTGTTGAATTTTACTGTTGCTTCGAGGGAAACGATTAGCAGTTATTTCGTGCAGCCGTTGGAGAGCGGTACCAAGCCTGAGATCTGTTCCTTTTATCCGAGGCAGAATTTTCTGAATGATCTGATCGTCGAACGCTTCTTCCCATGGTACGCCGATCCGACCGGCTTCATTGACGTATCGATCGACTTCATCGACAACGCGGATGGAAAATGGAGTCACGTCGGCAACCGCATCAAATATAGCCATGAGCCATTCCCGCAAAGCTGGGTGTTGAATACGAGACGCGACTTCTTCTCGGAGGTGCGTGACTTCGATTACTTGAGCGCGGTCATAAATCTTGTCGGCGAAATTCTGTGTCGTTTCGTCGATGTTTACTGTTCCAATGAAATATAAATTCGGAGTCAAGTCGACGACGTCAGGACCAGACATGGTCACCCGTGCCTTGCCGGCAGCAGTGAGCACTTCCATGGCGGACAAAAACTTGGCGAAGTAATATTCCACGCGAGCCAAGTTCATTTCGTCCAGGACAAGGTGAAATGGCTCGGGCACTTTCTTCACACTTACTGCAGCGTGATAAGCACGCGATGCTTGTCGGAGAAATTCACTGAAATCAGTGTCGTAATACTGTTTACTCAGTGGATTGTAATATCCCAAAAGATCTTCGTTCGTCGTCCAGTTAGGAGCCACCGGCACCAGGCAATACTTGGCATCAACCGCATCAGCATACATACGGGTGAGCAAAGTCTTCCCGCTACCACTCACTCCGCAGAGAATGACAAACCGTCGCGTTTTCAAGGAGAGATGGTAACGCCGCAAAAGTTCAGCGTTATAGACCGCGCCTGAGTTGTCGATCGCTCGACGGATGTAGTTAAAATCTGGTTCTATGTAAGACATGGTGGAGCCATTCCTCTGTCTCGCCGGACAACAGGAGTATCGAAGGAGCATAGAATATCACAGACAAGAACACCTATCTTTGATTTGATACAAGCAACCCTCTTCAATCTATTTCGCAATTTCGCAAGGAAGAGTCAATTCGGTGAAACGATTTTGAATTTCGATGTCATACATGGTCTTGAACCACAGGTGGTGGCAAGTCATCCTAACCCGTCCAGAGCTGAAAGTAACTTCGCCGCAAAAATACTCTTAAACACTTTACCAACTGTTTCAAGGCTGCGGACTGCAGCCCAGCGACATGCCAAGATTGATTTCACGGGTACCTCCAGGAACACAAATTGATTTCGAGAACACTCTCCATTGTTGCTGTTCTGCTCCTCCAGTTGATTATGACCAGGGACAGCGGAGTTTGCGCTTTCGCGCAAGCGAAGGCCGAGAACATAATCATCCACGGTGGTTCAAGCGATCCCTTGAGCCAAACGCCCAAAGGATTTGTAGCAATTCTGCAAAAGGCGGCGAAGGAGCCATTATCCGAGGGAGAATTGCAGAAGGTGCTCAGCAACTATTCGCATCTTCTACCAACATATTACTCGGAATACGAAGACCCAGTCATTGGAGATGACGAGTATCAGCCTTTGCAGGATCTCAAAACTAAAGAGTTTTATCCCGACACGATCAAAAGGCTAATCGAGTCTCCCATTTCCACTTCCAGAGTTCTCGCCTATGCGACACTTGCGGCAGGCAATGATGCGTCATTCAATGAAGTGCTGAGAAAGGCAGCCAAAAACGAACGCTCAAGTTACGCTCGGTATTGGGCGGGGTTGACGCTAATTTTTCTCAAAGATGATCATGTTTTGGAATTATTTGATTTTATGGTGGAGAACGAAGACTTTTCGGATCCTCACATGATGGCGTTCTTTCTCGCATTGGACCATGATTTGTTGCGCACAGCCGCCTACGCAAGAATTTCGTCTCATCGTAGGAAGGTAAGGAACTTGGCACTTCACAGCCTCGCCGTTACGAAATTAAATTCGAAAACCGAGACACTAGTCAAAGAAGCGTTTAAGCGTAGTGTGCGACTATCGGTCAAAGTGAATGCACTTTATACAATGAAGGAGCTGAGAATGGGCACCTTGAAGGACACTGTGCGTTTCGCGCTTCACTTCAAAAAATCCAGGCCGCTCGCATTGTTGGCCCTGGCTAATAGCCCTACGCCAGAGGATCAAGATTTTCTCAATTCATTGGCGAAGGCGGACCCACTTTCCACCGAAATCTTGGATGTTTATTTCCTATCCACTAATCCTCAAAATGTGCGAACGTGGCTGTCACTTGTTCGGGATCGCCAGATGCCGGAGGACCATTCAATCTTTTTTAAAGATCAGCCACTACTCTGCTCTGACGAATTTCTCACTGAAGTCAAAGAGACACTGAGGCAATCAAGAAACGAAAAAATCAACGAACAACTTGCAGCGGCATTGAAAGGCCGAAGCGATGACGACAGCGTGCAACTACTAGTTGATTTGTTGTCTTCACCGAAAGGAGGAGTAAAATACTGGGCGGCAAAGTCTTTGTCAGGAGTAAAGTCAGAACGTGTTCGCGACCGAGTTTCTGCTCTCCTAAACAGTCAAAGTCGCACTCCTTCACTGATAGATTTGGCGATTGCAAACAACGTCTCGACTCTTCACGACGCTCTGTACGACACGCTGAAAGAGGACGAGAAGGGTTGGAGACGAAGTGTTGTCGAATACGTTTCACAGTTTCCGCGACCTGATGACCGAGAGTTTCTACGGTCAATGCTTCGTGAAAATAACGAGGTGATCATCAGGAGAAGAGCCGCACGGGGTCTGGGTCGGCTTCATGATGAATCGGCCGTTGAATTGGTTGTCGATGCAATGCATCGTGAATCACCTCATGACCTCAACGCTTACAGCTATCTGCTGGCGTTGGGTGACATTCAAGGTGAAAAGGCCAGGATGATCGTAGAGTCGTTTAAAAACAGCGATAACCTCGCTATCCATTCCCTTTGCCAGAGACTATTACAGCAGTGGAAAATTTAGTGAAATCAGTTCAGAAGTATACGCGCTAAAGAGCACTCGTTCAGCACTATATTCAGTGGCAATCAACTACCGAATTGCGCTTGGTAAAATGTCCTAATTCATATCTTCAATATTGCTGAGACGTTGCAATCATCGAAGTAGTATTATTGCAATGTTCACCTGCCGAACAGACTGAACGGTAGTTCTAAAGTGCGCGATGCAAAAGAGGAATATTACATGCTCAATAAGCAATCAAATAGTGCGATGCTAATCGCTCTGTCCGTTCTAGCAGCACTAAACATGCCAGCGCAGGCGGAGGAGAGTGCCACCACTAGTGGTGAGGCGGCGTCAAAACCAATTGAAGGCCGAGTTGAAGCCAACGTCTCTCTTAACAACTGGAGAGACGCACGTCTTTCTATCAGTCGTGTGCGAAAAGCAACAGCGAATTTGTACGATGAGATGAATCGCCAGGAGCTGATTATGATGAACGCCTCTCCCACGATGGTTGGAAACACTATTTTGACGAGGAGAACCCCAGCGTATACAGGACAAGTGCTCCCGCCACGTAAAAAATGGGTTGATGCGTCAGTAGCCGAGATCGGACCGATCATCAAGTTGTTCAAGGAAGATGTCGACGCTGCTATCCAGAGCGATCGCCGAACTGACGTCAGCGATGAGGCAACAAAGCAACTCGATCCGTTGCGCGAACAGGCTTTCACTTTAATAAAAACAGCATTCGATGATTTTCAAAAAATTGAGCAACTTTCCGCAGGACCCACGTTTGCCAACAAGACAATCTCAACTGCGTCAGAGAAACTGGATGCCGACATGAAGGAACTCGACAAAATCCTGAAGAAGGGCATGAGCATCATAAGTAAGGAAGCCAAAGCGGCTAGAAAACGCAAAAACAGACAGTCAATTGGGTCCTGATACTCCGCGGTAATCTGCCGGAGCGCTATCTACCTCTTCGCCCGCCGCCGCGACCACCGAGTTCGCGACCACCTCTATTTCCGCCTGAGAAATTTCTACCGCCCGCTTCCCGCGCAGCAGCTCTTCCTCCGCCTTCAGAACGCACGAACTGATTTTCTCCGGCCGACTGACGCTCCCAAGTTTGCGCTCTTTCTCTATCTTTCGATTGATTCTGATACCACTGATTTTGTTTCTCGAAATCTTGAGCCTGCATATTGCCGCCGCGTCGATTTCCCTCATTACTATTCTGAAAGGAAGCGGACTCGATCGATGAGTCGATAGACGGATTGAAATCGCAAGTGAGCAAGTCCGGTAAGTTTGGTCTAACGCCAAAAGGTAGCAGCCCGTACATTCGCAATTATGGCGGCAAAGTCGTCAAATAGCGGCTTCAGCAATTTCGCAACAGACTTCGGACTCTCTGAGCACGTGCGCAGATCACGTGTTATTCCAGACTTCCAAAACCATCATGACAAGCCGGGCTCAGCAGGTTGAAGCGTTCGGTCGCTCTAGCTAATGGAAGATATGGTTTTTTCCTGTATCCTTTAAGCGGCCTCATAACGGCTAAAAATTACTGCTTCGCAATTGGAGGTCCAATGTCAAGCAAGAGAGTTGTCGACGCCCTCGACACCACCGACAAAGACTTCGTTCACTGGAAAATGCGTTTCAAAGCCGCTGCAGGAGCCTTTGAACAAGGCAAATTCAAAGATGCTCGCGACCTTATGTTTCGCGCACTCAATCAGGCCGAAACGCTTGAGGATAAATCATTTGCTGTTCCTGCATCCAATCTTGCTATCGCCATCCTGAGCATGGAGCAAAACAAGGTAGACGAAGCAAAGTCTTATTTCGACACCGGGCTGAGAGGCGCTAATCTCCGACCAGATGACGCAGGTCGAGAGTTGTATGCAGCAGGGCTCAGATATTTAGCCATGTGGCAAGAGCGCAACGGAACGCTCGACGAAGCGGAAAGTCGTTTACGCGAGTCCGTTGGAATACTGGAGAAGCTTCCTAATAGCGACACTCAACTAGCTTATTCCTTGTCAGACCTTAGCTTCATCCTGGTACGAAACGGAAATATCTCCGAGGCTCAAAAGACAGTCAGAAAGGCGATGCAATTGCTTACTGACACGGTCGGAAAAGATCAACCGCAATATGATTTTGCCAAAATGATCTTTGAAGTTTGCCTCAACCAAAACGACGAAAAGTCGCTTATGGATATGTTTGAGCTGTCCGCATCAAAACTCCAATACAAAATGGGATCAAAATATCCGAACCTGGTCAGAGCTTTAAACGCATATGCCGCGGCTCTCAAGGAGCGCGGTTTGACCGAAGAGTTGGACGATGCAAAAGAAAATTTCTCAGCTCTTATGCGAGCGTCATAGAAATAACAAATCGAGTTTGTAGTGTCGCGCAGAAAAGTCGCTATTAATAAAACGGTGAGGCGGATCCTTTTCTGCTTGATACTCCTTGTGGCGAAGTAAATCACAGCTCGATTCCGATGGAAGGAAGCGTAAAGACGGACAGTGGCTTGTGTTGCAACTCAACACCAATTGGAAAATCACCAAGTAATTTGCGCCCCGCTAAGTTCATTCAGGAGAGTCGAGATGAGTAAGAAAAGTGACAAACAAAAGGCGTCTCCAAAAGACGATGGGAAGAAGAAACACGACGACGGCAAAAAGAAGAAAAACGCCGCGCTCAAAATAAGTGAGAAAGACGCGCTTAAGCAACCACAAACAAAAGTTCAAAAAGAAGTCGAAGGCAATGGACATTTAGCAAAAACAGACGATGGTCGTTTAAATCGAAAAGAATACGAAGGCGAACTCAAAAAATTGCAAACCGAACTCTGCCATCTACAAGAGTGGGTGAAAGCAACAGGCGAGCGAGTCGTAATCATCTTCGAAGGACGAGATGCAGCGGGCAAAGGCGGCACGATCAAGGCGATAACAGAAAGAGTCAGTCCAAGAGTATTCAGATTGGTGGCACTACCGGCGCCATCAGATCGTGAGAAGACTCAATTATATGTGCAGAGATTCGTTCCACATTTGCCGGCTGCTGGTGAAATCGTCATATTCGATCGCAGCTGGTACAACCGTGCTGGAGTAGAGCATGTGATGGGATTTTGCACCGACGAACAATACAAAAAATTCCTCGAACTCTGCCCAATGTTTGAAAAAACCATGGTCGACAACGGCATCAGACTTTTCAAATTTTGGTTGGAAGTAAGCAACGAAGAACAAGAACGCCGTTTCGAGGCACGAATTGAAGATCCGCTTCGTCAGTGGAAGTTGAGCAACATGGATCTGCCTTCCAGAGAAAAATGGTATCAGTACTCGAAGGCGCGAGATACAATGCTGGAGTGCACGGATTCCGAACATGCACCATGGTATCTCGTTGATTCGAATGACAAAAAACGAGCGCGCTTGAATTTGATATCACATCTGTTGAGCGCAATTCCGTACAAGAAGATTGAGCGCAAGAAAGTAAAACTGCCGGACCGCAGCGAGAAAGACAAATACGATGACTCCAAGAAGATCAAAAATCGGAAATGGGTTCCTCAAAAGTTTAAATAGGTAGGTGCTTATGACAGTTTCGTTTATTGACTTAGTTCGATTGAAAAATCGAAAAATGGCAAACATCGTAAAGGCGCTCTGTATCCTTGTTTGCACACTAGTTCCGTTAACGGGATGCCATGAAAAACCTCCTGGCTACGACCTGGCAGTAGCGAAAATGTCAGAGCAAGATGTTCAATCTACCGCTTTTCTTCCTCTCAATGAGGACATGCCCGGTACGCAAGTAGATCCGCGCAGCTATCTAGCCAAGGGAAAGTACACCATCGTCGAGTACTACAGCCCTTTCGACGATGCAAGCGCTAGCCTGCAAACGAAGTTGAGTCAATTGGTGCAGACCAGATCTGATCTGGCTGTGCGAACAGTTAACATCAATCGCCCAGAGACACAAGAAGTAGATTGGGAATCGCCAGTTATTCAGGAATTAGAAATACAAACGCTCCCGCATCTGTTAATTTATGATCCGGCAGGACGACTACGAGCACAGGGCAGACCCGCGTTCGAGCAGGTCAAACAATGGGTGGCACAATAAACTCCCTCAGGATACAACTCTGCCCGCAGAATGGAAACTAGATTCAGAAGTTCGGCACTTGACCTCATCAAAAGGAAAACGCTATGCAAACAGTCGAAGGAAAGTACGGCCCCATAAAAGCAAAGACACCGGCTAACGGCTTTACAATTATCGCCAACATCAAGCCGGGTCACGCAGACCTTATTCGAAAGCAACAAGCGGAATTGGCTGGTCTCGATCTCGACGAGATACTCAAGCCGCTCAAGTTGCACTACCTGCGGTGGGTAATTTTCGACAACGACACACGTTTTATGTACATAGGAATTTTCGACACAGACTTTGATAAATACACCGAAGATGCTGTCATGCTCTTTGGCAGTTTGGGCCGCGTCTCAATCTTCACGCACCTCGAAGGCTTTCCTGAAGATGGGATGACTAACGTCTCAGCGTTTGCTAAATTCGTTAGAGAGCACCAGTGCGACAGCTTCTTCGAATATGCTCGTTATCCCGATGTCACTTCTGAAGAGATCCTAAAAGCGCTCAAGCTGAAAAATTCTTTTTCCGCAATGCTCGATCAAATGCAGTAATTCGATCGAAATGCAGTAATCCGATCAACATATAAATAAGGTCGGATGCAGCAAGTCTGTCGATTGCGGCGATTGGGAGTACACTAACTCGATCAAACGCAGTAACTGGAACTATCGGAATTGGAGTCGTGAATGCGCACAGAGTATGATCTGATTGCTGTCGGAGCCGGTCCGGCCGCTGAAAGCGCCACTGAGTTGGCGGCGTTTTTCGGGCATCGATCTCTAATTATAGAAAAAAACAAGCCCGGTGGGACAGTAACCACCACCGGGGGTGTGCCCACAAAAACACTCAGAGAAGTAGCTCTTTACGTCACGGGCTATCGCGATCGCGAGGTATACGGTGTCCAGCTGGAGGCGCCACCGGATTTGGTGCTATCCTCAATACAACACCGAACGCTGAGCGTTTGCGACACGCTCCAACGCGTCACCGCCGACAACATCGCCAGCCGGGGCGTCGATTATGTTCAAGGAACAGCGCAGCTTGTAGACAATCACACGGTGATGGTCGTATCACCGGATGGCCAGCAAAAGAGTTATACGGCAAAAAATATTCTAATTGCAACCGGCTCGCGCCCTCGGCGCCCCGATGGAATGCCTTTCAATTTACCTGGCGTTTGCGATACGGATACCGTCTTGCTCCGCGGATGGTTGCCAAAGGAGATATTAATTGTCGGTGGCGGTCCCGTTGCCGTCGAGTTTGCAACAGTCTGTCACGCTCTTGGCGCACGCGTAACGATGCTGGACAGAGGTAGTCGCCTGCTGCCTGCAATGGACGCAGAAATATCTGAGCGGCTGTCGACCTTGTTTGAAAAATTTGGTGTCAATATTGAATTTGGCACCACCCTTAATGCCATCGAAGAAAACGGCGGGACACTAAAAGCCTCGATTTCAAATGGCAAGACCATGCATCCGGACACGATTCTATTTGCGGCCGGGCGTGTTGCAAACAGCGAGAATCTAGGACTCGAGGAAACCGGCATAAAAACCGACGAGCGTGGACGAATAGTGGTCGACAAGATGTTTAGAACATCGGCAGACAACGTCTACGCCGCAGGCGACGTTCTTGGTCCTACGTTGGCATCTGTCGCAATGGAACAAGGTCGCATCGCAGTGTGTCATGCCTTCGGAATACCGTTTGAAGGGGTCGTCGATCCGACACCAGTTTCAGCTGTGTACGGCATGCCCGAACTGGCTGGTGCAGGGTTGACCGAAGAAGAATGTCGCAAGCAAAATATCGACTATGAAGTCGGACGTTGCGATCTATCTCTCACTCCACGCGGCGCAATCGCCGGTCGTGGAGGGCTTCTAAAATTGTTGTTTCGCAAAGACGACCGAAAACTTATTGGAGTCCATTGCTTAGGCGACATCGCTTCGGAAATAGTGGGAATCGGTCAGATGGCGATCAGATGTGGTGGCACTGTCAATACCATCGCCAACATGTCTATGAACACACCGACTTACAGTTACGCGTATAAATATGCCGCCTTCGATGGACTGCGAAGATTGGCTAAAGGAAAAGCGGTTGGGGTTGGAGAAAATTCAAAGGCTCCAACTACGTGAGCAAAACGGGGAACATAGCAACTCCTACGAGACCGAGCGCTGAACCCGACCGGCGAGACACTGAACCTGGAAGACAAAAAAATATAGCGCTGGCTTGCCAGCAAAACTTGAAGAAGCACCAATGAGGATTGAACAAAATGATTGCTAATAAGATGCCCAAAGCCGCTGTGATAGCACTTTCTGTTGGAATTGCAACACTCTGTTTTGCATCGAATCCAGCTGACGCAAAGTCGTCGAATAAAGCAAACAAGGAAACCAAAACGACTTCCACCAAGCCGTTGAAATCGGACAAGCCGTCTCAAACATCGGATGCCGCAGTGCACGCTCAATTATCTAAAATTACGAAAGCCCTGGCTGATGCCGATGCGAAGGCCATGGCGGACCTCTGGACCGAAGACGGCACATACGTCGACGAGGACGGTGTAGTTTTCAAAGGACGCGCAGCAGTTCAAGACTGCTTTGAAGACGCATTCAAAGATACTGACAGACCTCACCTTGAGGTAGTTAACAACTCACTGCGTTTTTTGTCCGACACCGTGTCCTTGTCTGAAGGTGTCATTCGAGTCAAAGGAGTATCGGCGGGAGCCTCCGAAACACATTACTCAATTGTCTTCGTCAAACAAAGCGGCAACTGGTTGATCTCGTCTGCTACCGAAACCCCAATGGTCGCAACCGCAGAGGCCAATCCATTGGAAGATCTTTCATGGCTGATTGGTGACTGGTCCGGCGAAAAAAATGGTGGCACCGTCCAAATGAAAGCGGAATGGGCCGGCAACAAAAACTTCATTTCTTGCACCTTCGAAACAAAAAAATCGCAGGATGCTAAGTCGGTACAAAGCAGACAAATTATCGGTTGGGATCCTCACACATACCAACCGATCTCATGGAATTTTGATTCGACCGGTGGATATGGAATGGGACGTTGGGTCAAAAATGGCAAACGCTGGGAGATCGAAGTGTCCGGTGTGGAACGCGATGGCAGCACCTCGACTGCAACCAACGTTATGGCGCTGGAGGGTAGTAACGGCTTCTTATGGCAATCATTGAATCGAAGCGTGGATGGAGTGGCGTTCACTGATACAGCACCGCTGAAAATTCAGCGCGCGGTCAAGTAAGTAACCCCACCATTTAATTGAAGGTATAGAAGTGATGATGAAGGCTGCAAAATTCTTTTTAGCTGTGACTATGAGCCTGATGCTCGTAACTCCGACCTACGCCAGAGGGGGTCGTGGTGGTGGTGGCGGATTTCGTGGTGGCGGCGGCGGCTTCCATGGGGGCGGTGGTGGTG
>JADYXR010000238.1 GCA_021772095.1 Candidatus Obscuribacter sp. | reverse complement strand
CTTGGTGAGCTAATTCAGGGAATTAAGTTTGTTGATGGTATCAAACAAGAAGAGGCCGCCTAAGCAATGCTAAAACACAACATTTGAGAAAATCTCTTGGCACCACGATCTCTCCCTACTGCTTCTTCTGGCAAGCCAGTGAAGAAGTAGAAGAAGAGCTAAAACTGGGACGCAAACAATTGCAGGAACGAAAAGGCGCAAGTGACAGTGAGCTTCGTAATGCCGCGCTCGATGTCGACTTCGGGATGCTTGTGTCTGTCCTGGTAATGTTTTTCATAATGTTGAGTACCGGTGCCACGCTTCATGCTGCCGGCAAATTAGAGATCAATACAGCGGCAGATGCAGCGCTTGCCCTTAGACCACTCGCCGGTGAGGCAGCCAGCATCATATTCGCGCTGGGAATTATTGGAACTGGTTTTTTAGCAATTCCCATATTGACAGACTCCGCGGCATACGCCGTTGCCGAAGCCGCTGGTTTGGAGCCCACGCTGGACGATACGCCGTCACAGGAGAAACTTTTCTATCTCGTTATATGCATTTCTTTGTTGATTGGAACTGCGATCAATTACACAGGTGTGAATCCGATTCACGCGCTATACATCACTGCCATTATCAATGGATTATTGGCGCCACCATTATTAATCGTGATAATGCATATTTCCAATAACAAAACCATCATGGGATCACGGGTAAACAGTACTTTGACGAATGTATTAGGTTGGTCCACAGCCGCCATCATGTCAATCGCTTCTGCGATGCTAATTTGGAGTCTCTTTTGGGAACAACTTATTAAATAATCCGGTATCACATATGATACTGAAGTAGGAGAGCAATGAAGATTACTTTATACGGCGCGGCACATGAAGTTACAGGCTCCTGTTATCTAGTGGAGACTGCCAGCAATAGATTTCTTGTTGATTGCGGCATGTTTCAAGGCTCCGAAAAAGCTGAACGCAGAAATCGAATTCCGAATCGGATCAACGCAAAAAATCTTGAGGCAGTTCTGCTTACACACGGACATCTCGACCATTGTGGTCGGTTGCCGCTCTTAATGAAAGCAGGCTTCAAAGGTCCAATATACGCGACAGCGGGAACTATTGAAATTGCAAAATTAATATTGTTGGATGCGGCCGGCATTCAAGAAGGGGACACGAAGCGCGAGAATCGAAAACGAGCGCGAGCTGGAATGCAGCCACTGGAACCGCTATTCAAACTCAAAGATGTACAACGAGTGATCGAACACTTTCGAATCGTTGAATACAACCAACCTTTCAAGTTGAGATCGGATTTGACGGTCAATTATGTTGACGCCGGTCATATCCTGGGTTCTGCATGTATAGAAGTGGTTACTACCGAAGATGGAAAGCCGTTCAAAACTGTTTTTTCCGGAGACCTCGGTCAATACGGAGTTCCACTCATGAGAGACCCGGAGGTGATAAGACAGGCTGATGCAGTGATAATGGAATCCACATATGGGGACAGAGACCATAGAACGCTCGACGATACGGTGAAAGAATTTCAGGATATCGTCATTCGAGCTGTGGAAAATCGAAGTAAAATTCTTATCCCATCCTTCGCCGTCGGCAGAACCCAAACCATTCTTTACCACCTTGCCGAAATGTTTCGAAAAGGACTGGTGACACCAATCCCGGTTTACCTGGACAGTCCCATGGCAATCTCGGCGAGTAGAACATATCTTCAATTCGCAAATATCATGGATTCCGAAATCACAGATCTGATTAGTTCTGGACAATTGCGAAATGATCTTGCCACTCTTGTAACTTGTGAAAGTGCGGAGCAATCACAGGCACTAAATACGGTGAATGGACCGTGCATCATTATAGCTGGTGCGGGAATGTGCAATGCCGGACGAATAATGCATCACCTTCGCCATAATCTCTGGCACGATGATTGCAACGTCATCATCGTCGGATATCAGGCACATGGTTCACTTGGCAGAGCTCTTGTCGAAGGAATGCCAAAGGTGAAAGTGATG
Organism: Candidatus Obscuribacter sp.; assembly: GCA_021772095.1. Lineage (GTDB taxonomy): Bacteria > Cyanobacteriota > Vampirovibrionia > Obscuribacterales > Obscuribacteraceae > JADYXR01. The sequence continues at coordinate 2,584 of JADYXR010000238.1, read as the reverse complement.
GGGGAAACAGTTTCGGTGCGAGCAACGATTTCTTCATTGGGCGGATTCAGTGCGCACGCGGGACAGTCCGATCTTCTACGTTGGCTGGAGCCAATGACCAATGATGGTCCCCAGATCGTCCTCACTCATGGAGAAAGTCATCAGTCACAGGAGCTGGCTAGTGCCATTCGTCGCAAATTTGGAATGGATTCAATAATCCCCGGTCTGACTGATACCATTGATCTCGCTCGAAAATATGAAGTTAAACAAGATCAGTTGCCTGTTAACAGCTCAACCAATTAGTCGAAGCGGCGGGGCATACCGCGCCTTGATCAACTGAGCTATCATTTCTCGGCTGTCATCCGCTGACAAATTTTCCATTTTTCTCTATCGCTTGTGCTTCGATCTCAAGACCATGATCATGAATCACGTCGCGAAACCAGGTGGAGTAATCGCCGCGTTTCAAATGAAACAACCAGGTTTCAGCATCGAGTCCATCAGCAATCTGCAAAAATAGAAATAGATTTTGACATTTTATCCTCAGTCGGTTTTCAGGTCCGGTGAAATAAAAACTCCGTTGTACACCAATATCGCCAGCCGCGTATTTACGTATGTGTCGTTGATGTTCAACAGGCAAAGTTCGCGTCGTCAATTTAACTGGAGGGCCATATTCGTGGCGAAACCAAACAAGAATTTCTCCCCACCCCAATGACACGGGTTTTGTGACCGGCGGCTGATGTCCGATTGCTTTAGCAAAACGGCTCAAAGTCCTTGACGGCTCGTCACCAACAGCAACTACTATGTCGACTGCCGACAACACTTTTGTCGAAATCTCGCTTGGATCCACAGTGATTATTATGACTGAGCCTGGCTCACTCCATCCGGGCTCGAGTGTTTGATCCCAAAATGGATGCAACATATGATGAGCCTCATCAACAACAATCCAGTGAGGACGTCCTTTTCTGTTTCGCAATGATTTTAGCGACGATACAATCGTGCTCAGAAACGAAGGTCTCTCGTCCAATGGTACGCTCAACAAATTTACAACAACGCTATCCTGCGGATTTTCCAGAACACTGACAATCTCGGATGCGCTCGGCGAATAATGTTGGTTTCCGACGGTTACCGCGTGTGGCGCATGATCGTACTCGCCTTCTGGATCGATGACGCAGTATTGATATCCCGCTTCGGCAAAGTCATTGAGTATGGATATCGCAACAGTGGATTTACCGCTTTTCGAGGGGCCCGCAATCAGAACTCGACAATCATATGAACGAAACTGTGACCTGGTCCCATCTTGTTGAACGCCTAGAGAAATCCGATTTGAGGTATCAGTTTCACAAAGATCATTTTCGATTAGTTTGTTTATCAGCTCCACTACTCCGTGGCCGTTTTCTCCTCGCATGATTAAATCGGCATGTTCCTTAACACTAACAAGTGCGTCTCCGACAGCGACAGAGCATTCACAAATTGAAAACATTGCATGATCGTTTTCGCCGTCACCAATTACGACGACATTGTGTGAAGACAATCCTAGTTTGTTCAACGCTGCGGTCAAGCCGGTGCCTTTATTTACATCTGGCGGCAAGATCATTACGGCGCCTTTGTTAAAGGAAATATGGAGATCGAGACACAGCTCCTGAATAACCTCCAGGATAATTGTTTCGTTAGGAACCCAGCTTGCAATAATGACTTGACCGACGTCTAGCCAGGTCACGCCCCTGGCTTGCAGGCGTTCGATAAACGACCTGGCCGGAGGCTCAGCAAGTATATCCATTGCCCTCGTTTCAGGGTGATAGAGCACTCCGCCATTTTCACAAACAAGATAATCAAACAAAGAGCTGTGTTCAAAAACTCTTAAAAGATCATCCAACTTTCGCCCGGTAACTAATACAAGACTGCGCCCGGAATTTTTTAATCGCGAAAGTGCCTGCAGCACCTCATCAGAAACAATTCCGTCTGATGCGATAGTTCCATCAAAATCACAGGCAAAACCCACATAACGCATTCAAAACAACCCACTCAAGTATTAACTTCAAGACCATAATACTGAATCTGATACCAGGTAATAAGCACCAGGCGCGGTGCGATCAGATCAGTTCGCGCCAGATGCTGCCATCATCAATAAACAGATTAAATCTAACCGCGATTTATTTCATCGACCAAACGAAGGAAAATGATAATGAATCGGTTAACTCATCCGTTAGGACGACTGAGAGGAGCAGTAAAGTCTTCCAAATGCTTAACACTCACACTTTCCGGCGTACCCGATTGAGTCTATGTCATCCGTCGTTTTCATGTTAATCATCCTATTAGCAGATGCCAGGGATACCTTTTCCGAGAGACAATCTGAACAAATCCGCTAATCGGAAGAGCAAGTCGCTCATTACAATTTGGTTAAAAGGAATATGAATATGACATCCTCTTGTTCTTCAGGGTGAAAAGAGGCAGAAAAGGAATCAAAAGAAAAAGGTTATTATCGAATGGAAAGAAGTTATGGATCCTTCTATGAGTTTTTGCCAGATGTTGTGTTTTGAGTAATTGAATAAGGTGGCGTATTCTTTCAATAACGACAAAGAAAGGAGATACGCCAATGAAGAAAGAT
>JADYXR010000237.1 GCA_021772095.1 Candidatus Obscuribacter sp. | reverse complement strand
CTTGGTGAGCTAATTCAGGGAATTAAGTTTGTTGATGGTATCAAACAAGAAGAGGCCGCCTAAGCAATGCTAAAACACAACATTTGAGAAAATCTCGGGTAATTTATGCTCCAGTCGCACAAGCTTTCCGGACGGAGATAAATCGACTTCAACCAATTCTTGATCTTGTTCCTTGCAAACACGACCGGACCAATACCAAATTGGTGCCAGATCTTTTGAAAGCAGGTTGACCTTCCCTGCACCCAGTGTATTTTGAAGGTAGAAGACCGCTTGATAGTCGCCGCCAAACACCAGACTGCGAATACTCTTGTCGGAAGAATAATCAACTTTCTTAGTCCACTCGTTCACTATGCTGTTTATTTCCGTGCGCGAGATCTTAAGATCGATCGCTGCTTCCGGAAAAGCGTTATGCTGCTGCGCGAGAAAAAATAGAAAGCCGCAAAGCCCAAAGATTACTAGTAAGGATATCGTTATCAGCTCACGCCTGAGTTTTGGAAAATCTCTTTCTTCTACACCTAATTGCATAGCCTGCCTCCAACTCTGAAACGGATTTAGCGATATCAGCACTCATACAACTAGACTAGACGTCATTCGTGACTGAATCCGGACTGTGCTGATCCAAGTTGCAGAGATCGACTTTGAGCCATTCAATGCACTCATATCGTTTATTCAAATCAAGTTGAGTTGCACGCTCAACAATTGCGTTTAACTCGTTCGATACGTTAGGCTCTTTTACCTGTGGAGACGAACAACTAATCGGCTTTGGCGATTGCGCTGTCAGCAAGAAGTGCATGGTGGCTCCGAGCGCATAGATGTCACTCTGAACACAGACCTCTTCACGGAATTGCTCGGGCGGCGTAAAAGCTTGTTTCGCGCAGGAGTCTGTGGTCTGGCGACCATCCTGTTTCACAGCCAGGCTAAAATCGATGACCTTGATCGTCCCGCTCGGCTCAACCAGAATATTTTCCGGTGTAATGTCGCGATGAACAATTGGTGGATTGCAGCCGTGCAGATATTCAAGCACGTCGCAAATTGATCGAGTCATTTCTATTACTCGGTCATCGCTTAATTTACCATCGCTCTGAACCATCTGCCGCAGCGATTGTCCCTCGATGTACTCCAACACTACATACAAGCGTCGATCCTCGGAAAAGAAATCTTGCAATTTAACGATGCCGGGATGATTCAGTTGTGATAACAAACTGACCTCAGCCTCAAATTCTCGAGCAGACTCAATCATCGCTCCGGAAGCTGTAGAGGTCGAGAGAATGAATTCTTTGAGCACACACTTATCTCCGGATTTCATTGTGGCCAGGTAAGTTGTCGCTTGACCGCCCGAGGAAATACGATTGTCGATTACATATTCTCCATTCTTCAAAATCTCCCCTGGAGGAAGCAGGTTTTTTCTTTTCGTCTGCACTCTGGAGGTCAGCATGTCGAACCAGAGCTGGGTATACCGATTGTCATTCAACACGGTGGACCCTAGTAATTGCTCTGTCGCACTCTTCTCAAATACGACATTCGGAGCCCATTGCTGTACGGAGTAATACAATCTGGCACGTTGTTCTCGACTCAGATCGTTTGTCGCGATTTTGATGTGCTGTCCAAGATCATATTTATTTGTAGTGTTGCTAAAAACCAGATAATCGAAAGCATTCTGCCGGTTCGACATACCATCGATCAATGCTGCCAATTTATTCAGCATCTGATAGGTGCGCGACTCCTTATTGAACGTCGTTTCCGGAAGCGGACAGAGCTTGAGAAATCCATCCTCCACGTAACGAACTGTTCGCACCTCGCTCCATTTGAGTGAATCAGCACCGTCCGGAATCGCGAACCGATTGAAAGTAATAACTGACAAGAACCAACTGCGCATCAGTTTTCTCTTGATACCGTAGGCGGTGAATACAACGTCATGCTCATTCGAAAGAAAGTTGAGTGGAAACGAAAACCAGGCTCTAAAAAACAGCACACAGATCGCTGAGGCAAGACTGACCAAATAGAAGTGCACGAAAAAAAGAGACGCTTTGGTCGGTTCAACGCCATAATGGCGTATCCATGGCCAGTCGTGTCCGAGTTCGGCATCATCCATAACTCTTGATGATTGCATCCAGGCCTGGCAGTAAGACTGATCGCCTTCGTCAGGTCGGCTGGCTACTCCGAAATTCATTTTTGCCTTTGGAGATGGTGCTGAACTTTCGATTTTGGCTATCGCTATGACATGACTCTGCTTCATTAGATTTTCGATTTCCAGCTTTTCAAAAACTGCGAAGGTAACGAATGCAGGAATACCGAGGGCGAAGACTGTAAGAAGAACAACCGCAAATGCGCGTGAATGATAAAAATTATTCTCCGAATGTAGTGCACCCAATCTCTTGTTTTGAGTGAGCACCAAAGTGCCATCGCTTCTGGTGTCTATGCTTTGAGGATTGATAAATCCTGCAAGCCAGTTCAATGCAATCCAGCCGAGAGCGAAAGGCGCGCAGAATAAATACAACCAAAATAATATGAACGGTAATCCTTGATCCGCACCATCACTCAAATCAGTAATTAAGTGAGAGTTACTGACCGAGTTCGGCACTAAGCGTCTTAAACGCGCCCTCCAACTCTGTGGGCAACGCTTATATGTCCACGAGGCGACTGGTTTGGCAAGGATAATAAAGATCCATAGTAGTATCAGTTTTGGTACTAGAGCGATTGCACCGAGTAGAAAAATTGGTGCCCTCAAGCTCCAGGCCCAGGCTGCGCAAATTTTGATGTTTGGGTGAACTTCAAAACCGTCTTTCGTTGTAATAATCTGGCTTTCTGAAGCGCCGCCTTCGTTCGCCGGGATGCCGACGTCAGTCAACGAATTACTGTCGATCAGCAAAGGTGAATCGGACAGCGACACACTTGGCGCGCCAACTCCTGTTTCTGCAGCACCATCGTCCGACGGAGTTATTGTCAAACTTCCTGACTGTCCCTGCGCCTCGATCAGTTCCATTAATGTAACTGCTTCTGGTCCATAACTTGTTTTCGTTCTCGCTTTATCTGTGATCATGCGGTCACCTTCTCTTTTACTGCAGAAAATTTCAACAGAAATCCAGAGTCCAGAGCCTGCAAACGTTTCAAAATTTCCTCGAAAGATCGAGGACGGTCATGCTCTTCAAATTCAGTGCAATCTCGAATGAGCTGATTCAACTCAGATGAACAGTCCGAATAATTTGCCGGCGAAGACTGTGACAGCGCAATCGGATCACGTGCGGTAAGCAAGTAGTAGAGACTACTTCCGAAGCTGTAGATATCGCTCTTGATAGTGGCTTCGCCTCTCAACTGCTCGGGAGAAACATAACAATGTTTACCGAGCATGGTTCCGGTGATTCCGTCGAGAAACTCACGGGCAGCACCAAAATCGATTAATCGCAGATTCCCGTCTTCGCCTACAATCACGTTGTCCGGTGTGAGATCTCGGTGCAAAATTATTGGATCTCGACTATGCAAATAAATCATTATTTGGCAAAGCTGCTTCGCCCATGTCACAGTCAGGCTCTCTGACCGAGGTCCGTTTTCGTTGACGATTGCTCGCATATCGCTTCCTAATCTGTGCTCAATCACAAGGTAAGTTGATTTCTCGAACGTGAATGAGTTCAACACTTTGGCAATGTCCGGATGATCCAAGGTCGACAAAAGCTCATACTCTCGTACAAGAATTTTTTCGAGGGCCCTGGTTTCAACAGACTGATCGGCTAAATAAAACTGTTTGACGGTAACCAATCGACCATCATTACTTCGAGCGAGGTAAACCGCGCAAAGAGGCTTGCTTGAAAGCAGCTTGATAATGCGCGTATCTGTTGTAGGAAGAAACTCGCCTGTACTAAATGGCACGAATATAGTTGACTTGAATTCATCGACCGCAATCGTTTCAATAGCACTGTCAGTGATACCGTCGGATGCAACCGTGTCTGGATTCATGTCCATCAGTGTCCGGCAAACGGTATAGACCTCCGGGTCGACTGCGCAGGCAGCTGCGTACTGATCGATCGAATCCAGCAGAACCTTTAGATCTTGCGATGTGAGCTGCGAACTATTGAAGGAAATCTGACCTCCGCTGCGGAAACTGAGCGAAAACTTCGCCTTCATTTCGTTTTTACGTGGTCTGACTTTTACACTCAAGCTCTTTAAATCGCTCCAAAGTCGGAATTGTCGTCCTCGGAGGGAAAGATAAGGACCCTGCGCAAACACGATTCCATCACAGTTGAGAACGATGTTTCTTGCTGTCCGATGTGGCAAAAAGACACAAGCGGTGACTGCAATTGGAGCTGTTGAATACAAAGCTACCACCGCTCCGACAAAAATCCTGAACCGCGATTCAAATAACCATTGCGGCGTATTTATGGACGTGCCTAGGCCGGCATCCACAGCTGAAGCAATCATCCAATTTTGAATCGCAATTCCTAGCGGTCCACCACAGAAGCCGAATAGCCAAAACAACGAACAATAACAAGCAACGATCCACAAAAGTGTTCTCGCTGCATTGTTGGCAAACGGATGCGCTTCATTGAAGGTCAAAAAACGCGATGGCAAGCGTAATGTCTCAAGAAAGGCCTCGATCATGTTTTGCATGGACATGGGTGATACCACGCGCCAACAAAACGAACTCAAGAATGCATTTAGCCTCAGGATTGGTTTTAGTAATATGAGAAAAAGAATTACCGAGACTGCAATCAGTACGAAGTTATCGAACGTTTGCATAAAAGAAAGATCGCCGCTTGGGTCTGCCTGGAACAGATGATGAGTATTGTGAGTATCTTTGGGACCTGATAACCCGGGATAATCAACTCGCGGAGCAAAGAGATTGGCGTCATGCCCGGATGCGACAAGCCAGTTTGCAAGCATGCGACCAGGACCGCCCGGGTGGAGCGTGAAGCTAAGAATGCTCGCGACAGACGATCCCATCAAGAGAACGTGATTTACCGCAGACCACTTTTGCCTTTGTTCTGTAAGATCAGGATCTTGTTTTGTTGCTTTCAATCGCGATCGCAATAAGATCGAGATGAAACATGCTGCAGGATAGACAAAAATGCCAAGCGGCATGAATTGTTGTTTTTCCAGCCTGAACCCGTTAGAAACTAGTGGAAGAATACCTTGATGGTGATAGAAGCTACTTGTTAAATTTGATCCGACAATTAAATGAAGGAGAATGCGCACTGTGGACATCCAGAATAAAAGCACCACTGTTTTTTGAACTCTTTCCGTCTTGATCCAGGCGTTCAAATATGTTTTGCGTTCAAGTAGAGGCAACGAGCGCAAAGTTCTAATTGCCGGGAGGACAATACATATGATTGCCGCTGCACTAACCGCGATGAACACCCAGCCTGAGGCAAGGTAGTCTGCAAGAATGAAGGTTATAATCAGTACCGCTTCCAAAACGCGCTGAACGGATGGAGAATACCGAAGCTCGACACTATGCATAGATCCCTTGCCCCGATTGATTGAGCAGATTATTTTGCACACAAGGTTCCATGGTCTACCTCCAAAGGCGACTAATCGAACGGATATGAAAGTTGGTTGTTCTGGTAAGGTGTTAGTTTCGACTGATCCGGATGTTCTGAATCATCGGGTTATTGCTGATTAGATTTCGTGCCGTCGACACTGGGAGTCTTCTGGACTGGAGCTGGTAAGTCTTGCGTTTTGCCGCTCGTGTTGGGTGTTTTGTCGCTAGTCGCTGGCGTTTTTTCGCTGGTAGCTTTGCCTGTTTCCATTTCTAGAATCCGTTGCAAACGGGCTCTGGCTGGGTGATTATTGGAATCGGCATCAAGTGCTTTTTGATATATTTTTTTTGCTTCGTCGTACTTCTTTTCCTGCGCGAGCCTATCTCCAAAGCGCAGACACGCGCCTGACAAATTCATGCGATAGACATCATGTGACGTTGTTTTCGGTTGTATTTGCGCTTTAGCGGTTTGCTCGTGAAGTTGAAGCGCTGTTTCGTGTTCTTTGATAGCCAGCTCCCAGCGTCCTTTGGAACCCAATTCAACTGCTCGATTATTGTGTTCCATTGCCGTGACTGGTTCCGGCGTCTGCAGCCCTGAGCTGTTTTTTTCTGTGGTGTCACTGCAGAACGCTGGAGTTATTGATATGAGAAAGGCTGCGCAGGTAGTAAAAGCGATCTTCAAAGTTTTTGTCTGTTGTTGCATGGCATATTCCTCTGTTGAAAACGAATTCTGAATGGTCAGCCTTTAATCGCAAGACCAGTACAAATAGTTCATACTAGGAGTATAAAGTTTATTCGTGACTAAAACCGGACAATAGAAGAGGCGCACGAACGAGCCGTTCTACTGTCTGATTGACCTGGGATGCGCTCAGTGATAGGCGTTTATTTCGCGCTTAAACGTTTTAAAAACGACAGGCTGATTTGATACTCAGTTCGAGTACTGACACCGTGGTCTTTCACCCACTGAAATTGTTTAATCGCTTCGTCAGTTTTTCCGTCAGCCAGTTTGTTAATGCCATCATATGTGGTTGCTATGAGTTTTTGCCAGATGTTGTGTTTTGAGTAATTGAATAAGGTGGCGTATTCTTTCAATAACGACAAAGAAAGGAGATACGCCAATGAAGAAAGAT
>JADYXR010000236.1 GCA_021772095.1 Candidatus Obscuribacter sp. | reverse complement strand
CTTGGTGAGCTAATTCAGGGAATTAAGTTTGTTGATGGTATCAAACAAGAAGAGGCCGCCTAAGCAATGCTAAAACACAACATTTGAGAAAATCTCTGATTCTCTTGATGGTACATCCTTCTCGTTTCCTTCTTCTAAGTAACTTGCCGACAGGCAAAAGCTATCTCTCGCCACTGGCACCACATACGGTGTGCGGTTGAGAGTTACATTTTCGTTGGTTCTAAACTCTTATGGAGTTCCGGTTGCCAGTTGCGCGATTCGAACACTTTTATCTATTCGCACATCTCGCTTCGTGGACACAAAAAACGCAGATTTCCCTCAATATCAAAAACTAAATTTCAAAACGGCGAGCATTCGTTCTCAAATCACTATCCAACGAGCCCTACTCAGACCAATCTACTCAGACCACGTGACTCCCGGGAGCACGGTGTGACCCCTTCAGTGACCAGTGGCGATCCAACCGTAGTTCCAGTCCCGGTGCGTAAGAACGACAAAACCAATAGCCCATTTTTAACGTCACCGATTATCTAATCACAGGAACCGGCGACGCCGTGCGATCTTGCGATTGGTGCGCAACTGCCAACACAATCATCATGATGGGAACAAGCTTGCCTTTTGCCGCTTCGAATTTGCCGCCCGGCCTTGCGTGCGTAGTCTCTGGAGCGCCTTCGCCTACTTTGGGTCTCAGCACTAGATGACCGTTTTCAAATTTCGGTTTGCCGCCTTCAAACTCGACATCAAACTGTTTGAAGACCTCTCGTAGTTCGGCTGACACAGCTCCACCACGACCTTCCCGAATTTCCTTGGCAAGCGCCTTCTTACAAGATTCAAAATCTTTGGCGCCAGGTTTGTCCGCTAAGTATTCCTTCAGCGCTTGCTCCAGTTTTTCTTTTGCAAGTTTGTCCATATTCTCGGGTAGTTTCAGTTCTTCCAACAAACTGGCCAACTTCTCATCGGTCAGGACACTATCGTTCCACGGCTGTTTCTCAGTTTTCTTGCCTTCCTCTGGCTTAAATTTGACGACCATCGGGATACCGGACTCGGATTGAAATCTTACCACTGCACCATCTACGGTGGCAGTCGGTCCTAAACCTTTCGATGCCGCCGTCGCCACCACTCGATAGTCGACTAACTTACCGGTCATATCGAAACCTACAGTGGTGTGCACGTCTTGAGACGCTTGCGCATAGTGTGTAAGCACGTCGACGGCTTTGGTTGGATTTTTCAATCCTTCAGTCAACAAGACGTTTTTAGCCAGTCGATCCGCTACGGTTTTGGTGAGCTCTGCATCAGGTCCCACAACACCGCCGCGTTCCACCAGGTAACTCACCTCGCCTTCGGCGCCAACAGGCTTGCGAACACCTTTGACGGTAACCTTTTTACCATCGGCACCGACCACTTCCATACCTTTCGGAAAAATATGATCGACAAATTTGCCGTCCGGAGTCGCTTTCTTTATGACCCGACTGACATCCGTTGCCTTGGAAGCACGATCGAGAACTTCTGCTTCAAGACGGACGTTGGTCGATTTATCTTGCATCTCTGTGAGGCGGGTTTTCAGCTGCGCCTCGGTCATCTTACTGTCTTTACCGTGATATTCCTTGCCGAGTGCCTCGATATCAGCATTCGTCAGAGCACCATTACGAGCCATTTCGAACATGCGCCCAGCCGTTTCGCCCGACATCCGACGACCGCGAGGAAGCTTGGCGTTTTGGACCAGCATATCGAGAACGGCACGGTCCGCGGGATTAACAGACAACGCCAGTTGCTTCATCATCTCAGGCGTGATCATTCCGGCCTGCATCAGAGTAGAGGCGTCTCCAAGGTTCCGCAGCACCTGCGCCAATCGCTCAGGTTTCATAGCTTCGGTTGGACGCTCTTTAAGATCTTTGATTTGTTTATCGAGGATCTCATCGGCCACGGCCTTCGTGTCTTTGTTCTCCCAGAGGTTTTTAAACGCGTCTGGGTTAATCGCATCGGACAGTGCGGCTTTCTTGATCGTCTCGATCATTTCTGGCGTCAGCTCACCTTTGCGATGCGCGGCTAGAATGTCCTGAAGCGCTTTGCTGTTTTTCTTACTGATAATGTCGTGGATGATCAGATCGGTGAGAATCGCCTTGGTCTCGGCCGGCAAGTGTGCTATTTCGGCAAGGTTTTCAACCGTCACCGTGCCGTTCTTCAAAGCATCCACGAGCACTAGACCTTGACCTGGTGCAGCGGCTTTGAGAACGGAATTGAGTTCTGTAAGCGTCAGATTGCGCTCAGAAATCGCTTTCATTTCTTCGGCTTTAAACTTTGCAAAACTGCTGATCGCTTTCGGATCGACTTGCCCCGCGGCATCAGTCATCGCGCGTTCAAGCAATTGCTCTGTCAGTTTGCGTTGCTCAGGTGTCATGTCGATATAGTCAGCGACAGCCGACGGCTCGAGAAATCCACGGTTAATGGCTGCTGCTGCTGTTTTCGACAACTTCTCCTTGGACAGTTTGTCTTGAACTTCTTGAGGCAGCTCAGAGATCGGTTTCAGCGCCTGATCCGAAAGCGGATTTTCCGCAGTGGCTAAACCGTCTAGAGTAGCTGGTCTCTTCCATTCGGACGGCTGACCGATCAATCCTTCGGCTCCGCCTGCAACGTAGAAACCGTTGCGTTTGTCAGGTGGTGCGTTGGTCGCTTCGTACATCTCAGCAACTGATATTTGGCGAGTTCCACCGCGTGGATCCTGCAATTCGACCATTCCCGTCGCGGCGTCATAACCCGAAATCACCATGGCATGCCAGCCGGGCTTACCGGTTTCACCAGGCAACTTGCCTGTCCAAACCGAAATCTCGACTGGCATCGTCGTGGCAGAAAGTGCCTTGCCCAGTGACTGTGGCGAGTCGACTCTGACTGTGGCTCTGACGCTTTCGGCGGAAGCGACGTGAATGCCTTCGCCATCATGAGGGAAGAGATTTGAATTGACGATGCCCAGCTTATCCACATATTTGCCCGTGACTTGTTGATACATGGCCGGCAGATCGCCATTGAAGATGACAGGTGCAGACAGCTTCTTGCCATTTTCGAACGCCAGTTCTGCTTTCGGATTTCCATCTCTATCGCAAATCATGATACGTTCACCGGTAGTACCATCAGTGGTGCCAACCTTGGCATAGCGAAGTGAAACGTCTTTGGGATCGATCTTCAAATCCGCTAGTTGTTTCTTCACCCAGCCTTCTTGTTTAAGCGCTTCAAGAGCCGGGCTATCCGACATCAGTTGCATGTTGGCCAGAGCCACTTGAAGGACCTGACTGACGTGACTGCGTTTTTGCGCGGTGTGCAGATCGGTTCCGGCAGCAATTTCGCTTGGTGACACGAAGCTGTTGCGAGCGGCTTCCGTATCCGGTTGAAGGGCGCCCGGAACTTTGTTGGCGTCGAACACCTGGCCGTTGGCGGCCACATATTTACCAGTGGTACTCAAGTCAGCTGCCATTTTAACTAATTCGGCAGGGTTGCGTTTGGCCAGAATCTTTTCCATAGATCCAAGCGTGCAAGATTCATTGTTACCCTGATAAATTGTCTTGATGTCGGTCAGTTGGCTGAGCAGTTGCTGAGCCATTCTCACTCGATCGTGCTGAGAGAGCGCCGTTTGACCAGTCGCTTCCATCATACGCGCTAACTGCTCGTAAACTCTTGCTCTGTCACTGGGTGACACACTGCCTTTTTCAAAAGCTTCGACCATTTTGTCCCAGCGCGCGCGCCGCTCTTTATCCGGGAAATGGAAATCGGCGAGCTTGCTCAATCGGTCTTTTTGAACAACAAGGTCGGCATGCTCAACGGTTACCCGGTCGACTTCGCCATCTCCGACTTTGACATGAGTGATCATACGCTCAGTGCCTTCCACAGTTTTTTCAACTGAGAATTCGGAACCCTTCGTGCGCTGCGTGACGGCACCATCTCCATTTACCTTGGCCGCGCCTTCACGTTTATACGTTTCACCGTTGCGCTTGACCTCGAAATGGTCTTTGTCTATTACTGTTAGTTTGAAATCACCAGGACCGGAGACTTCCTTGATCTGCCCTTTGAGAGGACCTTCAGTCCAGTGTTCATAAAAAGTCTTTTCGCCTTTCGGATTGATGGCGGACTGGATGACACCATCGGCGGTGTAGTTGCGAATCGTACCGGAATTATCAATAGTTACGCGACTTCCGTCGGGACGCACGATAGTCTCACCACGAGCGTCCTTGACATAGAGTTCGTTGTCCTTGGTTTTATATGCACGAATGCGCTCGACTTCTTGGCCGTCCCGATTGAACCGCTTGTAAAACTCGCCGGTCTTGTCCTTCTGCCACTTCTCGCCGTTGAATTCCACCGTCTCAGGTTTAGTCTGCTCAGATGCGCGAGCCTTATCAAATTCGGCTTTCACATCCGCTGGCGGTGCAGGCGGCTTATCATCAGGTCTAACATCAGATCGGGTCGGCAAAACTGCAAATCCCTCGAGCAGAATTGCCGTACCGCCGCGTTCAACCACTACAGGCTGTGCATCTTTTGGTCCTTCGAGATTGACCCTGCTGTATCCGTCAATAGCCCAACCCATCTCGGCTTTCAATCTGTCGTAAACTATGCGGGAATCATATTTATTGGTATCAAGAACGATGGCTGGATCGACGATCTGCCTCACCCCATCTTTCGGTGCCTCGAACGACCGCTTGAAACCACGTTTGGCCGCCTCTTCGGGAGTCACATCAGCCATGTGAATTTGAACTTCGTACCCTGCAGCTTTGGCCTCGGCAATCACTCGGAGCATCTGCTCGGGTGACTGACCCAGTGTCGGATACACAATGTTGTAACCCGCAGCCAGAGCCGCCCGTCGCACTTCCATTGTGACTGTGCCACCCGCGCCTTTACACGCATCGTAGCCGATGCCCACTTGACCATCGACTGTGTAACCAGGAATGGTCGAGTTGACACGATCAAAATCGATCACCATACCGTTGTATTGCTTCGCCAATGGAACGACGAGATTGGATGATTTGCCGGCTCCACTTGCACCCATGACGATGTGAATGACCTTGCCTTTAGTCGGTTCACCACCTTTGGTATCAGCCTTAGCCTGCTCGAAATTCTTTTTGGTCAACTCTTCTTTGGCACCAGGATTTTTGCCCAGTTCGAACGCCGGAAGATCTTTCTGTGCCTTCCTTCGCTCCTCAATGATTGCAATTTCTTCTGGCTTAAAAATCTCCTCCAATTTCTTGATCGGTGGCTGAGTGGCTCGATCAGCATCAGTCAGCAGATCCCAAGTCTTGAGCGCCTTTTCAATGCGCTCGGCAACAACAGGAGCCGGCTGATCTTTTAATACATGTAAGAGATTATCGAGAATCTCCAGTTTCGTAGCGTTCGGAGTAGCCTTGCTCGCCGGTCCGATTTTTTCGAGAACTTTACGCTGAAGATCCCGCGGATACGTCGACGCCGCATCAAATATGGTGGCCCACTTCAATGGGTGCGTCACGTCTCGCTCGCGAGGGACTTTAGTTTTCAGAGCTTTTCCGAGTCCGCATTCATCTAACGCTTGTTGCGAAAGGGCACGTATCTGCTTCACTACGTCAGGACCGAACTTCGGATCTGCTTCCATTTTTTTAAGATTGGCGTCCTGAGCTGCATCGAACACCGCAGGCTTGACTGATTCAGGTTTACCACTGGTATCACCATTAGTATCGCTAACAGTTGTAGCGGCCGTCGTGAGCAGTGACTCAACTCTGGCAGCCACAGCGTCTCTAACTACTTGGAAGCCCGAAGGTTCGGCGGCTTTGGTTGCCACCTTCTCACCTGGTTTCGCATCAGAGGCCTTCGGTTTGGGATCGCGTGTCGCCGGCTGATCGGCTGCATGCTTCTTCAATTTTTCGATATCGGCTTTGCTATCA
The DNA here is from genome assembly GCA_021772095.1 of Candidatus Obscuribacter sp. Taxonomy (GTDB): domain Bacteria; phylum Cyanobacteriota; class Vampirovibrionia; order Obscuribacterales; family Obscuribacteraceae; genus JADYXR01. The sequence goes on along the minus strand of JADYXR010000236.1, from coordinate 32,756 downwards.
ATAAACTCAGTTAGTGTTTTTGCATCCAACTGACCGCGCTGAAGCATGCCGTCGTAAATCAGACGTTTTTCTTGAGGCATGTTCTGCAATTTCTGCAGTTGCTCATTGGTCATCAAACCTTTCGAAAGAGCTTCGGTGTATGCATCGATCGAATTAGCGGTCAATCCTTGCTGTTCCGACAGTGTAACCAGATAACTGAATGTATTGGCAGAAACCTGAGCCGACTTTTCGAGTCCAGGTTTTACTTGCGCCTGTAAGAAGTCGATCAAAGCTCTGTCTTTGTCAGTTCCCTTCAATAGCTGGCTTGCCGTGTAGCCAGAGATCAGTTTGGCATCCTTGAATTTAACTAATTCCTCAATTAGTGCTTTGTCGCCGAGCAGTCTGGTGAAATCGGCTTTGCTGAGATTTTGACGAGAATATGACTCACCTGCGGCTTCCTGCTTCAGAATTTCGGAAACGAACTCCTGAGATTTCTCTGGCAGGGCAATCACGTCCAGAATCTGCTTAGGATCTAATTTATCTGCATTGGCTGCTAACGCTGCTTTCTTTAGAACTTCTTCGTTGACAGTGCCGGCGATCAGCTTGTCGACAATTGTCGTAAGGGTAGCCTTATCCATCTTCGGAACCGAGACCAGATCGCTGATTGTCGGAGTAAACTCGATCGGCAGTGCCGCTTCTCCGGCCTTGGCTTGCTTGTCTTGGAACGCTACTATCTTGTCCCAGAGCGGCTTGTCGATCACCGTGCCGAAGGCTTCGATTACCTTATGCACTGATTCGGTGGGAAACTGTTCCAGCACACGATTCAGATCGGCAGGCAGCATGCCCTTCTTCATGGCGGCGTTCATATGTTCCGGTTGCATACTCAAGAATGCGTCAACCGCCGTGGACGACTGTCCACCTGGTTTGAGGTAAGTGCACACATCTTTTACGGCTTCCGGCGACATGTCAAAAATACGCGTCAGCCTGTTGCCGTCGATCAATGCAGGTTTACCTTCACCTGCCGACTTCAAGGCGGACTCTAACGATTTCAATTGATCGACCGAAAGATTGCCGGCTGAATCGACCAATTTCTTGAAGGCAGCGGCATCGAACTGACTCTTTTGATCGACTGCGTTGACTTGATCGGCAAGCATTTTTTCTACGATTGAACGCTTGTCGACAGGAAGGTCCAGCACGTTGCTCAAGGTGGTACCATCGCAGATACCAAAGGCACAGGCGCGAGCCATCACTTGAGCCGCGGACGGTGTTATATTAGCGCCACCATTGGCAGTGACTAACTTAGGCAGAGACTTGGCGTCAACAGACCAATGAGTAGCCAGTGATTCCACGCTACCGCGCGCTTCCGACGACTCAATTGTAGCCAGCACTTTCATAGTTTCCTGACTCAATCGTTTATCCGGCTGGCGGGCTTCATTTCGCAGATGCATGTCGACAAGTTCTTCCAGCTTGGCTGCCGTGACTTTACCGTCCTGCACCATCGGGTCAAAGATGGTCGCTCTCAAATCAGCATCCATCTTAGCCAACTTAGCAGCACAGTCAGGCGTCATTACATTGGCGTCCAGCTTGGCTTTATAAAGTTCGCTTAGCTTGGCGGGCAGCTTGCTGTTGTCGATTGTTTCCTTGGCAGTGGTCGAGGTCAAACCTTTGAGCGCAAGCAAAGCCAGTGCTGCAGTGATTATCGCCAGCTCGTCCTTGGCCAGCCGACCGCTCTCACCAGGTTTACGATCAGCTCCTATATCAATCTTCGAGCGCTGAACTGTTTTGAAATCGTCTCTCAGTCCGGCGATCACTGGACCGGCTGCCGGAATGTCTTCCGGTTTGCCTTTGAAGTCTCTGAGAATGTCGTACGAGCGGTTGCTCAACTCTTCTCCAAGCTTTTTGTCTTCTTCAGGAACGTCTCGCATACCCTTGCCGTATTGCAGGAAAGAGCCGAGTTCGGAAAGCGGTTTGATCAGCTCAGGCGCATTCTTACCTTTTTCTTTTTCAATACGCTCGATCTCCTTTAGACCATATTTTTTCGCTTCTTCTCTGTACTCGGTGCGCGCTTTCCTTAGTTCTTCCGATGGAAAAGATGAATTATCCTTCGCTTCGATCAAACTGACTTTCTTGCCCAGCGCTTCCACCCGGGCACCTAGGTCACCGCGATCGCCAGCCAGTTTCGCATGCCTGTCCCAGTATGCTAATTCGCGGTTGAAGGCTAGATCGAAGAGCCGCCCGGCGCGCTCACGATCCTGATCATCGCCTTTCGATAAATACTCGCAATGGTCCTTCAGACTTTTAAGAACTTCCAAACTATCCGGACCAAAAGCGGCTTCCAACTTTTGTCTGTCCATGCTGAACAAAGCATCTTTGATCTGATGACCGGCATCATACGCCTTGGATGCGCGGGCCGGATCACCCGGTATCGCTCGCTTGTCTGCCCAGGTCGGCAGATCGGTTCGACTCGGCGGAATATCACCCCAGAGTCCAATGTTTCCGTGAGCCAGCCTGCTGAGCTGTCTACCGCGGGTTTCAAGAACATCGGCAAGAACGCGAAATTCCTCAACAGTCGCTTTGTCCATCGGTCCGCCGGCGAGTTTTTTAAACTCGGACAGTTTCAATTCTCCGGAAGCAACGATCTGATCATCGAACTTCTGGGCGCGATCGCGATCGCCAGGTTCGTTCCTTCCTCTGAGGAAATCGGAATAACTGGCCATGGCCGCCAGTTGCGGACCCGTCACCTTGCCACCGGCTTTGGTGCCGGCTTCATCCAGGAATTTATCGTAGCTCTTTTCTTGATTCTCCTTCGACTGCTTGAAGAGCGCTTCAGCGCGTTCTTTATCACCAGGCCAGCCGCGCTTGATCAGCGAGTCGGCAAAACCATTCTGTTGTTCTGCCAGCTTCCAGGTCTCGCCGCTTGTCAGTTTATCTTGACGGTCTGTGAATGATTTGATCCTCGTTTTCCAACCCTCTTCCGTCGCCTCCTGAGATTTCTTCACGGCGTCGGCTTCGCCCTTCGCATCGCCTTTTCCTTTGAAGAATTTCGCCTGTTCAAGGTAAACCGCACTGAGATCATCGTATGTCTTTTTGCCGGCCTCAATATCCATCTTAATGCCACCGATGGTGGTGCCCCAGGCCGAGCTCTGATTGGCACCACTGTCAGCAAGCAGCTTCTTGCAAAGTTCCTGATGTTTTGAATCCTTGCTGTCCTTCATTGAGTCGGCATACTGCCTTTGAGCCATAGACAATGCGTTTTGTTCTTCGGCTGTTGGTGGTGTGTGGAACGACTTCTTGAGGGTATCGATCTGCTTGGTCCAGAGCTCATCGATCTTGCCGTACAGCACCTTGTCGATTTGTACGGCTTTCGCGGCGTCGCCCGGCCAATCGCGATCGCGAAGATATTTGGAATGATCGTTCAAAGCCTTGAGGACTGGGCGCTGGTCGCCGGTCTTTTCAGCTGTTTCTAGCTGAAATTTAACGTGACTTTCGTGCATTCCGTCGCCGATAGCTGCGGCTCTTTGCTGCAGCTCGCGAGCTTTGGCCAACGATTCCGGCGTGTTTTGTTTTTGCAAGATCTGCGCTAACTGGCACAACGGACCGTAGAGTTGATCGGCTTTGCTGCCATGCCTAGATTCGATCGACGCGATTGCTCTGACAAGACGCTCTTGTTCTCCGGTCTCGTTTTGTACATCAACTGCAGCACGATTGCGCAAATCGGCGTTACCGCCTTTCAGCCCTTCAAGTATGTCTTTGGCATCCTGACGGAACCACATGGTGGTGCCGTGGGTAGCCAGATTCTTCATGCACTGGTATGCCTTCTCGCGATCCGGATCGCTCTTGTCCTCGCTGGTCAAAAGCAACTTGGCTGCAGCCATGCGCACAAGCGGCTCCTGATGCTCAAGGCAGCGTCTCAACAGGGGACGTCGTGGATCTTCTGCGTCTGAAACTGGTTTCTCAAACCCGGATGAAATCACCGCTTCGATCAGTCTGTATTTATCGTTGCCGGACATCACTTTCGCCAACCGGTCTGCGCGCCACTTGAGCTGGTCCGCCTCGCCTTCTTTGGTTACCGGGAATTTCGGTTCGCCGGCAAATGCTTCCGATTTGTAGCTGCCCAGCCGATCGGCAAAACGCATGGCAAGCTTGTTAGCCCAATCCTGGCATTCTTTAGCCGGATGATACTGCGCCATCGCCTCCAAAATCGGCGTGGCTTTGCGATAACCTGTCTTTTCGATCGCATCCAAAAGCCAGGTTTGCAACGCAACACTGGTTTTATATAAGTCCTCTTTGAACCCGGGCTTGCCTGGGACCGGCATAGCCTTGAGTTCCGTCTCCAGAGCTGCAGTACAAATGGCAGCGTACTCTTCGCCGCCGACGTTTCCTTTTTCATACATCGCTCTGAGACCATGGAAGAGTTGAAGGCGTGAACTGCTGGAGAGACCAGGCTGATTGACCAGACAGGCAGCCACCATGTCCTTCAGTTCGCCTCTGCCAAGGTTTCCATCCTGACAGATTTTCTTGAGCGCCTCGGCAGCCTTCCAGGCGAAGTATTCGCGCTCGTCAGGTCTGAAAGGAACGCCGTTGCTCGAGACGATATAAGCCAGAGCCATTCGCGCTTCTTTGCACTCGGATTTGCCCTCGCCATCAACCTTCTCGGCAAGGGCGACCAGATTGGCGAATTGCGTGTCGCGATCTTTCCAGGTCTGTTTGTTGGCAGCTTCGATTTCTTCGTCAGGATTGTAATGTAAATGCTCGGGACGATCGAAGAATGGTGTGATTGGATTGGTGTACCAGGCAACCGAAATTGCCCAGTCAGCCAAAACTGTCACTGTGCCTTTTGCGGCGTTGAGGACTTGCATTCTTACACGTTTGAAGTTAGCTTCAAACTGGTCGTTGAGTACGTTCCCATCAAGCAGATTGTAGTCGCCGTTTCTGCGGAAGTAGTCGCCCTCGAACTGCTTCATGTCGGCATACGACGTGTCCAGCATGTTGCGCTTGACGCCATCATAATAACGCTGACTGTCCAGAATCGCGAAGGTGACCGGACCATCAAGCTTTTCAACGTAATCCTCAGTAGTCATCTTTTCGGCTCTGCGCAGCGCACTGTCGATCAACGTGCTGTCTCCCATGTGGAAGCCAGCCGGATGATCCGGATTTGCTTTTTCCGCTGCCTTTACGGAATCCAAGAAAGTCTCTGCGGCCTTCTTGTCACTCTCGCGGAAACTGTGTTTGGCAGCCAATGCAAGAGCATCGATCGCTTTCTCGCGCAGTTGTACGTTATCGTTGATGATCAGTCTCTTGGCGCAATCGAGCTTGATTTCAGGATCCGGACTCAATAGACCTTTCTCGAACAGCACAATCCGAGGGTCTGTCAGTGTCGTAATCGGCGAGTCAACGAACTTGGCTGCCGCATCGACCGCTTCTCCATCCTTGCCGGCTTTCTTGATCGCGTCTAAAGTCGCTTTCGCGTCACTGCGATAACCTTGCCGAGATCCAAGACTGGCCTCGAGAGTCAAGATCTCGATTGCCTGTTTGCGCAACTCTGGAACCTCGCTTTTGGCCAGCACTTTGGCACAGGCGATCTTGGCTTGCTCCGGTTCTGAATCGCTAGCGATTATATGACGCATGATTTTGACGCGCTCGTCATTTATATCCGTTATCAGCGGACGTTCGCCAGCCATATAGATGGCTCTGACAAGCTCCTCGGCGTTGCCGCCTTTGCCCGATTTCTTTTGCAAATCGCTGACCAGATCCTTCACTGGGATCTGGTAATCCTGCTTCTTCAGCAGAGCTTGAACTTCTGCTTGAGTTCCGCTCGTATCATCGCGCAATTTGCTGACCGCACGACGTGCGGCTTGAACGACGGCATCATTGGAGTGCTCTCGGTTTTCAGCATTGGCAATCGCTTCCAAAACCGGCAAGACTTTCTTAACTCCGAGTTCAGCCAACATGTCGATTGCTTTGGTTTGATAATCTGAACCTGTGGAGGCCTGATCGCGGCTCGGGCGGGTACGCACCAGGTCGAGCTGAAGACCAGAAGCGATAGCGATAGCGGCTTGTTCTTTAGTGATACCACCTTCGATTTCACCAGGTTTAAGCGCCTTCATCGCTTCGAGCAATCTGGCGCGATGCTCGCTTTTTAGCATCGGTTGATGCATCAAACACATCTCGAGGATCTGAGCGAAATCCTTGGCGCGTGCTGTCGAATTATTCTGGCAGGCTTCTAAGATCTTTTGGGTAGCGGCCTCAACAAGAAGGTCTTTGTCGGCCGAACCAATCGCCGGCATGCCGTTTGATATGACTATGTAGGCTAGTGCTTTACGGGCTTCGTCCGCATCTCTGCGGGCGTTTTTCGCGGGCTCGCTCTGATCGTTTTCCGCAAAATCACTGCCACCACAGGCGGCTTCTTTCAGTTTCCTGATCGCATCAACCTTCTCCGCTCTCACATCGTTCTTCGCGGTGTTTTTAGCGTCATCTATGAAAATCCGTTTTAGAGCCCATGGATTGTTTTGATTGAGTCCAGTGTTTTCGTTGAACTTTCGATTGGCTTCCCATCGAGCCCAATCACTGTTCAACGAAGGGAAATTGAGGTTGATGAAGTCGTACGACGTAGTCAAATAATTGCCTCGCACCGCGGCGAACATGAGTTCGCGTTTGGTCCTCGTAAAATCATCGATGTAGTCTTTCGACGATGGTTCCGGTCTGCGGAACGGCAAGATCAGCTCGCGAACGCGTTTGTTGATTTCCGAGTCGGTTTCAACACCCAACAGATTGAGATAGGTGCGTTCCAATCCATCCGGATTGAGTTTGGCAAGCTCTTCCAGGGCAAGCTCTTCCAGGGCGGCGCGGCGAACCAGCGGCGGGTACTTCTCGCGATCGATGACGATAGCGCGCATGAATTCGGCGATTTCAGGACGCTTGGTGTCGTCGTATTTGATTGCTCCAATCGCTTTGACGGCTGCTTCGCCGACGAATGGATAATCGGTCATACCTTTTGTTGGAACCAGTTCCTTGAGCTTTTCGAGATATTCAGGCCGTTGACTGATTTTGAGGTTTTTCAGCTCTGGACTGTCCGTATCAGTAGGATTTAGCAAAGCCGGGAGCATGGCGATAACCTTGGCTTGGTTTTCCTCACGCATGCGCTCGCGGCCGTACAAAGAATTCGGATGTTCTTTGAAGGACTGGAGTCTACGATTATATGCAGGGACGTCGGCCGGTTGTGCGCCGTCCTTGAGAAATGGCGCTTCGGGCTTAACCGGAGAATCAGTAAAGGTCTTAACCTGCTGCATGACCTTAAACCAAGTTTCGGCACCTGAAATGGCACCCAGCTGCTTGATTCGATCCGGCATCAGGCGCTCCAAGCTGAGGACAATCAAATCCTCTGCCAGTTGTTCCTTGGCTTGATAATCCTTCTGAGCGTCGGCCGCCTTTTGGCGCAGCTCTTCGACCTTGTCGGGCGGCAAGCCGGCCGCCACCGCTTTGCTGTGTGCCTCAAGTGCATCGAATACTTTCGTCCTCAGTTCAGTCTGCTCTTTGTACAAAACAGTTGTCGTAATTTGATCGTTTGTATTGGGTACGGTTCGAACATTACCGGTCGCGATCCTGGCAAAAGCTTCATTTATGTATCCCTGCAACGCGGCTGGGTCTTGCAAAATTGCATCACGCTGGAGTTTCTCGAAGCGTTCGACATTTTTCTTGTGGGCTGTCTCAAGTTCGGAAAGCCGTCTTTCGTCGCCCTTGGCTTTTTCCTTGCCGTCAGGATAGTCAGCGATCGCTTGTTTCAACGACGCGATTTCCACGTTCAACTTTTCAACAGCTTGCGGATCTTTGGCAGCTCCAGCAGGTGGCGCATAGTCAGCTAAGGCGGTGGCGGCATAAAACGCTTGGATCTTTTGATCGCTGGTCGGATCTTTGGACGGATCGCTTGCCAGCACATCGGTATGCTGCGTCATTCGCAAAACAAAATCAGCTTCCAAAACTTTGCCGTCCATACGTTTTTCAAGGACTTCAACTCCGCGTTTGGAGGCTTCAATCAAAAGCTTCTGTCGTTGTTCTGAATCGGTTTGCAGATGGGCGAACTTCAGGTCAGCAGCCAGTGCGGCAAGAGGAGTGCCGGGATTTTCTCTGCTCACCTTTTCGAGCGTCTTCAATAGATCGACGGAATTGACGCCGAAGTTGCTGCCGTTGCCTTCATCTGCCGGCTTACCATATTGTTGCTTGATTGATTCGTAGACCTTCATAGCCTCAATCACGGCGGACAGGCGCGGTCCATTGGTATCGACCAGAGCGCGCATTTTGTCTTCTTGCGAGACTTTCGGATCGATAAGAATATCTTGCAGTTTGGCTGCGAACGTAGCACCAGATATGACACCAGAACGAGAAAGCATGTCGCCGAGCGCAATCATGCGGGCAGCGCTCTCCGGCGTCTTGGTGTGGATGAAGTCGGCCTTGAGGGCGTTAACGACGGTTTCTCCGCTCGCGCCACCGGCAAAATTGTCGGGGAGATTGCCATACTTATCGCGACTCAGATAAAGCAGAGCAAGGCCAGCTGAAGCTCTTAACGCCTTAGCTTCTTCGGTATCCGGAAGCGGATTACCATTAAAATGTTTACCTAGTTCATCTTTGAATTTATCCAGATCTGCCTTTGCAGTTTTAGGATCGAGCATGAGGGCTGCTTTATCGATGATTCCTTGAACTTCTTTAGCCTTGTCAGGGTTGAGGTGGGCGGTCAGCCCAGGCCCAAAACTGGTTAGAGTCTGGCGTGCAAACGTTAGTTTGTTAGGGTCAGAGAGGTCATAAGCGCGCAAGGTCTGGCGACTCTTTTCCATGCCATGACTGGAAAGATCTCCGCCCATCTTGATCATCTGAGCCCAATCTTTGATTTGCTCAGATGGATTGCGCCGGCCAACATCGTTAGCCAGCTCCATCAGCCGACCTTGCGGCATAGCATCAGGATCGATTTTCGACAACAGATTGGCGAGGACGAGGTCAACACCTCCAGGAACGCGCGTCGTGTCCTTGATAGCGGCCGCCAGGAACATATTGAGATAAAGTCCGAGGTCTTCGCGTTTCATAGTTCTGTTGCCGTCAGTACCAAGTACGTCAGTAACGGCGCCATTCTCGCCGCGCGACAACATCAGCAAAGAATAGATTGCGGCGGCTTGAACTTCGGGATTGCCCTTCAGTGAATCTCTGAATTCCTTGAGTGCTTTAACGACTTGCTCGTCTTTGATCTCCTGACCATTAGCAGAGTTCATGATTTCGGTGAGTTTGTCTTCAGTAGCTTTCGCGGCCTTGAGTGCTGACTCCGGAATATGTTTCATCAAGTCGCGTTTGAACGCTGCAATTTCCTCGCGACGCTCCTGAGGGGTCAGGTTATTGGTCGGGTCGAGCAGCCTTTGCGTTTTCTCACTGATTGCCTTGATCGTGTCTCGAGGTGAGATTACTTGACCGAGCACGGCGCCATCGGTCTTAATATCGCGGAGCGCGTCGATGTCTTGCTTAGTGAAATGTTTCAATTGCGAGGTCGGCTTGGTCAGCTCTCCTTCCAGTGCTTGCACCACAGATGCAGTTGAAACCGATTGCGTAATCGTTTCTTTCACCGGCTTACCGTCTTTCATGACAGTTACTTCGAAACTGCGCGTGGCCAGGGTTTCTCGCAAGGCACCATTAGCATCGCGATCGCCCAGTCGCAGGAGGGCGAGTTCAGCTGCCACTACGCGCTCAGGGTCCAGAGTGCTCTTCCAGGCTGGGAATCCTTTGGCTTTCTCAGCATCATAGGTTCCTTTGTTTATCATGTCTTGCACTGCGCTCTTGGAAGGTTGCAAGTAATCGATCAGACCATTGCGAACCGTCATGAGCTCTTCGAGATGGCCCTTACGTTGCTCCAGTTGATCGAGCGTCCTTTTCAGATCGGCAAGCGGCTTTAACTGAGTCTCGAGACGAGCTATTTCTGCGGCATTGAGTGGAATCTCGCCTTTCAGTTTTTTCAGATTTTCTTCGAGGCGTCCTCTTCCGGCATCGGCTTCAGTTACGTCTTTAGCCTTCGATGCATTCACATAGTTCGTCTTTGCTGTCTCGATTTCCTTACCGAGTTCTTTGGCACGCTTGTCCAGATCAGGGCTTTCAATGTCGGCTTTCAACGCAGCGAGATATTCGTGCTTCGGTCGAGCAATCTCCAAGTCCTTTTGCAGAGCTTCAATTTCTTTCTTGAGATTAGTTGCTTGATCGGGCTTCTTCGGATCCGGATTCTTCTGAGCCGCTTCCAGATCGCTCTTCTTAGCGGCCAGAGTAGCTTCGGCTTTGCGGACGATATCGCCCCATCGGTCTTCGCCTGGTGGCTTTTGGTTAGGATCTTTGTATCCACCCTCCAACAAAGCGACCTTGTTTCTTCTGTCCACGCCTTCAACGGCGGCGAGCATCTGGCGAAGAGCATCTTCTTTGTCTTTGGGGATTCCGGTCTTATCATCAGTCAACGCTTGCTCCGAGCCTTTGAGCCAATCACGTTCTATTTCGAAGCGCCCGATCAGAGGATCATTTTTTCCGGCCTGGCTCAGATCCAGACCCTTAGGTGCATCCGGTGGTAGCTGACGGGCTAGTCCGACCATATGCAGACCCATCGTGCCAATCACGCCCCACTCCGATACTTTGAAGCCGTTGTGAATGGCTTTGGCATAAGTGCTGTCCGGATGACACCAGCGGCTGGTGCCGACAAACGGCAAGAACTTCTCGTTGGATGGATTGAGAATACGCCCGAATTTCTGTCCGAAAAGCAGACCACCACCGGCTTCTCCGAGGAAGTACCAGGTGCGGGCCGTGCCCAACGCTTCGGTGATTTTGTTGGAGCCGTCATGCGATCCGGCGCTGCTGGTCACCGCCGCCATAGGCAAGCCCATCACCAGTTTCAGTCCGGATGTGCCGGTCATGTACAGCCTTTCCAGTCGAGTCAAAGCCGGAGCCATTTTGGCGACACCACCCTCGGTGATTCGGGCAGCCATGGTGGTCGCCTTCAATGCGCCGGAACCGGCGACCTGAACGAATCTAAGACCGTTCAGTCCTTCCAGCGTCATCAGGATGTCCATGGCCACGTTGATCGCTTTTTCGCCCCAGTACAGGACCTGGCGCTCACCCTTGTAGCTCTGCATCTTGGAGCCTATGAAGGCGGCAGGGCAAACAGCAGCCAGAAGCGGATCGGTATCGTCGGTCAGATTTTCAACACGGCAAAGTTCGAAGCTATCGCCACGCTTGACCGGCACCAGATCGCCCTTTTTGTAATCTCGGCCAGGAACAGTCAGCTCTCCGACTTTCTTGCCGATCATTCCGTCCCAACGTGCGTTCTGGTATGCCCAGAAAGGCAAGTCCCACAACTCGGAACGTCTGGTCACACGATAATATCCGTCCTTCTGCTCGACGTCGAAATTCATCGAGATCAAGTTGAAATCGTTGGCATCCTTCGTGCCTTCGCCCTGACGAGGCTCGAATTTGAACTTCGGCGATCCATCTTTGTTGAAACCGAGCTCACCAGTAAAGCGCGTGCGTGGAAGCTCTACATCTTCGTAAGCGACCATGCCGACTGGATTGGTCAGAGATCGTTGAATCTCCATGTATGTATTTCGAACAGTTTCGCCGTAGTCTTTGAGGTACTTCTGCGTTGCATCGATTACCTCTTTGTTCTGACCGGCCGCCAGTCGAAGGTCTCCTGGCATGATCACGGTTTTGAACGGAGGCTCTCTGGTCCAATCGATCTTTCCGTCCTTCATGTGCCACTCCCAGCCGGGTGGCAGTTTCATCTGGAATTTACCGGCCTCGTCGACCCAACCGGTATCGCTCCTGATACCAAAGGTCGACATTGGTTTCTGGGAGTTCAAGAAGTGAGCTGCATCAACCGTGCGCTGTACCTGCTTGTACATCTCGATCATTTGCATAGCAGCGCGGCGTCCCTCGGCCTCGTTGCTGCTGAACTTGCCTCTTTCCGCTTTAGTGTATGCCGAAGGCAGGCCAAGTTCGCCGACCATCCGATCGATGTACTTGTCCTGGTAGTCTGCCTGCGCTTTCACAAAGCGTTTCTGGGCCTCACCCAACCAGTGAACGGAGCGATTGAGTTTGTCCATGTCCAATTCGGATGGCAGACCCTTTTCGGGGATCTTCATATCGATTCGATACTTCGCCGACTTGTCCTTGAGCCAGGCTTCGTAGCGCTCCGGAGTCATCGGCAGGCGCGTATGCGGATCGAACGGCAAAGTCACCCCGGTCTTGCAGGACACTGCCGCTCTGTTGAGAGTGTTGGCCAGTTCCTTGGTGTTGGATTCCACTCTGTCCTTTAAAACTTGCAAGCACTCTCGGGTCTTCGGTCCATAAACCCCATCCTGCATCTCTCTCTCGAGACCTTCGTAGAAGTCCCTTTCCGACGCATTGTTTAGATTCAGAATTGTCTTCATGTGGCCGATCATATCGGTCTGCATCTTCAACAAACGTCCAGCTTCTGCGCTGAGCGGCTCAGGGCGATAGATCTCGACTAATGCGGCCTTCTCCGCGGCTTCGCCCGCCTTGCCTTTCGGCGTGTCTCTTAGCGCTTCTTGTTTGAACTCGGTCCGTCCCGTGAATTCTTGCACCGCGCCATTGACCCGGCGTTCAAGACGGCCTTGCTCGACTACGATCTCGCCTTCGATTTTGCCGCGTATTTTTCGTCCTTCAGTGTTGACGCCGGAGAAGACAGGTTTTCCGTCACTTAGATCGCGGGTCCAGGTGTTGCCGTCTGCGTCTTTGAAGCTGGTGACTAACTGCCGATTGTTCTTATCATCGTAGTTGAGCGAGATGGTACGATCGCCAGGGAAAACGAACGATTTGGTCTGACCAAGCTCGTTGACCGACACTTGCGTGCCCAGCATCGGCGTTGCCAGATTGTAGACCTGACCGGTTTTCTTGGTCTGATCGGTAACTTGCAAACTAATCGCGAACTTCTGGTCGCGCATAGTGCCACCAACTACGCCACCATTAAATTCGATTTTCTTGCCCGGATTGGCTTTAGCGATCTCGGCATTGATATCGTTAAGCAGCTTGTTAACAGCTTGCTGACCGCCCGTTTCGAATGCCAGGCTGACAGCTTGAACAACAGCTTGATCGCGAGTCTTGCGCTTATCATCGTTGCCATCACTAGCGGTGGCTTCCATATTGAGCTTGGCGATTTCAGCTGGTGCGTCTTTGAGCTGCTGGGCCTCCTGGATTTCCTTAACCGTAAGCGGTCTGAATATAGGCAAATCTCTTGAAATCAAGCTCAGATCGGCGGCATTCTTGATTCCAGGAATGGCGCTTACGAAGTCCAGTCCGGCCTTCACAGAATCGCGGTTGGAGCCATCCCTGCCGTCGCGCAGCATGTATTCGAACTTCTCTTGCAGCACTTTGTCGCCCAGTTCGACAGCTGCGTTATAGGCGATGGCGATGGCGGCGGCATCTCGCTCGGTCATTTGTTCGGGGATCAGATCGCGAAGTTCTTCAACCACTTTGCGCATCACTTCCAGTTTTTGTTCTTTAGTGAGCGCATCCAGTTTGGGCATGTAAACCGGTTTTTCATCGATAGTCGAGTACTTGCTCAACCATTTGTCGGAAAGCTCCGGATTAGTGCTGCCAACGAGCATGGCTGTCATGGCTGTGATCGAATAAGGATTTTTGTCGGCCTTTACTTGCGCTGTGAAAACATCAAGCGCTGACTTGACGGCTTTGGGATCGCCGGCCTTCAGGTCTTCGTTGAGGCGGGCGATGTATCGTTGCGCATCGGCCCACGATTTCCACTCCTTGGCCGATTCGTTTACCTTTCCGCCATCCTCCAGTTTAGACGCGGTAATCTCATCGGCAAGTTGTTCCGAGATTCTAGTTAAGTCCTCAGAACCCGTGGTCGGGCCGATGCCCCGCACCGCCCGCAGTGCACGAGCCTCGTTGGCATCCCGCACACCATCAGGCAAAGACGAGTCAATTAGCTCGGCCGCTTGAAGAACCTTGGACATGTCGTCGCTGGCAAGCATCGCCTTGACCTGGTTGAACGCAGCCTCGCCGCCGTCCGATTTGTCTTCTCCCGGCAGAGCCGTGATGAATCGAACAAACTGTTTGGCTGTCATCTTGTGGACACCGTCGCCGGCCATATCATCGGAGCGCCTAAACTGATCTCGCAGTTCTCGTACAGCTTCTGCCTTCTGCTCGAGGGTAGCTGTCGTCGACTTCAATACCTCGACTGCTTTTTTCGCGGCTTCGTTGGTCTTTCTGGCTTGATCGATCGACTCGATATCTTGCAGAGGTCCCTCAAAATGCAGTCCGACAACACCTAACAAACGGGCCGATGTTTCCTTCAAATCAGAAAGCGATTTAACCAGGCGATCTTCTTTGTTGAGCGATAGTTCGTTGCGAAGCTCACTGACTGCTTCTTTGGGAAGTGATCCATCTTTCAGAAGGGCGGCCACCAGCTTTTCAGCCTGAGGAGACAAGCGATGAAGTCTGACAGCCTGAGCGAGTTCGTCTTTTAACTTGGCATGTTCCGGTTTCAGTTCAAACGCGCCATCGGCAGGCAGTGCGGAGAGAAGCGCTTTGGAAGTCGCTTCTCCGGTTTGTTCGCGGGTAAGGAATCTGCCGAGATTGGCATCGGCTCGTTCAAACATTTCTCTTTTAAACAGTGCCGCGTCTTTGATCGCCGTATCGAGCAACTTGGGATCATCGAGCACTTTGATCAGATCTGAGGTGTTTAAACCATCAAGACGCTGACGATCGCGAACAAAAGGCTCCATCAAGGTTCCAACAGCGGCCACCACAAAACGTGACCTCATCAGATCGGTGATTTGCTCACGATTGCCATCTGTAATCGCCTTGTGAAGATCGGCTAATTCTTTTTGCAGCTTTTGGCGTTGATCTTCGATCTCGGCCTGCTTGCCTGTCTTTTCCTCAGGCTTGAGATTGTCGGGCGCGTCCGGCAGAATTTTCTTGATTAGCTCTGCGTTGTTGCCGACTCCTGTCTGCAGATTCTCTAACGTGGTGCGCGCGGTGCGATTGTTGACACCGAGCAATTTGAAAGTGAGAAGGGCATCAGCAGCTTCTGCCGGCTTGCCTAACTTATGCACTATGTCGGTGGCCGCGCTGTTGACATTGATCCGACTGAACCACTGGGTGTATGTCGTATTGCCTTGCGTCAAAATCTGATCTCGGGCATACTGAGCCATCTTCTGCTCAGCTTGCTGGCGCTCCGCTGGATTCTTCGCTCCTACGGCCTGCTTGGCTGCATCTACCGCTTTTTGATCCAGATTGGCAAGATGCATACGGGCATCGTTTCTGGCTTTGGCAACATCACCCGGATTGACGCCGAGGCTTGGATGTTTGGTTATACTGTCGAGGTATTTGTCGGCCTGACTGCCCTTCCGGGACTCGGCTTGCAATGCCAGAGTTCGCATCGCGTCGCGCAGTTGTTTGCGTGCTTCGTTTTGCTCTGTTTGTGTTGAATTCGGATTACCGAGCACCTTCTGGGCATCTGAGATTTTCAATCCAGCATCGATTGTAGTCAGGTTCTGCAAAGGAGAAATGGCCGAAAGATTGCCCTCTTGAATCTCCTTACGCAGGAAATCCATGGACAAATCACGCTCTCTTTGTGACTTAGCGCCCAAGAAATGATCGACAAGAATGCTGTTGATGTTGTGGTGTATGTCACTCTCATTGCGCTGGACGGCTGGAATCTTACGTAATTCAGCATAACGAGCCATGCGTTCAGCGCCTGTATACCTGGGACTCGGCATGAGCTGCTGCAAAGCCACGGAGGTGTAGGCTTGGTTGATCATGTCTAGAAGCGTCAGTCCATCGAGTTTCTGGCTCGCTCCTGTATTGCCATTCCGCGCTTCTTTGGCAAGTTCGTCCATCGCCACCTGGCGCTTTCCTGCGCCTTCAGGCGTGTTGGCAGCGGTTTCCAAATATTCTTCGGCCAGTGCGGCCGCTTTTTCGGCCGGACTGAGCTGGCCGCTGGTTATCGCTTTCCAGCGCTCATCGGAACTTGCGTACTTCGGCTCAACAGGCTGGTTAACACGTTTTGCCAGATCAGAATACCGATCGAATGTTTTCTGTCCGGGCAAAATCAAATCGTCTTCTCTAAACATCTCGAGAATGGCGTGATTGCCGCTCAATTCGCCATATTTTCGCAAAAGCAACGGATCCATGTTCACGTCTGCGCGAATAAGGGCAATTCCGAAATCCGGATTTTTGACTATCGATGGATCCTTATCCATCGCTTCGGAAAGCAATGTTCGCGCAGCCGGTTTGTCGCCAATTTTGGTGAAAAGATTGGCTGCCAACATTCTTGTTTCTGCGGCTGCCAGCCTGGGATCGGCCATATGCTTCAATTCTTTTGCCACCAGGCGCTTCTGAAAATCGTCCAATTGATCTGACGCCTGGAGTTGCAAAAGGCTGCTCGTTCTCATTTGTCGGGCAATCGGATCGTCGCCTATCCGGTCGCTCTCGGCAATGGCGGCCTGCAAATTTTCGGCATCGATATTTGTCATTTGCCGGTTGCGCAGTTGTTCTGTTGTAATCTGAATTCCGGCAAGCGGGCTGTTGCTTAAGGTCAGCCATTGCAGAGCTTCCTTTTTCATGCCTTCAAATGTTCGTGCGACACGAGAACCGATGTTGTCATCCTTAGTATTTTGGTTGATGACACGCATAGCCTCGACCATCGTTGCCGGTCCGGTAATCGGATCGAGCATGGCGTTCTGCAGTTCTCTTTCGGCGGTCACTCGAATACTGGAATCGCTGGACCCCATCGCCGTGATCCAGTCGCTGACTTGTTTAACCTGTTTGTCCTGCAACTTGGTCAACCCAGGTCTTTCCGGCGATTTTTCGGTTGGTATCTGAGCCAGGAATAAATCAACCAGCTCAGGATCCGACTGCGATTTGGAACCAAAATTCTCAGGGTCATAAACATCGAAGTCGAGAGGCTGTACTCCCGGAGGCAGATCGGTTGAAACAACAGATGTTTTTTCACCGCCACCGTTCAGCGGTCCGCCGTCAGTTGGATGAGGAATTTTAGTGACGTCCGACAGTGGTGGTGGATCGGCAGTGATGGAAAGCTTGCCGGCAGCAACCAATTCCGGTTTAACTACCGGAGCTGCTACGTCAACAGTAGCCGGAGCTTTAGCCTCGACTATAACTCCAGAGTGATTTACCATGCCACCGTCTTTGATGGCAATCATTACAGAAAGAGCGGCCCGGTTGCCACCGTCTGCGAGTTTTTTCATCTCTTCCAATTGTTTGGAAAATTGTTTAACAGTCCCGGTCTCGGCAAAAGTCTTTTGCAAGCCCATCAGATAGATCGGCACAAATGCCTCGGCCAGACCTAGCTTTTGCACAGTCGGCTTGGCTCCCAACTTGATCATCTTATCGGCATTATCCATAACCCAATCCTGCTGTTCGCCATTCATTGCGATCATTTGAACGTCGGCGAACATGCCGGCCAAGCTTTTGCCATTTTCTACGGGCTCGCCCTTACCGTCGTGCATTGCAAATGCCATGCCCCGAGCGGCCAAAGTGCACTGCTCACGTGTCAAGTTGCCACGGTCTGCGGCGGTCGTCAGATCATTGGCCGCAGCCCGAAGAACATCGAATCGTTCCTTCGAAGTCAAACTGCCCATAGCAATCAATACGCCTATCGGTCCGCCTTCTTGATTCGATCGCGCGTACCGAGTCATGCCCATATTTTCACGACTGGATTCAGCAAATCGATCGAGGATTTGTTTTGCTTCGGGCGACTGCAATTCGAGCTCAGCCAGCTTCTTGACCTGTTCTAATTGCGTCTTATAGTCACCGCCCTTGGTGGCTTTTTCGAGAGCTTTCGAGCACTCCTGTAGTTTCTGCGGCACCTCTGATGGTGGCGTTAGGAATTTAGCATCATAAGCCAGGTCATTGGCTCTTGGGCGTTCCGTAACGGAAGCACTGCCGTCATCCAGCGGTGGATGAAAGTCGATCATTCGCCGGCCGTCCTGGAAATATGTAACGGATGATTTGCGCTCACCATCGTCGAATTCTCGCTTAAACTGCCGACCTTCACTGTCGAACTTTCCGAATTGCGTGGTTCGGGAGCCATCTTTATGCACAACGGTTTTGTCACCATTGGCCAGAATTGTGGTGGCATTTCCATCTTTATCTGTAAAAGAAAAGACTGGCGGAAACTCGAACTTACTGCTCTCAGCCGGAGTCAGAGTTATGGTGCCTTTCGCCGTTTCAATCGCAACTATCCCGTCCGGTTTTTTGGCGCTAGGTGCGGTGACGGTTATTGCTTGAATCTTTTCGCCGTTATAGCTCGGTGCTTTCTCTGGATTCTTAGTGAAATCAGTTTTTACACCCAATTCGCCACGCACTTGAGTGGCATTCGGAAAATCGAAAGCAGCTGACGAACCAAGTGTACCGTCGGCAAGAGGCTTAACGTTGACTCCAAGCTTTTCGAAATCCGGAGAGACAATGTCTTGCAGCAGCTTTTTCACATCGGCTTGAGTCTCGACCGACTGAAAATGATGGGCATACTTGTCTGCCTGACTGTCAGGTTCCGTACCGCCTTTCTCTGCCGAATCCGTCGGGCTGGAACCATCCTTTAGTTTTTCCGGATCCAGAAGCGATTTCAATTCGGCATCGTCGCCCATCTTTATAGACGCAGAAGTTTTTTCGTCAAATTCTTTGGTGTCTTTGGTTTCCGGTACGCGTTTTTTCTGCGCATCCTCGGGTTGAGGATTTTCGGTATCTGACATTGTTAAGCCTCTGCGATGTCTTTTAAAGATGTACCCCGATTGATTACGACATTGGACACGAAAAACGGCTTCTAATGTGGTTTGGTCGAAAGTTGGTCAGATTTAGAGGCTCCTAATGGGCTGCCAAGATTTGGTCAACTTTGAAAACTTATGATATTTCCATCGAAGGCGATCATTCAGGCGGAAGGGCACATATGAACAACTCAACACAACAATCCAATTTTCTTCCCGAACTGATGATCGACATGTTTGCTACTCCTGAAAAAGCGGCGACGAGAACAGACTCGCTGGAGTTTGATACGGACATGCTGTTGGCGCAAGAATTGCTCTCGGATTTGATGCCAGGTTGCATCAGCCAACGTCAGAATTAAACGCGAAATTCAAGAGAGTGCAGATCAATAGAACAACTGTGCATTTGCACAGTCGTTCACCTTTTAAGCAAATTGAACCTTCAATCGACTAGCGCGTTGGCGCAACGGGAGACTGAGTGCGGTCTTGCGATTGATGCGCGACGGCCAGAATAATCATCATGATTGGAACGAGCTTGCCTTTCGCTTTTTCAAATGTCCCGCCGACCCTGGCATGGAGCGGCTCAGCGCCTTCTCCTGTCTTGAGTCGCAGGACGAGGTGACCGTTTTCAAACTTCGGTTTGCCGCCTTCCATCTCAACATCGAACTGTTTAAAAATTTCGCGCAGCTCTTGGGAAACTGTTCCACCACGACCTTCGCGGATCTCCTTTGCAAGCGCCTTCTTCGCGGATTCGAAGTCTCTAGCCTCAGACTTGTCCTTGAGATATTCCAACAGCGCTTTTTCTAACTTCTCTCTGGCTAGCTTGTCGAGTTCTTCCGGGAGTTTGAAATCTTCCAACAATTTGGCCAATTTCTCGTCGGTAAGGTCAAGGTCAGTCAGCGACTTCACCTTGTCTTTGCCGATTTCAGGCGGTTTCATCTTAACCACCATTGCAATACCGGATTCGGATTGGAATCTGACACTGGTACCTTCTACGGTGGCAGTCGGTCCGAAGGACGTTACGGCAGCTCGTGCCACTGCGCGATAATCGACGAGTTGACCTCTGGTATCATAACCGACGCTATCGCGTGAATCTTGTGAGGCCTGCGCGTAGCGGTTCAATATTTCGGACGCCTTGGCCGGATCTTTGAGAGCCTCGGTCAGTGTATCATTTTTGCCCAGTCGTTCCTTGGCAATTTTAGTGATCTCCGGAGCAGGTTCAAAACGACCGCCTTTGCCTTCGACCAAATAAACCACTTCACCTTCTCCGCTCAGCGGCTTGCGAATCCCTTTGACAGTGACGGCTTTGCCGTCAACGCCTACGATTTCGAATCCTTTAGCATAGATGTGATCGACATTTTTTCCGTCAGTTAATCTTCGCGCCGGCTTCAAAATCTCAGTTGATTTGGCGACCCGATCGACGGTTTCCATTTCCACTCGTTCCCTTGCCACCGCCGGTGGTTCCTTGATCGCAACCGGTTCGTTTCCGGCACCGTTACCAATTTCCGCCAAGCCTTTGAAGGCTGGATGCAGTTCTTCGGGTTTAATCAAACCATTGATGACGAGATATTCAACTGCGTGTTTGTTATATTCGGGGTTACTTGCGAATTTCTCTTGCAGCTTCAGTGCCAGCGCTCTTGCTTCGGTAAAGTTTTCGCTAGCTAGAGCTCTGTTGAGACGTTGCTGCTCTGCAGCGGTTCGCAAGTATTCAACGAATTCAGAGAATACCTTTTGTGATTCGGCCAATTTTTCAGGAGGCACTTGTCCGGTCTTAATATCGCGATTGAGTCGGCGCGCGCGTTCGGCGATGTCACTTTTGCGAGCGGCGATCTCTTCATTGGAAAATGCGTATTCCGGGTTACCGCCCGGCAATCGGCCAATGCGGTCAACACTGGCTGTAGCAAAAAGTTTAGACACATACGGATTGGCTCTCAACGATCTGGCCGGCGCACTAAATTCGGCACTAGCTGCACCATCGCGACTAAACTTAATGGCACTATCGGCGGCGATCAATGCCTCGATTTTTGGATCCGATTTGGAATAGCTCTCCATCATCTGTTTAACGACATCTTCGGTAACCTGAACGCCGGTTGATTTATCACCTTTTTTGGTCGCGGTAAGAAACGCTATTTTGTCTTGCACTGCTTTGATTTGTTCTGCAGGCGATCCAAGCTTCGGTCCCGTAAGAACCTCGTGAACAGCCAGTCTTACTACCTCTGAACCTTTTGGATTGTCGAGCCAGTGTTTGAAATCTCCAGCTTTTTTGGAGACATAATCGCTTGATTCTTTAGACAGTTTGCTGCTTTCGATCAGCTCGACTGCCTCTGTAAAATTCGCCACTTCATTGGCCACAGCATTGTACAAATCTGCTTGCGAAGATCCGAACGCTTTAAGCAATTCGGCTGAAGGAGCCTTTGCAGGCGGTATCTTGCTCGAGTCTACATGACCGGTTTTATTGAGCTGTTTTAAAATATGGTAATCAGCTAACTGGCGGAATTCAGCCGCTACTTTCGGATCTGCAAACTTAGGGCGGTCGGCAATAACACCATCGGCTCTAATCCGCGCGTGTCCGTCGGCAAGCATTTTCTCCATCAAGGCCAATCGCGCTCCAGTCGGATCCGCCTGGAAAGCCGCTTTCAAGTCGAGCGCGCGCATCTTGTGAACCAGCTCGTGAAACGCCTCATTGGCAGGGAAGCCGGCATGGATATCGATAACTAATTTGTCGCTTCCCATCCTGTAAACGCCACCGGCATTGTTGAGCGAATCGAATGTGATGTTGTTTTTATTGATCAGGTCTTTTGGCAGCCCAAGGCGTTGTGCATACTGCTCCATGAGCGGCATTATTCGCTCGACAGCGCTGTCGATCAGTTTTTGCTTTGCGACTGGATCCATCTTCTCGAACTGCTCACGAGTAACTTCTTTGAAGACCTCCGCAACACGTTCGTTGATCTCTGACACCAGTTTGTCAGCCGTCTTGGGCAGAGCGTCGTAGTGTGGAACGGCGCCGGTTCTTCTTTCAGCAGCTTCGACAGGTTTAACCGTTGTGTCCGGAGCTGGCCTGCCATCAGCATCTACTTTGATCGGTTTCAATCCTTGTGTTTTAGCTGCGTCCAGAATTAAACGATTGGCCTCGGCTTCATGACCGGCGCGAATACGGATAACATCCTTTCCCGTCGCGGGATCCTTGACCGTCACGGTGTGTTCGGCAGGCAAAGATTGCAGCATCTTGTCGAATGCTTCACGAGGCACTGAGTAAACACTCGCGGTCTTTCCACGCTGCCCCGGCGCGACACCATCGATCAGTGTTACGTGAGTTTCAGTGTCGATCGGGAAAATGAATCCTTTTTCTTTGATAATCTCTAGAGCAGAAGGCTCGATGATTGTTTCATAGGCATCACGGTCAATCAGTTTGCGTGTCCAGATCAGTCCTCGATCGCTGAGATCCTTCGCTACCTCTGCCGGAAGGGCGATTCCGACTAAAGCCGGTACGTCTGTTGCTCTACTTCTGGTTTGATCCTTAACCAAACGAGCCGCAAACTCTGTGGTTACTTCGAGCGTTCCTGTGAAGATACGACTTTTATCTTCCGGGCTTTTGGCCGGATGATTTGGATCGAAATTTTCTCCTTGTTTGGAGGCGGACACAATTGCAGTTTCATAGGAGCTGCCATGAACAAAGACCTCGAACGCTCCTTTGGGCATCCGTTGTCTTAAACCGGAGACCAACGCCCGAGTTTCGGCTTGACCAATTTGACTGGATATGTGAACCGAGGCCAGATAGCGATTGATTGCCTCTCTCGATAGCTCAGGATTGAGTTTGAGTTCCTGCATGAGAAACTCGAGGTTTAGCATGCGGTCTGCCAACTCCTTCGGACTGGCCTGTTTGATACGACCGGCTTCTTCGATGAAGCTTCTCATGCTCTCTTTTGTTTCGCCGTCAATTTTGCTGCCAAGCCTCTCTAGATGCTCCAGCGCTCTTCGTTGAACCTCTGCCAGCGCTGGATCAGCATGGTATTGCGCTGGCAGTTTTACTGAGATCTCAAATGCTCTTCGCGGATTAGAGATCATGTCAGCAAATTCTGCATTTGTGAGTTTATAGACATTGGCTTCATGCGCTTTTAGAACAGAGCGCACTCTGTCGATCTGATCGCGAACCTTGTCGTTCTCCGTAAAATTCGGTTTCCAAGAAACAGGCTCACCGTCGAAATGCGGAGCCTCTCTGGTGTACGCTTCGGCGTTGGTGCGTTCTTTCTCAAGCAGCTGGCGAACATCACCTTCCTTGACGACGTCATCAGCAAGACCACGTGCCAGAGCTCGCGCGTCAGGGTCGGCGGCGATGGCGGCTGCAAGCTCTCCACTTTTAAGTTTGCCTGAGCTAATCAGGTCAAGGACTGCATTGCGAGCGGCTGGAGGATCACCCAGTATGGACTTTAGTTGTGCAACAGACAGAACTGGACTGTCGCCCGCTATCGCAGCCGCGATTTTTGCAGCCTCTGTATTTGTCAGGTTCAAGTCGACTACCTTGTTAAGAAGCGCGGGTTTATCGACGTTGCTCATAGATTCCGCTGACAAAAGAGACCTGACGAGGGAGCCCATCTCAGTTGAGCGGTCATGAGCCGCCACAATTTTATCGACCTGCTCTACCGAATTGAGCTTGGCTGTAGATTGTTGTGCCAATGCAGCCCGCAGATCGCCATTCTCGATTTTCATGACTCGATCGCGCACGGCAGGATCCATGTAGGCATAACCGTTCGCTGCTGCATACTGCCTCTCGCCAGTCTTGAGAGTGAGAATATCCTTCAGCATTAATGTCGTCTGCTCATTCGGGATCGCGGCTTTGCGTACCAGTGAGCCGACTTCGCGTATTGATCGGGAGTCGGCGTCAAGCAATTGTTGAACGACTGATGGTGGTCGTTTGAGGCTGCCATCCAGGATCTCGCCAGACACGGCAACGGTCTCCAGCAGCTTAAGATGATCGAGCCCGCTCTGCGAAGTTGACAAACGATCGACTACATCTTTGGTGAGGATTTTGTCCAACTCCACGTTGCCGGTGCTGGCCCCATCGAGTACTTTCAACAGCGCGTCCACGCCCGACTTCGGCACTGAACGGTCGTTGAAAATCTTGCTGATGGCAGGATTTTTATCGAGACCGAGTTCTAAAATACGCGAGGCTTGTTCGGCGGTTCGAGCGGCAGGGGACATTGATACCATCTCTTGTGACAGCTTGAGCTGGTTGAGTGTGGCTGTAAACTTATCAACATCTGTGATCTGAGTGTTCAATTGCTCAACCGTGTACTTGCCGGAATTCACTGCATCCGTAAGCAAAGCCGCGTTAAATTCAAGAACATTTCCCATCGCTTTGGCATCGAGCTTCGCCATCAAATCAAGCGACTCGGGTTTCAGAACACGATCTGTTCTTGCTGCCCTGACCATCATATTTTGCAATTCGATTGCCGCTGTCGGAGTGATTTTCTCGGCAGTTATCATGCCGTCGAGCCGCTTCATTACAGCTTCGGCCTCGGTCAACTTGTCTCCTTTGAGAAGTTTTTTGATAGCGTCGAGTTGAGTTGTGGAGTTTTTTTGCGCATCAGCTATGGTGTCAACCTTAGGTTCACGTTTTTTGCTGAAGGAGCCTTCCTCAGTATCAACTGCGGGTTTCTTCAGCGCACCGTCGGCGCCACCACCCTCCGCTACTTTTCTCGTCACTTCTTTCATTGCTTTATCAAAAGCGACGTCATCTTGAACAGCAACACCCGGCAACAAGCCGCTATGCGGTTCTAATACAGGCTTCGTCCCGTCAGTAGAGAAGATCAACTTGGTCTTGCCGTCCGGCGCCAACATGGAAAGAGTCGAACGTTCCGCGCCTTGACCAACCGTCGCCTTCGCTTCTATTCCGGAGGCCTTTAGTTCCACTTCCAACTGGGCGAGCGTTCTTTGACTGACTTCAGGTGACGCCTTGCCCAACTCAGTCATTAAAGTGGCAATCGTTGTTCTAGGATCGGCACCCTTGATCGCTTGCTGAAAGCCCAAGACATGCTCGCGAGCTTCTCGCCAATTGTTCGGCAGACCGTCGAGAAAGCTTCTGCGGACTTCCTTATGAGAGGCATCTTTGGCTAATTCCGGATCCGTCTTACCGAGTTTTTCTCTTACGTTAGAATCTTTCAACTGCTTCGAAACGCCAGCTTCCATTCGAGACAATTCGTCGGCTACTTTGACGGCTCCTGACTCGGTCTTCGGCTTACCTTGATTGTCTTTGAACTCAATCGAAGGTGGCTTGTCTTTGTCACTCGAGATAACCAATTTCCGATCGGAACCAGTTTCGCTTAATGAGAGTTTCATTTCGCCGCCAGGAGCAGCGCTATCGGTGAACTCTATCTTGATGCCGACTTGCTCCATCTGCCGAGCAAGTTCGGCGACCATTCTCTGCCTGTCACCAGGGGCGATATCATTCAAACCCTTCACTGCGCGGTCAAGAGCTTCCAAACGTTTGGACACAGTCTTATCGTTCTCAGCCAGAGCGCGCTTCGCATCACGAATGAAATCAAACTCCCGCTGCCATTCTTTCGGCATTGCCTTGTGTGGATGCTCATGTGTCATCTCGAGGGCTTCCGGAATGACTTTGATTTCCGGCAAAACGGACTTTAAGTCTTTGCGCGAAACCAGCTCTATTTGCCGGGTTTCACTGTCTTCGTATAGACGCGCATCACTGAGCATTTTCTTTTCGAATTTATAGACTCGTCCATCCAGGTCGGCAAAGTATTGCTTTCCGTTCACTTCGATTGCAGTGTATTGATCGAACTGCAGTTTCGCCGGGTCGAACGTCTTTCCAGTTTTAACTTCTTTAAAATCGGTGGCCGCTGATGGTGCAGAAGCTGCATCTCTGACTAATACCAAACGTCCATCGCGAGCCTCACCTTTGATTTCGAACTTCGCAGTTTCGCCAGTTCTGGCGGGACGCTCAGCTCTAACATCAGGTCGAAGGTCTTCGATGGGCTTCACTTCAGCAGCCGCTGACAATGATTCTTTCATGACGTTGGCCGCATGATACTTGTTGCGCGTGCGCATAAACTGGGCAACTGCCAGTCCGAGCCCCAGTGCCGTCAGAGCCGGTCCTGTGAGATCATCGGAAGTGTACCTTTCCAGCGGCGCATCTTTTCCTCCGCCATTGCGGGCAATTTTATTCAGATCGAGATCGTTGTAGACTGGCTTCGGTTCTTCCTTTTGGCCTGCCGCGATCGCTTCATCAATGGCTTTGCGATTCTGTGCATGCGCTTTGAATGCCTGACGACAGTTGGTTTGAAATCCCCCGTCGAACGACATTGAAGGGTTGTCTCGCAGACAAGCCATAACGTCCTTGACCGCGTCCTCATACAGCGTGGGCTTTCCGCTTGCGATTCTGGCGAAGGCATAATTCATTCGCAGACTCGAGTAGACATCCCTGGCCGAATCAGCTTTATCTGCGGCTTTTTCTTCCAGACCTTTGTGCGCGATGCGCTCTTTGACTAGCTCTTGGACGTCTTTTCCGGCTTGAGAGTTCTGAGCGATTTTTGCATCCTGCCCCAAACTTGAGATAAACAACTGCACTCTACTTTTGTCGCTTAGCAGATCCTGAGCCTTTTGCGCTGCGATCGCTTGTTGAAACAACGGAGTCGCTTTTTCAATGCCACCACCATCGTCCTGGAAAAATACTTGGTTGGCTTTTTTCAGAAGTTCGATCGGATCGGCAGGACCGCCGTCTTTGGGCGCTTCCGCTTTGCCCGTGAGGACATCTTCGGGTTTGACTTTTGGCTTCCATTCACCCAGCCCGCGAAGTTCGCGCGCGGCAGCCATCTCGGCATAACTGAGCAGAACCAGATCGCGAAACTGTTTGTTGGTCGCCAGTTGAGGGTTCTCCTTAACCAGGCGACAGAGTTGCATTTCGCCCTTTTCAATGTGCTCATCCTTGCCGCTGGAGATCTGCACGACGGACTTCATCGTTCGTGCTTTTATGCCTTCCGGTAAGTGCTCGAATATTCTGCGCTCGGCATTCTCCGCGTCTTTGTCGAGCCTTCTCAGGTCAGCCAGTTGCTTGGAGTAAACATCCAGTTTTTCCTTGTCTTGTTTTTCGTCAGCTTCTTCTTCCTGCGCTAGGATGGTGCCCGATTTAATTCGCAGACCAAGAGACTCAGCTCGTGCCTTTCGAAGCGCTTCCGACATAATGTCGAACTCAGTCTTTTCTTTGTCGATTTCCTTATCAAGACGTTTGAGCAATTCATCAAATCCGTCATCTTTTTCCTTTAACAGCTGGGCAGGAGTCTTTTCAGTTTTCTTTTCGGCCGGATCATCGCCTTCGTCGAGCATTGCTGACGTCTCGAAGGTCTCACTGTCGTCGTCTGCATTGTCGTCAGCTGCACCTTTGCGAACATCGGCAGGCGCGCCATCTTTGAGCGGAGCTTTGAGGTCGGCGGCCGCCTTCTCGACCTGACCATCCTTAATGGCAGTCATGATCAGACCAGCTGCACGATTACCATTTTCAGACAGCAGTTTTAAATCGTCGAGTTGTTTGGAAAAACCGTTGTTACTAAAAGACCCCGTCTCCGCATAAGCTTTGCTCAAGCCAGTTATACAGATTGGCACAAACGGCTCAGCCAGTTCCAATTCCTTAACGCTGGGCTTGCCACCCAATTTGATCATATCGAAAACCGCATTCATCGCGGCTTCTCGACCAGGACCGTTGATCCCTTTTTCGAGCAGTCCGGCGAACTGATCAGGCAGACCAACCTCGCCATTCTTGGCGGCTTCACCTTTGCTGTCCCGCAGTGCAAACGCCATTCCGCGAACGGCCATAGTCCATTGGTCTGGACTGAGCGCGCCACTGTCTGCGGTGGCGCGCAAATCACGAGCGGCAACACGAAGCACATCAAGTCGCTCTTTTGAAGGCAGCGAACCCAGACCGAAAAGGACGCCAATCGGACCACCGTCTTGATCCAATCTGGCATATCGAACCATGCCCAAATTCTCAAGGCTGGCAGCAGCGAATTTATCTAGTACAAGCTTTGCGCCGGGCGATTGCTGCTCGAGTTCCGCAAGCTTTTTGAGCTGTTTCAATTGCTCATTTCGGTCACCAGTAGTAGTGGCTTTACCGAAAGCTTTAGTACACTCGGCAAGATTCTCAGGCACTTCAGATGGTGGCTTTAAAAACTTGGCTTCATAGGCAAACGCGCCGCCACGAGGAAGTTCTGTCACGGATACATTGCCGTCGGCACGCTCTGGGTCGAATGCAATGCTTCGGCGACCGTCCTGAAAATACGTAACTGATGATTTCTGATCGGCGTTCACAACCTCGCGCTTGAATTGCCGCTTTTCGCCATCGAAAGGACCGAATTGCGTGGTGCGCGTTCCATCTTTATGGTCAATGGTTTTGTCACCATTGCCTAAAATCGCAACTTTATTTCCGTCGCTATCAACGAAGTTAAAAACCGCAGGAGCTACAAAATGATGACGCTCGGTTGGACTGAGCGAGATTTGCCCTTTTGCAGTTTCGATCACGATTGTGCCTTCCGGGTTTCTTCGATCCGGCGGAGTGACAATGATTGTCTGAATCTTTTCTCCTTTATATGAGGGAGCCTCGGCTGGAGATTTCGTGTAATTGGTTTTCACACCGGCATCACCACGCAACTGGCGTGCGTGTGGAAATTCAAAAGACACTGAAGCACCCAGCGTGCCATCAGCAAGCGGTTTAACGGTCACGCCAAGGCTCTGAAAATCCGTCGCAGCAGTTGACTGGACGCGACCTTTTAAGGCGGATTGGCTCTCGACGCCCTGAAAGAGTGCGGCTAATTTGGTTTGTGCGGCTGGATCAGGCTTATCAATAGCCGCTGGATTCTCTGCCTTAGGCGCGGCTTCAAGCGTCAACAAATCCCGGTCAGCATCGGCCTGCAACGCCATAGCTACGGATGTGGGTAAATCGTAAGAAGCTAAATCGGATGAAGGTTCTTTTTTCGTCTCCGGTTTTTGCGCTTTCGTCGCATCATCGGGGCGAGGATTTTCCGGTTCCATTCGTGTACGTTCCTTCTTTCAATTTCGTTGCTTGGTTAGTTGTACCCTGATCGATCGCCACTTTGGACAGGGAAATTTTCACTTGGTCGAAAGTTGGTCAGATCTGCCAAGATTTGGTCAACTCGCCGAACTTATGATATTGCCATCGAACAAATTCCGAGGCAAAAATGACAAATTCCGCACCACCTAACTATCACCTTCCCGAGCTGTTCATCAGCGATATGGTAGTCGGTCAGCAGCCTCCCCGCAAAGAACCGGATCCAGCAGAAGTTGCTAACATCGACATGCTACTGGCTGAGGAATTGCTTTCAGACTTGCTTTCAGACTTGCTTCCCTCGAAACCGGCTGGTCGAGTTTGGAATTAGATTCGAATAGATTTTCAATGAATAAGGCAAAGACATAATCCAAACTCCGCCCCCCCCCAAGCGCAGAGCAAATGGAAAACATTGAGGCTCGGTGTACCCCATACGCCGAGCCGATTTGTTTAAACCCGCGAGGCGGTGCTGGTCGACTGGAATATCGTAGGGGCGACGCATGCGTCGCCCCTACGTCTATAACCGGCAGCAGGACAGCGTAATCGACGTCCGCAAGTGACGACATAACCCTCAACTACAATTTTACTATCTCTTTTAGTATAATAATCCCAAGGAAAGAGGCACCGTAAATGGTGCCTCCTGAAGGCGCCGACCAAACGTTGCCTGAGCAACGAGAGGTCGGGCGCCTTTGATTAGTCGCGGTCGAAGAAGCGAACTACTTCGTGCCGCGGACGCTGGCCAGCACTTCGGCAATCGGGAAGGGATGGGGAATCAACTGCCCGAGGGTCAGGCAGAGGATGGTGTCATCAGCAGCCTCGTCCGGGCCGACGCCGATCACGTGCATGTCGAAGCCGAATTCGCTGAGCGACTGTCGGCAGTTGCAGCACGGCCACGGGTCACTGCCCTTGGGCGCGTACACGGCGATCGCGAGGAAGGCCTGAAACTGCGTCAGTCCGGCCGCTTCGGCACGAGCCAGGACACCGTCAACGATGGCACTGGTGATGGCCACCTCTTCGGCGTGCTTGGTCTGCGTGTAACCGGCGTTCTCGACATTGCAGCCGGTAAAGATCTTGCCGTCGAAGGTCAGCACCGCAGCGCCGACGTTGTATTGCGAGTAGGGACGATAAGCGACTTCTGCGCCCTTTTTCGCGGCCTCGATCAGCTTCCGGTAAAGGGGCTGGTCTTCGGCGGACACCGCGATCAACGTCGGAGCGACGATTACGGGTTGGCGGTTTGTGGTGGTGACGACGAGATTCTTCGCCTTGCCACACTTGCCACAACTGCCGCATGCTTTGGTATCACCTTTGGTGGTGCACATAGTTCCTCATTTTCGTTTGCTAACCGAACAGCAGTGGCGCCAATCGGCAGCCACGCTGTCATGAGAAACAGCTCAATGATGCCGCAGAAACGACACCACGCTGTTTCCAGATAACCGTCGAAACACCGGCACGGCTGCTTGGCGATGGTTCGCCAAAACAGCTCGTGCCGGCATGTTTAACTAACTGCTACCGACAGCACCCTTCAAGCTCTTGAGCCGAAGAGTTCGTCTAGAACATCAGCCCGCAAATCGCAGCCGACAACCAGGTCGCCATGTTGGCCACCATCATCGACTTGAACGCGATCTTGGCGATTTCACCCTTGCGGCTGGGAGCCATGGCTCCAAGACCGCCGATGTTAATCCCAAGTGAGCCCAGGTGCGCGAAGCCGCAGAGTGCGACGGTCGCGATCAGCTGGGTCCGGGCAGCCAGAACGTAGGCACCGGCGCCATGAATGACTGGAGCGAGTTCGCCGTAGGAGACGACCTCATTGAAGAGGAGCTCGGTAGCCATCAATCGGCCGATGTGGAAGCACTCATGCCAGGGCACGCCCAGAAGCCAGGCGATCGGCATGAACGGGTAGGCGAAGATGTCCTGGATCTGCGCATGCATTCCGAACAGGGCAAGGAACTTGCCCAACCCGAAGTTGACCATGGCCATGAAGGCGATGGCAAATGCCACCATCGTCACCACCTTGACGGCAATCTCATAGCCGACGGTAACGCCGTGGTGAGCAGCGTCGAAGACGTTGACGCTTTCCTCGGGAATAGCGCATTGGGCATTCGTCAGCAGCTTCTCGTGCTCGGTTTCCGGCACGAAGATTTTAGCCATGATGATGCCGTTAAGCGCGGACATGAACGAAGCCGCGATGATCCAGTTGCCGGGCATGCCCATGCCGACGTACATGACCAGAGCGCTACCGGAGATGGTGGCCATGGCACAGGTCATCGTCGTGAACAATTCGGACTTGGTCAGGTTGGCCATGTACGGCTTGATCAGAAGCTGACATTCAACCTGCCCGACGAAGGCAGCGGCGGCGCAGGAGAGTGACTCGGGACCGGACAACCCCAGCGTCTTGCTGAGAAAGCGTCCCATCACGTTGACCAGGCGCTGAATCAGCCCGAAGTAGTAGAGAATCGAAATCAGCCCCATCACGAAGATGATGGCGAAGCCGATGTGCACCGCGAAGATGAATTCGCGTTGTGCAGTAGCGTCCTTGATGAACGTGCCGTGCGTGATCGTTGGACCAAGCACTGCCTCAGCACCATCAAGCGAGAAATCGACCAGCGTGTTGATGCCCTTGGCGAGCGCGGCGAATGCCTCGCTAGTTCCGGGAATCTTCAGCATGAGCAGGCCGAGAATGACGTTGAACGTCAACCCGATGCCAACAAGGCGCCAGCTGATTTTGCGCCGGTTCTCAGAAAGCAGGACACCGACACCGATGATGGTGATGATGCCCAAAATACCGATGTATCGATCCATAAGAGTCTCCTATGTATGAGGCTTCCGGGCATTCGCTATGCCTAACGTCCGGAAGGGGTTTGTGTGCGAAATCTGTTCGAAAGCCGCAGAAGCACAGCAATCGAAATCTCACAGATGAACCGAGCCACGACTAACTCGCCCTAGAAGAGAGTGGAGAGAGAGTTTTTCGTGAGTCAGAGAAGCTTGGCTTTTGTCTTGAGTGTTAACGCGGAAGGTTATTGGTTACATGTCTCATGAGTATCAAAATGGCAAAGAGTAAAGCAATTAAAGCGTTATTAACCAACTCAGCTCACGCGAGTTATGGCCAGTTGGCGACATAGGTGCAACTCTGCAAAGCTAATCTGAATAAGCTTCTCAAACGTTTATGACACCGAGCTAAACTGGGCGCATAGATTACGCGAGCGCCGCTAGCTCCTCATGACATGCGCCTTTGTATGAGTTTGCGCTCACATTTAGACACCGCTAAACAGATCGCGTATCCCGAGAACACCTGTAAAAGGGGCGGCTCGAGAGCCGCCCTCCACCGACACGCAGAACATGGGCGGCTCCCGAGCCGCCCCTACGCTTCGTTCAAGGCACCGCCTACGCCACCACGAGATTCAACTCGTTGGCAATTTCCTGCGCGCTGGCGAAACGCTCATCCGGTGATTTAGCCAGACAGCGTCCGATTACGTGGCGCAGATTCGCAGACGTTATAAAATCATCGAGTCGCGGCGGTTGATGATGAACATGCAGATTCATCGTGTCAAACGCGCTGTCTCCGCGGAATGGAGGGGCTCCCTTCAAAACTTCGTACATCAGACAACCAAACGAATACATGTCGGATCGTGCATCAACCGGTCGTCCCTGACATTGCTCCGGGCTCATATACAGGGGACTGCCGAGCGCACAACCGTGCTGGGTAATGCGCTGTTCGCCGGAATCCGGCTGCTGTTCGATCTGCGCAAGCCCGAAATCGAGTACCTTGGCGCATATTGGTTCGCCTTGTCGGAACGATAAAATCACATTGCCTGGTTTTACATCTCGATGGACAACACCCCGAGTGGGCCTTGTCCCGAGTTTAGTTGAAAAGTTTGGTGATCCCCTCCAGGACTAGCCTGGTATGGTTTCGGTTGCAACACCAGAACCCAATTCAAGAGGAT
>JADYXR010000235.1 GCA_021772095.1 Candidatus Obscuribacter sp. | reverse complement strand
CTTGGTGAGCTAATTCAGGGAATTAAGTTTGTTGATGGTATCAAACAAGAAGAGGCCGCCTAAGCAATGCTAAAACACAACATTTGAGAAAATCTCGAAATTTCTTTACTTTTCTCATGCCGATAATTTAGCACAACTGCGGATGCTGCGTGGCGACTAGTCCACCGTTTCGCGAACGCATGATGTGGAGTTTTACTCCTTCAAGTTGTGAAACTCTGTTGCAATGATGCCGAACAGGGACGCCGCGCCGTCGATTTTTGACTGACGAAGGTCTAATTCCGAGCCTTTCTGATGGCTTGTCGACGGTCTGCCAAACTCGGCTGGTTGCTGTTGTCGATGAATCATCCGTCAGAGCGATGTTGGGGCAGAAAAGATTGTCGAGAATAGAAGATGAAGAGGAGATTTCAATGAAAGTCCAACCAGCAAAATCAGCAAACCCAATCCCATTGCCACCATTACCAAAGCACTGGCTTTCACTTGCCCACGCTTTTGTCCATCAGGCGAGGACTAATCCGCACGCCATAGCCGTCGTTGACTCTCTTGGTACCGAGCTCACATATGAAAGACTGTTGATGGCAGCAGTAGGTCTGGCCAACAAATTTGCCGAAACAATGAGAGATTCAATTTGTATTGGCATTCTTTTGCCACCATCTGCCGGAGGGGCGATTGCAAACCTTGCCGTCGCGTTACTCGGAAAAGTCGCTGTAAACCTGAATTACACGATTGGACAAGAGCTCATTAATGAAGCTATAAACGAGTGCAAAATAAAACATATTTTTTCATCCGGTCGATTTATGTCCAAGGTCAATCTGGAATTGGATGCAGAGCGCTGGATCGATCTCGACAACATCAAAAACGAAGTAGGGTTGATTGAGAAAATTAAGGCCTGGACTGAAGCGGAGTTGGTCCCCGAGAGCATGCTTAGTCTATTGCTGCCGGGTCTGGCACATCAGAGCAAAGTCTGTTTTTCCCACGATACCGCGGAGCTGATGTTAAGTAAAAATACT
The DNA here is from genome assembly GCA_021772095.1 of Candidatus Obscuribacter sp. Lineage (GTDB taxonomy): Bacteria > Cyanobacteriota > Vampirovibrionia > Obscuribacterales > Obscuribacteraceae > JADYXR01. The sequence goes on along the minus strand of JADYXR010000235.1, from coordinate 7,868 downwards.
TGTGCTAACAGACTAGATGATCCTTCGAACATTATTTTCACCTCGGGCAGCACGGGCACACCAAAAGGGGTTGTTCTGTCGCACGGAAACATTCTCTTGAACATACACGCCATCCGGCTCCAGGGACACGTAGAGCCCGGAGAGATAGTACTAGGGGTAATACCATTTTTTCACTCGTTCGGACTAACTATGACACTCTGGACTCCCCTCTGCCTGGGAGAAACAGTGGTTTACCATTACACTCCTCTTGACGCAAAACGTATCGGCGATATCTGCGAGCAGTACAAAGCGACTGCATTGATCTCAACGCCCACTATGATGAGTTCATATCTAAGAAGGTGTCCTGCGGAGAAATTCAGTTCGTTGAAGACATGCATAATAGGCGGAGAAAAGCTTAAGGCTCAACAGCGATTGGAGTTTGAAAAAGCGCTGCGAATTAAACCTTCTGAAGGCTACGGACTGGCAGAAACATCTCCTGTTATTTCGTGTAATGTCGAAGCGGATGTCACTCTGGCCGACGGGCGTTCTGTGCCCGGTTGCAAATTCGGTACCGTTGGACTGCCTCTGCCAGGAACAAAAATCCGGATTGAAAACTGCGATACCGGTTGTGAACAAGCCGCTGGTGAGGAAGGGCAAATTCTCATCTCCGGTCCGCAAGTGATGCTCGGATATTTGAATAATCCTGAACAAACCAGGGCAGTAGTAAAGGACGGTTGGTTCACCACCGGTGATATCGGTCTTCTTGATGAAGACGGGTTTTTGACTATCACTGGCAGAATAAGTCAGTTTTCTAAAATTGCTGGAGAAATGGTGTCGCACCTGGCTGTAGAAAATGAATTAATGCGAATCACAGGTAAGAACCAGCAACCTATATGTGTCACTTCGGTTTCCGTTCAAAAACGTGGGGAACGACTGATCGTCGTTTATACAGATCTTGGCGAGCCACCACAAGCGGTTGTAGAACACATGAGGGCATCGAAAATTTCCAGACTCTGGATTCCAAGCCCGAACGACTTTATTCAGATTGCTGAGATGCCTGTTCTTCCCAATGGAAAACTTGACCTTTGCAAAATCAAAAAAACGGTCGCCGATCACTTCTCTTCCAGCACTCGGTTTCCTTCAGCCGATGATCGCGCGGTTGCTCAGAACCATTGATCTGCCGAAATGCAAGTGACTGTCAGGAGCTCGTATAAACGTGACCAAGTTAGGATTCAACAAAAAATCAATAGCCTTAAAATCGCGACGCCGCTTGGCGCTCTTTAAAAAGCGATTGTGGCGATCACTACTAAGGTTCGCTGAGCTCGAGTTTCCGATCTGGCATTGGCAAATGCTGTCACCAAAGGAACGTCTTGAAATTAAAAGCTTATTGCGCCCCGGAGATATCCTGTTGGAAAGCAACGATGCTTATCCTTTACCGCAAATAGTAACAATGTTGCTTATGGACAGTAATTGGATACATTCAGCAATTTACGTTGGTGACAGCAGTGTAATCGACTCGGGCAAGTTGGCGCGCGTTTCAAGAATTGATCTGGATCAGTTTCTGAATACGACAGATCTTGCTGTTTATCGCCCGCAATATGAAACCTCGGAAGATGCATCAAGCGCCTGTGCGTACGCGATTGAACATCTTGGTGCTCCGTTCAACGCAACATTTGACATTTCCAGTCGTCGATCTTTTTACTGCACACAACTGATTTCAAAGGCACTACTGGCGATGCCCAATCCCATAAAACTTCCTACCTTTAGAAGGTTTAGAAGAGACGCGATACCACCTGCGGCGGTGGAGCATTGCATGGAGATTGAGCGCATATGGTCCAGCGAACCACGCCTGCTAAAAAGCCTGTCGTCGCATTGGCCGCTTTTGTCCGGAGGTCTTTTGGGTGCGGTTTGTTTCAGCTCGTTGGTCCGTGGTGGACTATTATCAGGGGCCCTGTTTGGTACGGTTCTGATATTTATGGTTGAGAAGAAGATGCAAAAGCGATGAACTCGACCACACCGTATTTAGTATCAGATATTGGCAAGGCATTCCAATACGGCGATGTCGGTAAATTCTCGAAGATTATCCTCTTTTGTGCCTACCCGGTCCACTGAATGTCGTGACCAGCGTACAAAGATTCAGTTCAAGTGCTTGTCGCTTCGTACATCGTATCGAGGGCTGTCAATTGTTCAGCCTCGATGTTGTGAAGACCCTCAGCAGGCTTTCTAGTGTTGTCCGTCAGTTCGTTGAGGAAGTTCATCACCTTGGATTGTCCGTGTGCAGTAGCGGTATCGACGCCATTGTCGATAGCGATTAATTGTTTGGCACGGTGAAAGAAATTTTCATGGATTTGTTGTATCAATTCGCGCACGGGGTCAGTATCATGACAAAACAATCTCATCAAATCACTTGTGATTAGTCCATCAGCCTCACGCATCGCTTCGAAAGCTTGTTGCCGTGCAGTCTTAGAATTACCGTGCTTTCCAAAAACGCCAATGATTTTATGGTTGTGTTCGGAGCAGTAATCAATAATTTTCTTCTCTTGTTCGTCAGCGAGTAAGTCATGTCCCGTGCGTGAGTAAGCGACTAAACGCAGGGGCCGAATTTTATGAAATCCTCCCAGCGAATCTGACGTGAATGAAGGGTTGTGCGGGTCTGCTTTAGGGCAAGGCACTTCTTCCTTTTCGAAACACTGGTGAAGATAGCTTTTAAGAGAAGTGGTCAGGCTACTGAGGATTCGATTCAACATATGTCGGTTTCCAGAATGTATGCTTCATCTTATAACTAACAATTGCTGAATTCTTCATCCCTAAGGATGATCTTGCCGGAAAGCGCCTGGCGAGTGCGCTTGTAGAATGAGCTTACCGTAGAATTTGACAAACAAACACCTGTATCAACCAGGTCCTGGTTGGAGTTGCTGAGCACTTTGATCTTCCCATTCATCCGTAAGGAGGATGTCGTCAGTAATTGAATCTTCTAAAGTTAGGGGCGCGCGATTCAGTCGCTGCATAGATCACGAGCGCCGTGCGGAGTCGCCGTTTAGCAGAGGAAAAGTTATGTTTGTAAGTTATCCTGAGCTTAAACGAATCCTATACATCGGACAAACAGTGTTAGGACTAATCTTCCTCGCTATTTCTTGGTTCCAGTTTCACGTCGTCGTCGACGATGCCGAATCGGTGCTCAATTTCATTGTTGCGATTACTCTTTTAACTGCTGGATTCCTCTGCGTTCTCTTTGGTTTGGATGCTTTGATATTGAGAGATGAAAGTGATATCTGGCAGTGAATCAAATTGGATGCCCTGGTACTGGTTTTCTGCTTAAGCGCTCGTGACCAAATGATCTAGATGATTTTTAAATTAGTAAGTTTTTGATCCGAACGATTTGCTGCGTATTTAATTCCGACACCGTTGACTGGGTTGACTTTGCTCTAAATGATGGCGACGTTCTAGAGGCACTCACGCAATTCGGTTGTTCGGCTGGGCCGGCTGATTACTGATAACATCGCGGTGTTCGCATCAGCCGAGGTGTATTATGTCCTGGAGATGGAAGTTATCCGTTCTGTTCGTCCTGATTGCGGGCTTCTCCACGCTTATTTTTATGGGGCACGAAACCACAAACCAGGCGCCGCCGATTCCGGATCGCGTGGTCGACCCTTCAGGCACCTTATTATTTTCCGGAAGCGATATCCTCGCAGGCCAAGCGGTTTTTCAGAAGTATGGTCTGATGGATGTCGGATCGTTTTTCGGTCATGGCGCATATAACGGACCTGACTTTTCTGCCGACTACCTGCACCGCGTCGGTGAAATTTCGCTCGACTATATGGCGCAGAAAAAATTCGCTAAAGAATACAAGAAATTAGATGATGCCGAGCAAGGCGATCTGGAGCGGGTTCTGCAGAAAGAGTTGAAGGTCAATCGTTATGATCCGCAGACGAAAACTTTGAAATTAACCGATAATCAAAGTGAATCGTATCGGCAACTCGTTCCATACTATGACACCGAATTTAGTGTCGGACGACAACTTCCTCTTCCGGCAAACTACATAAACAATCCCACCGAGCGGCTTCAGCTATCCCGTTTCTTTGCGTGGGGAGCATGGGTGTGCTCGACCAATCGACCGGAACGAGACTACACCTATACGAACAACTGGCCTCCGGATCGCTTGATTGGAAACGAACCGAATTGGCAGATCTTCTTCTGGAGCGCGATGAGTCTCGTCATGCTGATAGGTGGAATCGGTTTCACCCAATTTCTTTTGAGCGCATTTCCGAAGCTAGGATGGATGCCGGACGGAAATGGAATGGTCGACAATGTCAAATCCTATATGCCGTTTCGCTCGCAGACTTCGTTATATCCGTACTTCACAGTTGTGGTGCTTTTGTTTCTATTCCAAACAATCTTCGGTGTAGTCACTGCGCACTATATAGTCGAACAGGGCTTTTATGGATTCGACATACGCGAGATATTTCCTTATAGCATCACGCGCAGTTGGCACATACAGCTTTCGATTTTTTGGATCGCGACTGCCTGGCTGGCAGCGGGTATGTTCATGGCACCAATGCTTTCAAAGCATGAACCCAAAGGGCAACATTGGTTGGTCAAGGTTCTATTCGTTGCAATTCTGATTGTCGCCGTTGGTAGCATCGGCGGTGAATGGATGGGCGTGAAAAATATGCTCGGCGATCTATGGTTTTGGTTTGGCCATCAGGGTTGGGAATACTTGGAATTAGGCCGATTTTGGCAAGCTCTTCTGACACTGGGAATGGTGCTCTGGGCCTTTATTGTATTCCGCAGTATTCGTCCTCTTCTTGCTGGCAAGGACCATGGCAGCCTTCCATACATGCTTCTCTACGGTGTAATGGCGATACCACTGTTCTTCTCATTCGGCATGATGTATCACCCCGGAACTAATTTCGCGGTGGCTGACTTCTGGCGATGGTGGGTTGTTCACCTTTGGGTGGAGGGAATCTTCGAGCTCTACACAACGATTATCGTCGCTTATTTTTTCTGCAGCCTCGGAATGGTTTCCGAAAAATCAGCGCTCTCAGTTATTTATGTCGACATTATTTTGTATCTGGGCAGCGGCATTATTGGTATTGGACATCACTACTATTGGAACGCGCAGCCCGCGATCAATATGGCACTTGGTTCAATGATCTCCGCCTGGGAAGTGGTTCCCTTGACTCTTTTGACTATGGAAGCCTGGAAATTTGTAGACCTGGCCAAAGTTGAGGGTTCGATCAAAAACTTTTCGCATTACTGGGCGATGATGTTTTTAATCGCGGTCGGCTTCTGGAATTTTCTGGGTGCGGGTGTGTTTGGTTTCTTAGTCAACACGCCGATTGTCAGCTATTACGAACATGCTACCTATCTAACCTCGAATCACGGACATGCAGCTCTCATGGGCGTTTACGGCATGCTAGCTGTTGCAGCAATTTTGTTCTGCACGCGCTACCTCATGAATGAAGATGCCTGGAGTAATAGACTGGCAGCTACTTCTTTCTGGGGATTGAACGTTGGACTAATGCTGATGATTGTTCTCAACATATTCCCGGCAGGCGTCATTCAAATGATCGCCAGTTACAATCATGGTTTTTGGTTTGCTCGAAGTCCGGAGTTTATTCATTCGGAGCTTTTCCAGATATTCACATGGCTGAGAATAGCTGGCGATCTGACTTTTGTGTTCGCCGGAGTCTTGCCGCTTGTAATTTTAGTTGTTCGTGGAATGTTCAATCGGAGACCGGCTGTTAGTGCCAACGCGCACACCGGTTGAGATGCCCATGCGGGGACAGTTTTAATCCGAAATGTTGTCGAGCGTATTTTTTACTTCGATAAAATGACTTTGGAAGACCAATTTCGCCGCGTCTAACAAGAAATAGATAGATGGATCAGTGCACTTGTAAAACGTACTGCTTCCCCGCTTCTGGCTCACAACGATGTTTTTTGTTCGGAGAATTGCAAGCTGTTGAGATAGATAAGCTGACTCGACTTTCAGGTTTTCTTTCAGCTCTATGCTGGAACGCTCACCATGGCGGAGTTCATCAAGAATTGCAATTCGAATTGGGCTCGAGAGTGCTTTGAAGAACTCTGCCTTGAACTGGCGAAGCTGGCTTTGACGGTCGTTCATGATGGCTAAACTCTTTCAATGCGACCGCGGAATTAATGAAGATGCCCTATTATTCCATATTCTTCCAGATAACAGGCATAGCGAAAGAGACGAAGCAATGGCTCTTCGTCTCTTTGCTAGTTCTGGATTTTTTAGGGAGTACAGTTGAAGTATATAGCTAATTGCGCAATCTTGCAACAAGAGTTGTGTGAGTGTTAATCATGTCTGGTCAATGGTCCTGTTGGTCTTGACAGGAGTTTGGATATGTGAAAAGGTAGTAGCAATTGCACATTTGCGCAAATAGATGCAATTGTTTGGGAGGCAGCATGAGTCGTCGGTTGATTATTGGAAATCTGGCTCTAGATACCGATAAGAGTGATTTGCAGAAGTTGTTTGAATCGTTGGGGCGTGTGTCGACCATCGAGTTGGTTGAAGATCCGCGTTCGGGCAAGCAAAAGGGATTTGCTTTCGTGGAGTTTGAAACTCGAGCTGAAGCTCTGAAGGCCCTCGGAGCAGCTCCGAGTACCGAACTAAACGGAAGATTGATCACTATCAACAGTTGCGCACAACAACAAGAGACGACCTCCTTGGTGGCAAGGCTGATCAAAATGTTTCGAAAATAAAACGCCAAGCACCAGGCACCACTTTCGGTGGCAGCGTAATGATTTCAGCCACTGCTTCTCAGGTCTTCAGCGTTTTTGTCGAGACAGCCTTTGACTATGCAAACTCAATGTCTTTATCTTTTGTTTGTTGATTGAACATTAATGTTTAAACAGCATGCTTATTCCCAAAAGAAGAATGATCACGCACACAATTCTTTTGAAAATGCGCTCTGGAATTTTGTGCAGAATTAGCTGGCCCAGCCATGTTCCGATGAGCACGCCAACTACAGCAACAGAAATTGGCAGCCACATATTCAGAAGATCACCAGAGCGATACAAGAAGTAGATCGGCATTCGTGCGCTGTCTACAAGCAATCCAATTGCAGTTGCAGTTGCGATAAATTCAGTTTTTGGAAGATTGAAACCCATAAGCGCAGCCGATCTGATACCGCCTTGATTACCAACCAGACCGCCGAAAATTCCTGAGACAAGTCCAGCGAACCAACCTAATTGCTCAGGCAAGCGCATTTTTTCGGCGAAGCCTATTGCTCCGGTCAATCCTGCAAAGATCAAAAGCACTGCAAAGACGATGATCAGTGTACGATCGTGCATCGTGGCTCCCAATACGCCACCGAGAAGTCCGCCAAACGCGCTCCACATGCCGAATTTGATGAAGACATCTTTGTTCAGATCTTTTCTAATTAAAAGAAAGCGAAATGCGGTTCCGAGGATGTGTGGAATCGAAACCGCAGCGACCGCGAGTTGTAGATCCATGTTGAGCGCGAGTAATGGTGTGAGGAGACTGCCCACGCCAAAACCTGAAATCGAACCGACACCGCCGGCGATTATCGCTACTGCCAGAATTGCTAGATGTTCCAGGTTCAGTTCTCCACTTCTCGAGACTTGAGCGTTTTGTAGCTAACAAAGATCTATTCGTTGCTGACAACATCATAGTTGAAATTTCTGTGTGATCTAGACTACTGTTACGATGAATCTATTTGATCCGTTTGATCAAAGATTAGTTGACTTTCTAAGGTACCCGCTATGAAATTTCGCGCACGAGTTCTTGGCCTATTTCTGGTAATGATGGAGTTTTTGCCAGATGTTGTGTTTTGAGTAATTGAATAAGGTGGCGTATTCTTTCAATAACGACAAAGAAAGGAGATACGCCAATGAAGAAAGAT
>JADYXR010000234.1 GCA_021772095.1 Candidatus Obscuribacter sp. | reverse complement strand
CAAAAAGACCGACGGAGTACCCCGAAATTAATTTGGTCGGGTACGAAAATAAATGAGGCGACGGTTCGGTCGGGTACGAATTTTAGTGAGGCGATGCGCCATTTCTGTCCCATATATGGGCCGCTCCCATATATGGGACAGATTTGATGTTTTTTGTCCCATATATGGGACACCGGATGGAAAGGGCGTTTTCGACGGCCGGAGTGATGGATTTTTGGGTCTGTACGTAGTGTGACATGGAGTAGTAGCGCGTGGGCGAAGACCAGCGGGACAGGGCAGGGTGCCCGTCTCGCTGGTGAATTACTGGATTGAGTTGTTTACGCCGGCGCGGTTTAATGCACGCGGCGCTTGATTGACTCTTGCCAGGTCTTCCTGCGAATCAGCTTTCCAGCAGATCGCAGCTCTCTTGTCACCGTCACATGGAAGTTCTTTTTATCCGATTCGACAAGTAGTTTGGTTTTCAACGTGAGCTTTCGACCGGCAGTCGTGATGGTGTGTTGCATGACACCTTCGTACTTCGAATTCTCGGGATGCTTGTCGTTGGTGGTCCAGGTGTTAGTGCCTTCGCTGACAAAGTGCCGGCGCTGGATGTCCCATGCTGAGCGGGTCGCATAGACGAACGAGACGGTTCCATCGGCCTGGCGAATTACTTCGCGTCGGCTGTCCGGTTTGCCATCTTCGATCCAAACGTCCTTGCCGTAAGGCGAGGAGCTCTTGCGAGCAACGGCGGGCAGAGTCGGCTTCTTGCCGCTTCCGGTTGGCACCGTGGGTAGTGTCAACGACGTCATGCGCGAACCGGTGTGAATCGTGCTCGCCACAATTTCCGCTGACGGCCAAGCCATGGGAAACTGCGCATTGGAGACGGCCAGCCTGATGCGGTGACCGTTTTGGAACGTCCACGTCGTGAAGTGCAACTTGATTGCCACTTCGTACAACGCGTTTGGAATCAGCTCGCGATTGCCGAGGCGCTGGCTGTGAGCTTGTTCGTGGTCAACGCCTGAGCGCGTTCCATTTGCTGACAGATTAGAACCAGCGCGCGTTTCATCCGTTGCGAAGTTAGCGCCTGCGCATGTCCCATTTGCTGCGAGGCTGGAACCTGCACGCTTTCCATTTGCTGCGACACTGGAACCTGCGTGCGTTGCTGCGGCTCCATCACCACCTCCGCGATCGCCGTTTCTGCGAGCGGCTTTGCCTGATTTTTGAACAACTGACTCGTTGCCGTCGATGGCATTGAGATGGGCTCCGTTGACCAGAGCGCCGGTAATCAGCGTAACTTTGCCTGTCGGTGAAACATCCTCCAGCCTTACCGACCAGAATGCTCGTTTTGCCTCGCTTGAAACCTTGAGCCGAACTTCAGGCAACCCGACGATTTGAATCGGTTCGTCGACGAGCCGATCGTACGTCAGGCATTGACTGTCATCCTGGCGCATGTCGTCCGTCGTTTCTCCCCACCACCAACCTGCGGCTGTGCCACTGCTGGCGGTGGCGACCATGCGATCGCTGGCGCGCTTGCCGGGGCTCTTGAGGAGCTTACCGTCAGCTGCCGGGTAAAGCGTGGTTTTGAAACTGCCGGTTGCGGGCCAGTCGAACACGCGCCAGTTGCCCGGCGACACGCTCTGGTCCAGATCCGGTTCGTGACCGTCGCGAACGAAAGTCATCAGCCGTCGCTTGTCCGGCGTCATTGATGATCCGCGATTGGCGGCTTCTGCTCTAGCGGACGTTACTCCGAGCCAGGGCGCCAGCCATTCAATCGCTTCATCCTGCCACTCGTAATTGGGACCAGGAGCGCCATCGTCCGGAGACGAGTGACCCCATGGACCAATGTCCGCGCGCACAGGACCGGAGAGGTTCTCCAGCATCCGAATCACGGTATCGCGATAGCCGTCGTTGAGACCGCCTATCAGATAAACCGGAATGTTGATTTTGTCGTAGCCCTGGAAGCGCAGCGACTTGCGACGCCAGAAATCACCGTCCTCCTGTTGAGAGAGATACGTGAACAGCCAGGGTTTCTGGTCGAAACGATTGGCGAAGTAGTGCGCGTCGATGCTGTAGCGCGGAGTGCGCGGCAGACCGAGTTCGTGGTTGATGAACAGGTGATACGGGTCGAGATGCATGACGCCGTCGATGTAATGCAAATCGTCGTGATACAGATCGTCTGACGAGTGCATCGCGATGATTGCCTTGAGAGCCGGCGGTCGGCGCATCGCAACTTGAATGGCGTTGAAGCCGCTCCAGGAAATGCCCCACATGGCGACATGTCCGTTCGACTCTTCCATCGCGGCCAATTGCCGGATGATTTCCTCGGCGTCGGCGAGTTCAATGTCTGAGTATTCGCGAGCAGGCGTCGAGCCTTGTGAAGCACCGGTTCCTCGAATGTCGACCTTGACGGTGATGAAACCGCGTCTGGCGAAATACGAGTAAGTCGGGTAGTCCATCAGAAAGAAGGTGTCGTCTTTCCGGTAGGGCAAAAGCTCGAGCAGAACTGGAAATTTTTGACCGCAGCGATGGGCGCGGGGCATGAAGATGGTGGTCGCAAGACGAGTGCCGTCAGGCATTGTCAGCCAGCGTTTAACCATCGAAAAAGAATACTTGGCGCGGCGAGTGGGCGCGCGCGATTGGCGAGTGTTCATATTTTTTTCCGGGTAAAAATTTGGCGAGCCTCCCTGTGCCTGGAGGATCGGGCGTGTTCGTAATTTGAATTCAGAGACTGAAAAGGTTTTGGGTATCTTGAAAGTTCTTGAAGTGCAGAGATAGATGAGCGCTTAACTCTATTAACGAAGCAATAAGCGACTCAAACCAAAGGCAGTTAATCTACGCGCGGTTTTGATCCGAGATTTTGGAATTGGAGGACTAAACTGTCAGATTCGATTTTTGGAATGTCGCGATTTTGCTCGTTTCACAGTCGTCTCGCGTGCTTTTCCCTCGCGCTAGCGGCGCTCAAGTCCACCTTTGATATTGCAGGTTGCGCTAGTGGCGCTATGTCAGTACTTCGTCTTTTAATGTACTGGTCAGGGTTTACTGCTACTTGGAAACCTGAATGGAGCGAGGTTTTCACAAAATGAAGCATACGCAAACAGGCGTCATAACCCTTGTGATTGATTGGTCTCTATAGATACGGTCATTACGTCCTTTCTTTCCACACTTTTTCTACGAGTTTCGCTTAAACACCCAGCCACACTCATCAGAGTAATCGCCACTGCAGCACAAACCCCTCAAAACGGTTTGTTGAACTGGCACGCGCTTGGTTGTGTTTAACAAATTCGTTTTTTAAGTGCGGATAAAGGCTCTGTTTCAATCCCGTAACTGAACCTCGCTAAGGAGAACTGCACTATGTCCACGACCAACACCACCCCGAAGAACGCCACCCGTGACGCCCGTCTCGCCGAATGCCGCACCAAGGCCGACCAGATCGCTGTCGAGGAACTCGGCGCCGAGACCAACCGCGAAGTCACCGTCACCTCGTCTGTCACCACCGCGGTGAAGACCGGTACGAAGACGAAGAGCACCGAAGTCAGCGCCACCTCCGGCCTGAAGGTCTCCGAGTCCGAAGTCGACGAAGCCGCCGCCACCAAGTAAGCGCTTCGGCGCCTGCGACGGTTAATGTTCAAGTGAAGGTAATAACTCGCGTTATTGCTTGAACACTGACCGCTGAAAGTTCGCTTTCAGAAATCGACCACCAATCAGGATTCGCCTTTCAATCCTGGTTGGTACCTTTGAGGTGCACTGCTCTGTGGCCTTAAAACCACCGCTTCAAAATTCAGTCAAACACTCGAGCAAAGTGGCCGCTTGAAGGTGAGTAATCAGCCTTCGCACACCCGACGGTAAAACTCGGACCCGGCACTCATACATACATTCATCTGCGAGCACGCGGTATACCAAGTTTCCTGTTCACAGGGAATTTCGGTATGCCGCGTGTTTCGTTTTCAGTTTTCTACTACTATCATTTGTCATACTAGTTTAAATAATAAAAGAAATGCAAAGAGGAAGGAGCATTTACGCTCCTAGTTTAAGGGTCTCGTTTGATCCACGATTGGTCGCTGTGAACCGATTGTTTGCCTGTAAATCGATCTGGTGATCCATCCACAGTGAACTCGGAATTGCGGCGCTCTAAGAGGAAACGAACAGGTCTGGTTGGAGGATGCTTGCGGAACGGTGTTTTCGTTCGGGCATCCTGTCAGCTGACAATCCTCTGGGGAACTTTACCCTTTCTCAAGTGACTGAAGGAGCGCTTGAGCGCTTTGGCGCATCTTGTTGATGGCGCTCCTTCAGCTCAGGTGTTACTCGGGCTGCTGATTGTCAGACAGACCAAAGTACTCACGGGCGAACTCGACGATCGTAGTTCCGTCTTCGCCGAACTCCATGAACATCGCCAGTGCAACCGGGATGCCCAGGATGGCAAGCCGAGAGGCGGCCCACCACATGAAGCCGAGCGGCTTGCGGCGCCTCATGCGACCGAGTCGCTTGATGGCTGCATTACGCCTGGCAATGCTGGCGTCGACGGTACGGCGGAAGGCCACCTGCGGGTCCTCATCGGACTTCGAGGCGTTCTCAGCCAGAAACCGTTCGTAGCTCGCTTTGTTGACGGCTGCACGCGCCTGGATTTCAGCGATTGCCGTGTCAGCCCGCAAGCGAGCTTCCTCCGCAATCGCGTCCATCGCAGCCTGCGATTCAGCCCGGTACTTCGCCGTGATCTCACGGATCTCGGCCATGACCTGCTCACGGATGGGAACAAACTCAGCCTGCATCCGCGCGATCAACGCATTGAACTCCTCGTTCTTGTCGAGGAGCTCGTTGGCGAACCGGCGAAGCAGATAGTCGTTGAGATTGTCGGGGGTGAGCGAGATCAAGTTGAACTTATCGAGGCAATGCTCCAACGCTTCCGCGTCCATCAGGCGCATGTACATGATGTCCATGTCCTGAGGCTTCAGATGACCGACCCATTTGAAAGCGAGGACTTTTGCGATGTCCTGCCTGTACTGGGGATCGGAAACCTTGTCGCGGTGAAGCGGGAGGCGATAACGCATCCATTTGCTCGGGCGAGGTGCCTTGAGCTTGCGGATCAGTCTGTTCTTCCACCGGGGCTGGTCGAGCTGCTTTTCTCCGAAGAGATACATGCGCTCGCCGTCGGCGTCTTCAACAAACTGCTCAATAACGGGCTTCGGCTTCAGTGTGGAAGCCGTTTGAAAATCGAGAAGCCCGCTGGACTCGAAGGTTTTTACGCGGTGCGCCCAGCGCTTTTCGTCACCGCTTGCACTCAAGAGAACACTCTCGAACAAGGGTCGATGCAAATCCATGAAGACCTCATCGGCGCGATTTTCGGGAGACATCGGATTTATACTCCTTTATTTGGTGTTGGTTTTTTTACATCAAATCGCTGTCCACATCAGGGATGTGAGACGACGGTGTTAAATACATCACTCGGTTCAACTCTTTTCGAGTCGAAGTGTTTTTCTTTGCTGGCGCTGGACTGGTTTTTCTTGGTTTTGGGTCGCCGTGGGATTTCCGAGGAATGTGATCGAGTTGTGATCTGATTTAACGGCGTAGGTATACATCTGGCTCCCACGGCGATCAAGGGTTCGCCAGTGTTACGGCACGTGAACGGGTTTGTTTCGATCTGTGTCTTTTGGGCTGGAGTGCGGTTTTCAGTCGCAATCGTTGGTCGTTGCTTAATACTCGGTATGTCCGGTGATATCAGCGGCGGTGATTTGACAAAATGACTCAGTCTGGAAAAATGCGTTTTCTGTGCGAGAAGAGCGTTCATACTCCCCCGAAAATAAAAAGACGAAAACAGCCTGCGTAGTCAAGAGCGCTAGCCGAGCAAGGTTTTGATTCAGTGAAATGTTGAAACGCGTTTGAAAGACGATCGTGTCTGTTCTGAAAGACGTCTTGTCGCTTTCCGAAAGACAAATAGTCGGTGGCCGACTCGTCAGTGTCGAGCGATGATTTGGTCATGATGGCTCACTCTTTACTGATGACGCGCCAATACTATTAGTGTTAGTAGCGCGTGGTGCGAAACCGATGGAGACATAAAGCTCTTGCGAGCCCGTCTCCAGCGGTTTCGATGAAGGTTGCCCAGGAATATAGACAGAACTGTTTGACCAGTTCCGATATCCCTACGCCTGCAGGTGGTTAACCGGACAGGAAGGCGGTGTCAGTACCGCCTGCGGTATTGCCGATCACGATCAACCGCGCCAGCCCTTGGGCGGCTTGCAGCCGGTGTCCTCGGGGAAAGCGTTGACGGCGCCGAGCGGGGCGGGGGAGTTGGTGATGATGCCGGCCTTCTTGAGGGAATCGCTGGAGGCGTACTCGAGCACGAAGCGGGCGACCTCGCGGTCCGTGTCGAAGTAGGTTTTGCTGACGACCTGCTCTCGCCGGCGGCCGAATTCGGTTCCCATGTCGTGACCGCCGCGAGTGGCGCCGCGCGTGGTTTCGCCGCCATCGCAGCCCCTGGTGGTTTCATACATGCAGGGCTCGGGGTCGAGCTCCGAGTAGAACACGATGCCGATCACGCCGATGTGCTCGGGCTTCTCCAGGAGGGCGGCGTAGCTGTCGGTGCGGTCGCCGAAGTGGAAGCTGGCGACCTCGGAGTCGCTGAGGCGGAATCCGAGGATGTCGTTGGCAGTTGGTCTCGAGGGTGGGGTCATGACGTAGCCGGTTGCGTGGGCGCTGGCGCGCTTGCCGGTCATCACGTCCAGTCCGTCGACCGAGATCACCGTCTTGAAGCGTTTGTAGGTGTGGCGGTAGCCGCTGATGCTGGGCACGAGGATGCGGATCTGGTAGTCGGTGTTCCAGGGCGCGGCGATGTAGGTCTTTCCGTCCTTGGTGTACTCGGGGAGGACGAGGCCATTGGCGACGATCTGGATGCCGAGGCGGTCAGCGTTTTGCATGTGCGGTTTCCTTTCAAGGAAGAGTCTGTGCATCCGGTCGATTCTGGACACCATGTTCCGCTGTCCCGCAAGGCGGAATGGCGAGGAGTCTGATTTCGGGATACAGCTGACTTCTGAGTGGAAACGACCTGGATGCGGCTGGGAGATTGGGGGACCATTTAATTTCGCAATTGGGACCAGCAGAAAACAAGACAAAACCAAATGATATGCCGTTCGTCGCTTGATTTTTTGCCGATTTTGTCGAGGCCAGACCAACGCATCTGATATTCCCGATAGTACCAGCGTCGACAAAAAACATTTGATCTTTCGAGCTATCCGAAGTATCCGAAAGCTAGACCATTAGCCATTTGTTTATTCATTTATTGGTGATAGTACTAGGTGGATTAGTAAAAGTGCGAGAAAAAACAGATGGAGATAAACGGCTCTTGCGAGCCGGTCTCCATCTGCCCGCCCGGCGGAGGTCGCACCACTGGTAGTGGTACGATTGCTCCGCCGAACTTGACACAGTTGCTTGCGCTTGTCGCGAACGGCTAGTTGCCGCCCTTGACGATGCGCCAGCCGCCCTGTCCGTCCAGTTCCAGCACGTTGCTGTGATACGCCCTGAGCGATTCGCGGTGACCGACCGAGATGAAGGTCGTTCCGCTCTTCGCCAGGATCGTGTACAGCAGCTCCTCGTTCTTCGGATCGAGCGCGCTCGATGCCTCGTCGAGGATTGCGTACTTCGGCTTGTTCAGCAGCAAGCGAGCGAACGCCATACGCTGGCGCTCACCGGGCGACAGAACGTCGACCCAATGCTTCACGGCATCCAGCCCACCTTCGGAGGCGAACTTCTCGATCAGACCATCAAGGTTGACGGTCTTCAGAACTTCACGCAGCTCGGCATCCGACGTCGTGCTTTCCGAGTTTGGATAGGTCAACTGCCAGCGCAGTGAACCAAGCGGCAGATAGGGATTCTGCGGCAGGAAGAACATGTCCGACGCCGTAGGCGTGGACACGGAACCGGTACCGGCATCCCAGAGACCACCGATCACACGAAGCAGCGAACTCTTGCCGGCGCCCGAAGGTCCGACGATGAGCAAGCTGCCGCCCGGCTGAACGTCGACGTTGACGTCCTTGACCAGGGTGCGAGCGAAGTTGGGCGTCATCATCGAGACACCCTTCAGCGTGATGCTGTCGCTGCGGCTGAACACCATACGCGGATGTTCAGGTGTGCTGGGCTCGTCCTTGGCGTCGAGCACGTCCATGAAGTCGCCCAGACGATTGACGTTGGCGGCGAACAGCGAGAGCGTTGCGAATTCGGCGACGAACAGGCTCAAGGCGGCGAGAATCTGGCTGAAAGCCGAGTTCGCCTGCATGATGTGTCCGAAAGAAACGCCGGAACCCTCGGTGAAGTAGAGGGGGGCGAGCACCAGAATCGGCAGCACGACCACGAGGTAGTCGTAGCCCTGCGTGAAGAACGCCAGGTTGCGCTGCCAGCGAACCAGGAAGTTGAAGTTCTTGATGGCGTCGGTGAAGTGACCAAGAATGGTCTTCTTCTCCATGGTCTCGCCCTGGTAGAAGGCGATCGCCTCGGCGTTGTTACGAACGTGTACCGCCGCATAGCGGAAGTTCGCCTCCAACTCTTCCTGTTTGTAGTTGATGCCGATCAGGCGACGCCCGAACAGCACTGTGACTACCGTTCCGACCACCGAGTAGGCGATCACCGTAAACGACAGCAGATGCGAGATGCTCCACAGCACGGTCGCGAACGACAGCACGGTGATCACAGAGTCGAGGATAATCAACATGAACTTGAGCGCACCCTGGGTGAACAGCTTCACGTCTTCCGACACACGCTGGTCAGGGTTCTCGACAGTGCCCATCTGCGAAATCTTGTAGAACTTCCGGTCCTTGAAGTACCGGGACATGATCTCGCCGGTCAGCCACTCTCTCCAGGCATTGCCCAGAAGATCGCGCACGAACCGGTAGCACACCACGATCGGGATACCGACGATGAACACCGAAGCCAGGATGGTAATCGCCTGCCAGAAGGCCGGGATTTCCTTTGCCTGAAGCGCGTTCATCATGTCGCGGTTGCAGAAGGAGAGGACGATGTTGAGCCCGTTGACCGCAAGCAGAAGCGCGATCAGAAGACCCAGCAACCGCCAACCCTTGTCCATCACCGCGCGGGTGATCCAGAGATAGCCGGCGGGAAGTGCGAGGGCACCGACAGTGGCCCAGGCGGCGAACGAGAACTTGTGGTCCACCACCGAAGCGGGCAGCAGGTTGGCGATGGCGCCGGGCCAGAGCTCAGCGAGCGCGGTACCGGTAGCGACACTGAACGCGAGGTAGAGACCCCATGCGCAAGTGAAAAGACACGCCAGGAATCCGCCGAGGAGCCATTTCTGGTTCTTGCCGGATGATTCCCAGTAGGGCTTGGTCATCGCGAGAACGCGCTTGGCCAGGACCCAGTCAAACTTATTTGTATTTTTCATTCGAAACTCCAAAGGTTTACCGAGCCGTAATTGGCTTGGATGAGAAGTTACGGAAGACAGAACCGACGCCAGAGGACTTAGAAAACGTCCACTGTCCGGTTGGGCTGGCTGAAGGAAAGGCGCTTACAGTCAGGCTTTAGCTCTGCTTTTGGTCCGTTTTAGTCAATGCGTTATTGCTTAATCACTCACCAGAGCGACTAAACGATAACGAGACTTACAAAAACTATTCCGCGGTTGGTGGTTTGCCTTTCAGAAGAGAGCGGAGATACATACTTCTCTTGCCTACCAGGATCTCTTGTTGTTACCAAGAGGAGATCCTGCCAAGTTAAGTAGATCTAAAACGGTCAAACAGGCGCGCGCTTTACGTGAACACCGCCTGGTTGTCATATGGGCGTCCTGACGGTTCTCAAGATGTGACCGGTTTTAGATATTGCGCACGTTCCGCTAGCTCTCGTGACGTGAACTTGCGCGCGTCCCGTTAACGGGACAAAAGTGGCGATTTTTGTCCCTTGAACGGGACACGCCTAGAAAGTAACTGCAGGCTGTTCGAGCAGTCCGCCGGCGCGAACCGTCGATGCACTGGCCGACTGCAGGCTGTTCTCGACGAACCTCGGATGCCGGCGCCGAATAACAGCCGCGTTCAGAAGTGTCGGACTACGCTACCAGAGCGGCTTCCGGGAGGCAGCCGTAGTCGCCGAACAAGTAGTCGCTCAGGAAGACGCGCTTCCAGGGCGAGGTGTTATTGTCTCGGCGGTAAAGCATGACGTAACCGTTGGGCAGTGAAACGGTTTCGTACAGGTCGACGACGTCGAGGTCAGGCAGTCCGTCCAGTTGGCGTTGCATGGCCAGGAGAACTGCTGAGTGTCCGACCACGAGCTGGTTTCCTGTGACCTGGTTGAGAGTCGAGAACATAAAGTCGTCGACGCGTTCGAACAGGTCATAGAAATTTTCGCCTTCGGGTGGGCGATACTTGAGCGGTCCGAGCGCGTTGAAGATCTCGTGTTCATGCCGATGCAGTTCGTGAACACCCTGGTAGGTCAGGTTCCAGAACGAGCCGTAGCTGCGCTTGTTGAGCCGCTTGTCGACAATCGGACGGAGCGGGTAGCCGAGGCAGCGCGCAATCAGTGATGAAGTCTGGTCGATGCGACGGAATTCGCTGTGCCAGACGTGTGAGATGGGAAAGTGGCTTGGGAAGAGCCTTGCCAGAATTCGACCGGCACGCTCGGACTCCCATTCGCCTTCCGGCGTGATACCAATCTCGCGGTCAGAACCAGAGATGGCGTAAAACAAACCGCCCTGAGTTTTTTCAATCTCGACATTGGCAAAGCTCTTGCCATGCCGGACGAGGGCGAGGTACTGAGGTTCGTTCATACGAAACTCTCCTGGTTGATACCATCTGCGATACTGCGGCGGCGTTAGCTGCTCGACGAGGTGTCGCGGATGGTAGTGGCTTATGGGTGTGAAGCTTGTTTTAGAGTTTGGCGAAGATTCAGATGAGATGAACGTTTTGGTTTGAAGAACCAGAACTTAAAGCACTGAATAACTTCAAATCAATACGCGAAAAATAAATAGGAGGTTAATGAAGTGCGCAGTTCACGAAGGTCGCACGATGTTTAGCTTCGCTATCTATAAACCCGATGGACAGAGGGTCTTGGCATCACCCGTAGTCAAGCGAACGCGGATAATTCTCTGTGCGCGGAAGGCACCACTCGACAAGCGTTTGTTTTCAAGAGGTTTCGATGCATTCAACCGTTTAGTCTTTAAACTAATAAAGCTTTGAGAGCACCAAAACATTGAAGACAGAGTCTGCTTCTTTGTAACTTTGCAGAGTACTTAATCTCACTATATTTCTTCGAAAATTTCTTAAAAGCCAACACGTTTCCTATTTCAACGTAACTCAAGACAGGAGCCAGACAGCTTTCGCTGTTCCATGGAAGCTGTCCATAAAACAAGGAGATGGCAATGTCCAGGAAAAACCTCGGCGATTACGCCACCGTTTTATCGCGAGTTCGTCAGGCCCTGTCTTCGAACGTTAGTCTGCATCAGCCCTTCGAAAACGAACGGGATTTTGCCAAGTTCAAGAAAACAGTGGATGACGGACGGCGTCTTCTTCCATCGAGATATCATCAGACTTACGTCGATGTTCTCGATGAAGCTATTCGTCAGGCAGAGAAAACCGCTCGCCGGAGTGGTGCTGCTGGACGCGCTCGTGTGCTGGCTCAGCTCGAGTCGGTTTTCAACACTCTGGCTCAGCCCGTCGTGCAGCTCGCTGACAGCGTCGCTTCCGACCGGTTGAAAGCCTTCCAGGCGTTGACGAGCAATCTCTATCGGCGCTTCATGGACGACCCCAAGGTGCGCTCAGAAGCTCGCAAAACGCTGCGTTGGCCGGAACTCGATCCACTGGCGTTCTTCGCCATGGGGCAGTCCGACCCGTTTACGCTGCCTGCCAGTCTCGAATTGCCGGTCGCGCTGATCGCCAAGCCGTCGAGTCACTCGTCGTTTGTGCCTTTGTGGATGGTTGACGCTCACGAAGTAGGCGGTCATGTCATTCACTCGGCGGTCAACGGTTTTGAAACCGAAGTGGAAACCAACGTCCGCGAGGCGATCAAGAATGGCTTCCAGACGGGAGCAATCAAAACTTCTGTCGCGACTGTGAAGATGCGAACCGGTTCGTTTCTCGCGGTCGGTCGTGGGCGTTCCGTTCCGATCGAAGCGTTTATGACGCAGCTCTTCGAAAAGTGGCTTCCTGAGCTACTTGCCGATGCGGCTGGTGTGCTCAACATGGGACCGATGTACGCCAACGGCGGCATGTTGGTTCTGTCCGCACACAATCCGGAACACCGCTCCGCCAACATCGCCGATTTCGAAAGTGGCAAAGGTGCTGACAGTCATCCGGCTGACATCATCCGAGCGCTCTTCGCAATCGAAGTGGTCGAGCGCCTCGCGTTGAGCGAAGCCAGGGAATATGGGCAAGCTCTTCGTGAGCGGGCCGCCATTGCCTGTGGTGGCACGTTGCATGACAACGTTGTGTTTCGATCTTCGGCTGGCACCATATTCACTGAGGTCAAACTCAGCGACTTGAGCGCGATTCTGCCGATTGTGGCTGACGCGGTTTGCAATAAACCACTGAAGTCTCTGGGCGATCGCACGCTTTCGAAGTTTATGACCTGGGGCAACAAGGACGAGGCGACAACGCAGAAAATCGCCAAGTTGCTTCCCACCGGTCATGACTTCGAAGATGTTCTTGAAGCGCGCCACGTGGTATCGGCTGCGGTGCTCGCTGTAGAACAAGCCTCCACAACAGCCAACTTCAGCGCCGTTTGCCAGCGCATCCATGGCAACTCACTTTTAATTTTGAAATCGCTGTACGAGGAGCAGTGCCTGTTGTGCGCTGTTCCCGACTACGGTGAAACGCGCCGAAACGACATCCGCCTGGCTGATCTGGCTCGGTTGGTCAAGGGACTTCGCGCACGATAACGCGCAGCCGGGCTCTGGTCCGACTGTTAACGAAGGAATAAATCAATGGAACGCAAAAAGAGAGGCTGCCCAGCTGTTCGGGTGGTCATGTTTCCTAAGGACACCAATCCCGCTCACAATATCTTCGGTGGCGTGATTCTCAGCAACATCGACGTTGCTGGTGTTGTCGAAGCGAAGAAGCTTTGTACTCACCGTTTTGTTACCGTCAACTTCAAAGAAATCGAGTTCAAGAAACCGGTTCATGTCGGCGACGTGCTCACCTGCTGGGTCGAGATCACGCGCATCGGCAAGACGTCGGTGACCACTCACATCTGGGTTGACGTCGAACGCGAAGGCGAGTACATCCCTGTCACCGAGGGCACTGTGATCTATGTCGCTGTCGACAAAGATAACAAGCCACTGACGATCGAAAGCGGTATCACAAGCTACGGCAAGCGTCTGCGCAACAAGCTGGCCAAAGCCGAGGCTGCCGCCAAGGCCGCTGAAGCTGCTCAGCCTCAGCCGTCCTGTGGTGTCGCGTCTCCTGCTGACGTGTCGAGCGCCGTTAAGTCTGCAGATGCCTCCGGCTCCGGCACTGCTGTTGTCGCGGACGCTTCCGGCACCGGCAAGACTGGCGCGGATGGCTCCGGCGGTAAACCGTCAACTGCGAAGAAACCTCGCGGTGGCGGACGTAGTGGCTGCGCAGGCGGCTGTCGGTAGCTCAGGTGATGTGCCGCTGTCGGTAGGACCAAGTGCTAGTCAGCCGGCTGCCGTTGACACCGTGGTGTGCTGGTTGTCGGTTGCACATATGGTGCTGTCGATGGCAATGGCACCATGTGGTGACATAGCTGATTGTCGGTAGCTTCGGGTGATGCCCGCCGGACCTCCGTCTGGTCGATTGGTGGCATGACCATTAGTCACACTCCGGAACTCTGAGGCTGATTGCCTCTTGAGCTTCTGGAGTGTGCTTTTTTGTGTTCGCAAAACGATTGCGTATAGTAGATCAAATTTCAAAAAGGAATCAGTGGAGAACGTCGTCTCCACTGATTGTCGCCAGGTTGAATTCAGCGAGGCATGTGCCACCAGCAGTGCCTTGCGGCACCGCTGGTGGTGGTGGGCGGAGTTAGCCCAGGCGCTTCTCGTAGGAAGCGTTGAGCTTGGCGAGCTCGGTGATGAGCTGGTCACGCCTGGCGACCACGGCCGCGAGGTTGCCGGCGATTTCGAGCGCCTGCTCCATGGCGGCCTTAATGTCCGGCGCGTTGAGCGAGAACAAAAGGGCGAGGTCGGCGTCGTCGTCCGCCTTCTTGTTGGCTGCGTACGACTCCTTGAGGGACGCGCGCTTGGCCTCGACGGCGGTCTTCATCTCGTCCGCCTTTGCCTGCAGCTCGGCCGCGTTGTCACCAGCGCGCTTGACCTTGCCGCAGAGACCGGCATAGAGAGCCGATTCCTTGCGGACGGCAGCCGTCGCGGCGTCGAGGTCACGCTTCTCGGCGCGAATGGCCGAGAGCGTCGAAGCCTTGGACATCGTGTCGTCGTCCAGGCTCGAGCTGATCCGCTTCGCCTCGGCGGCGAACGCATCGATGCTGCTCAGCGTCGACTCGATCGAGCCGAGCATGCTCGACGCCGTCGTATCACCGCCCAGCCGCGAGATGGCCAGCGCGCGACCGAGGTCGGCGAGGCCAACAGAGCGAGCCGGCTGGCGAGCTTCGACGGAGAGCTGCCGGGCGCGGGCGACCGGGTCGATCGGCGCGCTGACAGCGACAACCGGCGGCGTCACCGAGGTGGCGACGATGCAGTTGGCGACAGGAGCGGAAAGCGCAGACGAAGCGGCACCGCTGGTGGTGGCGGCCTCGCGACGCGAGTGGCTCTGACGCTTGCCGCCGTTGTTTGCCTGCGCGCCGTTCTGCTTGCCGCTTTTCGCGTTGTCCTTGAGGGGACGCGAAGTCAGCCGCACGCGGGTGTAACGCTTGTCGCCCGAGGGCGGCTCGACGCCGATCACGGTGAGACCGGGAGCCGGCATGCCGATGGTGGCGACGCCGAACATCTGGTCACGCATGGCGCGCTCTTCGCTGGGGAACTGCGAGACGTGCAGCACACCGGAGCAGGGCTTGCCGTCGAGCTTGAAGCTGACCACCATGGCGGTCTCGAGCTTGTGGGTGAAGGTACCGTCGATGCGCATGCCGACCTGAACGGCGGCGTTGTGATCGACGAAACGGCTGGAGTGATTGCTGGTCATGGGAGCTATCCTTCTGTGGTTGCTCGTTGATAAAGATGAACTAACTCGCTCGGTGCACCGTGGGTGGTTAACCGAGAAACTTCAACGTTTCCGCTGAGTAGCTGAAGATGCCGCGATCAAGCTCTGCAATTAGAAATCGCAAAGACCATCGCGGCAGTCGTAATTACTCGTCGTCGTCACCGCCGATGTTGATGATGGTGACGCCACGGTCAGATTGAACAGGCTTGTGCTGCTGCTCTTCGATGTAACGCCGGTAACCTTCCTCGCGAATGTCGTGAACTGAGGGTTGGATGCGGTTTTCCGGCTGTGGCTGATCCCGACGGCGCTGGTGTTCGATTGCAGTAGGGTCCGGTAGCGGGATGCCATCGATGGTGGGGCGTTTGTAAGACATAATCGACCTCCGTTGAGGTGATAGAGTCGGCGCGGGATGCGCTTTCTGTGTGGGCGGAGCAAATCCAGCAACAAAGTTGCTCCAGGGGTTTTGGCTTAAGACAAGGTTATTGCTGGGTGGAAGTTGAGGAACCTTGGGGAAAATTAAAAATACAGAGATACCAATCAATATCAAAACTAATTACGCGAGCATAGTGCTCTTAAGAGTTCTCTTCGTAATAACCGATCAAAGATTGCTTTTCACTATTGGTGCGGTTCGCATGAACTCTGCATAACGCAGTCATGCTGGCGATCTCAGTGGGAGAAACCGCATTGTCTTTGCGCTGGAAAAGAACGATCGCGGTCCTAAGAAGCTGCAATCACTCAGTGAACTCGCGCTCAAAATGAGGCTTGAGCTAATCGCTTGAGACCCGAGAACTGAACCGCTGAGAATTTACACGTCGAAGAAGCAAAATCAGTCTTATAAGTTTTTTGATTGCCGGTGAGCTGCCCGTTCACGCCACAATGGTTTGAGTAGTGCTTTATTCGCAGGTCCAGTTTGGCATAGAATAATATCGAGGAAGCCCTGAGTTCGTTAGTAGATTCGTCGGTCAAATAGGTGGGTGCGGTGGTGAAATCGCCTGAAAAACTGGAGCTGCTGACTGGCGCCTTCGAACTTTTCCAGGAAAAATCAGACTCGATGGCGCGCAAAGACGCGGTCGAAGTTCTGAAGGAGCGTGTGCCGGGCTTCACCGAACGTCAGTATGCCTCCGCCTGGAACCGCGTGCGGGCGTTGTTTGAAAACGCCTGCCGGCTTGTTTTCCGCTGGGCGACCGACAATCCAGCCGGGACCACGTTCGAATTGCCGGACACCAACCGCGTTTTCCTCGATGAGCTCGGCGAAATCTGCAAAGGTTTTACCGAAGAACAGTATCATCAGGCGCTCGAATACGGTTTTCAGAAAGGCATTTTTTAGATGGAGTCGGACTTTTTGCGCGCGGCGTATTCTTCGTCCGAACGCTTGAAACCGTCGTCGGCGATTTCGCAACCAACTTCAACAATCTCCGGCGTGTCCGTGGTTGATTTTGCGCCCTTGTTCAATGACTGTTCAAGCGCTTCGACGGCCGTCAGTAGTTCTTCGTGGAGATAGGAATCGCTGGCTTCGGCAATCGGCAAATAAATGCCTTTGGTTTCTTCCAGATATTGTCTTTGCTTCTCGCTGTCAATCCAGTCAGGCGCTTCTCTGACCGAATCCAATCGGTCGCAGAGTTTTACTAATTTTGACACAACACTGGCTTGTTCAATGCGGCGGTAATACGTGTTGAGTCTTTGCACCCGCTCTTCGCCGGTTGCATCTTTTTCGACTGGCGGTTTTGTGAGAATAGAAACAAGCATCGCAATCGGTCTGCCGAACAGTCTTTCGATGTCGGCGATGCTGACTTTATCGCGTTTCCATTCCACCAGTTCGTGCAGCAATGCTGCCGAGATCGCGCCTGTGTCTTTGATTTCGATTTCGTTGATCAGAATGAGGGCGACACGCATGGGATGGGCAATCAGATGGATGCCTCGATCCGGAAAGGTTTTTGTCTTCCTTCGGTATTTGTCGTAATGCCCTTCGATGAAAGTCAAAGCTTTCAAAATGATTGCTCTGTCCTGCATCTTGAGATTGTCTACAGCCAGAACCAGCCGGTGTCTAATCGACGCGGTGACTTCGCTAGCGGATTGCGGTGTGGAGCTCATCTTGGCTTCCCGGGACTAAACGCTTGAACAGACCGATTATACACACCCCAGCGCCGCTTTGAAGTGGAGTATATTCGGAGCAGCGGCAGTCGGCCGTCTGTGCCACTTGTCGCGGTGATTTATTGGTACTATGCGTAGTGCAATTGTTTTAGAACTAAACTGCTAGAGCGATCGGCGGCAAGCTGGATAGGGGCGCTCTGTGCCTGGCTTTAGCTTGAAGTACTCGATCACGCCTTTGGCAATTTGTTTCGCTTCTAGGGCGTGAAACCGCGGATCGTGCATGAGCGCTTTATCGGTTGGATTGTTAACGTTAGCGCCTTCCACGAGCGCGCCAATCGAATTGACGCCGCGTAAACCGACAAGTTTTCCGTTGCCGGTTACCTTGTCACTGTTGATACACGACTGCGCAGTTGCCCGTTCGCGAACTCGCCAGGCGTTGTTCTGAAGCGATTGCGCCAGCGGTAGTGATTCGTTATACTTCGGATCGGCGATGTAAACGCATTGCCCGCTCTTCCTGGTTGGATCATTATCGTGATGAATACTGATATAAATCGAGTCATCGCATCGCATGGAAACATCCTTGTTGACGGTGTCGTTTCGGCGCTGTAAATCTTGCGCCTTTGGTACCAATGGCGGTGGCGAATTTGGGTTCCACGTCGGTACGACTCGCAGTCCGGCACTATTCAGTTCTTTTATCAAGTTCTTGCCGACTTCGGTGTTGACGCCGCATTCTGTATAATTTTCAGATTGAAAACCCTGGTCGTGTTTGCCGCCACCAAAAGGGTGTTTGTCTCCACTCGTACAGTGACCGATGTCGACGTAGACTGTTTTATTCGCGGTGTTTAAGCCTTGTTGCGCTGCTGCTAGTTCGATTTTCGGTGAGGTCGGTGACTCTGATGCGGCGGTGGTCGGCGATGCTTTGGGCGGAGCGAACTCAGTTAAATCAGCGTATTGCAAACCGCGTGTGGGAGCTGGATTGGAATCACTCTCGCGGTTTTGTATTTCTTGAACCATAGAAACCTCACATGGATTTTGTCATGATAGTAGTGATGCGTGACCCGATCGTGACGGGCGTAAACTGGTTTGGAGTGCTGGATGGCGAGTTCCCATTCTGTGGAGCATTCAGAATGGATCATCACCACCAAATGTCCGAATATGGAAATCATGCCTTCTTCTGAAAAATGCTGAATTCAATTTGAGCAAGATTTTGATAGTGCCACTATATGTAGTGCCGTTGTGCTGTTGTCCCTTGAGCACGATAAAGTGTATTGGCGCGCGTTCCAAAACCCAAAACTCCAATGCCACAGCCACATGCACGCCTTCGGAGCCTGTCCTGTTTTTTTTAACGACATTGCATAGTATCAGGTGTGGGCCCGAATAATTCGTTGAAGACATCACGCGAGGGAATAACTTTGCCCTGACTACCAGACGTGGAGCCAGTTAATCTTTTTTGATCTGTGGCTGTTTTTT
>JADYXR010000233.1 GCA_021772095.1 Candidatus Obscuribacter sp. | reverse complement strand
GCGCGACCTACCATTTAAATGATCAGTAACTGATCTTCTTCCCGATTTCTTTCTGCTGTTACTTCCAAATACAGCTTCTAACAAATTTTTTTAGCTCTGTGTTTCGTTGACCGGCGCCCGGAAAGCGACCGCCGACAAACCAGACCAAACCGAATAAGGAAAATCATTCAAAGAGCGATAACCGACAATCACGATCAGCAGGCTGAGCGATTTAGCATCACGCCTCCTGGTGCGTATCACCGCTACTACCCGCGGTGCATCTCTTTTCGCGACATGTTGGACAGTCGCCAGACTTCTTGACAGGCGTCCAGGCCAATATCGGACTAGGTGATCGATTTAATTTGGAATGAGTGATCGATTTGCTCCGGCGCCAACATTGCGAGAAACGAGCTTCAGTTCATATGCGTATCCGATTCGGAGACTTCGAAGTTTAACCCAAAGGTCGTAAGTTCAAATCTTACCCCCGCAACCAATTAAACGCATGTGCAAATCGGCAGTCTTTAGCGACCAGCCGATTTTTTATTGGGGCAGTTCATTCTGAGTGCCTTACCCTCTCCGGTAAGGACAAAACCAAATCAGAATTGTCAGGTTGCGTAAATTAATACGGTCGCTGAGAAGGCACCGTATACGGTGATTAAGAAGTTTAGTTTTGTGGTTTGATTCTCGAAAAATCACCAGGCGACTTTCGAGAATTGAGAAAACAAAACAGAATTAAACGCGAGGACATGAGTCGCCTTGCTTTTGATTCCCCATCGATCTTGTATGTGTCAATCTCAACGTCTATCTCGGTAACGTCAGCAACAAAATCTCTAAACGTTCGGTTCGAAAAGTTCAAAACATACCCGGAGACATTTGCAAGAGTTTTTCAATCTGCGTTTTTCAGAAAATGTTAGATCGGACATCTATTGGCTCGATAACCGGTGAGGAACTGAACTAGCATTTCACTCCCAAATTGCGTAACGCCTGCGGACTGGGCACCACATACGGTATCACACATTTCGTGCATTAGTTAATCAGTACTTTTATGCCGCTGTATTTGGCGCTGACACTGCAATACAATGTCATAGAATTCGTCGTAATCAATCTGCTTTTGAATATAGCGGGGTAAAACCTCATATCCGTCGTCAGAGGCTTCTCTCGTTAATTCCTCGCTACCATTCAAACGAGCCCATGCCGTTGCAACGTCATAAGCATAGCGTTCAAAGTCAGCTTTATTGGCCATCGGTGAACGCGGTCTTCCATACAAGTCATCTTCTGTTCGAAGCCCCCATCGAATATCTTGGCTTTGGCCTGTCACAATGAGTTGTTTGTCTTTCCAATGATTTCGTCCGAGCGCTATTAAAAATTGAGCGGGATCTCTTGTGGTATCTGCACCAATATAACGCCAGTTGTCTTTAATAGTTGGATGAGAAGATTCTGGATCTGTGCCTGCTTTTTGCCAGGCTAATTGATCTATTTCGTGCCCTTGCCTGTTGTAGAAGTTGAGCAAAGCGATGCCGACGTCTTTTACCAGACCATATGGATCGCCGCCAAATACGAGTTCATCAGCTATGCCAATGAGGTAATGCGCGCGACGCTTATTGTACAGCGGATGCTGTTCAAAAACATCAAACCGCGAATAAAAATAGCTATCAGTTTGCTTATCTTGAGGGACGGCCTCAACATTGATTTCAAAGAGTCGTCCAGAAAATGATTTGACAATGTCTGGGTAAAATCCAGAATTCATCAAGTGACCGCGAAGGATATTGCTTAAATGAGCATTCAAAGTCAATCCTGAGCGATCGGCTTGTGCAACGAGTTGCCTATGGAACTCGTTAGGAACACGCAAAGTCAGGTTTTTATGACCCTTATCCGTAAGTGAAGGCATTTTACCACCAGATAATTGAACTTTATTCCCACCAAAAATTATACCAAATTTGGTGTATTCAGCAAGGTAGCGGCAGTCTAGCATTTCCATTACTACACCAAATAGTGTTTCTTGCCATAAACTGCGGTGAAAAATCAACAAATCGCCGCATCTAGCTCGCTGAATAGTGCAGGCGTTTTACCTTCAGCAAGGTTACAGTACAATACCATCAAAAATCAGCACTATATTGGTGAAAGCCAGTAAAATAACCACTATCGCACCTGAACTACTAGGGTACCTAGTACTACTGGATAAAACTTGCGGCGTAAAATGTTATAATCGCCGCAGGACATTTAAGATCGTTATGTACATCCATGAATTGAACGAATGGCCCAGCTTCCAATGGGACCGGGAGGCCTTATTACCGCTTCTTGCTGAGACGCATGAACGCCTCGAGGCGCTCAATCTGGAGCTCTCAAAGTTAGGCTTTACGGAACAGAACGAGGCCTCACTGCGCACCCTCACAGAGGAAGTTGTTCGAACAAGTGAGATAGAAGGTGAAATTTTAGATCCTGCTCAGGTGCGATCGTCAATTGCCCGAAAGTTAGGGCTCGCTGACGGCGGCTTGCGAAGGGACGATCGCAACATCGAAGGGATCGTTGATGTTGTACTAGAAGCTACACAAAAATGCGACGAGCCTCTTACCGAGAAGCGACTGCGTGGCTGGCATGCGGCTTTATTTCCGACTGGATATAGCGGCACACATGAGATTCTGGTAGCGGAGTGGCGTGATGATCGAGATGGACCAATGCAAGTTGTGTCCGGTCCCTACGGCAATCGTAAAATACATTTTGAGGCACCAGCTTATTTAAGACTGGTATTTGAAATGGAAAAGTTCTTCGCTTGGTTTGAAGGAGCAGACGACGTGGACTTGCTTGTGAAAGCTGGCGCGTCCCACCTCTATTTTGTCACCCTGCATCCTTTTGATGACGGGAATGGTCGGATCGCCAGAGCAATAGCCGACCTTCAGTTAGCTCGCGCAGACAAAATGAAGCAACGATATTACAGTATGTCGGCCCAAATTAAAATCGACAAGAAAGAATACTACGACATGCTGGAAGCTACGCAAAGAGCCAATCTCGACATTACGAACTGGCTGGTTTGGTTTTTGAAGTGCTTGATACGCTCGATCAAAAATGCCGAAACTGTATTACACGATATTTTGCAAAAGGCTCGCGTTTGGCAGCATTTGCACAAGTATGAGATCAACAAGCGGCAGGAGAAAGTATTAAATACTCTTCTGGATGGAGTATTCGTCGGTAATCTCACCTCGGGAAAGTATGCAAAGATGACAAAGTGTTCGACGGATACGGCGAGTCGAGATCTAATCAAATTGGTTGAGTACGGAGTGCTCGACCGAACAGGAGATGGCAGAGGAACTCAATACGTGCTCAAGAACATTACGCCCCCATAACTACCCAGCTCACGGAAGGCCCTTGTCGACTTGGCCTGTTAAAAAAGAGGCAACTGAGCTCGTTGACGGAACCGAAAAAATTTCCAAGACTTTATTTTGATTAGAAAGACATCGACTGAGTCATCGAATACAGAGCTGTAGCTTCCGGGTAAAGCTCAGTTGCAATCCCCGCGCCTAGCGCAACTTGCTGAACCCATACCCAACCCACGATGAACGGCAACGATTGCTCTGCGCAACGAGAAACGGAGAGAGAGAGCAGGATCTCGTAGTATCACGGACAGTGGCGGAATTATTATTCTTTTGAATAAAGGCTTGACACCCCCGCATTATTTCGATAGTATTGGAAATATGAAAGCAAAGAACGCGGTCAATGCCCTCGCGGCATTGGCGCAAGAATCACGTCTGGAAATTTTTCGACTGTTGGTCAGGAAGGGAACCGCCGGGATGGCGGCAGGCGATCTAAGCACTCACTTTGGAATGCCACCAGCTACGATGTCATTTCATCTAAAGGAACTCACCAATGCTGGTTTGATCACCTCTCGGCGTGAGAGTAGATCAATTATCTATTCAGCCGATTTCGCTCAAATGCAGGAGTTGCTGAGTTTCCTCATGGAAAACTGTTGTGCCGATAATGGAGGCAAATGCTAATGAAAAGGTTTCATGTCCATGTTGCAGTCGCAGACCTGGATCAATCTATTCAGTTCTATACGACATTCTTCAACACCAAACCATCTGTTGAGAAAGAGGATTACGCAAAGTGGATGCTCGATGATCCACGCATCAATTTCGCCATCTCAAAACGCGGAACCCAACCCGGTCTCGATCACCTGGGAATTCAGGTTGAAGACGAAGACTCCCTAAAGGAAATGTCTCTTCGGCTAAAACATGCCAAGCAAGACATCCTGGAGCAAGAAAAAACTACATGTTGTTATGCACAGTCGGACAAAACGTGGGTGCATGATCCGCAAGGAATCGCCTGGGAGTCCTTCTATACAATCGGCGAAGCAACCACCTATGGCGAAGATGTACAGTTGCAGCGCGAAAGCAAAGCAGCTTGCTGCGCACCAGAAGTAGTACCAGTACAACTCGCAAAGAAGGAGTGCTGTTAGTGAAGGTTTGGAGCTGGATAAGTCAATGATCACGCAAGCGGATGAGGAAACAGACAATCAACCTAAAGAAGCTACGATTGGCTTCTTCGAGCGTTGGCTGACGGTCTGGGTTTTTCTCTGCATTGGCGTGGGAATTGCGCTCGGCCAGCTCTTGCCAGGTCCGGTTAAATTCATTGGCTCGCTCGAAGTCGCCAGAGTAAATCTTCCAGTTGGGATTTTGATTTGGTTGATGATCGTGCCCATGCTTTTGAAGATAGACTTCAGTGCGCTTGGTCAAGTGAAAGAGCATTGGAAGGGCATCGCGGTAACACTGTTTATAAACTGGGCAGTTAAGCCATTCTCAATGGCTCTTCTTGCCTACATATTTATTCGCGTTCTGTTTGCTCCATACCTTCCATCCGATCAAATAGACAGCTATATAGCCGGACTTATTCTGCTTGCCGCTGCGCCGTGCACAGCGATGGTGTTCGTCTGGAGCCAGCTCACCAAAGGCGATCCTTATTTCACGCTCTCACAAGTAGCTGTCAACGACTTGATCATGATCTTCGCCTTTGCGCCAATCGTCGGCTTGTTGTTAGGTCTATCTTCGATAACGGTCCCCTGGGATACACTGCTGATCTCCGTCGGTCTCTACATTGTGATACCAGTTCTGATAGCACAGGCGTGGAGAGGCATGCTGCTAAAGCAGGGTCAGAGCGCGTTTGATAAGACGCTTGCATTTCTTCATCCTGTTTCGCTTTCAGCTCTTTTGACCACTCTTGTTTTGCTTTTCGCATTTCAAGGAGAAGCCATTCTTAAGCAACCGCTCGTGATAGCAATGCTGGCGGTGCCAATTTTGATTCAAGTGTTTTTCAATTCGTCGCTTGCTTATTTATTAAACAAGAAGCTGGGCGTCGCTCATTCAGTCGCGTGTCCGTCAGCACTAATCGGTGCCAGCAATTTCTTTGAGCTTGCCGTAGCGACAGCAATTAGCTTGTTTGGTTTCAATTCGGGTGCTGCTTTAGCCACCGTAGTTGGTGTGCTTATCGAGGTACCAGTTATGCTTGCCGTCGTCAAAAGCGTCAACAGCAGCAAAGGATGGTACGAGAGAGGTATTCCGAATACGAATGCTAAATCGTGAATAGAAGGAGAATTGCCTCCGGCAGTGAACTTTGTATTCCCGTGTCAATGGTCTTCGGAACTATGGCACCACTGACGAAACCAATCAGGTAGAGGATGGTGCAAAGACATGCTCCATAAGCAAAGACTCCATAAGCTAAAATCAACAATTTGTTCAAGCGAGAGGCCGTAGTGCAGACAAACCGTATAATGCATGATGAGCTGATTAACCAGGCGCCTATCCGTATCTGACCTGAACATCACTTCGTGCACCTATCCTCAAAGCCGGCATAAGTTTCGGACTTTCTCAGTTCGTTCAATCAGGCACAAACAGGCCTGAGGCATTCAGTATTTTCTGCCGCTTTGTACAAGGTTCTTCAAGTGGTGGCAAATACGGTGGCACGCACTTTACGCAAGAAGAAGAAGAAGTGAACAAAGCAATAAAGACTAGAGTATGTCGCATGCCAAATGATCATCCCAAAGAGTGAACCCTTGACAGGTAAAAACAGTCGGGCTAATCGGCAACGGCTCGTATTACGTATAATATAATGGACACAAAGCCATATTACGTATAGTATGCTCTACGTAATTAACCAAACGCCAGACATCAGCCTCGACAATAGCGTCTAATATAATATACACTAGAGCTCATAGCGTCCACCATATTAGACATTATGCCAAAATCAACAACAAACTCAGCTACTCCCATCCCCGTTCGACGGGCGCTGCGCAAGCTTGGACAAGACATCCGGGATGCGCGACTGCGCCGTCGCATACCGACAGAAATCCTGGCAGAACGAGCATCCATAAGCCGAATGACCTTGTATAACGTTGAAAACGGCGACGTTAGTGTATCGATGGGCACATACGCAACAATTCTGTTTGTGCTCGGCATGATTGATCGAGTCGGCAGTTTAGCTGATGCCAGCGAAGACACGCTTGGGCGTCAGCTCGAAGAAGAGCGCCTCCCGAAACGCATCAGACTACCGCGAAAGAAACCAGCGCCGCCGGACAAGACAGGCGCGTCGTGATGGAGACCGAAACGCTGGTTTATGTTGACCTTTCCGGCAAGCCGTTTCTTGTTGGGCGGCTATGGGCGCGCACACGCAAAGAAAAAGACAGCGCAACGTTCGAATATGACAAAGAGTGGCTTTCCAATCCTTTGCGCTTTTCACTTGAGCCCGCTCTGAGACTTGGTCCTGGTCCGTTCCATAGTGATCGCGCCTTTTTTTGCGCCATCGGTGACTCCGCCCCGGACAGATGGGGACGCGTACTAATGCGCCGGGCTGAGCGTCGGCGCGCCGAGAGCGAGGAAAAAACAGCTCGGACCCTTCGTGAGATCGACTACCTATTGATGGTCGATGACGAAGCACGCCAGGGCGCTCTTCGGTTTAAGGCCAGCGCAGGCGGACTTTTTTTAGCAGAGCACGGAAAGAAAAAGATACCGCCGTTGATCGAATTACCTCGACTTCTTTCTGCAGCAGAAAACGTATTAGGCGATAAGGAATCAGATGAAGATTTACGCTTACTGCTCGCCCCTGGCTCATCTCTTGGAGGTGCGCGCCCAAAGGCTTCAGTGCGCGATCGAGATGGGCACTTAGCGATAGCAAAATTCCCGCATGAGGGCGACGAGATCGATACCGTTTTATGGGAAGCCGTCGCGCTTACTCTGGCTGGCAAGGCGGGCGTCAATGTTCCGGAATGGCGATTGGAAAACGTTGCAAAAAGACCAGTTCTTCTGCTGCGACGTTTCGATCGCATGGAAGGAAGCCGCATTCCGTTTGTATCTTCGATGAGCATGCTTGATGCAAGAGACAACGAACAACGCAGTTATATGGAATTTGTAGATGTTCTACGCCAGGTCGGCGGCGCACCCACAGAAGATATGCGCATGTTGTGGCGTCGCATCGTGCTTAGCATTCTAATTTCCAACACGGACGACCACCTGAGAAATCATGGTTTCTTGTATAGCGATCCAGCCGGTTGGCGCCTCTCACCTGCGTACGATATCAATCCGGTGCCGATAGATATAAAACCGCGCGTGCTCAGCACCGCCATCGATCTTGATGACGCTACAGCGTCGCTTGAACTCGCACTTCAAGTAGCCACGTATTTCGAGATCGGTACCGAAGATGCATATCAAATAGCTTATGAAGTGGGAACAGCGGTGACCTCCTGGCGCAGCGTAGCTGCGGCTCTGGGTGTAACCACGGTTCAGATTGATCGCATGGCGTCGGCCTTCGAACACACCGAGCTAAAAAAAGCCGTGGCAGGCAAACCGATTATTTCTCCAAATTAGTGCTCGCTTAAACTGGACACCGTTGATATTCTAAATTCCGAATCTGAACAACGGAGGAGGTACGTCATTTAATACCTCCGGTCCTGAGCAAACCGCGGCAAGTGGTATTGCTTGTAGTATCAAATAATCACAACCAGAAGCACGTATCTGCGGCAGCGGGCATGTTAGAATTCTGTAGCTTCTGGAGACTTGTAATGAAAAGACGCGTTTTTGCTATGGTCGCGGCCGTGGTCGCTATAGTGGGGATCCCTGCCGCATGGTCCTTCCAGCCCGGCGAACGAGTAACCGTGGGTAGTACCAACCAATCCGGTGTTGTCATCGAGGACACCGGAAAGCTCGTTAAAGTACGCATAGACTCTCAATCTGGTTATAGTGCCGGCGTGGGAGTCTGGTTTGACAAAGAGGAGCATAAAGTTACCGGTGGCGCCGGTGGTACCACATCGACGCACGGAAGTGACGGCAATAGTGGCGCCGCGGGTAATAACGGGAGTCCCGCCAGTGCAGCAGGATCCGGCAAACGCGTACAAATAGGCAACCAGTCCGGCACCATCCTGGAGGAGAAAGGGGACCTTGTCAAAGTGCGCCTGGATTCGCATTCCGGTTATAGTGCCGGCGTGGGAGTGTGGTATACCAGAGAGCAGCTTAAAGAGGCCGCCAACACAAACAATCCCCCTGCGCCTCCGCCCATTAGCGCGCCAGGTGGTATCAGCACGCAGAGTCCTTGGCTCGCGCCAGGCAACCAAAAACCAAGTCCACCGAACCAGACGCCCCAGACTGCAGCAGCCACTCAAAGCCCACCAGCCGCAGAGAAAGGCATTGGCGCCCCTCCAGATGGAGTTTTTGCCAGATGTTGTGTTTTGAGTAATTGAATAAGGTGGCGTATTCTTTCAATAACGACAAAGAAAGGAGATACGCCAATGAAGAAAGAT
>JADYXR010000232.1 GCA_021772095.1 Candidatus Obscuribacter sp. | reverse complement strand
TCCTCTTGAATTGGGTTCTGGTGTTGCAACCGAAACCATACCAGGCTAGTCCTGGAGGGGATCACCAAACTTTTCAACTAAACTCGGGACAAGGCCAGCTTGGCGGTAGCTCGAGTGATAGGATCAACGCACCGCACAAGTGCTATCGTACTGTGAATTTCGCTGTTCTATATAGGTTGGATATGAGTTCGAAAGAAACCATTGTTGAAAAAGTTCGGAAGTTGCTCGCTCTTGCAGACGGCAACCAAAACGAGAATGAGCGCAAAGTCGCCATGCAGTTCGCGATGGATCTGTTGGCGAAACACAATCTCGACATGGTTCAAGTCACAGATGAGAAACTTGAAATCAAAATCGAAGAAATAGCCGCGGATTTCAAACTTGATCCGTGGATTAGAACGGTGCTACAAGCGGCATGCGAGTTGTACTACACGGAGTTCTTCATCAGCAGTAGCTGGGATTGGCTGCTCGACAAGCAAATTCGCTTTCCGGTTTTCGTGGGGACTGCGGAAAATATTGCTGTCACTGTCGACATGGCCGCGTGGCTGATTAATTCGATTCGAAAAGAAAGCAATTTGGCGTTCAAAGATAATTTCAATCGACGAAGCTTTAGACTGGGAGCGGCTAGTCGTGTTCTTCGTCGAACAAGAGAAATGAAAGCCGCTGAAGAAGTGGCGGCCTCGTCGTCGGGTGGTTCCAGTCTTATGGTTTTGAGAAATCAGTTGGAACTGGCTAATGAACAGTATCTTGAAAGTCTAAACTTGCAGAAGTTTGCAAGTCGACGATCGTATTTAAACAAAACTGCCTACGACGTCGGCGTCGAATATGGTGACCAGCTGCGCCTCAACCAGAGCGCCGGCAACGTCCGCCGACTTACGTACGCTGGTTGAGAATTCACGTCAATAAGCTGAGTCAGTAAATAGATTGATTTACCAACGCCACCGCATGTGGTGCTGCGTTATGCTTTCCTGAAGCCGTCTTTCGGCGCGAATTCGACGCTCGTTGATTGCGATTGCATATTGGGCATATAGGAGCTGTGATTGATCCTTATGGCAAAACCGATTACCAATGTCAGCTCAAAATCCAATTCAAGTTCTGTCAGTTCAGAGCGATGACGAAAGTCGATCGAGTCTACAAGCGACGCTCCAGCATATTCAGGATGTTGAACTGATTGCCGAGGCTGCGGATGCTAAAGAGGCACTGCAGAAATTAGATGACCGAACCATCGATCTAGTTTTGCTCGATTTAGGTTTGTCAGATACTAATGGAATCGATCTGACGAAGCAGATTCGAAAGCGTCATCCAAACGTTCGGTTGCTGGTCATCACAGCCAGCGACCAGCCTGACGATATTTTTGCGGCGATGGACGCGGGAGCTGATGGCTACATTCTAAAGAGAAGTATTTCCAAAGCTCTCGAAATGGCAATACGCAGTGTGAGGCTGGGCGCCGTCTGGCTTGATCCCGCTATTGCAAAACAAGTGTTGCTGGTCATGGAGCACAAACGAACCATACCGACCCGAGTTCTGCCGACCGGAGTTATGACAATTCCGTTGCTGCCTGAGGAGCAAACTATTTTGCACGAGGTCGCGTCGAGCACTTGCGTCGACGGAGTTTGCATGGTCGACCCTTCCTTCGTCGCCAAGCTCACGCGCTTCTCAGCAGCGAGCTAGGTCGCGATGAGAGTTTGTCAGATGTCGTGTTTGATCTGACGCACGCGCGTTTGTCAGAAAATTGTCGTGGCAAATGACGCTACGTAGTCGTCAGAATTTCTGCCAGTTTTTATGACAAGGTAACTTGGCGAAATTTGGAAGATGTACCACCTGTGTCTCGGCTCGGTCTGACTTTCCCGACTTTTGCCCCACCATCCATGCCGCACCTAAATAAGATCGCACCCCAGTGAACCAGGGTGCGACCTCAATGCTTTTACTGTCGAGCCGCTTATACAGCGACTGACAGAAGCTCGTTCATTTTGTCGATGTTCTCGCGGATTGATTCAGCTGACTTCTTCAGTGCAGCGGTTTCTTCGTCCGTGAGTTTGATGTCGACGACTTTCTTGAGACCTTCAGTGCCGAGAACGCAAGGCAGACCGATGTAAACATCTTTCAAGCCGTAGTGTCCATCAGCCAGAACGCAGCATGGGATCAATCTGTCTTTGCCGCGGATGATTGCTTCGACCATCTGAGCAACTGAAGCTCCTGGCGCATAGTAGGCGCTTCCGGACTTCAACAGCTTGACGATTTCGGCGCCGCCGTCGCGTGTGCGATTGACCATTGCGTCGATTTTGTCTTGTGGAAGCAGCTCGGTGAGCGGGATTCCGTTGACTGTTGCAAAACGGGTGAGTGGAACCATCAAATCGCCGTGTCCGCCGAGCACCATGGCGCGGACGTCTTCGACGGAGTAGCCGGTTTCGGCTGCGATGAAGTGCTGGAAGCGGGCGCTGTCAAGAACGCCTGCCATGCCGATTACTTTGTGTTGCGGCAGTTTTGTGGTTTTCCATGTCAGATAAGTCATGACGTCGAGCGGGTTGCTGACGACGATGAAAGTGGCGTCAGGTGAATACTTGATCGCTTGTGTCGCAACTTCTTTGACGATGTTTGCGTTGATTTTGAGAAGATCATCGCGGGTCATACCAGGCTTTCTGGCGACTCCGGCTGTGATAACGACGATGTCCGAACCCTTGGTGGCTTCGTAGCTATTCGAACCTTCAATTTTTCTATCGTGATAATGAATCGGCGAAGCTTCCATCAAATCGAGCGCTTTGCCCTGCGGCAAACCTTCGACGACGTCGACCAGCATGACATCTGCTAAGTTCTTTTCGGCGATATACTGCGCTGCGGTCGCGCCAACATTACCTGCTCCAACTACTGTGACCTTACTCACGTTCCAAACCTCCACAAAATCTAGCGGCGAAGGTGGGTAGATTATCACGTGATCGGCGAAAGCCCGCCGAGCTTAAGCATTCGTTCTGTTCTTGGCTTAATCGAATGGTTTACTACTACCCCTTAAATCTTTTGAGAAAACGGGAATATCTATACTGGTGAAAAGCCCGTGGACGTTTTGCCTATTGTCATTTATGCTGTGAATTAGATGTCTTTAGAGAAGGGAACTCACTTTGGAATGAGCCGTCTAACGACATAATTGCTGACCAGCTTTGGTCGATGAGCTGCTTGGAAGCGCGGCTCAGGTTAGGGAGATGAGGGTAGTGGCTTGGTGAGTAACAGAATACGAAACTCCAGTCCTTTTGTATTTACCTTGACGGCAGCGCTCATGGCAGTTGTGTTTGCGTCGGCAGCGCTCGCTCAGGATGCCCCAGTTTTGAAGCCTGACGTGGCAAAGCTGGACATGATTCCCAAGAAGGAACCATTGAAAGGCGGCATCGAGCATAACCTCAAAGGTGGCTCTGATGTCCGAGCCAAGAAAAAGAAGAAACTAAAAGCGTCGACAAACAATTCGCAATACCAACCGAAATCGCGTATGGGCGCCACGCTCGATAACAATCGATTTAATGCTCAGGTTGATGAAACGAAACTGGAGGCGCAGGCCGAGCGCTCCATCGGGGTTATCGGAGTGCGATTTGTCTCGACCAATGGCTATCCTCCTGTCATCAATACTGTATTTCCCGGAACTCCAGCCGCCACGGCAGGTGTTGTTCCTAATGACTTGATCGTGGCTGTCGACGGCGTTCCAACCTCAGGTCTGACGCGCGACGAGTGCTACGACTTGATTATCGGAGCACCGAATACGCCTGTGACGCTCTCGCTCAGACGCGGTCACAATTTCCTCGTGCGTACAATGAACAGAATGGATCTCAACGACATGACCGATCCCCGCGTTCGTCATGCGTACATGTACCATCTATAAGAACGTTCAATCGCGTCACAGACCACGCAAGCGGAGAAACACGCAGGCAGCGAACACGTATCAGAGCTAACACTTAGCAGAAACGAACACGTAGCAACTAACACTGACGTTTAGTAGCACTGCGCCTTACGCGGGCAAAATTCCGACCAAGCTGTTGACAGCAAGGGTATAAGGTAGCGAGTCATAACATCTGCTAAACTTTTCGCATGAAATTATGTTTTGATGCCACTAGATTCGGTGGCGGGCTAGATGGAGCAATCACGCTGGCAGCCGAGAGAGGGATATCGGCGGTCGAGTATTGTTTCGACGAATTCAAGGTGTCTGCGAAAACCGTTCAAGAAGTAAAGGGTCAAGAGAAAACTTTCCTTGAACGAGTCGCCCGTCTTTCGCAAAAGAAAAATGTGGCGATCGCCTGCTTGAGCCTCGACTACGTCCACGAGCCAGGCGATAAGGCATCGAACAAAAAATTTGCCGGCATGCTTTCTAAACTATTGGAAGTGGCTTCTATTCTTCACTGTTCTCGCGTGGCGTTCTTGCTGTCACCAGGCACAGACCACGGATGGAAGGAAATATTTGAAGCAGAGTACGCTGAAATCGCGCCGCGTTTCGAAGAACGCGATATCCAATTGTTGCTCAGAATTTGCACACCGCTAAAGTATCGCGGCGCTTCATTGAAACGCTGGCGCGGCATGGAACCTCAGGATTGGCGTGATTTGATTTCTGCCTGTCCTAATTTATCGCTGAGTTTTTCACCTGGAGATTGCCTCTGGCTGGGCGTCGACTACTTGCAAATTCTGTCTGCATTAGTTCCTGTGATCGAACACATCGAAGCAAATGATGTTGAAATCCAGCGGTCACTATTGAAGGACAGCGGCATGTTTGGACCTTTATGGTGGCGTTACAGGCAGATCGGCAAAGGCCAGGTCGATTGGGGTCAGTTCATAGAAGCACTCAAGCTGTACGATTTCAAAGGAACCTTTTCGATTCATCTCGATGATGAATTCATTGCGCCCGACGAGATATCAATGACCGACGCGCTCGACGAGTGCATTCAAAAACTAAAGCCGTTGATCCGTGACTGAGCGCTTGTCGGTTTCAACTCGCTAGCATCAAACGATCTGATGAGAGGACAAATATAATGATTGGCGAAAAACAAAAGTTGTCTCTCTACATGCACACTCACTGGGATCGTGAGTGGTACTGGGCGTTTGAACGCTACAGAACGATGCTTGTCACCGCCATGAAATTGGTGGTGCGTGCACTGGAAGATAACGAACTCCCGAATTTTCATCTGGACGGGCAGGTTTGTGCACTCGACGATTTCCTTGAGTTGGAGCCATCCTACACAGACCGTATCAAAAAACTGAATTCCAAAAATAGATTGTCGATCGGTCCCTGGTATGTGCTCGCCGATCAAATGCTTGTAGGCGGCGAAAGTTTGATTCGAAACTTGGAAGTCGGAATGGCTCACGCTCGGCGTTTTGGCAAACCGATGATGGTTGGATACTGTCCCGACACCTTCGGGCACAGTCAAGATCTGCCGAGAATATTGAAAGGCTTCGGCATCGAAAACGCTGTCGTCTGGCGCGGCGTGCCGGAAATCGACGGTCCTGAGTTTAGTTGGAAAAGTCCTGACGGGAGTGAAGTAACCACTCAATTTCTCGCGAAGGGCTATCATCAAACGCATTTTCACGAAGCGGAAGGCTCAGTTGAAGAAGATCGCATCGATGTTATCGTGGAAAATTTGTTGCCATGGCTTGGGCTAAAGTGGGACAAACAAAACGGCACTATTGTTGAAAACGCTGAGCCGTCGCTGGTTTACTCGCGACAAACTTCCGGCGCTCTTATTCCCGTCGGCGGCGATCATCAGAAGCCACCTGCTAATCTTGCGAACATTATCAAAAAGGTCGAGGCGAAGCTTGCTGTTCTTCTAAAGCAATCAACCGTCGGCAAGCAAGGCGACAATCAGGTTGGCGAATCGGAGCAACGCAAACAAACTAAGATCACTTCCATCGAATTGGATCCCATTCAGCTTCAAGACTATTTGAAGATGGTATCGCAGGCGGTGACCAAGCCTGCCATTCCACTGCGTGTGATTGAGGGCGAACTCAGGCGAAACGACACAGCCTTAGCGCACGGCGCCGCGTATATGCTGCCTGGCGTTTTGTCGACAAGGCTCTACCTGAAAAGAGCGAATCGTCTTCTGGAACATCGCCTCTCGCGTATTTCGGAACCTCTTTATTCGATGATGGTGCTTTCAGGTCAGTCAAAGTATCCGGAATCTGAACTTGAGAATTGCTGGCGCTATATGCTGAAGAATCACCCGCACGACAGCATGTGCGGATGCAGCGTAGATGATGTACACCGTGAAATGATGACCCGTTTTGCTTCGGTCGATCATATTCTAGACGTTCTCGATCAACGAGTTCGACAAGATGTTTTGATGCCGGGAGTGCATGAGTGGTCACACGATCGTCTAAAAAAAGCCAAGGTTGGTCCCAAAAAAGGAAGCAATCCGCCTTCGACTACCAAGCTTGAAAACGCAGGCTTCGGGCGCGGCCTCATGGGTTTAGCGGACCCCGATGTACCACTAGCAGGTTTTGGTGTTTTCAATTTAGCTGCCGACAAAGTCAGTGCGCCAGTCAAAGTGAGTCTGGCAGTTCCAGCGAACTATTTTGATAATTCTGCGGCACCGTCGAGCGAGTCCTCAGATACCCATGAGGCTACGAAAGACGCTCCACCACCAGCGTTGCATGACGCCGCATCAGCCATTCGCTTCACCGAAGAAGAGATTCAAATTGCGGCTGACCGTTATCTTGCTGATATCACCGGTGATGCCTCGAACTACCAAATCGACTTTGTGAAATTCGAAACTGAATTGTTCGGAGAATCATGCGGAGTTCCCTTGTACAAGGATGTGAACTTCGTCGAAAGTTGGCTCTGGGCACCGGATGTCGCTGGCTTGAGTTTCAAATCAACAGACTTCCAAGGTGTCGAGTTGAGCTCGCAAGCCGTATCAGCTACCGATTCGCTCGCACCGACGGAGCCTGGCATCGGCAATGATCAACGAGGAAATGACAGCAATCCTCAAGGCAATGACGGCGATCTGCAAAACGCTGATGGCACTCTGCAAAAAACTACCGGTAGTGCGCAAGTCTCTGACGATAAGGCACAAGAGGTCTCCGTTGTCACAGTGGGTGATTCGAAATTATCCAATGGAATTTTTGAAGTGAATATTTCCAGCGACGGAATAATCTCAGTCGCCGCAAAGAACGCGCACGGCTCAATTGAAAATTATGACCTCCAACATAAGCTGCAAGACGTAGCTGACGCAGGCGATTCGTACAACTTCGACCCGATCGCAAATGATGTGCCGATAGTCGCTCAGTTTCAATCTTGCGCGCGTGGAAAGTCGGGACCGCTAGTTGGATCTCTTCTACTCACATACAAAATTGCTCTGCCTGCGAAACTGGAAGAACAGCCTGGTGACAAGACGTGGTTGCCTTTCGAGGGTGGCAAGGACATCGTGCCATATAAGAGATCTTCTCAATTGATTGAGCACGAAATCGTCACGAAGATCACGTTGAAGCGAGGCGAACCGGTTCTATTTTTCGAAACATCTTGGGTTAATACCGCAAGCGATCATCGTTTGGAGATACTGTTCGACACTGGCGCTCCAGTCACGACCACCTGGTCAGAAAATCATTTCAGTTTGGTCGAGCGGAAAGTTAGTGAGCACGAAACGAAACTTCCGGTGGCGAAATATACAGAGTCACCACTCGACAGATTCCCCTGCCAGCGCTTCTTCGTGGCAAACGGACAAGCTTTTTTCAACTTCGGACTTCCTGAGTATGGAGTAGCAGGTGATTCGGTTTCGCTAACAGCTCTTCGCGCGATTTCAATGTTGTCCCGTCGCAGGCTCCTGACGCGTGGCGGCGGAGCCGGACCCTACATGCCTGTTCCCGAAGGCAACTGCATCGGGCCGAACACAATCTCATACGGCTGGGCACCACTGACGGTGACCGGATTGACTCCTGCCCTTCCCTCGAACAAAACCGGGCCCGCATCGCTGGACGATGCCAGCAGAGCTAACGCATATCGCCTGGCAGAAAGGTTCGAAGGAGTGCTCTGGGCTACTCCGATAACTGCGGAAACCAAATCGACTATGTCGTCTTCTTCTTTCATCTCGCTCGATAATGCGAGAATCCGCTGTGTCGCACTCTATTCCAACGACAAAGGTAAATCAGTGCTTTTGCGTTTGCTCAACGTTGCGATGACAAACCAGGAGTCCACGCTGCTGCTAGCCGACCCGCTCGCTTCCGTCGAGAAAGTAGATTTAGCCGGGCAAAAGCATTCCGCCATCACGACCAAAGATGGCGCTCCATTGAAGATTTCCTTCACTCCGAACGAGCTGATCACGCTTAAAATCACGCCCAAAGCTTGATGTGCTTTTAGTTCCATTGAGTGCGCGGTCGCCCATTGTGCGCCGTCTGCGCGAACGCGTTCGGCTCGAAGCAACCCGTTTACGCGAAGTTCGTTTATGCGAAGTCCGTCTACTCACCAGTTCTACGCGAATTAACGTCTACAAATAACCATCCAGCCAAGCAATATTCTTTCAAATTGAAGTAGGAGCAGCACTATCAGTCGTCTAATTTTCCATACTGCTGGCTTTTCCGCGCAGAATTGATAATCTGTATATTAGTCGCGCTTCCGGTGGTACAGAATCAGAGTGACGGGCAGAGTGCGACTTGAAACGTGCAACAAAATCGGAGACGAGTAATGTCGGTATTTAGGGGCGGAACATCCAAACGGACTTCTGGGGCAATTAGTTTGATGGTCTTATGGTGTCTTGCCATTCCGCAAGCGGCACTGGCGGACAAAGTTGAC
This sequence comes from Candidatus Obscuribacter sp., assembly GCA_021772095.1. GTDB lineage: Bacteria > Cyanobacteriota > Vampirovibrionia > Obscuribacterales > Obscuribacteraceae > JADYXR01. The sequence goes on along the minus strand of JADYXR010000232.1, from coordinate 41,942 downwards.
CCGGACTCACCTCTCACGACCGACCAACAGCGCCAACTGCGGAAGGCCGCCGGGTACGCGAAGAAAGGGCGCGGCGATAAAGCCGGTCCGTTGTTCAACGACATTCTTGCTACCTGCACCGATTTGCCTAAATGCATGGCGGTCGCGACGTACACGGAACAGTACGGACACTCAACCGTGGACGCCCGCAAGGCGATCATGCAAAAGGCAATTGAGATGTGCAGAACGCACGAAGACTACATTCTCGTAGCAATGGCGTCGCGTAAGTATGAGTGCTATGAAGTCACTCGCCAAGCCATTCAACACCTTATTAGTGTCTCTCAGACTATCGACCAGTTGACAGACCTGGCACGCAAAGCGATAGAAGTTTCATTGACTGATGTTGCTCACCTCGCGATGGAAAAGGAATATTCGCTAGTCAAAACAGTTCCTGAAGCAGTTGAGTACGCCAATCAGACTGGGCTGATGGGGTTTGTGGATCTTCAGCGCAAGTGTGTCAAAGAGCTGATCGATGACGAGCCGAGTACGCACCAACTTTGTTTGATCTTGAGACGGATTGAACCCTTCAAAATCAAAGATATGAATCGCTATTTGCTGAAGAAAGCCCTCGACCAGGCTGGGTCTACAGAAGATTTCTCGGAAATTTGGGAGGCTGCGCGCCGTCTAAATCAAAAAGATATTTTTGACCTTGCCGCTTTCCGCGGTAAGAAAATGATGTTGATGAAACGTATTCGGGGCGATAGGCAAGCTCACACGGAGCGTGTCGAAGAGTGGAAGCAGGGACAAGACTCCAGTCAACAGCAGATCAAAAATCAAATGGGGACAGGCGACTCCAGTCTTCCAAGCGGATTCTAAGCGAATTTCAAATCGCGTCAAAGCTGCGAAAGCACTAAAATTACCGTCGTTTGAGGCCGGGTGGAATTGAAATCAGGTCGAACTCGGGAAGCAGCGAAACTGCGGTGGAACGCGAAGCCAGGTCGAACTCGGGAAGCTGCCGTTTGAAACTTGCGGTGGAACTCGAAACCGGATGGATCTCGCGAAGGCTGGAACTCGCTCAGGCTGCCGTTTAAAAGTGCTCGCGCCCAGTTCCGGTGTATCTAAGCCACAGCCACATGAGGAGAACCTCATGCAATCCGTGCTTGGCAACGATACAATTTGGCGTCTTAAATGGGCTGTTGAAGCCATAGCGACGCCACAAGGTCATCTCGAGCCTGTCGAAAAGTCTTGTTGCGAAAAGGCCAACGCAATCCATCAAGGAGTGCTGGGCGAAGGTAACTTCGCACCGTCCAGCTTAGATGGTCGTTGGACTCCAGAAGCGTCAAAGGGTTATCGCCATGAAACGACCATCGCTCATAGCAATAGCTGTTCCTGCGTCTGCCTACATGTATGTTTGCGCGCCTGGGGTGGTGACCGCTGTCGCGACTGCTAGCGCCTTGATAATGGGTTTTTGTTTCTTCGAACGACTGCTGGATGTCGTCAGAGAAGTTGTGCAAAAGTCTATTCATAGGCAAAGTTTTAAACCTCCTGCCAATTTAGTCGTGTTGGGAGTGATACTGTCCATGGTGTGCGCAGCATTGGGCTTTTGCTGGAATCCTCAAGCCATGAGCCTTCCAACAATAGTGATGATTAAGGGTTTGCTTTCGATGCTATCGATTGCTGGACACATTATTTGTCTGGGAGCACTGGCTTGTGCGGCTACTTTGATTGAGACAGCTCCAAATCTCCGCAATTCTCGCGGATAGGTTTGAGAGATCAGGAACCGCAGGACAAATGAAAAGGATTAACCCGCCCTCGAACGATGATCGGTCGATCAAGTGCGTCATCCATCCTGCGGATCCATAATGCATGCGAAAACTAGCCGAATCTCCCCATCATCAGCTCATCTCGCAGCAGGCTCTCATTTACTAATACGTAATTTCGACTCAAAAAGTTCAATGATTTCGGAAAGTTTTTTCAAAAATCTTGGACACCTCAGCAAGAATCGCCTGCAAGGCTGATTTCAAAACACAGACCTGAGCCACTCGACAACTGTTTCCCTGACAGTCTTTCATTGACAACGCAAATATTGATATGGTTGCGCTGAAACCATCTACGGAAGACCCGCAATGACTGACCCGTTTTTGAAACCAGGAGCAACTGATGTCGTCCCGTTGTCCGATGAAGAGGCGGTCACTAAAGTAATTTTCCTGGCAGTTGAGAATTTGTGGGAAGCGGTCAACGAATTGACCAGGCTGAGACAGACTCACAAAGAGCATTATCTCGTCACCATCTTCGGTTCAGCGCGGATTCAGCCGGGCAGTGTGCAGTACGAAAGAGTGAAAAAACTGGCGTTTGAAATAACTAGTCTTGGCTGCGGCATCATCACTGGCGGCGGTCCTGGTCTGATGCAAGCTGCTAACGAAGGGGCATCGCTGACCGGTTTGGATGCTGTGCAAAGATCGATTGGTATTCGCGTCGACTTGCCCTTCGAGTCTGATGCTAACCCGTTTGTCGGCAAGGTCTATCAGCACAAAACTTTCTTCTCTCGCTTGCATCAATTCATGATTTTGTCGGATGCCTTCATCGTCGTACCCGGCGGAATCGGCACTATGCTTGAGCTTTCGATGGTTTGGCAGCTTCTGCAAGTTCGAAAACTTTACGACACTCCGCTAATTTTAGTTGGCGAGATGTGGGAGGAATTAATCGAATGGTCGCGGAAACACATGGTTTCAGGAGATATCGAACTCGCTAAACCTGTCGATTTAGAAATTCCAATTTGTGTTAAGCACTCGAATGACGCGATTGAAATAGTTCGTGAGCATAGAACCAAGTGGCTTAAAGCTCATGGAAGAGCTGACAGCTAGTCTTTCCAGGTTTGTAGTTTATATACTTCCATTAAAAGTTGAGTGGTGGCAGGCACTACTCAACTTTGTCTGTTAACTTCAAATTACAGGTGCAGTTGACGTTCTTACCGCTCTTGCCTGAATCTTGCATTCTGTCCGGTTCTAGATTGGTTCAAACTTGTTACACAGTGATGAGAGAATGCAGATTTCGGGAATGAAATTATCAGAAATGCAAATGCAGCCGAAGTTTTGATGCATTTGTGAAACCGCTCGAAGTCAGCTTCTTCGACGGGGAAATTTTCAGAAGAGAAAATTTCGGTAAGACATTTGGAAAGTGTTTTTTTGAAAAGGGGTGTCCATGAATAAATCGAAGAAAGCCTTGCTGGCGGCTCTCAGTGTTGCCCTCGTTGCGGTTTTAGCAATGGCGGCTGGTGGTATTTTCAGTCCGAAGTTTATTAATCGGCTTCCTGATGAAACCGCAAACATGCGTACGCTGCCGGATTACGAGCTTGACCGTATGCTCAAGGACAATCCGGAATCCGTTCTGAAAATTACTTGCTTCAAGGGACTTAGAAAAGTTGTAGCCGACATTGATCCTCTGGGATCGGCTCTCGTGGACTACCCCGACACGACAAAACTTTTGGCTGAAGCAAAAACTGGAAAAGTTTTGTGTGAGATCAATGATGTTTCGATCGGACGAATCGATCACTTCGTGAAGACTCTGCACTGGTCCTTCTGGGCTATGTTCGGTGGTCTCACTGCTGGTATCGGTGCAATTCTCTGGTATGCCGGCGCGTTCAAAAAATTGGAAATTGGTTTCCCCGGTTCGGATAACGTCCGCCCGGTCAGCGAAGGCGGCAGTTCAGATAAAGGCGAGCGCCGCACATTCGAAGATGTAGCTGGTTGCGACGAAGCAATTGCAAAGCTCAAAAGAGTTGCTCGCTGGCTCAAAACCCCTGGTTTGTATGAAGATTTCGGAGCCAAAATTCCACGCGGCATCCTCGCCGTCGGACCGCCTGGAACCGGTAAAACTTTACTCGCCCGCGCTCTTGCTGGTGAAGTCGACGCCAATTTCTTCTCGGTAAGCGGCTCGCACTTCGTTGAAATGTTTGTCGGTGTTGGCGCAAAGCGCGTTCGCAAGCTGTTCCAAGCAGCTATCGCAGAACACGAGCGCAATGGAAAACCATCGATTATATTCATCGACGAAATCGATGCTATCGGTAAGAAACGTGGACAAGGGCAGTCCGGTGCCGATTCCGAAAGAGAGCAAACCCTCAACCAATTGCTCGTTTGCATGCAAGGTTTCGAACAACAAAAAGGCATCATCGTCATGGCTGCCACCAACATGGTAGACAGTCTGGATGAAGCTCTCAAACGACCAGGTCGTTTTGACTACCAAGTCAGTGTTGATTTGCCTGATACGGAAGGTCGCCAAAAAATCTTCTCAATCCACACTCGCAACATGAAGCTGGCAGCGAATGTTCGGATTCGTGACTTGGCTGTCCGCACGCCGCAATTCTCCGGAGCTGACATCGAACAAGCTTGCAACGAAGCTGCTATCGCAGCAGCCGATCGGCTGGAAGCCAAGCTTGCCGGCGCCACCAAAGCTGAAATTGACGCTGCTGAAAAAACAATCGCTCTTGAAGATTTCGACATCGGTATCGATTACGTTCAATTCGGAGATCCTCTCCTTTCGCGGGCTAAAGCAATGTCCCAGCATGATAAACGCAACACTGCGTTCCATGAAGCTGGACACTGCGCAGTTCAACAAGCCCTTCAGGGCTATGGCGCTGACCCGATCACCAAGGTGACCATCGAGCCTCGTACGAAATCACTGGGCTCCATGCAGAGCCACTCCGATGGCGATCGCTACTGCTACAACGAGGATCAGCTGCGCTCCCGCATCATGGCCGCCATGGGTGGACGACTAGCTCAAGAGTACTTCCTCAACTGCAAAGATACTGGTGCACTAAACGACTTCGAACAAGCTAACCGCATCGCAAGACTGATGGTGACTGACTTCGGAATGTCTAACCTCGGACCATTGCACATCAGACCTGACGCTCATGGTACCAACATCGGTGACAAGCTGGCTAACGAAATGGACGACGAATACCGTCGCATCATCGAAGAATGCTACACCCGCGCCAAAGAGTTAATCACGCAAAACGAGCGCCGGATTGAACGTGTTGCCGAAGCACTCCTTGCTGAACAAACCCTTCTTGCCGAACGCTTCCAGGATCTCTGGTACGGCAGCGATCCTCGACCGGTGAGCGCTGTCACCACGGATGGTGAAGGCAATGAGATTGCTGTTGATGCTGCAATTCTGGTTGTGGAAACCTGCATCCCGGTTGTTGAAGCAGTCATCGACCCATCGATGAACACAATCAATACAGGCGAAGAACTCGTCGCGGAAAGTTAGTCGAAACTCGCAAGCAACTAACGACCGAACAAAAGTCTGAGAGAGAGTGGGTTTAAAAGCTCACTCTTTCTTCTTTCGAGTTGATAGCACGAGAAATTCCGGTTCACATTTGCGCGCGGACTCGATACAAGTTTCCACCACACGTGTGAGCAACGGCGAGACGGACGACATGCCGTGTTCTTGAGCGAACTCAATTACTTTTAAAATCAGCGCCGGTTTCGAGTTTCGTTTTACTGCCGATTTCACAATCGCGTGCGTATTATCTTTGCGATTGATATGAGGTCCGGCCGCTTTTGCATAAACTTCCAGGAAGCCATGCTTGCAAAGATGATGTTCGATATCAAGTTCTTTCATGCACGAAATGCGTGATGCAAACGGGCGTCCGTCCAGGAAGCGGCGCGCGATCTCGACGTAATGCTGTCCCGCTTGATCACCATCAGAGATCAAATGCCATTCAATTCCCAGATCATGTGCCAGTTTGATCAGTGGCTCAATACCACATTGGGCAAATTCGACGCAACGCACTCCTTCCGATTTAAAGTCATAACCGAGGATGTGAGCCATCTCCGGAAGCAGCCAGCCTTCTGATTCGCCCTCCACAAAAAGCCAGCATCGGTTCATGATCGCGTCAGCACGGTTGAGACGAAGATGGTATCCAATTCTTCGAATGTCATCAATAGTTAACGAGTTGCTGCCGACTGCGAAAACTTCAAGTCCATTGCTACGCCGAACCACGCGGCGAAGCGATTTTAACGGAAGCGACGCCAGCAGATCATCGGAATTAGTAACCATCAATTTCTGAACAGGCATCTGCGCAAGCAGGTCCCATAGGCATCCCAATGAGATTGGGTGCAAATTGGTTTCAAGATTCTCGGCCGCTATGATCGGTTGTGCTTGTTCGGGAAGTTCCAGAGTACCCCGACTTTCGAGCAACGTGCCAACGATTGCAATTAGTGCCACCACCTGATGCAAGTCACCAAACCGGGAAAGTCTTGCACCGTTTTCAACAAACGGCGTGAAGCGCGTCGCGGTTTCGCGAATCTCGTTGATCAGTAATTGATATCTTGCGATCCGTCCGGGGTCGGTGAGGTTGTATCGCCCAGCCATTTTGGAAAGCGCTTCGATAGCGCCGGAAAGCTCTTCTCTCGTCAATCTGTCCGGTTGAGAAATCGCTTTTTTGTAAACCGACAAAATGTATTTGTCATCATCGGTCATGTTCGAGCCGGCACCACTTGTGGTGTTTTCCGTTGTCGGCTGATTCGACGCAAGCATTTCTCGTTCTGCGCTGGAAGACGGAGAGTTATTCGTTTTCGCGTCATGCCAACGCAGAGCGATTACTGGACAAAGTGTTCGCAAAGTTCTCAAACATTGCTCAACATCGGCACCAAATACGGGTGTTCGATCCGGTTTTAGAAACGTGCAGAACGACTCTATATCTGACTCTTCCATTGCACGATCATCCTCGTGCTCGGCCTTGGAAGTTGTTTTAATCGAATCGGCTCTGGCTGTTTTTTGAATCGGCTCATCCGAGTTTTGTTTTGATAGACCTTCAAGAGTTTCATCCCGGTTGGATTTTTCAGCAATTCGAATCGCATCGATCCGCAAGGCGATTTCGCGTCGACCCTCACGCCACTCACCAATCACTTTTGCCAAACCGGAATACGCGTCATGGGACCACTCGTTGGGTGTGCTTTCGCGATAGGTCAACGTGATTGAAAGCTTCTGGGCTTGCGGTTCGTCTTGCCCGGGCGGAATGTGAAAGTCTTCGTTTTTGAACTCAGGAAGAAGCCCATTATTGTTCGGCGGCGCCAGGCAAATTTGCAAGGCTTCGATCAAACTCGACTTTCCAAAACCACCCTCGCCGAATACCGCTGTGATCACATCGAGTTTGAGCGACAGGCTGCGAATGCCCCGGAAGTTTTCAATTTCAATTAGTCGCAGGTGCAAGGTTTGAACCGTATTTGTGAAGGATTGGGACTAAACGAATGGGTAAGAAAGTAGTGCGTCGATTGCGAGAGTCGCATTAGGACGATAGACCAGCGAGCGCCATAATAGCGAAAAACTTGAGAATGTTCAGTGAACGACAGAGTTCCATTGGAACGAAAGAGTCGCATTTGAACGAGGGAGTCGCATTGGAACAAAAGAGTTGCAGTAGAACAAGAGACCGCATTGGAACGAGGGAATCGCATTAAAACGGGGTCACCGCGGTGCCTGGCGGAAATGATTATGTCACAACATGATTGTCGAAACGAGAATTAAGCATCCGGTTTCCGCTAACTCGACCACTGCTCCATACGTGTCACCGGTATGACCCTTGATGTGTGAAGCCAACCAGTGCGATGCCGCCAGACCTGACGCCAGGACGAATGCCACCACCGGCAGTACATTGGTCAAACCGACAAACGTGGCGACCATTGCTGTAGCCACTACTGGTAGCGCTATGCCAAGCAAAAGATCTTCAGGAAATCGAGTGCTGTCGTGCCAGATTTTGCCTTTGCCCATTTCGCGGGCGTACGGAAATCGTGCGATTGCATAAAGTTCGCACCATCTAGCCCAAGCCGGAACTATGGCAAGAGTGCCGAGCAGAATAAGTGGATGAGCAACAAGACTTGCCAGTGTCGCGCACTTCAAAATTAGAACGGCCATTCCCGTAATGGCACCGAAATTGCCAACGCGGCTGTCCATCATGATTTCGAGCATGCGTTCACGGTTGCGATGGGAGAACACTCCGTCAGCCGCGTCCATCAATCCATCGAAATGCAAACCACCGGTCAGGCAAAGCCAGATTATTGCGATAATCGGACCAGTCACCAGATTCGGTGCGTGCAATTTAAATAATAAGACTGCAGTGATACCAACCAGAATGATGCCGATCAAAAGTCCAGCAGCCGGAAGATACTTGGCCAGACCGGCAAGTTCCGCGGTGTCGTCATATACGTTTGCGTCTGAAGACGGCGCAAAATCTGCCTGGTTTACGCGCGGATGCAGTTTAATCGGTAACGACGTAACGTATGAAAGGGTGAGTAAAAACCGGCGAAAAACACCCATCTAGCTACCTCGAGTTTGGAACTTCCGCACTGTATTCGCCGCGTTGCGGAAACTGAGCGCAGTTGCCGATCACAAGGAAAGCTCGTTTCTCCTCATAGTATTCAACGGCGGCTTGAATCGCTCTCAAAATCTCCGGATCCGATTCCAGATTCCATGCCACATCCAAGATTTGTGGAATGGCATCTTCCGGCGTGATATCAGGAACTTGCCCGTCGCGTTCTGTCCATGGAAGATTGAGATTGTTCGTAAACTTGGCCACTATATCCGGTACTACCGGCAACGCTTCGGTTTTTGTAATTCCATATGCAAAAATGCTGCGATTCGGCATGTTGCCCACGAAAACATGGTGCGGTCCGATTATGTCAGTCGCCCAGTCCATCACCAGAAGTGCGCGGTCCGGCCGATCTGGACCCTTGTAATTATCCAATTGCGTGTCGAACAATCGAGCAAGAACCGCAGCCAGAGGGCGGGAATTCGGATTGTAAAATTCAACGGCTTCCGGCGCGAGACTCAATCCTTCCAATACACCTTTCAGTATTACAAGCGTTGACGCGATAGAACGGAAGGACTCGTTGGCAGGCACCGGCGTATTTGACGCACTGGTAAGAGGCGACGTTGACGGTGAAAGTGAAAAAGCTCCGGCTGTGCTGGTGGCACCCGTGGTGCTGTCGGTTGGTTGCAGATGAATCGTTCCATATAAGGCATAAAGCCAATCCCGGTCGTTTAGCAGCTTCTTCTTTTGCAGTTTCTCCAAACGTTTAATCACTATTTCACGATGATGAAGTTCGTGTTTCTCTTCTTCCGTTGATGCCAGTTTGCGCAGCTCAGTCACTGACTCTTTGGCTTCTTTTATTTTGCGAGAAAGGGCATGGCAAACTGAAATATTCAAAGTGGTATCAAAATCGTTATCTTCTTTTCGAGCAATCTTGAAATGGTCAACAGCGTCGTCGTACTTGCTGGTTGCCATCAGCGCAAAACCCAATTCGTAATTCAAGGTCGAATCGAACGGCTGAGTAGCCAGGCATGCCGACAAAAGCATGATCGCCAGTTCGTAATTGCGACTGTCGATCAGATGATAACCCGCTTCAAACGCCGCTTCCGGAACGCGGTCGATCTGACTTTCCTCGTCTTCCTTCGCCTCGAGCGCCTCTTTCAAGCGCGTGAGCGAGTGCGCGGACTCCGCACGGTTGGCCTGATCCATCAGGTTGGCGCACAGCTCAACGGCTTCGCAATCGTTGGGATGAGTGAGCCAATACGTCTTCAGCACTGCCATGGAGGCGTCGATGTGCCCCTCTGCGAGCAATGTTCGCGCCTGAGTGAGGTTGGCTTCGTCGTTGTTTTCCTGGGTTATGCCGGCTCGCAATTGATTTCCTTTGATTCGCCTGACATTCTCGTTCAGGCTGTGCATCGAACAACCGTGCACATTTTAGGACATGTGCCAGCTGGTGGGACATTGCACGATTCTCATATGCATCATTGTATGTGCCTTGTTACATGGTTGCATGACGATCACGCGATCACACCCGCTTTCGGTTAAAATTTCCGAACTGTTCTCAGGCGCAAATTAGTCGCGCCAGACTTGATTCAGGGGGTATTTCGCGTGAGCACGCAACGTAAGACCATCATCGCCGGCAACTGGAAGATGAACAAGGTAACCAGTCAGGGCAAAGAACTGGCGTCCGGCGTCGTTAACGGAATCAAGGATAAGGTTGATCTGCCTGAAGTCGTTCTCTGTCCGCCTTTCACGCTTTTGCATGAAGTGCTCGAGGCGACCAAAGGAACGGCGGTCAAGGTCGGCGCGCAGAACATGGATTACCGCGACGATGGCGCATTCACCGGGGAAGTTTCGCCGGTTATGCTGGTCGCTGCAGGCGTCACCCACGTTATTATCGGGCATTCAGAGAGAAGACAATTTTTTGGCGAAACCAATAGCACTGTTAATCTGCGCCTCAAAGCGGCGCTGAAACATGATTTAGTGCCGATTGTTTGTGTTGGAGAAACTCTTGACGAGCGCGAAGAAGGGCTCACCGACGCAGTTGTGAGACGTCAGGTTTCCGCCTCACTGGCTGACATTGACGAAAGCGACCTGGAGACAATCGTTTTTGCGTACGAGCCAGTTTGGGCAATCGGTACCGGAAAAGTTTGCGAAGCCGTCGAAGCCGACCGGGTCTGCGGCTCGATCAGAAGCACGATCAATGAATACTATAGCCGCGCAGACGGTCCACAAAAAGCGTCGAAATCGTCAGCCGGAGACAGCATTCCTGTTCTCTACGGCGGCAGCGTAAAAGCGAGCAATGTCGACGAACAGCTTGCCCTGCCGAACATCGACGGATCCCTTGTTGGTGGCGCCAGCCTCACCGACAAAGACTTCCTTCCGATAATTGAAGGCGGAGCCAAACGAGTTAAGCTAACGCCTTCGAAAGCCTAAACTTCAGCCTCGACATTTGAACTTCGACGTCTGAACTTCGACATTTGAACATTCGAGCGTCAATCCACCCTCCACCGGGCATTATATTGAGGTGTTGATTGGAAGAGTTCTGGTCGAATTGTGTCAATGAAAGTTGCCCTGATAGCAATGAGTGGAACCCCATTGCGCGACCATCGCGTGATGGAAATAGTGGCGGGTTCCAACAGTTTGAACGCGCGCCTCAAGGCAGTCGCTTCGCTTCCCAGTCTAGCTCTCCTCACGGTTGCTGCGGTGATCGGCGACAGTGCGCTGGTTTCCTATCACCAATGTCCGAGTGTTGAAACCTGGGACAAGCCTGATGAGAACTTCGATCTCGTTGCAATCTCAAGCTACAGCGCTCAAATCAACGAAGCCTACGAACTTGCTAATTACTACAAAGCGAACGGAGTTCCAGTAGTTTTAGGCGGACCGCACGTCAGCATGCTGCCCGGAGAAGCGCTTGCCCTCGGGCACATCGCTTGTGTCGGTGAAGCGGAAATGGTTTGGAAACAGATCATTGATGATTTAAAAAACGGCTGCCTTGAGCCACTTTATGGTGCGCTCGATCAAGTTAGCGATTTGACTGAATCGCCTGTGCCTGCGTTCGATCTTCTCGATCCTCGACTGTTTAACCGCATTCCAATCCAAACCAGTCGAGGCTGTCCACATCGGTGCGAGTTCTGTGCAGCTTCTGTTCTTCTCAGCCCACGTTATCGCCAAAAGACAATCCATCAGGTTTTAAACGAAATCGATCATGTGCTCGAAAGATGGAAACATCCGTTCATCGAATTTGTTGATGACAATGCCCTCTCCGATCGAAACTACTGGAAGTCGCTGCTCATCGAACTTCGCGCGCGCAAGCTCAGATGGTTCGCCGAATGCGATATCTCGATTGCACAAGACGACGAACTCCTCGACAGCATGAAAACGAGCGGCTGCCGCGAGGTTTTAATCGGACTCGAATCACCTACAGTCGGACAACTCTCCGGCGTCGAATTGAACAACAATTGGAAACATAGAGTCCAACCTGGTTACCTGGATGCGATCAGAAAAATTCAGGACCATGGAATCAGAGTAATCGGCTGTTTCATGCTTGGCCTGGACCGGCAGTCGCTTGATTCTATTGACGACATCCGAGAATTTGTCGAACAGTCAGGTCTCTTTGATGTGCAATTAACTCTGCAAACCGCCTTCCCCGGAACGCCGCTGTACGAGCGGCTAGAGCGTGCCGATAGATTGCAGGCAAAAGACGATTGGAAGAGTTGCACGCTGTTCGACCTCAACATCATTCCGACCGAAAATAATAGTGAAGAGCTGGAAAACAGTTTTCACAATTTGATGAGAGCTCTGCATTCAGACGATCTTTCCAAACGACGCCGAATGAGGTTCAATTCCACAATGCGCAAAAACAGGACTGTGAAGATATGAAGTGGCTGATGCGATGCTTGTACTTGCAGTTTCGAATTCTCACTCTGACTGCAAACAAAAGGGAACTGCTTTCGCTCGATAACCAAGTGTTTATGTGGGGCTTGCTGATGGTTTGGTTGGCCGGTCTCGGTCGCTACTGGGATGCCCCCCTGGAGCCGTTATTTATGCGATCCGGCTTACCTTCTCTGATTTATATCTGGGTTTTGGGCTCATTCTTGTGGATGTTTATCTGGTTATTGAGACCAGCAAACTGGTCATACATGCGACTTGTCACTTACATTTCAATGACTGGCGTGCCCGCTTTTTTGTATGCGATTCCGTTTGAGCGAATGTATGGAACAGATCGAGCAGCTGAGTGTAATGCCACGGTGCTTGTAGTAGTCGCGTCCTGGCGTGTTCTCATGCTTGCTAACTATCTCGTGCGGGTTTCTAACTTGAATATCTTATCGATCACCATGGCTCTTTTATTGCCATTGATGACGATCGTTTCGGTTCTGATGGGCCTGCATAAACTGACGGATGTTGTCTCGACGATGGGCGGTATTCGGGATAGACGACATGTTGTACAAATTGACGAGAAAGAGGCGATCGCTAACTTTAAGGAGCCGCTGGGCTCCGAGCCTTTCGACATCATTGTCGGCGGCAGGACGATAAGGTTCGATCGAATGCGTCTGCATACCTTTAGAGGTCGGACGCACGTTGTTTACGTACAAGATCCGGACGACCCGATTCCTCCTGGATTCAAAGTAGTCGATGCCACTGATCCCGAGTTCACAGAGATGCATCCGATCCTGGCTGTTACTTATCCGATTGAAAAATTTTGTGAGCAAGGCCTGATGCCCGTATTCTGGGGCTTCATCGTAGCCGTTTTGTATGCATGGTTTGGCAGACCTAAGGAAGAGTCTGTTTCAAAAATCGAAGCAGTCGAGGAAAAAATTGAACCAGCCGAGGATGTAAACAATCAACCTTGAAGTCAATTTTTTCTAATGCCAGTTCTGGATTCCTGCTCCGATTTCTTTTTCCGGCAACATATTTACGTACTTGCTAGACCTGCTCGCGTTTCGTTTATAATGCATAGCTGACCACGTGCATGGAGAGGTGTCAGAGTGGTCTATCGTGCAGTCCTGGAAAGACTGTCTGCTGAAAGGCAGCGAGGGTTCGAATCCCTCCCTCTCCGGTTTTTTAATCGAACCGCTCTTTAGTAAAACTGGTGACGGTCGGATCAATCAGCAGTTTGCGGCAAGCCGCTTAAACGACTGAAGTCATGAGGCGGTGGAAGAGCGGGCGACAGATGATAGTGCGCGATGCGCAATGACAGGGCTAGAGCAAATGGACCACTTTACTGAAAAACTCAATGAAATTGAGCAGACCTTCCTTCAATTAGAAGGTCAGATGGCTGACCCAGTCATCATCGCGGATCAGGACAAACTGACCGCGCTGGCGCGCACGCGAAGCAAGATGCTTCCGACGATTGAAACCTATCAAGAGTTCAGATCGGTAAACGAAGCAATCGTAGAAGCGCAGGAATTGCTAAAGGGCAAAATTGCCGACGATGAGCGCACTTATTATCAATCTGAATTAGAAACCGGTCGCACTCGAGTGGAAGAATTGGCGGAAAAGCTACGCATCTTGCTGCTTCCCACCGATCCGCTGGACGACAAAGAAATCATGGTTGAAATTCGAGCTGGTACCGGCGGCGATGAAGCGTCGCTGTTTGCAGGCGATTTGTTCAACATGTACACTCGCTATGCCAACCGATTGAAATGGCAGTGGACTGTAGAAAGCAGTCATATCGGCGAACTTGGCGGGTTTAAGGAAGTCATCTTCAGTATCAAAGTAGAAGGTGCCTACAGCAAATTTAAATTTGAATCCGGTGTCCATCGCGTTCAACGCGTACCAGAAACCGAGGCCTCAGGTCGGATTCACACATCGACCGCCACCGTTGCGGTGATGCCTGAAGCCGAAGAAGTCGACGTCGAATTGGTCGAGAACGATCTGGAAATCACGACGATGCGCTCTGGTGGTGCCGGCGGACAGAACGTCAACAAAGTTGAAACCGCTGTTCGAATCGTGCACAAACCATCCGGAATTCAAGTCGCATGTTCAGAAGAACGCAGTCAGCTGCAAAACAAAGAACGTGCTAAACAAATTCTGCGAAACAAGCTCTACAAGATCAAAATGGAAGAGCAAATGAAGGAGATTTACGATCAGCGTAAATCCCAGGTCGGCACAGGCGATCGCTCGGAAAAAATTCGTACGTACAACTTCAAAGATAATCGTCTGACCGACCATCGACTAAACCAAAACTTTTCGTTGGTCAAAATTCTGGAAGGCGATCTCGATGATTTGATTCAAGCGAGCACACTTGAAGAACAGCAACAGCGGCTGCTTGAAGCGACCGGTCTGTCGAATAGCTAATCGCTATGATGTGGTGGGCGCTTCGATAGTCTCGCTATAAAATTCGAATGTCTCGCCTGCGCGCACTAGTAATTTATAGTTCGCAGCGTCCAGGACCCTGGTACAGACTCAATCTCGAGGTTCCAGTGAAAGAGCAGCGACGATCTAGAGATCGCAATAAAGGTTTCGCATGAGCGTTTCACTTTTGTCACGCGTTGACGATTTAGGTTTCATCAAACGAGAAATCGCGGCCAGGCTAATTTCCTTCGGCATCGAGGAAGAAGAGGCCAGCGCCGAGGCTTCTATCATGATCGAGCACGTTGCACACTTGCGACCGTCTCAACAATTGCTTTCGATGCGAGTGAAACTGAGTGAAGAGCAATTGGTTCGACTTGACACCATACTCGGTGCCAGGGCAGAACGTGTGCCGATTCAATACATTCTCGAAGAAGCTTATTTCATGGGACTGAAGCTGAAAATTAAACCTGGTGTGTTTATTCCTCGACCTGATACCGAAACATTGGTAGAAGTCACAGTTAAAAACCTGAAGAAGCTTTTTCCGGACAAACAAATTTCTCTTCTTGAGATTGGCATTGGAAGCGGCGCTATAGCGATCTCGCTGCTTACCATGATGAGGAATCTTGAAGTGGTGGCAGTTGATGTTTCCGATCAAGCACTGGCGATTTCAGCCGAGAATGCGAAGACTCATGGGGTCGATTCACGGCTCAAATTAATCAAGGAATCGCAGTGGTGGACGGTCGGACGCGGCTTTCATGCACTGGTTTCCAACCCTCCTTATATTCCGAGGCACCAGGAGCCGACGCTGCAATTAGAAGTGGCAAAGCATGAACCTGAGCTGGCGCTATACGGTACAGACGAAGACGGGCTGGGCTATTACAGACAGATTGGCGCACAGATTGGTAGCGTTTTGGATTTGGAACGTGGCTTTGTTGCAGTCGAAGTCGGTGATGGCCAGGCGCAAGACGTTCAATCGATCTTCCAGCAAAGCGGTTTTGCCGACATTGAAATGCATAACGATCTTTGTCAAATCCCGCGCGTAGTTAGCGGTTTGCGCCAAAACTAAAGTGGTGCGTTGGGTATTTCCCAGTGACGCGTCGGGTATTTATCAATGGCGCATCAGCTGTTTCCGACCGCTGCGACCGATATATTGGCGCTCTCCCATGCCAATTCTTCTTTCTGATTCGATACGGCGTGGCATATCCCTGCGTTGAAACACGGGCATGCTGCGGGGGTGGAAACAATCATGCCTGCGGGTCGTCATCGCATATGCAATGTGGTGCGCTCGAGAAAAGCCTTGCCAATACGGCGCTAGCTGTTAGAATGGGATAACGAGCGTGTTTTTAGAGGACCCTGTTCTGATGCAAGATGGCATTCTAAAAGCGATATCAGCCGACGGTAAGGTCCGTGCGGTGATTGCCACCACCACGCAAGTAGTCGAAACCGCGCGACTAAAACATGGTCTGTCGTTCACCGCCACTGCAGCACTCGGTCGAGCGCTTACAGCAGGACTATTGCTGGCACGAATCGTGTTGAGAGATGGTCAGGTTACGCTGAAATTTCAGGGCAATGGACCGCTCGGTAAAGTCTTCGTCGACGCTTCGCCTAAGGGCACGGTCAGGGGTTTTGTAGAAAATCCTGCAGTCGAATTACCATTGAATTCTCTCGGCAATTTCGATGTTGGAAAAGCGATTGGCACCACCGGCTATCTGCACGTCAACGTGGACCAGGGCTACGGACGCCCGTATAGCTCGACGGTGGAACTCGCCAGCGGTGAGGTCGGCGAGGACGTCAATCGTTATCTGGTCACGTCAGATCAGGCGGGCTCGATTGTCGTCGTCGGCACGCATATGTCCAAGTCGGGCGTCGAAGCCGCCGGCGGGCTAATCGTGCAACTCTTACCAGACCACACCGAAGAAACCATTTGTCAGATTGAAAACAACATTACTACGTTCGGTACTTTCACTTTCCTGATGCGCCGGGGCATGAGCCTCGAAAACATTCTGAAACGAGTCCTGAGCGGCTTTGAAATTCGTGCTCTAACCGAAGTAGAACCCGTCTCATTCCACTGCAAATGCAGCAGTGAACGATTCGCCGAGGCGCTCAAGATTTTGCCAGCCAGCGATCTGATTTCGATGGCGGAAGAGGATGGACAGGCGGAAGGGCGTTGCCATTTTTGCAATGAATTTTATTACGTCGGCAAAGATCGCCTGCTCGATTTAGCCCGAAAATAAACTGACATCCAGGATCGATTGACATCCTCGCTCGCGATCGAAAGCGCGGCAATATATCTTGGAAATATCAAAAGTAAAGTAGTCGATAATTTTCAGCCAAAAGTTTTTGCAAAAAAAAATTTCAAAATTGATTCAAGTTTTCGATTAAACCTTGGAGTCGACAAGACCTTGCTAAAACGCGTCAAAAGGACGGACCTAGGTAGATCCGTCCAAAGAGGCGAACGTGTCGCCTCACCACATTGGAGCTGGCGTCCTGGAGCTTAGAGAGCGCGGGCGATTTTGCCGCGTTTTAAGCATGAGGTGCAAACCTTCATACGCTGAATCGTGTTATTGATTCTGGCGCGAACGGATTGCAAATTCGGGAGCCAACGCCGCTTGTTATGCGGGTTGTAGTGCGACCGCAGGAAGGTGTAGTTTCGACCTACAATTGGTCCTTTGCCGCAAACATCACAACGCTTAGCCATTAGAAGCCTTCCACTTGTTGATTACTCGATACCATTCCGCAGATGCTGACGGGCATCTATGCGGGCTCAATAGGTCCGTCCGATAACGCGTGACGGGTTTTTTGAGTACGCCTGTCTTCGTTAGGCTTTTAGCCCACAAAACTTCAGACAAAGAGCGCATTGTAGCAGCGCCTTGAGTTTCACCGAAGCAATTATTGTCAAATGTAATGCTTATAGAGAACAATTAGACACAATAATCCCCCAATAACTAACCGGGCGTGGTAGTCTGTTTTTGGGGGAAACACGATGGTTGGCGTTGTCAGGCAATCGGATTTAGCTATTCTCAAGTAGAATTAGCTGGGTCGAGCCCCCACACGTGGCTGTTTAGTATTCAATTTAAAATGATGATAAAACATCACTACTAATGGCCTCAAAATCGTGGTATCAATTCAGTGGGTGCAGCACTGCCGCTTGATTTCTCTTCGGTAGGAAAGCGAGACGATAGTGAAAATCTTAGGGATCTGTTGAATACATGGCACTCGTAAATTACGCGGCTCGAGAAATCAACTGCAAAATCGTTTACTATGGCACCGGACTTGGTGGCAAAACTACTAACTTGAAGTATATTCACAGCCAGCTCGCACCAACAACTCGCGGTGAATTGATATCTCTTGCAACTGAAACAGAAAGAACTCTGTTCTTCGATTTCCTGCCACTGGATCTCGGTAGCGTTCAAGGTTTCAAAACCAGATTTTCTCTTTATACGGTTCCCGGTCAGGTTGAGTACAACGCTAGCCGTAAGCTGATCTTGAACGGAGTCGACGGTATTATTTTCGTCGCAGATTCCGACGTCATGCGTAGCAAAGACAACGTTGATTCGCTGCAAAACATGATTGAGAACTTGGCTGAGTACAGCCTCACGCTCGATAATATTCCTTGGGTTCTTCAATACAACAAACGCGATTTGGCAAATGCAATGCCGATCGAACGTATGGAACGAGAACTAAACAACAGACAAGTCCCGAGTTTCGAAGCCGTTGGTTCCGAAGGACTAGGCGTGTTCGCTACATTGAAAGCAATTAGTAAACTGATCCTCAACAGACTCCAGTAAGTTCGCATCAACGACTTCGGTATGTCGCATTACGACATTCAGTAAGTTCTCGTGACGACCTTCGGTAGCTCGCTTTGCGACATGCAGTAGGTTCGCATTACGATCTTCGGTAGGTTCGCTTTACGACATTCAGTAAGTTCGCATTGCGACCTTCAGCATGTTCGCATCGGCGTCATTAGAAGGTTCGCATTACCAGCACTTCGTGCGGGTTCTATGGACCCAGGAATTCTGCGTCGAAGGCTTTTATGTCGTCCATACTTTCGTCGACTGCATCCGTGACTTTGGCTCTATAGCCCATGCCGTGGTCGTGTTTGATTTTTAGATGGGGACGCGCCCGCTGCAGGGCTTCTTCTCCCGCTTTGCTGATTCTGGTTGACTGACCAAATTGAACGCGTTGCAAATGCGGCATTTTTAAAAGGTATGGAATGGTGTTATCCGTGATACCACTATTGTCGGCTAATGAGATGGTTGTGATATTTGAACCGGCAAGATACTTGGTGCCACTATCTGTGATGCCTGCTGCGTTAGCGGTGAGTTCCTGGAGCGGCCCCATTTTTGAGAGCAGGCGTAATGCGTCGTCTCCCAGTTTATTGCTACTCACATCAAGTATGGTTAAGTTGGGGAAGCGCCGGATGCCCTCGAGATCACGCACCGTCAACGATGGCAGATCAGCAATACCCAACCAGCGTACTTTAGATGGGTATTTTGACAATATTCGGATGCAATCGCCTGTTACTTTTGTCGATGAGAACTCAAACTGAATCAGTGACTTCGAGGTGGCGAGCGCCTCCACTCCCGCGTTCGAGATATTGGTGCTTCGTGAATCCAGTTTGACCAACTTTGGAAACTTAGCTACGATCTTGCACTGCTCGTCACCAAATGTGGTGTGCCGCACCATCAGGCTTCGGATGCTGGAGCCGGCCAGGAGTTCTAATCCGGACCAGTCAACATTGTTCGGCAGGTCCTCGAATGCCACAGAGGTTCTCTCCTTGCAAAGAACGGCTAATTCTTTGAATGCTTCCCTGTTGATATGGTCACCGGAAATTTGAACGAAACCGCCGCGCCGCTCGATCAGGTACGGCTTCTCTGGCTCGACTGGCTTGGAATGTGGCTTTTTAACCGTTGTCTCAGCATCGGTTTTTTTGCTGTGCTGATTTGTTGACTGAATAACCACAGCTGATACCACGGCACCAACTAACAACGATGCCACCATTATTTTTGCTATTAGAGCGAAGCGCGCGTCACTTCGTTTAGAATCCGTGGCAACGGATCCTCCGGATCGCTCGATATCAGCTAGCTCGACATCAGATATTCCGGTAGCAGAAAGCCCTGCCGGAGAGAGCCCGGCAGCAGATAACCGAGCAGCAGATAACCCCGAAGGAGATGACCCGGCAGATGATGACCGAGCAGTAGATAACCCGGCAGCAGATGACCCAGCCTTAGATTCCCCAGCGTCACTTACAGGACGGTAGTGCTCGGGAAGCTCGCCTGCACCACTCGGCGACTTGAGCGCCGACAACAGCTCTTCCATGCTTTGAAAACGTTCGTCTTGTTGCTTCGAGAGGCAGATTGAAATGATGTCTTCCAGATCCTCGGGAATCGAAGCCTCTATCACATCAGAGAGAAGTGGCGCATCATCGGTGGCGTGATGAGAGAGCACCTCCAGTGGTGTCTCTCCCGAGAATGGCGGAATGCCGGTGATCGATTCAAACAGCACACATCCCAACGAATAGATTTCGGATCGTGCGTCGTAAGCGCGACCGAGAATTTGATCCGGTGGCATGTAAGCCGGCGTTCCAATCAGCTTGCGTCCCTCCACATCAATGGCTTCAGCTGTGGCTTCCTGGCTTCCTGCGATGGCAATTCCAAAGTCGATTAGCTTAACAGTAGCGGTGTTGTCTGCATTTTGAGTAAACAAAATATTCTCGGGTTTTAAATCCCGATGAAACACGCCGCGTTCGTGACAATAGCGCAGAGCTTCGCTTAATGAGACGAATATCTGTCTGGCCGATTCGGGCATCAGTGGACCGTTCTCTTCGAGCGCTTTTCTCAAAGTGAACGACTCGCTATGTTCCAACACCATATACGGCGCACCGGATTTGGTGGCACCGAAATCAAGTATGCCGACGATGCCGGGATGATCTAATTTGCTGAGCAGACGCGCTTCGTTTTGAAATGCAACGAGCTGTTCGCCCACCAGGGTGTGAAGCGTTTTTACCGCGACAAGTTTGTTCAACACAGTATCGCGGCAGAGATACACAGTTCCGCCGGCTCCCGCTCCGATGATTCTAAGTGGTTTATAGCGATCTGCGGGAAAAGAATTTGGTTCGACGACCAGAGATTCGTCGATATCAATTTCTTCTTGTTGTTCAAGTTTTGCGGTTTCTTCCAGTTCGCTTGGGGCGAGCGCAACTGGTGCCCACGCGGGTTTGTCGCATGAGCACAAATCGAACCTGAATATAAATTGGGTGAACGACCCGACGCGTCCCTGATTAATTCGCTTGCCGCAAGTGGTGCACAAGTTGAGAGTAGTTAACTGCTCTTCCACCGGAATGATTGCGTCGCAGCGGCAACTGGCAATCCACTGTGTCATGCTGCCGGTACTCTTCGAATACTTCGACATGTTGCATTTGGGACAGATATCTTCTTTTGTAGTCATTCTAGAGAATCAATTGGGGTGCCTGTTGGTCCTGTAGTCAAGCCGGTCCCGGTCAGTTAGCGATTCGTCAATAAGACGATGAGGATGCTTTCGGATCTAATTTTTCAAACAGTCGATCTTCGTTTACAGTGTCTATCATTTCTTCCAACTTATTTCCTCGAATTGCATAACTGGTGTCTTCGACAAGCAGGACGTCTGGGCGATTCGCTTTGAATTTGGCGATTGCATTTTTAGTGAGGTTTGGAAGTCCGGCGATTTTTAGATGGCGCAGATCTTTGAAACTTTCCAACGTCAAAAGTGCACGATCGGTGAGTTTTGGATTTGCGCCGATCGAGAGACTCATGATAGGAGCGTGGCTTAAATAGCCAATTCCAGTATCAGTTAAACTGCAGTCATCGATCTCTAGTCTCGTTATTTTCAAACGTCCCAGTACCTTTGCACCTTCGTCACCGATCGGATTGACCGAGATGTCGAGCCTATCCAGGAGCCGCTTGCCGCGCAGATAATACAAATCATCTGGTGTGATTTTGTGTATGCCGGAGATAAACAAATTAGTGAGCCCGCGTATTTTCGCTACGTCCTTGAGGCAAGCCCCAGTCACGGCAGTATTAGACAGGGCGAGAATTCTGAGATGTCGAATAGAGACGAGAGTTTTGACGCCCTCATCGGTTATTTTGGTTTCGGATAAATTGAGATTCCTAACGTACAGAAGCGGGGTGAGGAACGCAATTGATTCGTCGCCAATTTTCGTGAAATTCAAATTCAATTCGTTGATTCGCGTGTCGTACAGCAAGGGCAAAGATTGCCATTCCACTTCAGCGGAGGGGCTGATCTGCAGTCTTCGCACTCTGTTTGATGCAGCGATCTCTTTGAACGCATCTTTCCCGATAAAGCCCGACGCCGTGTACAGCCCAGGTTTTCCCGTCCTCTCCAGTGCGAACGGCTCTCTGCCGGTCGGTGACTCTGATTCGGCTTTCAAAACTGGTATTGGTTTGCTTTCGACTTTGTTGTTATTTCGAAAGAGCTGAAACACTTCCGCTGCGCCAACTCCGAGTGCTATCAGGACGACGATGCTCAGAGCAATCTTAGAATTCAATCCATTCTGCTGCACCGCTGGTGGTATCGCCGACGTCAATGGGATTCGACCTGACCCTTCCTGTAGTGAAGAATCTTTTTCCGCGGCCGTTTGTATACGAGATTCTACATCCGCTTTCACTAATGCCTCATGAACGCGTTTCATGGAAAAGAAACGATCGCCAGGTTTTTTAGCCAGGCATTTGCTCAGGAACGCCTCAGCCTGCCTGGTGTCTGTGTCGGTGACATCCGACAACGGCGGGGGCGTCATGTTGGCATGCATCGAGATCACTTCCAGGGCACTATCGGCGGTGAATGGTGGTCGACCGGTGAGCGCTTCGTACACGACACAGCCGAAAGAATACAATTCGGAGCGAGCATCGTATTCGATGCCGAGAGCTTGATCGGGCGCCATGTAAGCTGGAGTTCCGGCGAGGCTCATGCCACTATTGCTGCTGTTGTCTGCGCGATCGGGTTTTACAAATGCGATTCCGAAGTCGATCAGTTTTACTGCGTAACCCTCTTCTTGTGTGACGAAGAGAATGTTTTCCGGTTTCAGATCGCGATGATAAACTTTTCGATCGTGACAGTAGATCAATCCAGCCGCTAAATGAGCGAACACTGCCCGCGTCTCGGACCAGGTAAGAGGACCATCTTCGTCTAGTTTTGTTTTGAGACTGACACCGGCAGTGTATTCGAGGACCATGTATGGGCTGCCACCGCCAGTGACACCGAAGTCCATAAGTTTGACTATGGTTGGATGTTCCAGTTTCGAAAGAACCTGAGCCTCTCGTTGGAACGCGATGATATCTTCCTTGCTCAGTCGATGTAAAACCTTGATCGCGACTTTCTTGTTGAGCAATCTGTCGCGGCAAACATAGACGGAACCGCTTGCGCCTTTGCCCGAAAAAAGAATTGGTTTATATCGTTCAATCGGAAATTCGGTGGCGTCGACGGTGACTTCTTCCTCGCTGTCGTCAAACGGATCGCGAGGATCGAAGGCCGGTAACTCGACTGGTTGGAGTTTCGCTGCGCGATCTGGAAACGCCGACGATTCGCACGCGCAGAGGTCATATCGAAAAATAAACTGGGTGAAGGATCCGACTCTACCCTCTCTCGAGCGCTTTCCGCATATCTTGCAGAGTTCGATGGGCGTTTCGGTGTTTGTATCGGCCGGCAAAACTTGCTGCCTGTCGCAAGAGCAGCTGGAAAGCCACTGCGTTAAGCTGCCGGAGCCTTGCGGATTCTTCGGCAAATAACACTTTGAACATTTTTCCGGAGAAGCAGTCATAGTTTCGTCTGTGAATTCGTGAAATCATTATGCCCGTTCACTTCGGGCGTTCTCGCTTCTCACCTGAAGTTATTGGATATTTACGCGAGTTTAATTTCAATCACTGGCATTCCCACTCGCCATCTTTTACTCTATAAACAGACAAATTCGCTGCGAATGAGGCATTGTGAGCCCAATAGTCGGACAGGGTAGACCAAACAAAGACGCTCTCGTCGTGGCAATGCGCAAGGCGCTGAATTTGGAACGCCGGTCGCGCTATGCCGATTTCCATGGCCGCAAAACCACATTCTCGCAATTTATGAGACAAACTTCGGCGGGGCTATCTAAAAGATATCCGCTCGACTCCACATGGCTAACGCTGCGCGGTTTATTTCGACAGTACGCGCATTCCGACGTCAGTACTCGTATGTCGATAATTAAACGAGCTGATGAATTGTTGGAGCCGCATCTCGATGTATTAATGGCGGAAGTTCGTAAACCGCAGAATTCGGAAGCTGATGATGCGGATGAAAACGAGAAAGAGTTCATCGATGCTCACGCTGAGACGGACGAACGAGAGCTCGCTGGTAGCGGTGTCGTATCTGGTGGCAGTCATAATGTAATGAATGATGCCGCGGCCGATAGTCGGATCGATTCTGGACGCAGATCGCAGCCAAGCGGACCTTTTCAGAAAAATAGCCCTGGCTCATCGCAGTTGGGCGGAATCTCTGAGCCTGTTGATTCTGCAAATTCTACGCGAGGCAACTCGCCTCCCAGTCAGAACGCGAAGCCTGGTTCTCCTTCAGGTAGCAAACCGAGTTCGCAGAACTCCAAGCAGAAAGCGACAGCGGCCTCGCAACAAAACCCGGCACCGGAGGCATCGAATGCCTCAGCTCGCGGGACTGACAACAAGTCCAAAGATCCCGAAGAAGTCAACGTTCAGTTCCTCAAAGGCGTTGGACCGAAGCTCGCTGCAATTTTGTCCAAAATGGGAATTGTCACAGTTTCGGAATTGCTGCGCCACTACCCGCGGCGGCACCTGGATTTTCAAAATCGTTTGTTGATTCGCGATCTGGAGGAGAATCAAGAAGTCAGCATCTTCGGTTTCATCCGTACCGTCAATGCTTTCCAGTCGCGCAATCGAAACGTTTCAGTTTTGACCGTGACGATTTCGGATAACACCGGCATCATAACGATCACTAAATTTGTCGGTGGCAAATCGAATAAATACTTGTTGGATCGTTTAAAAGAACAGTATCCGAAAGGCGCTCAAGTGCTGGCGTCCGGCATAGTTGAACGCGATCAGTTCAAAGGAAAACTGGCGCTCAAAAATTCCGAAGTAGAAATTTTGAGCATGGTGTCCGATGGCGAAGAGGATCAACACACAAGCATTCACGCGGGACGATTGGTTCCTGTATACCCGCTCACTGAGGGGCTTTCGCTTCGTTATCTGCGGACTATCATGTATAACGCATTGGAAAGTTATGCGCCGCAAATAACAGATCCGCTTCCTGTGGAATTGCGAGAAGCATTGGGACTGATGGAATTGACCGAGGCGCTTCGCGGAATCCACTTCCCTGATAAAGTCGATCAGAAAGACGAAGCGCGTCGCAGGCTTGTTTTCGATGAGCTGTTTGCGATTCAATTGCAGCTCGCTCATCGACGATATAAATTCGACAATCAGCATGAAAATGTTCTGGCGCTAAAGTGTTCCGAGGCCGGCATGGTTACGGACCTTTTGAACTCTTTGCCGTTTAAACTTACCGGCGCACAGGAGCGAGTGTTCGGCGAGATATCCCGAGATCTCGCTTCGTCGAAACCGATGCATCGGCTCGTGCAGGGCGATGTCGGTTCCGGCAAAACGGTGGTGGCATTGCTCGCTTGTCTCATCGCAATAGAGAACGGCTTCCAGGCGGCCATGATGGCACCTACGGAAATCCTTGCGGAGCAGCACTTCAGGCAGTTCCAGCGCTTGCTGACGCCACTCGGTCTGCGTTGCGCGCTGGTGCTCGGAAAGCATGGAGTGAAGGAACGACGATTGGTACGACAAGAAATTTTGACTGGACAGGTGCATATCGCAGTGGGTACTCATGCGCTTCTTGAAGATGATGTCGAATTTCAAAATCTTGGTTTGATCGTAATCGACGAACAACACCGGTTTGGTGTCAAGCAAAGAGCGCGTCTGAAAGCGAAGAGCCTGAGCCCCGAGTTGCTCACAATGACTGCCACTCCGATACCTCGAACATTAGCAATGACGATGCACGGAGATCTCGATGTATCAGAAATCGACGAATTGCCGCCTGGTAGAAAACCAGTCAAGACGCGCGTAGGCAAACCAAGTCAGCGTGATGATCTCTGGAATTTCATACTCAAGGAAATCGAAAAAGGTCGGCAAGTTTACGTTGTCTATCCGTTAATCGATGAATCGGAAACTCTGGCCGCCAAAGCTGCGACGAAAGAATTCGAGCGCCTGGTAGAAGACTTCCCGAATCTTAAATTCGGCTTGATGCACGGCAAATTGAAGCCAGTCGACAAAGATGAAGTGATGGAAAAATTCCGCAAACAGGAATATCAAGTTCTTGTCTCCACCACGGTTATCGAGGTCGGCGTAGATGTTCCTAACGCTTCAGTTATGGTGATTGAGAATGCCGATCGTTTTGGTCTTTCTCAATTGCACCAGTTGCGCGGTCGCGTTGGTCGCGGTGCCGATCAGTCATATTGTTTCCTGATTTCCGATTCGAAGAGCCCGACCACTCAAGAGCGGCTCGAAATCATGACCTTGACCAACGATGGATTCGTTATTGCTGAAAAAGATTTGGAACTGCGCGGTCCGGGAGAATTTCTCGGATATCGACAAAGCGGATTGCCTGATTTGGTTTTGGCAGATCTGGTAAAAGACGCTCGCATTCTGGAAGAGGCTCGCAATACGGCAATCGCAGTTGTTAAGGCAGATCCGGAGCTCGAAAGCGCCCCAGGCATGCGCAAGTTGCTCGATCGTCGCATTGGAACACACGAAGCGGAAATCATGCGTTCGGGCTAGAATCGTATGTGTTAAACTGAGCGCGTCATCAGTGTTGTGCATGATTTGTCATGGTCAAAGTTTTAGTAGTCGAAGACGATGAATTCGTGTCAGGCTTGATCTCGGATTGCCTGAAACTCGATCATTACGATGTGGAAGTCGTTGCGACCGGCAACGAAGCCTCCGATCGGCTGCGCCTCTACAACTACGACTTGATCTTGTTGGATGTAAACTTGCCGGAGC
Organism: Candidatus Obscuribacter sp.; assembly: GCA_021772095.1. Lineage (GTDB taxonomy): Bacteria > Cyanobacteriota > Vampirovibrionia > Obscuribacterales > Obscuribacteraceae > JADYXR01. The sequence goes on along the minus strand of JADYXR010000232.1, from coordinate 15,308 downwards.
AAAGCGGTCTGCAACTATGCGAAAAATATCGCGGTGCTGGCGGTGTTACTCCGATAATTATGCTGACCGGTCAGCGATCAATCGATGACAAGGAAGCCGGACTCAACGCCGGTGCTGACGACTATCTGACAAAACCATTTAACGCAAGAGAACTAGTCGCACGTGTTCGCGCTGTTCTAAGACGCCCGCCACAACTGGCTCCCACGCGACTGAAGGTGGGAGAGCTCGAACTCGATCCTGTGTCGCACGAAGTTTTGCTCGCTGGCAAAAAACTCGATCTCAAACCGAAGGAATTCACCCTTCTGGAATTTTTCATGCGAAACCCGAATCAGGTTTTTAGCAATAACGATATTCTCAACCGCGTTTGGGTCTCCGAATCGGAAGCCTCTCCACAAGCTGTAAGAACGTGCATGCAGCGCCTTCGCGATAAGATAGATCGCGAAGGTCACCCATCGATCATAACCACCGTATATGGTGTCGGTTACAAGCTGGAAATTTGAAACTATTCGAGAACAACTTGGAACTAACTGATTTTAAGTTGAATCCAGTTAAACTCAAAGTGAATCCGGTGATTCCAACTCAACTCAATGAGAAACGAGCTACCTGCCGAAGCTGGACATGGGAACATTTAAGATGGCTCAAGCTCGATCACCGATTTACTACTGGTGGTTTTGTGTCAATCAACTCAACGAATCTTCCTTAGAAATTTGCCGGTATTGCGATTGAAGATCCAGGTGGACTGCCCTTCAAAAGTCGCGAACAGAAGGTTATTGTGGACGCTCAATTGAACGGACGGTGGCGAAAGGGCTAACAAATCTTGCAGGTCTAACGATACCGAGACAAGATTTTTCGCCTCACCACCAGAAGCTAGTTGGCAGATCGCGCCGTTTCGCGCGGTGCCGTCATCCTGTTGTCTGAAGGCGAGCGCGTAAACTGTGTCGTCGGAAGGCGAGTAAGCGAGCCCGCTTAGCGCTAGTTTTGGAATTTGTCCGAGACCAGACCATTTCTTGGTATCCAGTTGGTAAGCGTAAAGTGTGGAATTTTCGACCAGGTTGCTGCTGTCTGCGTATTGTTCCGAAACTACGAGTATGCGGTTTCGCTTGGTATCACGGGTAATACCGGTAAAAACTTGGGCAATTGGAAGCGTATTCGGGATAGGCAGTGAAGTTGCTTTGTTGGTTTTGGGATCTAGATGTATTAAACCATCGCGCGCGAGAACATACCAATTCGCGCCTGAGGCATCTCTTACGCCAGCGAAAATTGGGAGATCAGTTTTGATACCACTTCCTTCCTGACCACTGGCGCTAAGGGTTCCCAGGGTAAGGTTTGTTGGAGCAGAGGTGTGAGTAAACCCTTCAGTCCACACGCCGTCGTAGCGCGCGTTCTTTATCGCTTCGCCTAGTTCGGCCTGCTCCTGCGCCGACAGCTTTGGATCGAGTGATCGATGAGGCTGTTGAAAGACGCTCACCAGTGGTGTCCCCGGTGGTCTTGGTTGATTAGGGATATCCGCTATATTGGATTGGTCTATTTCGTGTCGTTTGAGCGAGCCGACAGTGAGAGCAAGCGAAATTATGGACATCAGCATCATCAGATACAGAGCAAATGCAATTTTATTAAACGGGCGCTTGGCACCACCACCACCACCGGGTTTTGAGCTCACTTCTGCGGTCGAGCTTATGTCACTGAGCAAAGCGTTTCGCAAATCGCTGATGGATTGAAATCGTTCTTCGGCGCTCTTTTCTAGACACTTCATCACTGCTTTCGAAAGTGGCATGGGAAGCGAGGAATCAATGTTTGCTATCGGGACAGGTTCGAAAAATGAATGCTGCCGCATGCAACTAAACGCGTTATCTGAAGGAAACACTTTTCTTCCCGACAAGCATTCGTACATCAAGCAACCAATCGAATAGATGTCAGAACGAACGTCCTGCTCTAGTCCGAGACACTGTTCTGGACTCATGTAAGCTGGTGTGCCTACGGACACTCCGGTGAGAGTGACTGTCGTCGTGTCTTCGATGCCGATTACTTTTGCGACTCCGAAATCCAGAACTTTTGCTCTGCCGGTGCTATCAATTATGATGTTACTCGGTTTTAAATCTCGATGAAGAACACCTGCATTGTGAGCCGATTCCACCGCATCCATCACGTCTCCGAAAATAGATATCGCGTCTGCTGGTGTTAGCTTCGTCTGTTTATCCAGAAGTTCTTTAAGCGTCACTCCATCGATATACTCTAAAATTAAGAATGGTCGCCCGTCGGCGCAAATTCCAAAATCCAGAACTGATGCGATTTGTGGATGATTGAGGGAGCGAACCAGTTGCGCTTCCAATTGAAATCGTTTTACTGCGATCGGATCGGAAAGAAGATTGGCGTCGAGAACTTTTATCGCCACCATCTCTGCGGTTTGTTCTGCGATTTTCTTTGCCAGGTAAACGTTGGCTGAACTTCCCGCTCCGATTTTTGAAAGAACTTCGAAGTTGGAAATATGCTTTCCGATTAATGCATCTTCTCCCACGGGGCACAGAAGCGTCTGGTCGACTGGGCAAACGGTATGCTCGTCATCATCGTACTCTTGAGCGCATGTCGGACACACTTTGACGCCGTATCGAAGCTCGATCCGTTCCTTCTCTATGGTGAATTTTGCCGTCTCTTTTTCCACGTTGTTTCTTTACCGTCACCGCGCTTTACCAGTCACCGCACTTTTTCCGTCACCTCTCTTTTCTATCACCGGTTTTTCCATCACTTCAATTCATTTATCACTTCGTTTCTTATCACTCGTTTCTTCCTCACTTCGTTGCTTTTGAAAAAACTACTTTTCCTGTGGCGCGTTCTATGACGGCGGAGGTCGGCACGTCAATTTTTCCTTCTGGGTTGAGTTGAGTGTCATTCGAACATGTTGCGACAACATATGGACCGACTGATTGCAGCTGAACTTTGCACAACGAGGTCAACGTCTGCACGTCGTAAAAATCCTGGGATAGTCGTGTTGCCTTTGCGAGCACTCCGTCGCGAAACTGATATAGGTACACATGATACGGATTCTCCAATAGATTGACGGCGAGAGCGTAGACTGAGTCGTCTTCCGCGCAGTAGGCGATTGAAATTAAATCTTGCCCGTACTCAGACGCTGTGCCCTTACGCAACCATTTTTGTGTTGCGAAATCGTAAACCATCAATGGATAATCCGAACCATGAACAAGAATAATTAACTGATCTCGCTTGGTGTCGTATGTGATACCGCGATACCCCCACCCGGGAGGCGCATATTTATCGTCCGACTTCATCAGCGGAGTTATGGTTTGTTTGACGGGATCATACTCTGCTACCGTCGCCGGTAATTCGGAGTTTCGTCCCTCGCCGATCAGATACCAGAGTTTTTTTCCACCTTTTCGTGTCACCGAAATGGCGCTAAAGAAATCCATTTCTTGTTCGACCCGTTGAAGCGTCGATCTAATCGGTCCGTATGGATTCGCCTGGCCAACGGCTCTGGTTGAATTGAAAAAATCACCGCTGCTCCAGACGCTATCAAAATACAGTTTGCGAAGACTGATTTTGAGTGATTCATTTTTTTGTTGCATACACTTTGCATAAAAATCTCGCATCCGCCACATCACGTACTGGGCGCGCCAGCTCGTGTTCTCCGGGCCAATAAGAACAGTTTCTCGAGGCACATCGTAGTAAACCGCTGAAACCAGGTCTGCGTTTTCTGTACGATTGGCGACTTCGTTTACCCTTCGAAAGTGGCGGCCGTCGTATATTTCGCCGTATGGCAAAGATATCTGGTCGTTTTGTTCTCGATTGTCACCACCCAAGTTTTGCTCAATGGGCGTATCAGTTTGACCTTGTGGCAACTCGACCTTTTGGGAAGGACCGGTCAAAATCACTTTCTTCAAATGCACGCCTGGTGCACTTGTTATTTTCCAGATCACTGGCTGTTCTCCGGTCAGCGCCAACACGATTGGATTGTGTGTGTCTGTCACATTGACTGTAACCGTGCCGGGCAGCGGTTTGCCGAAGCGATACGATCCAATGCCACCATATCCTTTGCGAACGGAAATCGAATGCACTTCAGTGCGATGCTGGGCAGGAGCTGTAATTTTTTGATTGTAGAAACTCCGGTATTTCTGCAACTCTTTGTTCATCGCCGCCGCTTCGGAAGTTCGATTGGCCTTTTTGAGCGCGCTAATTTCTCCGTCAATTTCCGAGAAAGCCGACAAAATAGATCGAGTCGCATAGTCACTGATGAAGCTGTTGGCAGGCGCTTCGGCCATGCCGCTGATTGCGGTGGTTTTTCGGCTCGGTTCAGTTGTGGCGTCGTTGGTGCCCGGGAAGATATGCCACGCTGACATGGCGATCACCACGAGAAGCACGACTAAAGCAATCCATGATTGACTCTCGCGCGGAGTAGTCTTTTGAGAATTTGTTTTCTTTGGGCTGGTATCACTGGTGGTGCGCGGGTTGAAAATGCTTCGCAGCCAGCTTTTGAAAATAATTAATTGTGCAACAATTTGCGTTTTGGTCCGTTTATCGGAAACCGCTTGCAGCAACGAGTTTAGCTCTGCCATCGATTGAAGTCGATGCTCAGGAGATTTTTGCAGGCAGGTCATTACAGCCCAGGACAAAAAGTGAGGTAAGCCCTTTGTCAATTTTGAAAGCGGCGGTGCTGGTTCAAACGAATGCTGATTCATGCAACGGAAAGCATTGTCAGATGGGAAAACTTTCTGTCCCGTCAGGCATTCGTACATCAAACACGCAAGCGAATATAGGTCAGAACGCTGGTCGAGTTTTGAACCGTTGCATTGCTCCGGACTCATGTACGCAGGCGTTCCAACGGTAGCGCCTGTGCGGGTCATCGTCACCGTGGTTTCGATTCCGTTTATTTTGGCGATACCAAAATCTATCACCTTAACGTTGTTTTGTTCGTCGATTATTATGTTGCTGGGCTTGATGTCTCTGTGCAGAATTCCGGCATGGTGAGCCACTCTCAACGCATCGACGATCTGTTTGAAAATGAAGCAAGCGCGCTCCAGAGTCAACGCACCATGCTGGGTGAGAACTTCTGACAATGTCGTCGGACCGTCATAATCCATGATGATGAACGGTCTGCCATTGGGAAGGACACCGAACTCATGAATCGATGTAATGTTTGGATGCACCAGCAGACTGATCGCTTGTGCTTCTTGTTGAAAGCGCCGCACGGCGGAAGGATCTGACAAAAGGTTGAGCTTCAGCAGTTTTGCCGCGACCGTTTGCCCGGTAATTTTGTGGGTGGCAATGTACACATATCCCGAGCTGCCCTCGCCGATTTTGGAAATCAGCTCGTAGTCGCCAACAGCCAAACCAATGTCAGAATCGATCGGCGTCGGGCAGAGAAGCGTTTGATCGTCTGGACAAACTGAGTGCTCGGAGTCAGCGTCGAAGTCTCGCTCGCAGTGCGGGCAAGTCTTGACCGCTACTACGCGGATAGTTTTTTCTGCGGTTTTCTTAGGCATAGTCTGCCGTCTGGTAAGTACCAGTAACCTCAGGTAAGGCTAACTGTATAAATGGATTGTGAACAGTTTGCGTGACTAACATGTACCCTTTATCAATATTCCGTTTAATCGTGCCATCAAGCAACAGGAATCACCCTGGTTGATCGCAATTTTCGGAACTGCGGTTGTTATTCCGATCTGACAACATTGTCAGAAAGTTCGCAGGGACTCTCTAAACCTGACGATCAGCGAGATTGCTCTCTACTGAGGCGCCGAGATTTTCATCAACTTGGGCGAAAATTTCCCTCAGCTTAAGCGACGAGATTTCCCTCAGCTTAAGCGACGAGATTTCCCTCAACTTAAGCGACCAGGTTTATCAACTCAGGCGATCGCTGCCATCTGCCATTTTGCCCGCATGTCGCGTTCCTGAGAGCGAGTGTCAGATGTTTTGAGCCGCTCCATCGCAGCGCGCATGGACAAGCCTTTGCCCAGCAATTCGCTGACGCTGACGGCAAGGTCGTACTGAACATCCGACAGCAAATTGTTCTTAGCGATAAGCTCGAACGGATTGATTTTTTGCTTATATGACAACGAGAGCAAGTCCAGCGCATTCCGCTCGCTGAGGGCGTCAGCAGCGTAAAGCAACGCTGGTAAGTTGATAGTAGCTGCATCGAAAACATGCTTCGGAACATGCACGCGAAGCAAAACTGACATGACGCTTGGTTTCGACGCCACGGCTCTGACGAGGGCGACTGCGTCTACATAGGAGAGTTCGTTTATGTCCATCAAAACAACCGCATGCATCGCTGCGGACAGAACTTCGATTGTGATGATTCCTTGTTCTGTAGCGTATCGCGCCCACGACATGTCGGCTTTTCGGGCGCGCATTCTGATGTCGTCGATTTGTTCGAACGTCAGAAGATCGGCGGCCATGACGACTTGCGCCAGCCAGCAATCCAATGCACTCTTCTCGTTTTCCATCGAAAAATCTTGCAGCGCTTCGTCAGCTGTTATGTCAGCAACCGACGCGTATCTCATGAAGATGCGCGCGAAACTAGGTGGCAAACCGCGATGAATCATCGATTGCAGATGAACGGCGCGGTCGATGGATTCGGGTCTGATCATTCCATTCATTAATAGCACCACACCCAGCGGGAGTCTCACCGATCTGGAAATTTCGAGGCTGCGTTGAAGCGACTTCTCGGATAAATTGCCGGTGCTTACCAACAGTTGGCCCAGCCGGGACTCTTCATCGGTCATCGATGGCGACGCTGAAGCAACCACCTGAGCCATCTTATTGAGGAAGGTTTCTCTCAGAGCTTTTGCGCTGCTCAGATTGGAATTCAACATCATTCGCCTTAATCCTCCGCCTTGTGACCCGGCCAATGCCGGTCATCCATGGCATCAAATTTAGCAGCGAATTATCGCAAACTTATAACATCTGGCCGCGAACTCAAATTCGCACATTAAATGTGACGGGCGCTTCTGCGACTTGCCTCGTTTTCCTTCGAAAGCTGTTTGTTCTCAGCAGCCATGGCTCAAAAGCCTTTAGCCGTAAGCCAATCGACGCCATGCGGATGTGTATCTATGGAGCTATTGGTATTCCGCCGAAATTAAGACTGAAACCACTGAATTTAGATGTGAAACCACATTCGTTTCAAGTGCCGACGCTGATCCTCAATTTTCCTGCGACCGTGGAAGAAGCGCGCGTTGTCAAAGATCACCATCTGGCCTTTGCTAAGCTGGATTCCTTTAGTCTGACTATCCGAATTAATTAGCTGATCTAATTCTTCCACCGCTTGCACTAAATGTGGTGCACAGTTGTCGAGTTTCAATAGATCTTTGCGAAATCTGAAACTGCCACGCGCATTTAAAACGCGCGCCATAACCGAATTGTGCCCTTTGAAAAATTCTTCAGGCACTTTGATTTCAAAGTCATGTTCCAGCAAAACCTTGAGCGTTGCCGGCGACAAAAGCGGACGAATCTTATTGCCGTCAACAAACAATGTTTCGCCACCGCCCAGCTGATCGGGCTCGACGCAATACAGCGCAACGAACGTCGGCGGAGGTACTTCAAACGATCCGTCAGTGTGCAGGCGAAATTCCTTAGTCGTTAAAGATCGTGTGCCGTTTTCTTGATCGACACTTTCGTCGTATTTCACATCCCATACGCTCGTTCCGTCCCGATCGTGAACAGCCGCTATGCCCAGTCGGTCCACGATTTTTTTCATGACCGTGCCGTCTGCGTCCGCTTTATTTTCAAAAGAGATCAGTGCGATACCGTTGTCGAGAACTGCGCGTCGATAGGCATCGACTTCGAATCCTCTGCTCGGTGTGAATCGACATTCATCCGGAATAAACATTTTTGATAAATCGTTCGGGGGTTGAGGCATATGACTATGTTATCCGTTCTGTGAGATATTAGCTGCGCTGGTCAATAATCTTTATCACCTTTTGCGATGTTTTACTGCGTTGAAGCTCCGAGATTTCGACGAACTCAATCTCCGTTGTGAACCAGGAGTCCAGGCTCTGCACGATATGCCGAATCTGTTTTTTTATCGTTTCTTTGTTTGCATCGATAAATTCAGGGTTGGGTGCGACCAGGCTGAACTTAATTCTGTCGCGCTTCTGTGATTCGTCGAAAGAGATCTGAATTTGAAATTCCAATAAATTCTCGAGCGGTTCTCGGAAATCGTTGATCGAAAAGTATTCACTTCCGATGAAAAACGAATTCTCTGCTCGCCCTTTAAACTCAAGCATGTTCCTTTGTTGTCCGCGATGTTCAGTTTCGGTGATGCGCCCAATGTCGCCACAATCGTAGCGGCACAGCGGGTTTCGCGTTCTTACCAGATTGGTCAAAACCATCCTGCCGAATCCATCATCGTCAGGTTCAAGAATTTCGATGTGCATGATCTCTGCTGGATAGAAATAACAATTCAATTCCAAAGCGTCAGGTTGATATCCCCAGATCCCCGACTCTGCCGATCCGTAAATCGCGCTTATCCGCTTGATTCCAAGCACGTCTTTTAGATAGTCAGCCTTGTACTCTTGCAATGTCTCGCCACCAAAAATGAGATGCTCAATTTTAAGTGGTATCGCCTGTGATTCCACATGTCTGGCGAATTGAAGAATTCTCGATGGGTTTCCAATCAAAGAATTGGCAGCAAAACGAGTGGCAACCTCAGCTGCCAGCCCGTCTTCACACTGCGAACCCGCCGGTAGAACAGTCGCGCGCCCGCGTTCGGCAAAGTCATTGAAAATTTCAAGAGCGCGATACATCATGTTGCTCCCGAACAAATTCAAAAGAATTGTTTGGGGTGAAAAGATTTTCGCTTCGTTCAAATAAGGGCTCAGCATCTTGCGTTGAAGCTGATTGTCCTCGATGTCTGTCGGGAAATAAAGCAAACGATCCGGTGTGCTGCCGCCAGTCGGACTTAGATAAACACCCTCGCGGAACGTGGGATCTTCGTCTAATGCCTGGTTGATTACCTTGTATAAATGCGCTTTGTCAGTAGTCGGAGCGTCCGCAAAATTGGACGCGTCTCGGTACCGCTCTGCATAAAACGGATGCTTTTTTGCTAACTCAAAAATTTTGTCGACGTCACGCATTCGCGCGCTCCATCATCGGAAACAGAATCGTGCCACCACCTGAGACGTTAACGATATCACCTTTGGATGCGCGATATATTCCAGGTCCGATGAACTGATCGTCGAAACACAGGAGCGTGCCAACGACGTTTAATTCCTGAACGGACACGTCGTTACCGACACGAGTGAGTATAGGAAATTGCTTCTGCTTGATGTACCGCTGTAGAACGTAATCGTGGTGAAGTGAATCTCTGAGCGCGTTCCGCCACTCATTTTCAGGAGTGTTATGACCAAAAATCATTCCCTCGCCCTTGCCGAGCAGATTCGGTTTTAAAACCCAATCGTGCTTATTATTCATTGCCTCGTTCCCAGCACGCTGAATGTCCCTGACCAGATGCGTCTCGACGACATTCTCTTTCAAAAATTTTCTCTCATCCACAGTCATGTAGTCAGCCATGATCTCGTCGTTATGAAAAACGCCGAGCATTCTTTTGTCATGCGCCAACAAGATTGTTCGAAGGTCATTGAAGTGCGGTCTTTCTAAACAAAGCTGCGAAATCCACTTCGGATCTTCGCGAAGCAACTCGTCCTGGTGCAACTCTATAACCAAACCACTTGCGTCGATCATCGTTTTGAATTCAGCAGCGCTCATACATTCGCATGAATACCCGCGCTGCTTCAGTTCGTGCATCAAGAACACAACATCCCAACCGCGCTCACGCTCCTTCAGTATTCGCACGTTGGAGCCGGGCACGAATCGAGATAGAAAAATCTCTGGGATCTCGTCGAGTTTCGAGATCCTCTGTAAACCAGGGTGGAGCTCGCCAATGACATTGTTGATGTAGTGCGAAATGATATAGCCATTGGTCGGAAACCTGGCATTTATCTCACAGACCTTAATACCGCCCATAGTGTCGTGCAAAAAATCTGGGCGATAACTTCCGATTTTATACGGATGGTTTCTCAAACTCTCCAGAATCGTAATCGCCGCGTCCGGCAAGCTCAAAAAACTCCGCAAACGCACGTCTGTTAGGTAGCTTTCAACGATCAGTTCAGTCGCCGAAAGCAGGCACCTCTGCAACCGCGCCTGGTGTTCTAACTCAGTTTGAGTGAGGACCATCGGATAAGGATTGAACGATTTGCAGTACCAGGTGCAATCATCGCCGTGCTTGGTCAACGCCTGCCTGAGCAACTCCTCAGCGCCGATAAATTTATTCTGGGCATCGTCGCCGACGTGCTGTTTCACAGTTGTTGGTTACCCGCAAATACTCGGAGGTCGAAACGGCCGACAGCCGCTCGTGGCATGGCGATCGAGTGTAGCATCTACCAGGCGAGCGACGAACTATTTGACGTGCTGCTTTTCGTCAATACTTAATTTCTACGTATTTTAAATACTGTTGAATTCAACAGTTTCATCTATTAACTTGGCTGGTCTAATAGTAATGGTCATGATCGGACTCTGAGCGCTCGAACGCCATACTATTGTTAGAATGGTGGCATAATCCACTTGGTAGAGAAGTCCGATAAATGACGTCTCATCCGCACTACACGTGTGAAACCCATGAAAATGTCCTGGAAATTTCTTTCGAGAGTAGTTTTATCCGCGTTGGTGTGGATATGTGTGGCGATTGCCGTAGAAGCTAAATTGTCGCCAGAGTCGCCGCGAGCAGAATTGCTTTCATTCGTTGAAAGCGTGAACGAAATGCAGAATCCCACAACGGATCAACTTCTTGCGCAAGCGAATGCGTATCGGTGGTTAAAAGACTACAAATCAGCGATCAAAACTTTGGATCGGCTCACAGCGCTGAGACCTACGAACGGCGCGCTGCACGCATTCCGTGGAATTATGCTTAAGTTCGACGACAGGTTCAAAGAGGCGAAAGCAGAGCTAGATACGGCCGAGAAATTAGGCTATACACGGACGAGCGTGTACGCTGAGCGAAGTGCGGTGCTAATGAGCTTATCCGATTATTCGAGTGCTTTGAAAGATGCAAATAAAGCTGTCGAAGCCGAACCTGGAAATGCCAATTTCCATGTTCTGGTAGGTTGGGCAAAAGGAGAGCTTGGTAAGCCCGAGGATGGACTCGCCGCTTTGGACAAAGCCTTGCAATTGGATGCTAATAATGCCGGCGCTTTGGGGATACGGGCTGCAATTTACAAAAAGATAGGCAGATCAAAGGAAGCTAGTACTGACTGGCAGCGCGCCCACTCATTAGGTTGGAAATCACCATTGTGATCCGCAGACTAATTCTGGGAATGCTTTCAGAGTGAGGTTGTTATGAAGGCTGACGGCAAAACTGAAGATCCTCATAAGAAGACTCCTTCTCCAAACGCTGATGCTTCGGAGCGACTTTCGAACGACATAAAGCCGCCAATAGTCGTCCGTAAGCAAGACGCTGCGAAGGAAATCCCGAACTCATCCAGTACCGAATTCACTGAGATCGACACAAATCCTCTACAGCGTGGCAATGGCGAAAAGCTACCTTCTAAGCAACCTGCATTTGAGTCAACTCTCGGAACGGATAAAAACGGTTTGCCAAAGATTGTGCGGGCGGGGTCTGCTTCTTTCGCATCGCCCGATGTCGCGGCAACTCCGGACGTACATTCCGGCGGGTCGAGGATTTCGCGAGCTGGTGTAACGGCGAAGAGCTCGCAGTTGCCACCGCCGGTGGATCGGACCAGTAACAATACGGTCGCGCGGGGAGGCAGCGAGGCGCCCGCTAGCACAGCTCGTCCCGCTCGAGTTGAGGGTTCGCCTGACAAAGATACAGGCACCATCGGTAGTGCCGTGGATCGCGTTGTTCATGCCGACAAACCTGATGTTAAGCCTGATATCAGATTGAAAGCAGCTGAGAGACCTACTGCTCCTTCTGAGAATTTATTGAGGGATAGCGAAGCTTCCAAACCCATTCAAACAAGTAACGAACGCGCGAAGATGGATGTAGGGCAAGTGCCGAGTGCTCAGCCTGTAATCAAGGATTCTGGCGTTAGGACCGAGGGTGAAAAATCGGTCGTTCGGGACACATTGTTCCCGCGTGTTGATAGTCGAGCCGAACCTGTTCCGGGAACAGCAAATCCAGTGGGAAAGAGAGTCTCCGGAGCCGCAGATGTGCCTGCTGTGCGTGACAAGGTCGTGCCCGTAGCACCGAGTAGCACGACAGCTTCTGGCGCCAAGCCGTTCTCGGAGGTTCGTTCGGATAGAAGTGTTGCATCGCCTCTCCCGTCTACTGTCAAACATACGGAGTTCAAAACGGATGCACTAAATCCTCCTAGTACCAAATCCGGTGCCGTTGGTGACGTCGGTCCTCGCACTGGTTCTGCGTTGCCCGCAGCGAATAGCGATGCGAAACAGGAAAGTGTTGATCCAAAATCTACGAGTCGTGTACCAGCGAATTTGCCGGACGGCGGTGTCAATAAAGTACCAACCAGTGCTGGTGATGGCGGAAGAACACCTCCGCGGCAGGACGTCGGCATCCAGTCGGGGACGCCACCTCGCTCACCACTAGATGGAACCAGAATTCCGAACACAGTAATTGATGGGACTAAAAAGCCACAAACAACAGCGACCGGCGAAGGAGCAAAAGCTCCATCGACAGCGACCGGAGAAGGAGCAAAATCTCCATCGACTGCGGCCGGTGACACTGCTGGCACACGAGTTCCTGCGGGCGACCAGAAGGGCGTAAAGCAGCCTGCTGATGCCGCTGTTACAGCAAGCGCTGGCGCTAAAATTCCGACGACTCGGATTGGAGATGCAGGTACTTCTAACATTCCACCTCGTGATCAAACTAGTGGCACAAAGCAGCCCATTGACGGAACCAAGCCTCAAACGAACACCGCTAAAGTTGGTGGTGACAAAGCACCGCCGCCGGTGCCAGGTTCAATTAAGCAGGTTGGAATAACAACTCCAATAGATGGGAAAACCCGAACTCCGACGGCGAAAGCTGATATTGGAGCAACAAAGGTTAATCAACCGAATGATGGAAGAACCGCCAAGATTCTTCCACCGATCTCAGGGGGGAGAGGCGATAGTCGCGTTCCTTTAAGCGATCGAATTGATCCAAGAGCAGGGAAGGAAAAGGCGACTCCGCAAATTGATCCGGGTTCGCATATTGAAAGTGGAAAAGCGGCGAAAGGTCAAAGAGCGACGGAGATCGGCACACGAACGCCAGTCAGGCGTGGCGACAATCAGGAGCAACCCGATTCACCAATTCGCGGTGGAAAAACTGGAAAGACTGATTCTGGAAATCGCGGAGACAAGCAAACGCAGCCTACGGAGCCCACCGAGAAAGTGATGCGAGTAAGAAACAAAACGAGATTGCTAGCAAGGAACAGTTCGGCTCAAAAAATGCTGGCGTGAAGGATACGAAAGCCGGAGAAGATTCACGCCGGGTAGAGCCCAGTGCCGCGAAAGCGGGCGGAGACTCTCGCAATCCACAACCGAGTGGCAAAGCTGGCGAAGGACGCAGGCTGGATCCAGGTACAAGAATCGGTGAAGGTTCACGAAATCCTGAACCCACGGGGAAAGTCGGCGAAGGGCGTAGTCCAAAAACGCAGCCTGTTACTAAAGTTGGTGAGAGTGCGCCTGATACCAAACTTGGTGACGGCGTACGCGGTTCACAACTAATTGGGAGTAAAGGCGGTGACGGTTCGGGTAGTCGACAGCCAGGCGGTACGCAGATTGGCGAAGCGGCGCGGAATGGGGATGCAATACGCAAGCCCGATACGCCCGTTGTCAAATCAGCAGATGCTGCAGGCGCAGCGGATGCCGCTGGTGGAAAGTCGGTCGGGGAGCGAAGACCTATTTCACCAACAGGAAATGCGGGTGACCCGATGAACGCCGCAGCTACTGGTATCAAGGGCGATGCTAAAGACCATGGCGCGGGGAAGCCTGCTGAAATTAAATCTGCATTCACTCCACCGGGCGGAACGGGGCAGATACCACCGTTCGCTCAAGGTGGCGCCGATCAAAAGACATCGCCGTTCGGAACTAAAGTCGGAACTAAAGTCGGAATTAATGACGGAATCAAAGACGGAATCAAAGACGGAGTAAAAGATGGAATTGCTAAGAGCACCCCAGCTGGTGATAAGTCGATCAAATCCGACCCTACGAAGATAGAAGTAAGGAAGCCGGAGGCACCGCAATCCAGAATACCTCTCGGACTCACTGAACGCGGTCTTCCGTCGATAGCGAAGCCTCAACCTGAAAAGACTCGCGGTATCGCCAGTGGTTCTAGAGGTGACGGTCCTAGACCGGAAAAAGCAGACGGGCTAGCAATAAAACTACCGTGGCGAGGTCCTGGCTCCAAGCCGTATTCAGATGCTTCCGATTTAACCAAGCCGCTAAAGTTGAAACTGGATATCATCAACCGTCCTATCGCACAGGATGTGAACACAACGAAGTTTGAAGGCAGTGCGAAGCGCGCAGTGATCCTTGCTGTATCAAAGATCTTCGCGAGTGGAGTTTTGGAATTCGCCGTAAGTCGTGATACGGTCGACCGGGTCCGCCAGACTCCGAGTCTTAAGTTGGAAGCGCCGATAGAGAATGCGCCTGTTGAAGGTTTCAAGATCAGGACAGACCGAGCAGCCGCGGAGCTTAGCCCGGCACAAGCTACAGATTTGCAACCACGAACTTTCGGAAAACAGGTCGAAGGCAAAGTCGCAATGCCCGGCGCAACCCCCGATTTGAATGCAACTAAGCCTTTCGAGGCAGAAGCGCGCGCTGTCGCAAAACAGCAGACTGAAAACAAGGCTTCCAAAGTTTCTCCGCAATTCAATGAAGCGAAGGCCGATCTGAATGCAACCAAACCTGCTGACGCCGAGACGCGCACATTCGCTAAGCATAAGCCTGACGGCACAACATCAAAGCGTCCCGTCGCGGATGCTGCTAGACCAGGTTTGATCGAAGGCACCGCTCGTGGTGGAAGCTCTCGCGTCGAAAGTTTGTTGCCGAAATCGCGAAATGAACGAATTGATTCGAATGAGGTGCCATCGGATACGGTGCCGCGAAGTATTCGCGATGTGTTCTTGAAATTCCAGTTAGCACTGCCGAAGCGCTCGTTCAATCCGGAGATAACAGAGTCCGGAAACTACGTCGCGCAGCGCGGGCAGAGTGCGCAGCGATTGCAGGCGTTTGTCAGTTCCGGTCAGCATAAGGTGATCAGCGACAATGGTTTTTGCCGCTTGGCGTCAGACAGATTTGCCGCTTGACTGTCGCTGAATGTCACTAGATCTTAAATGTCTGAATCTGTA
>JADYXR010000231.1 GCA_021772095.1 Candidatus Obscuribacter sp. | reverse complement strand
TCTAGCGGCGGGGCTCGCCGTGATCGCCTGTGGTGAGCTGAGACAGGTTGCTGTCTAAACCCAGGAATCTCCCGTTCTTTAGGACGGAGAGGACGTCAAGACGCTAGTCGAGGTCAAGGATCGTATTTTTGGAACCAGCATAGAAGCGCACTGGAAGTACGGCTCCGACCAAGTTGATTATCTAAAAGCGTACGAGTTGATTCGAGAAACGTGCAGAGTGTATCCGGTTCAACGCGACTGTGAGACTCTTAGGGAGAAAGCGTGTCGCGTTTCAACGCGGTCGTTCTGGCTTTCGGGGACGGGGTGCGGACTCCAGCGAGTAGCTTCAATCGATTCAACTCTTTTTGATCTTCTTGATCGAGCGTGCCGGGATCTCCGATTACCACCATCTGTGGTGTCGCGTTACTAGCTTTCTTATCATGCATTTGATTAAGAACCCAGTCTTCGACGAAGCTTGCAACAAGCGGTTTCAATTGATTCTCTTCGAGCACCAGGTGCTCACCGCCCAAAACAATCGCCAGTTGTTTGCTCTTGTTCTTGAGTTTCTTAAATAGTTTTACCGATGCACATGGTTTTGACAAATGATCGTTCAAGCCCTGCATCACAAGCACCGGGATGCCTTTGATTTCTTTGGCATTTTTCGGCGTGGATTGCATCAAGCGATAATAGTGGAATGCTTCAGGAGCCGAATAATTCATTCGATAATTGCTGTCTGAGAGCCACTGCTTTTGCAGTTTCTCATCGCTGGACGCCTTGTTAGTAATGAAGCGAGCAGCGAAGCCTGGCTCACCAAGCACCTGATCGACGACACCCTTGACCGTGATGGTCTTGAGCGAAAAGATGCGCCACGCCGGTGCTGAACAGACGACACCATCAACCAGCTCTGGATAAAGCGCCGCGGTTTTGAGCGCCATCGCTCCACCCATCGATTCGCCTACCAGGAATATCTTTTTCTTGGGATCGCTTTTTCGTTTGGCTGCCAGCAGTTGACCGATATCTTTGATTGCCTTATCCAGATCGATGGTCTTCATGCCGTCCTGATCCCGATTGGCGCCAAAGCCTCGAACGTCGAGCGCCGCCACGTCAAAACCACGAGTGGACATTTCGGTGCCGAACGAGCTGAACTCGCGCGCAGACAAGCCCCAGGCGTGGATGCAAACTATGAACGCGTCTTTTGGATTGGCGCTGTTCCACTCCAGCATGTTGCCGCGATAAGGCGAATTCTTGCCCTTTTTGATCTGACCATCGAGTTCTTTTGGAATCACGTTGACGGTCGGCGCCGATTTCAGCGCGGCGGCGTGGTCGACTGACTCGGTGGTCGACACCGGCAGAGCCAGACCGGATGGCGCCAAAGTGGTGACTAACGACAAAGCAACCATCACAGCGGCAAGATTTCGTTTAGCTCTAAACAATGATTGAGACTGAAACTTGCGTGAAGTCTTTCGAGAAGGGTTGGAAATTTCGCGCGCAGCCGACGGACCAGAGTCATGGCTCAAGTACGATATTTCGTTTAAACACCTTTCTGCCCTTCTAGTGAGGCAAAATTCGAAAGAAGTACGCATGCGGGAATCATAGGATCAGTAGTGACGACGCCGTCCAGGAGGATAGAGTCTATCGCACTTGACGGGCCTAAGACAAATGATTTGCTTGTTAGCGTCAAGTTTGAGGAAGGTTCGAATTTCCATTAGCAGGGATGCAAGAAAGTTTCTCATTCTTACTCCACTCTAGTAACTATTATCATTATGCCCAATAGATGCGGACTTTACCCGAATTACATAAACTAATTGTGATCGTTGGCTTCCTGAAAGCAATTGATCTCAATTCGATCACATTTGTCTCGCGCCAAGATTTTAAATTGACTCGGTACAGACTTTAAAACTGCTCCTTTCAAAAATTTAGGAGGACGCGTAGATCATGGTGGGCGCTGCAATCGCGACCGATTGAGCTGGTGCGGATGGCACCGGCGTGGATGTTAGTTCCCACGCCATGGTAGTGGCAGCTCTTCGCACCCACCAGTCGTGATCGTGAGTCATATTTTTCCGGACTTGTTGCGGCAGGTATTTGAGACTTGCCGTCAAAATCCGAACGTGCGGATCGCGGTCGGCTGCCAGCGCAGCCAGAGCAGTGAACGGAGCATAAGGATTGCGCGCCACCCATTCTCTAACTCTCACATCCGGATCTTCGGCGAGTTGGACCAGCGTAGCCGGATAAGTGTTGACGTTGGCCGCCACGCGCATTCTGATCAGCGCGCTTTCATCGATCGAAAGGCGATGCAAAATTTCTTTTGGCGTGTCGACTTGCCCGGCAATCACCATCTTTCCATAGTGATTGTTGTCTCTGATGATTTTTCTGAGCGCCTGAATCGAAACCCGAGCCAGATTGAGACTGGTACCAGGTCTGATACTATGCACATAAGTTTCTTTGTCGGCGGAAAGCTGCCGAATCGCAGCCGGTGGACTGTTTGGATTGCCGGCTACGGCATGGCGAACCATCTCGCTTTCATCTTTCGAAAGTGCAAGCAGGATATCGCACGTCGCATTTTTATTGCGAGCAAGCCAATGACGAACGGTGACATCCTCATCACGAGACAATTTCCACATGACGTGCATGCTGCAGTCCGACGAACGCGCAAGCACCACTCGAACTTCAGGTGATGGATCGTAGGCAAAACGTTCTAAAATGTCGGCTGGCCGACTGTCGTTCATCACCGCCAGATAGCGGACAAACAGATCCGGATCTGAGGACAAAACCAATAAAGTCTTTCCGGTCACATTTCGGTGCGCGGCAATTTCGCGACGAACATAAAGATTCGGATCGCGGCAAAGCTTATGCAAAACATCCGACGACGTGCGCGGATTCGATGCAACTGCCTGGCGAACGGTGAGTTCTCGATCTTCGCAGAGAACGGAAAGCGTGATGCTGGGAGCGAAAGAATTGATCGCGACAGCCTTTCTGATTGAGACGATTTCATCGCCGGCTAAGGTTTGCAAAGTCGCCATTGGAGTATTGCGATTACCCGCGACATACTGTCGGGTAATTGCGTTCTCTTCAAACGACAGCCGAGCCAGTGCGGATGCTGAAGCCGACTGATTGTTAGCAACTCCTTGACGCACCAGCTCGTCGGAATCACGACTCAATATATCGAGCGCGTCGACAGGAGTCGATTGATTGCGAGCGGCGGCACGGCGAACGAGACTGGCCTCATCTTTAGCAAGCACCGACAAAAGTTTTTTCGGACAAGAAATTTGTTTGACAGCGAATTCTCGTTCGTGGACCTGAGCCTTCGAGGTCACGTAATAAAGCCACTCTTTGGGAACACCGATCTCGGCTTCCAAACCATTTTCAAATAGAGTATCGAACAGCGAATCGATTTTTGCAGGACCGCCACCGGCGCCCGGAGAGAAATCAATCAAATCTCCCGGCAGCGGTCGACTGACTGTATCGACTTCTTCAGTCAGCTCGCCATACAATTCTGCCTCGGCACCATCTGTAGTGGCAATGCCGGTCAGGACGCTGATGGGCAGGTTTGGTAATCCGAGCAATGGTTGCAGCGGTGAACCTTGTTTCTTCGTCTTCTCGAGTTCGTTGCTTACAGAACGAACGACGCCATGGCCAAAGGTGTGCCTTCTAATATTGTTGGTTGTGGACGACACCGCAAAACCCCTTTCTCCCGCAAGATGCCCAAACTGGCACCTTTCAACTTCCCTGCCACTTGTCAAGAGTATTGTGAGGTAATAAAACTACCTTCTCAATGGAGAAAAAATTCAACTAAGCCCCGTGTAACCGCAATTGCTCAGCTAGCGCGAAGCAAAACGATTGTCTCCCAAGGGTTTCGGGTCTCGGCTTCGCGCATACGACGGGGCGAAAATTCCTGCTAAGCCGCACAGGCGCACTGTCATACATGGGGGATTTCCCATTTGTCCCACTTGTCAAAGTGAAGGTGCTTGAACCGCCGCAGTTGGCGCGGCGCGAGCGGTGTTTTGAAACGGTTCGACGCTCATTTGGATAATCGGCGAGCGTGTTCGCATCAGTTGAGACTGAATACGAGAGTAGCTCGTTCGCATCAGGTGGATCTAAATGCGCTCACCAAATTTTGGCGACGATCAGTTCGGCACCAGCTGACCGAGTCCCTTGTCTTTGAGAAACTTGGTGAAGTCTGCCTTTATATCTCGACCTTTATAGGTGTCGACTTCTTCGTACGCACTGACCAAACGATCGTTTGAAATGTTTTCTTGAACTTGACGGGGTATGCCGGAGGCGTTGTAGATTTTGACGGACATGCTCGTCTCCAGGCTACCATCAGGTCTTCGGCGATGCCTGGTGATCGACTCGGCGAGATAGGAATCGAGAATCACATTGGTTGTCTTATTGACATTCGCGACCGTAAACACTTCGCGAAAAATGATCGAGTCACTGGTTGTTTCGACCGGCGCTTTGCCCATGACGAGCGCGACGGATCGATAACTGCCTCGATCGGAAACTCCACGAGAACCGAGATTGCAGTTCCAAACAGTTCCCTTTTTGTCCGTTTGAACTCCGAAGTCTGCGACTTGCTCCGACATGAATGTGCGTTGCTGGTTGTCACTCCAGCCTGAAGCGTAGTCGTGGCTAAACACCGTTGTTTCTTGCGCCCGGCGCCATTTGCCGGCCAACCATTTCGGAATCGGATACCAGATCAATTTGTCGGATCCTTCGTTCAAAAGCTTGTTATCGAAAATGGATCCAGCTTGAAGGCTGTCCGAAACAGGCGACAAGGACGATGAATGCTCGACGCCCAGTTTCAAAACGGTTCGCCCATCCTTAGTCTCAACCTTACTGTTGGTGGGACTTTCCACACTCGTTGAATTTTTCTTCGGCACCGCCAGTGGTTCTGGTTCCCAATCTGGATCGTCTTTGGAGATCGCCGATTGAGGCATCGATAATGCCAGTGACAACGACACCAGGGTCAGTACCAGGCAATTTTTCATCTCGAACAAATTCAAACGTTTGCTCATCAGTTTTTAACAGAAATCTGGCGATCGATAAACTTCAAAGTCAGTTGCCATGCGTCTTTCGCTGCGTCTACTCGATAGTGGTCGCGAGTGTCGTTGAAAAACGCGTGCGGTGCATCCGGATAAACTTTGACTTCGACATCCGGAGAATATTTTTTCAATGTGGATTTGAAAAGTTCCACATCGGCAGGTGGAATAAGCTCATCGATGCCGGAGAAAATTCCCAGTACCGGGCAAACATTTCCAGCGGCATAGTCGATCGGGCTCTTAGGCTTAGCCTCGGTCAGCTGCGGGTATTGAACGCGTCCATAGAAATCGATTACATAGGTTATGTACGGAGTAAGGCAGGCAAACATCAAAGCGATTGCACCGCCCATGCAAAATCCCATTGTGCCGACCATGTCGTTTAAAACATCGTCTCGCGTCGAAATCTGGGTGAACAATTTTTGCAGATCACCAATCAATTCGGAA
This sequence comes from Candidatus Obscuribacter sp., assembly GCA_021772095.1. Taxonomy (GTDB): domain Bacteria; phylum Cyanobacteriota; class Vampirovibrionia; order Obscuribacterales; family Obscuribacteraceae; genus JADYXR01. Next base: position 6,277 of record JADYXR010000231.1, on the reverse strand, counting down.
TCAGGAATTTTCGACCAGAGAGCACGCATAGCATCGAGGTTATTCTTGTCAGCGGGCACACCTTCTCGGTCTTCGAACAGATCAGGAGCGAATACCCTTATGCCCTTTTCACGGGCATAACGGCGAGCGACATCGCGAATGTGATCGTTTAAACCGAAAATCTCGTGCACCACTATTAGTGCCGGGCACGCGATGTCCTTCGGTCCAACTACGAAGACCGGCAGCTTACGACCGCCGGTTTCAAGCAAGAATGTTTCTTCGATCAATTCGCTATTCTTGGCGTCGCTAGACACTTTGAACCTCCGGTTTGCGTTGCTCGTTTGACTGGTCCGTTGCTTTTTTGAGTGGTGCGGCTCTTGTCTTGACTGGTGCGGTTGCTTGTCTCACCGGTTTCGTTTCTTATCCGCGCGGTGCGATTGTTTGTTTCAACGGTTTAATTGTCTTGTCCTGACGGCTTCGTTTCTTGTCCGCGCTTATACATTCCTCGTCCCCGGGTCGCTTACTTCATCAACTTTTCCGACTGCTCGCCGGCGTGATAGCTGCTGCGAACAAGGGGACCAGAGAAGACATTCTCGAATCCCATTTTGATGCCTTCATCGTAGAAGAATTTGAATTCTTCCGGCGTCACCCAGCGAGCGACAGGCAAGTGATTCAATGTCGGCTGCATGTATTGACCGAGTGTGAGCAAGTCAACGTTGACTTTCTTCCACTCTTTCATTACTTCAATTACTTCTTCATTGGTTTCACCCAAACCGACCATGATACCGGATTTGGTGACCATGCCTTGAGCTTTAGCGCGGGCGAGAAGTTCCATACTGCGAGTAAACTTGCCCTGCGGGCGGACTTGCAGATATAGGCGCGGGACGGTTTCCGTATTGTGATTCAGCACATCGGGTTTCGCATCGATCACCGTCTGAAGTGCATCCCAATTGGAGCAAAAGTCAGGAATTAAAACTTCAATCTTAGTGTTAGGGTTTTGCTCACGAACCAGCCTGATCGTTTCGGCCCAGACGGCGGCACCACCGTCCTTAAGCTCGTCTCGATTGACCGAAGTGATGACCGCGTACTTCAGATCCATCAAGCGCACCGCATCGGCGACGCGACGAGGCTCGTCAAGGTCCAACTCTGTAGGTTTGCCTGTGACGACGTTGCAGAAGCCGCAGCTCCTGGTGCATATATTTCCGAGAATCATAAATGTCGCTGTTCCGCTCGACCAGCATTCGCCGCGGTTTGGACAGGCAGCCGATTCACAGACTGTGTGCAAGTCGTGCTCTTCGATCAGGCCTTTGACCTTGCGATAACCTGTCCCGGTCGGCAGTTGCACTTTGAGCCACTCGGGTTTGCGCGGACTGCGTGCTGTTTTCTCTTCAACGTTCACGATTGGCCCCTTGGTCGCATTAGTTGCTGCTTAGCTGCGATGATTTTTTATGATTCATTCAGATTCTCGACCTAAAACCGAGTGTTTTAGCCAATTCTTCATGCCATATTAATAGATCACGGCGCAGTCGTATGACATACTTTCATGGTCTGATGCTGAACGTCAAGCGCGGGTGAACTTAACGCGAGCAGGCGATCCGGTATTAAACGAAAGACGCTTGTACTTTGGATATCGAAGTTTTTTACACAGGTGACTAAAGATGCCGAGAACAGTGATTGAGATCGCGCAAAAGATTGAGTATCTCTCGATCCTAGACGAAAATGCCAATCTCGACAAAAGCCTCGAGCCGGACATCCCGGCTGAGCAATTAAAAACGATGTACAAGTACATGCTGCTTGGACGGCGCACAGATGAGCGAATGCTCAAAATGCAACGTCAGGGCCGCCTGGGGACGTTCCCTCAATCAGCAGGGCACGAAGCGATTTCGATGGGTTCCGTCATCAACATCAAGAAAGATGACTGGCACGTTCCTGCGTATCGCGAATTGGCCGGGATGCTCTATAGAGGTTGGCCTATTGAAAACATCATCCTCTTCTGGAACGGTTTTGAAGAAGGCACCCGTCCGCCTGAAGAGGTAAACGATCTGCCGATTTGCGTTCCTATCGCTTCGCAACTGCCTCATGCCGTCGGCATCGGCATGGCGATGAACATCAAGAAAGAGAAAAATGTCGTCATGACATATTTCGGCGACGGCGCCACCTCCGAAGGTGACTGCCACGAAGCGCTCAACTTCGCATCGGTTTTCAAAGCACCAGTGGTTTTTGTTTGCTTAAACAACCAATACGCAATCTCGGTGCCGCTCGAGCGTCAGATGGCTTGCGAAACAGTCGCGCAAAAAGCGATTGCTTACAACATGCCTGGAATTCGTGTCGATGGCAACGACGTGCTTGCAGTTTATGTCGCCACTAAAGAAGCGGTCGACCGAGCAAGAGCCGGTGGTGGTCCAAGTCTTATCGAAGGTCTGACTTATCGATTGACACCGCATACCACGGCAGATGATCCGAAAAGATATAGAAGCGATGCAACCACTGATGAGTGGATGAAAAAAGAACCATTGATTCGTTTTGCCAAATACCTGCAAAACAAAGGCGTCATGTCGGCTAAAGACCTCGAAGACATGGAAGTCGAAGTCGACACGCTTGTCAAAGCGGCTGTAACAAAAGCAGAAGAAATGGCGAAGAGCGAAGAACTCCTTAATCCATACAACATCATCGATCACGTATTTGCCGATGTACCGCAGTTCTTGCAAGAACAACGTGATGAGCTTGGCGAATACATGAAAAGAGAAAACGATCGCAAGGCCAAAAAAAACGCTAAAAAAAGTGAAACAGGCGCGCTTTCGTAATTTTTCCACCAGGGTGAACGCCGCACTATGAGCGGCTTTCAATCATCGATAATCGAAACAGGAGTTAATGATGGCTGAAATCAACATGGCGAAGGCAATCAATCTTGCCCTCCACGAAGCGATGGATCGCGATCAGCGCGTCGTCGTGATGGGCGAGGACGTCGGTCAAGATGAAGGTGTATTCAGAATCACCGAAGGTCTTTTTGCCAAGTATGGTGACGAAAGAGTAATCGACACGCCGCTTGCTGAAGCCGCCATTGTCGGCACCGCGATCGGTATGTCGATCAACGGATTGAAACCAATTTGCGAAATTCAATTCACAGGCTTCGACTACTACGCATTCCACCAGGTGGAAGGACACGCTTCGCGTTTTCGCAACAGAACGCGCGGAAGAATCCATCTGCCGATGGTGATGAGAATGCCTTACGGTGGTGGCATCCGCGCACTAGAACACCACTCGGAAAGTCGCGAAGCATATTATGCCCACACACCTGGACTGAAAGTGGTGATTCCATCAGGTCCGCGCAACGCTCGTGCCCTTTTGCACAGCGCCATTCAAGATCCTGATCCGGTGATTTACCTGGAGCCTAAAGCTTGCTATAGACTTTTCAGAGAGGAAGTTCCGGATCAAATGGAAACCCTGCCAATCGGTCAAGCGCATGTGATTCGCGAAGGCGAAGATATCACCCTTGTCTCTTACGGAGCCAGTCTTCGTGCGGCAATCGAAGCAGCCGAAGAACTGGAAGAAGAAAACATCCACTGCGAAATCGTCGACCTCCTGACCGTGTCGCCGATGGATCACCTCACTGTAGTTAAGTCGGTGAAGAAAACCGGACGCTGCGTGATCGTTCACGAAGGTCAGCGCAATTGCGGCATCGGCTCTGAAGTCGTAGCCCGCATCAACGAGCACGCCTTCCTTTATCTGGAAGCGCCGATCAAACGCGTGACCGGATTCGATATTCCAATTCCGTATTTTTCGAAAGAGCGTTATTACCTTCCTGACGCAGAACGAGTAATCGTCGCCTGCAAAGAAACTCTCAACTTCTGAAAATCGGTTCGGAGAAACGGCTGGGAGAGCCAAACTCTGCCAGATCTCGAAGATTGAAACGCGAGCTATTATTTTGGTAAACACCGGAAGAGGAAAACAATGAGCGACTTCAAATTACCCGATCTCGGCGAAGGAATTCACGAGGCTGAAATCATCAGCATCAAAGTGAAAGAAGGCGATTCGGTTAAGGAAGACGAGCCGCTGTTCGAAGTCGAAACCGACAAGGCTGTGGTGGAAATTCCATCGCCATACACGGGCACTGTTTCCAAAATACACGTGGAAGAAGGCAAAGTCGTCAACGTCGGCATGGTAATGATCAGCTTCGATGTGGCGGGTGCGACGGCTAAAAAAGTAGCTAAAACTGAAGCCGGCGGGGCGGAAGAGAAGAGCGATTCGCAAAGCGCAGCCAAGGCGGGCCCCCCTGCTAAAGGCGCCAAAGAACAACCAGCCGAAAGCAAAGATGCGGCTCAAAAAGTACCAGCAACTGTCGGGGCCAAGCCTGCCACCGCCGAGAGTGCTCGCACCACATCCGGTGGCAATGGACATTCCGGCAAACCGGCCCATGATCCAAACAGACCCGTGCCTGCGGCGCCTGCCGTTCGCCGGCTCGCTCGCGAACTGGGCGTCGATTTGTACACGGTGCACGGCAGTGGTTCGGCCGGACGAGTCATGAAAGAAGATGTTCGCGCTTCGGCGCAAGGCACGTTGAGCCGAATGGCCTCATCTGCCGGTTCGGACAAACATGAGAAAGCATCAGCTTCCAAGCCTGAGACGCCGGCAATTTCATTGCAGGATAAATACGGCGGCGGCGGTGCAGCCGGCACCGCATTTGATGCGTCTCCAATGGTGGCACAGCCGGTAGAACTTCCTGACTTCGATCGTTTTGGCAAGACAGAACGCGTGCCGCTGCGCAGTATTCGTCGCAAGATCGCGATGAACATGACCTTAGCGTGGACGCATATTCCTCACGTCACTCACTTCGACGAAGCTAATGTCACCGATCTTTCCAGCATGCTGGCCAAACGCGATGCCAACAAAGATCGCCAGGGTCCGCGCCTGACGATGACCGCCTTCGCTATTAAGGCAGTAGCCAGCGCGCTGAAAAAATATCCTCAGTTTAACTCCAGCCTCGATGAAGCTAAAGGCGAAATCGTCTTCAAGCAGTTCTACAACATTGGTGTTGCGGTCGCGACCGAGCGCGGTTTGATCGTTCCAGTCATTCATAATGCAGATCAAAAATCGATGAGCGAAATCGCCAGCGATCTGGCCGACATCGCCGAGAAGACCAGAACCGGCAAGATCGAACTCGACAAGCTGCAAGGCGGCACATTCACGATCACCAACATTGGCGCCATCGGCGGTACCAGTATGGTGCCTATGGTCAACTATCCGGAATGCGGAATCCTCGGCATGGCAAGAGCCGCCGAAAAGCCGATCGTAGTAAAAGGCGAAATTAAAATCGCCACAATTCTGCCACTGGCTTTGTCATTCGATCATAGATTGGCTGACGGAGCCGAAGCAGCATACTTTGTCAGACACATCATCAGTCTCTTGCAAGAACCATTCAGTCTGCTTGTTGACTAGGGCGCTCACCCACTGGTCCAACAAAATTGAATTGATTGTGCCTGTTCAACGAGGCGTTGAGGCGCTTCAGGGATCGAACCAAGCGGTCCGGCGCGAACGGACAGACACAGAAGGTTTATTTACAGAGCACGGTCGAATAGAATGTGAGCTTCGAACGGACTTCTTATCGGAGGGCTTCAAATGGTCGTTGGCGAAATGGTTGAGCAAGTCGAACTTGCTGTCGTAGGCGGCGGTCCTGGAGGCTACACTGCGGCGTTGCGAGCTGCCGAGCTTGGCATCAAAACAATCTTGATCGACGCCCAGCCCAAACCAGGCGGCGTTTGCCTGCACATGGGCTGCATCCCTTCGAAAGCCTTGCTGCACGCAGCCGAAGTGATCAACACATCGCGTCGAGCCAAAGAGATTGGACTGAAATTCGCCAACCCGGAAATCGACGTCAACGAGCTGCGCAACTGGAAAAACGGTGTAATCGACAAACTGGCATCCGGCATCTCCGGCATGCTGAAGAGCGCTAAAGTAGAGCGTCTCGTTGGTAACGCCAGCTTCCAGGATTCGAAGAGCGTCCGCGTCGATCGCCAGGGCGAAAGCGCCGTTCGCGTCAAGTTTAAACATGCCATTCTGGCAACCGGCTCGCGTCCGACAAAACTTCCGAAGCTTTTCAAGAATGCAGCCGACATCGATAGCCCCTTGATTCTCGATTCGACCAGCGCCCTTGCCATTGCTGATATACCAAAACGATTGTTGGTTGTTGGCGGCGGCTACATCGGGCTCGAGATGGGAACTTTCTACGCCGCTCTCGGCAGCGAAGTAACCGTCGTCGAAATGCTGGATGGTCTTTTGCCGGGCGCCGATCGCGATCTCG
>JADYXR010000230.1 GCA_021772095.1 Candidatus Obscuribacter sp. | reverse complement strand
CGTCAGCCAACGGCTCAATCACAATCAACGCAGATGTAAACACGTCTGGTGGCGGCGGCGGTGGCGGAGCCGGAGGCGGCGGCTCCAATGGCGGCGGTGGTTTTGGCGGCAGCTCAGCGCCTCCAAACGATGGAGTGACCGGACAGAAATCGCTTGTTAACGGTGGCTCGAATGGACCGTCTGGAACGGGCGGCGGTGGAATTGGCGGTGGTGGCAATGGAGCCTCGGGGCAAGTCTCGGCCGGAGCTGATCCAGCTGGTGGAGCAGGAGGTGTCGGCAGTAATACTGGCGGAGGATCAGGTGTGGGAGGAACAGGCAACCAACCTTTTAACTTCGGCGGTAACGGCGGTAGCTTTGGACTTGGCGGCAAGGGCGTTCTTTCTAACGGAAACGCAGGCGGAGACGCTGGCACTGGTGGTGCCGGTGGTGAGGTGACGCTGGCCGGTGCAAACATCAGTATCACTGGCACTGTTGGCTTGACTTATGGATTTGGTGGTAAGTTTGCAGGAGATTCCATTAATGCGCTTGGTGCAGGTGGAAGTATCACAATCGACGGAGAGATCTCTCTAGATCCAACATACCGGCCGGATGCAAATTATTCTGATACCGGATTCAGTACCGCTCCAGTGTCATTCACCGGCGGTGTGTTCACTACCGCAGGCCAACTTCAAGCTGGCAATGGTGGAACGCCAATTACGATCAACAACACGACCACAGCATCTCCAGTCGCCGCTGGCGACTATAGCGGCATCACGATCCAGGAAGGAGCGAATTCTGTAAGAATCGCATCAGGGCAGTCGATTACTCCGGCAGAACTAATCGCGATGATCCAGGTACTTAGTGGTGGACAAACATTGCTCCTTTCTCAGACGACGCCTGGAGTCGCTTCTGGAACCGGCTATGCGTCGGGTGGACAGTTTGATATCAATGCAATAAACATTCCGAATGGAAACTTCTCTAACTTGGTTTTACCGGCCGGAGTTACTGCGAATGTCGGCGTTCCTTCATTGACCTATACCGGTAGCGCAGTTGTTAACGGCACACTCAACCTGCCGAGCGATCCGGCTAAAATCAATGCCGCAAGCTGGACATTCAACTCAGGAAGCGTCATTGCAAATGCAGGTGACCTGGAGATCAACGCCACGACCGGACAAATCACATCGGAAATCGCATTGAGTGCGCCTAATCTATCGTTGTTTGCAAACGGTGGTTTCGATCTCAATGGTACATTGACCGCCACAGATTTGCTGACTATCACGACCGGAGCTAAACTGACCAACACGATGATTGCAAGTAATCTATTTGACGCGCCGGTTGTCTTGCTCCGCAGTGACAACGGTGCCGATATCGGTGACACTCTGGGCGACACACCGTTTCAGGTGGGAGCAACCGCGAAGGAGATTCGTTTCGATACAGGCACTCTAGGTGGTGGCGATGTATTTGTGCAAAGTCTTTCCACTAAGGTTGTCGACCTTGGCGCCTCTCAGCTCGCTGAGGATCTTAAGTTTATTTCCAACGGCAACTTAAGAGTCGCCGGAGATATCGCCACCACGGACGGTGATATCACACTTATGGTGCCAGTGGGATTTCTCACGATCGAAGCCAATAGAAGCGTAACTGCCAACAGCCCTGGCAGCAACGGTAACGTATTCCTGATCGCAGGAACCGATCCAACCGCGACTAAAGACAACTCCGGTATCACATTTGCTGCAAACAGTTCCGTCTCCGGACTAGCCGCAGTGAAACCGGGCGGCAACGTCACCATTCAACTGGGTGCTCCGCTTGAACCCAGGAAGTTCAAGAACCTCAAAGCACCAAAGAATGTGGTGTTTAACAACCCCAATGCAACCGACTTGATCATTGGAGGCAAAGGCAAAGCATTCTACGCCGGTAAAAAAGGAGGGCCACTGAATACGGTGACTGCCAACAATGCCACTGTTCTAATCACAAATACATTGAAGGGCGGCAAGCGCAACATTCTGATGCTGGGCGGCGTCGCTATAACAGCCGACCCACCGGCGTTGTAACTGACGGCAAGCACCAAATTCAATGCTTCGTCGGGGCTAAGACAACGACTCCGTATCCGGTACCACAATCATTAATCTCAAATGATCAAAAGGGCTGTCAGTCGCTACTGGGCGTAGGATAGAAGGATGTTGACTAATCCATGGATGGAAGCCGATGAACAGGCGCGCTTGTCGTTGTGTCCGCAATCAACAGAACCGCTGAGCCAGACGGTTCCTACAGTTAATATTTCTTACCTGTACGGTCTGAGATTACTTCATCCCGCGAAGCTGTAGCTTGGACGTTCGGAATGGAAGAAAAGCAATACACACCGAGAAACCAGACTTGATAGTCGTTGGAAAGTTGAGATACTCGTCTGATCGCTAAGGACTCATGGTCGAAATTCTCTAGTCTGGTCTTTGATTAGGGTTTGTGTCAGAAGTAAACGTTCAAGCTTCGACCCATTGCAGATAGGCGACCTGCCTGGTGAGCTGCCGGGATCAATAATGAGGAGTAGTCCACCATGTCTAGGAATGTCATCGAAAAATCATGCGATAGAGATCTCAGTGAGTTCAAAGCTGTAGTCGATAATCTTCTTCAGGCAGAGCCGGACGCGTCTGTCCGCCTAGTGTTAGCTCTGTGCGCGCTTTTCACGATGATAGGTTATCCGTGCAGTGTGGCATTGTCCCGTATAGAAAAGTATATTGAAGACAATCATCATCGCCGAATGGATGACGACGCCATACGGAAAGCTGCATACGGCGCGCTTTATTCGGCTCTAGCTGTGCGTTTAGGAAAAACGCCTTTTTGGTTTTTTGGACTGATAAGCGTGTTAGTGTTTATAGCTGCCGGATATTATTGGCAGTGAAACGACACCGTAGTCAATGAGACCCAGATCTGTCACGCTTCCTTCGAGAGACGATATCAAAGAAGGAGAGCGGGCTTTGCAGCCCGCTCTCCTTCTAGGCATCCTTTGGCTTCGGAACGACACTCGCCAGAGATCCGTTAGCGGGTACACCGTAAACGATCTTGTTGCCGGACGTCTCACCAATTGATTGCAACAGTCGCAACTGCATCAAAGCCGGGCTGGCTTCCAACATGCGCGCGGCGTTAGCCAGAGAGCGCAATGCCGCGGTTTCACCACGAGTTTTTTCGAGTGCGGCTTGCGCTTCCTTTTGAGCCTTTACGACCTGGGTCATTATCTTTTTAATTTCACCAGGAAGCATGATGTCGCGAATGTCCGCGCTTATCACCTCAATTCCGAACTCTGCCGCATGATTTGCGATTGCCTTCTGCAGACCATCTGAAATAGATGATCTCGCAACCATCAACTCGTCGATGGTCATTGGCGCAATCAATTTGCGTAATTCAAGCTGTGCCACCGTATACAATGCCGCCGAAAAGCTATCAGTCATCTGAACTGCCGCATATGGATCGACAATTCTATAGTTGACCGACAAGCTTATCTTTACCGACATGCTGTCGACAGTAACCAGCTCTTGTCCTGGTAGTATCTTCAGAAGGTTTGCAGGGAAGTAAGAAATTCGTATGTCAGCGTGCTCAATAAGGCGCAAAATATTATCGAGACCTCAATTGAGGTTCAATCGGCGGATAATAATTGACTGCTCTTTGGAGACAACATTCAGATTCCTCAATAATTTAGTAGGGGCCTGAAATTTGTTTCGAAATTCGCTGGTGGCAGCGGCGATACCATTCGTTTTTTAGAGCTGCTATTTATTTTTTTCGAAACTTCAGAGTCCGTATGACTCTAATTATAGAAGCCGTTGTCAAAAACACCTTAAGGGCACCGCGCGTTTTAGTGTTCACGTTGTGTTCACTAATTACCGGCTAGATTTGTGACTATAAGGCGCCGGTTGATTTTTCTCTTCCGCTCAGCCCGAAGGAGAGCCCACGTAATTTTCCTTGACAGACTGTTCACTGCCCCCTGACCATTTAGTAATTCAGAATTGGGCACAGGGGGCGACAGAGCACTCAGTCGGTTCGATTGATAGTCGGAGTAACATCGTAAACTAATGAATGACCCCAAAACTTCCTCTCACGCGACGTCAGGCTCAGCCTATCAATCGCTCTTCTGGCAATCCCTCTCAAAAGAGCAGCTAGTTGAATGCAAGGTGTTCTCGGTGAGTAGCGTTTTGGCTGAATCTCGAGATGAAGCCCGGAAACAGTCCAGGTTTTACACGCTGAGTTGTAGTCCCTGGGTCAATGTTATTGCAATCAATGATCTGGGTTCTGTTTTACTAGTTGAACAATACCGACACGGTGTGGAAGGGGTCACGTTGGAGATCCCAGGTGGCTGTATCGACCCAGGTGACCCAGACCCTCTGTCTGGTGCGATTCGAGAATTGCGCGAAGAGACTGGTTACATCGCGAGACACTGGACCTACTTGGGCAAGAATCACCCGAATCCAGCTCTTCAGGACAATCTCTGCTATACGTTCTTGGCTGAGGGCATCTCACAGGTCGAGCAGCCTGTATTCGACGATACCGGTACAGAGCGATTGAATAGCGTGGAAGTTTCACTCAGTAGAATCAACGATTTGATCCGCAGCGGTGAGATCAGCCACGCTCTTGTAATCACGGCGTTTCACTTTTTGGCTATCGAGCGACCTGATTTATTTTCTAACGGAATTGCAAGGCCTAAATTGGAAGATTCTCTATGAAACTTTAGTTCACTTCGATTTCACTTTTGCCCTGTAGTCTTAAAATATGGCAGTTCACGAAATATTTGAGTTTAAGTCACGAATTAAAGCTTCTGCTCAGGAAGTCCTGGATTGGCACTGGAGACCGGGAACGATGCAGAAACTGATTCCACCCTGGGAAAACGTCTCAGTTGTGAAACCAGCGTCTGGTCCGCAAGATGGTCAGCGAGCCATTCTCCGCATGCATATAGGGCCAGCTCACCTCGATTGGATAGCGGAGCACTGCGGTTATGTTGAGGGTAAGCAATTTGCAGACAAACAGATCAGTGGTCCATTTGCATACTGGCTGCACACGCACATATTCCATGCGATCAGCGAGTCTGAATGTGAGCTTATCGATCATGTCGAGTACGAGCTGCCGATAGCACCAATCAGCAGGCTTATCATGGATGATTGGGTGCGGAACAAACTCGAGCGAATGTTCAAATTTCGGCATCAGGTGACCACGGCTGAGTGCGAGGAGGACTGTAACTCCGCTCACTAAATTTGACAAGGAATTCTACTGAGCTTCATCATGTTGGAGATTTCGTGCTGAACATTCAAATCAAGTTGACTTTCATGAAACAACTAGTGTGGATCGCGTTGCCATCAGACTGCCGAGAAATGAATTGTCACAGGTCACAGACAATATGGAGGTGTCGCAGTGCACAATGACACGGACTCGAGAAGTCTCGTTTTGGTCGTCGGCGCGACAGGCTACGTCGGCAGCCGACTGGTGCCGATGTTGCTCGCCTCTGGGGCTCGCGTGCGCGCAGCCAGTCGCTCGCTCGAGAAACTGAGCACACGAGATTGGGCGAAACATCCTGATGTGGAACTGATCGCGTTGGACATGAAGGATGTCGACTCTGTGGAGCGCGCAGTACGAGGCTGTTCGCACGTCTATTATCTGGTCCATTCAATGAATCCAGAAAGCAACGACTTTGCCGAAGCTGATAGAGTCGCCTCGAAGCACATGGTCAAAGTCGGCGAGCAGGAAGGGATCAAGCAGCTCATCTACTTGGGTGGACTCGGCGAAACCGATCAGAATTTGTCTAAACATTTGAAGTCTCGCGCGGAAGTAGCGGCTATTTTGGGCAAGGCTAAGTTCCCTACTACTGTATTGCGCGCTGCAATGATTATTGGCTCAGGGAGCGCCTCTTTTGAAATTCTTCGCTATCTCGTAGATCGTCTGCCGATCATGATTACTCCACGATGGGTGAGTACCGCTTCTCAACCAATAGCCATCCGCAACGTTCTGAACTATCTGGTCGGATGTTTGAACAGACCTGAGACTTTTAACCAGACCTATGATATCGGTGGTCCAGAAGTCATAACGTACCGCCACCTCATGGACATCTACGCCAGCGAGGCTGGACTGCCGATGCCTCACATCATTCCTGTGCCAGTGTTCACGCCCTGGCTCAGTTCTTACTGGATCAACTTCATCACTCCGGTGCCCGCCTACATCGCTCGCCCATTGGCTCAAGGACTGAAAAATCCGGCTATCTGCATGGAGTCACGCATCAAGGAGTTTTTGCCAGATGTTGTGTTTTGAGTAATTGAATAAGGTGGCGTATTCTTTCAATAACGACAAAGAAAGGAGATACGCCAATGAAGAAAGAT
>JADYXR010000229.1 GCA_021772095.1 Candidatus Obscuribacter sp. | reverse complement strand
TCCTCTTGAATTGGGTTCTGGTGTTGCAACCGAAACCATACCAGGCTAGTCCTGGAGGGGATCACCAAACTTTTCAACTAAACTCGGGACAAGGCCCCGTGTGTCATACCGTCAGATGAATGGAAGAGCGAACTTATGACACCCAATCTTCACCGCGTGAGACATCCATTAGCATTGAATGTTTGGCGTTATATGAGGTTGGAGCATCTCGAAGCGCTGCTGCGCGGAAAACAGTTGTATCTACCGAGAGTAGATCAGTTCGGTGAAGCCTGGGAGGGTTCATTCAGCGATTCTCCCGATTTTGACTCAGATCCGCTGTATGAAACGGCTACTGCTGAGGAACGAGAAGCCTTTCGAAAATCCTATCAAAAACTCCGGCAAGAGACTATGCAACGCCTGTTCTATGTCGGTTGCTGGAACATCAACGATGCAGAATCGGAGCTGCTCTGGAAACGCTATATGGGTGACTATCCTGAAGCGGTGGCAATCACTACGACAATTGCCTCGCTCTGTGCATTGCGTCCAACTCCGATTGACACAAAGGCTGGCGAATTCATTCCTCGTTATTGTGTCGGTGAGATCCAATATATTGATCATTCCATAGCTGGCAGCGTACCCGGAAACGACCTTTCATTGTTCTATAAGGGCAGGCAATATCAGGACGATAATGAGTTTCGCATTATCGTGGAACTTTGGAACATGGGTTGGTCCCAGCATGGCAATCCTGACCTACCAATCGGCATAAGCATTCCAATTGCGCCAGCTGTATTTATAAAGAACCTCACAGTAAAACCGAAGTCTGTTGGATTGAAGGACAAAGTCAATAGAATTCTTGACGAGGTCGGATACGATATTCCGGTTTGCGATTCGATGCTGGACCGTCCAGCAATTTGGTAGCTTGCCGGTGTCGTTGATCAAGAGTCACTAAACATCGGTAACGACATTTCGATTCTTGACCGCGCATCGTTGGTCTTCAGCAAAATTGCTGCCACCGATTTCTCATAACATCATGACACCACGCTTATTCACTTGAGCCCTGGTCGTATTTGAGTAACGTCATATTAAATTGAGTGTTGACGACAACTAGAATTACGTGCGCAATTCTAGATACCATTCTTAAAGTCAACATATTCTCGCGTGATTATTAGATATTGCTTGCCACTACAAGTAGTGGCAGCGCTGCTGTCACTACTTGTAGTGTTAATTTGAGAGACACCCCAGGTCTATGACGAGCAGATTAAGCCGGCGTTCGGACCTAAACGATGTCTTCGTTTTCAATACGCCAAACATGATATGAATGAAGCAACTTCCGCATAGAAGCTATTACTCTCGGCATTGGCGTAACGCCGTTCAGTGTCAATCTTCGGGAGAACTCGTGTGCGTGGACGATCGGATTGGACACGTCCGCCACCATCGCTGGGAAATAGAGAGCTTTTCGCAACCGCGGATTTCCGATTTTTGAAATATGTGCGGGTTTCCGGAGTGAAGTACCAGATGATCGCTCGAAAGGTGCTAGACCAGCGTAGGCGACCAATTGTTTTGTGTTATTGAAGTTTATCACGTCACCAACTTCGCTTAGAAACAATAGTGCTGTCCGTTTGCCGACACCGGGAATCGACAGCAGTAGATCGATGCCCAAAAATTGCTTTGCTCGTGATGCAATCTCAAAAACGCCTATGAATTGGGCCCTTTCGAGATCGTGCTTTAAAGCATAATATATATATATATATTATGGGAAGAGCAGATAATTCTGCCACCAGCGCCGGTGCCGCATTTTGTCCGGTGGCTTAAATCTCAAAAAGGCAAGAAAGCCTTTGAAGTGATTTGCAATTTTCAGTGTACACTTCAACTGACCGGATGGTGTCTCATTTGGTGCCATCAAATCATGGAACTCCGACACAGTAAACCGAGATGGGCCAAAATTGCAATGCTTGATTTGTCACCGGACAGACACAATTGGACTTCCTTTTTGAGAATTTCCTAAAGAAATAGGTAGCATCTGCTGATTCAATGAATAGAGGCGGTTCGATCTTGAATTGAGCCCATTGAGCCGTTAATGAGCCGTTTGCATAATCTCGCTATCCCTCTGCCAGCCTGTAAATCGTGCCTTTTCCAGTCTTCCCTTCTCGGAGAATGAGCCCTTTCTCTACGAGTTGTGAAAGATCGCGCGTCGACGTTGGTTTGCTGGCACCGAACAAACTCTGATACTCAGCATTCGTCAGTGACTTATTTGATTGCAGATACTGGATCGCTTTGATCTGGCGATCATTCAACCCTTGTTCTCGTAACCTCCGCTCCCCATATGTTCCTATTGGAGATAGCACGAGCTTGAATGTCCCTGAAATTGACACATCGAATTGCGGTGGCGCAAGACCTTGTTCAGAAAGCGCTTCAACAATTCGAATGGTACCAGTCCCCCACCGCTCAATTATGCCGGTGTTGTAAAAGCATTCTGCAATTAAACGATTGGGCGCATAGGAGTTATGCGGACGGAAAAGATCTTCCGGACGCAATTCCACAGGTAGGCTACCAGGATTCCAGATTTCGAGATGATCGTCATAGAGGCGAATATTGATAGACACTCCCGTCTTGTAAATGCGGTGGCATACAGCATTGGCAACAGCCTCACGTAGGGCAGGTAGTGGATACTCCCACACCTCCTCACGTTCGGCAAAACTACCAGAAATCCTATGTGAACCTGAAAGGTTTGATTTGCCGATAATGAATTTTCTTTCGAGCCTATCCAGAAACCACGATAATGCCTCATCGATCTGCTTGAACAGCGGTCCATCAAATTCTTTATCGTCAACGATCATAGTCTCAGATTTAAATCTTCCAACTTTGATAAACGCTGATGGATAGAAACGTTTTGGCTCCTTTCCAAGCAGGAGAATTGCGGCTCTAGTTGGTATGCCCTTTTCAAGCAATTCCAATTTTTCCAACGTAGACAGAACGTCCTCGCCTTCAGGTACCGGCCTACGGCCAAGCTTATTTAAGCGATCAATGAAAAGCTGAATCGCTTCAGGGTCCAGGTCCGCGATTGTGGCTCGATCTTCTATTCTACTGTCCCAGCCAGAAGTACTGGAGGCAAACAATCGTTGTCTAACTTCTTCAGGACTCATTATCTGATTGGTCCGCCCGACCCTCTTAATGTAACGACCATCCACGCTAATCGGGTTATCTGATCGCTCAACCGTTATTGCAATAACAGTTCTACCGTTGTACACGCAGGGAACGACAGAGGGGAGAAAGCGGGGCTGAATCTTAGACTGCATTCGTTGTGCCCAGTCTTCCAATGTGGTATCACCTACAGTGATGCCTAAAACGCGTCCGTCGTCGCGAACACCGATCAAAATAATTCCACCGTTGGTATTGGCAAACGCTCCAATCGTCTCAAGAGCTTTAGAATCAAACGATTCCTTAAACTCAAGTGTTTCACTCTCAGAATTCTTGTTTAACTGAGCAAAATCAATTTGCATTTTAAATACCTAGGAGGGTGCCAGACATTCGCATTTTCTAAGTCTTGGACTTCCGCTTGGTGAGCTTCTTCGGATTGTCCTTTTCCTTCACCTGAAGCCAGGCATTGTGCGCCTGTTGTCTCGCATCCCTGACCGCGTCCTGCTGCGTTAGTGCATAAACTCTTACTGTCGTCTTCAGATCCTTATGATGAAGCGCAGCTTTGACCAGAGCGATGTTGACGTTTGCATTTGCCATTGCGGCGCCCAAGCTGCGGCGAAGATCATGCAGGGTCACATGCTTGTCACCGGCGAATCCAGCGTTTTTGCGAAACGTGCTCCACGACTTTTTTATATCCGTGAGATGCCCTGTCGTTCCCGTTCCTGGAAAGACAAACATTCCGTATTGGGCGTTTAACTTTAGTATTTCTCGACGTGATGCAAGAAGAGCGATTTCGTGTCCGCCGAGTGCGAGTTCTTGCTTGGTATTATTTTTGGTATCAGGAACTGTAAGAAGACCGGAGTCAAAATCAACATCCTGCCAGCGAAGTGCCATGAGATTTGATTTTCTGATTCCGGTGAAGAGGCTGAGTTTAACGAAGTCGCGCAAAGTATCGTCGGCGTCCGTTTCCAATTTCAAAAGCAATGTGGTCGCTTCTTCTTTTGATAAAAATCGCTCTCGTGGTTTTTCTGGAAACAGAGTGATTCCTACGAAAGGATTTTCACCATCAAAAAGTTTCCACAACTTGCCTTTGTTGAACACCGCTCGAAGCAGCTGCACCGATCTATTCGCGCTGTACTCGCCTCTCTTCTTCGCAAGCTCGCCGTGAAATTGCTCAGCCATCTTCGGAGTTATCGCTGACAGCTTTTTCTTTCTTAGATCAACTGCGAGTGCACGAGAACGATCTTTCACATCGCCATCGAACGATCGATTAAATTGCTCAGTCATTTCTTTCCAAGTCTTACGCGTTTTCTGAGCATGTCGGGTCACATACTCATCGAATAAATTTTGCAGCGTAAGCTCGCTCTTCTCAGTCGCTAGTTTCTCAAATATATTTACGCCCTGCGAAATTTGGCTATTAAACGCAGCGGCCTTGCCTCTGGCCTGCTCTATCGTCATATCAGGGAAGTACCCGAGCCAAAGCCGCCTGGTAACTCCATCTTGCTTACGCCGAAATACAAAAGATTTCGTTCCGCCTTTCGTGACACTGATTTCCAGCCCTCGCATACCATCATCTGCGTAGTAAACCTGCTTGGAATCAAGATGCGCGGAAATATTGTCTAGTCGTTTCTTCGTAAAGTGAAACCCATTTGCGGTTTTGCTTCTACTATCGCTAGTCATTTTGCCTCACCCCAGCCTCACCCTTTGGCAGTAATTTTGGGTCAATTTGAAAAATCTTCAGCAAGTATAGCACAAGCGAAGACTGGCTTGCCATCGTACTTTCAGTAAGCTTTAGTAAGTTACAGTGACACTGAGAAAACCGTCGCCCTTAGGACTTCGAACCAAGAGGTCGAAGGTTCGAATCCTTCAGGGCGCGGTACTCATCGGACTTTACTATTTTTCGGTTCTACCCTGGTTCTACTTTCAGAACACAGTTTTGTTTGACCTTTAATTCTTGATGGCACCACGAATGGTGTGGTGCGGATTCTTTCCTGGCGCAGCGGAAGTTTTAAATCACTTTCAAAATGTTGGTATGTGGATTCGTACGAAGGAAGGTCGGTGCTTAAGCATTGACTTTAAGGTTCAAATTGCGTTGTGGAGACCATTGCTCTGAAGCCCCCTATTTGAATGCCAAGAAGCGTATCCTAATATTTTGTTTCCGAGGATATACGCCTTCATCACAATGCGCTCGCAGGCGAGGAGTTGGCATGTTTAGCATTTCCGTGATTACCTGGTGGTGTATTGGTTCGACAGTGCTAGCACTTGTTGGATTTCAGGCCACTCGCAAATGGGTAAACCCCACCGATATGGAGCAACATCAGCCCTTTCTTGATGCGACACTCACAATTGTTGGCACCCTGGTTTCAATTTTGCTTGGCTTGCTAGTCGCTAATTCTGTTGAGTACTACGAGTCAATGCAAGCGACTGCAGACAACGAAGCAAGTGCTGTGGCTGATGTCGTGCGCTTGGTGCGCGGCTTGCCTGCATCGACCAAAGTCGCTATCACTCACTTGTGCATCGAGTATAACCAGGAGGTTCAATATGCCGAATGGAAGTCTATGGAGAGCGGAGAGATGAGTACCAACGCCGGTTTGCTATATCTCGGCATAAATGATGCGGTAGTGAATTTCATGCCGTCAAACACCAAAGAAAACAACATTCAAAATGCCCTTATCAACGTCGTCCAGCAGTTGGGCGACTATCGCCACACGCGGCTCAACGCGCTGCACTCTACGTGGTGCCGGCGTATTCTGCCGGTTCTCGTGCTCTGCTCAGCTATCGTGCTTGCCTACACTTATCTCTACACGCGCAGGGATAAACGACTTCTTCACGCTGTCGTCATCTCTTTTGTCGCTATCTCTCTGGGTGCAAACATTGCGATGATTCTCTTATTACGTACTCCGTTCTCGACCGACTGGAAAATTCAACCAAACGGATTTCACTTTAACGAAGAGCTGATGCACAAGTATTCGGACAAGTAGTGCAAGTAAAACATCTCCAACATTAGCTTTGCCTCCCACATATTTGAAGACAAAAGAACAGCTATGCGTTATCCTTCCAAGCTGTTGAGAGGGATAGTTAAATACAGCCATTATTACCTTCATCATGGAGCCGCCATTGGAACGCATAAATCAGGCATTCAGGCATTACAAGGATCATTGCTAACAGAACCGCGGCAATCGCCGCGGTTCTGCCCCTGGTTTGCCATCGAAGACAAATCATTTGGTGTTTCCTTCTTAGTTCAACTTACCTTGTTGGGTTAATCCGCGATCTTGCCAAGATCGAACTGAACCTTTTCAATCTTGCCCGTGAATGCGAATGGTGACTTCGCTGCGTACGATCGACTAACAGGCAACCCATTATCCTTACCTATATCAAATCCCCCATAGGCACTGAACGCAAGGGCGACCGTATGATCGAGTCTACCCTCGGCGACCTGTTTACCATTCAAGAATAGTTTGCTGGTGCCACCAGTTCCTCTCTGCCCTGGATGATCGGCAGTGAACTCGTAACGCAGGTTGACCTTTCCCGATGGCAAATCATCTGATGAAGTCAGCGTATCGCTCTTTACGCCCATGAAACTATACGTAAATCGTGGTTTTTTGTCCTCGACAAATAGCGCATAGCCACCAAGGTAATCGGCGTCGGCGACTATCACTCCCTCAGCACCAGTCGTCGGCACTTCGAGATCGGCATTTATCGTGTAAGAGCGGTTGTAGACTGGCGGTGCCACATCTGGTGACAGATTTTCCGTTCCAGTATTGTAGGTGAAATTTGTTTTGTCAGTTGCGGGTGGACTGTACTGGGGTCCGAAATAAACCGACATTCCGGCAAGCAAGGGAAGAACCTGATACTTTTTGGCTTCATCCCAGAACAGTGATTTCAGTTCTTTCACCTTTTCGGGATGCTTGTCAGCCAAATTGTTCGATTGACTGAAGTCTGAATTAAGGTCATATAGTTCTGAGGGATCTTTGTCCGGATCCCACTTACCTGGAGCCAATTTCTCCATCGCCACCGGATCAGCTTTCCATGGGATCCGCTGCGTACGGCAGGAGAGCCACCAGCCGTCCTTGTACATGGCCCGATTGCCAAATACTTCGAAATACTGCTGCGTGTGTCGCTCTTTTGCATGAGCATCGTCAAACGTGTACAGGAAACTGGTGCCATGCATTGGAATCTGCTTTTCACCGTCAACTTCTTTTGGAGCTGAAATCCCCGCTGCTTCTAGCAACGTGGGGGCAACGTCGATAAGATGAGTGAATTGAGAACGAATTCCACCCTTGTCGGTAATTCCCTTTGGCCATGAAATCACCATGCCATCGCGCGTGCCGCCAAGATGAGAAGCAACCTGTTTTCCCCACTGGAATGGCGCATTACCAGCCCATGCCCAGGCAGAAGCGTAGTGTGGCGCCATCGTAGGTCCACCCCAGGACTCCAATCCTCCATACTCCTTAATCAGTGCAAGTTGCTGCTCTGGAGTCAGTGGGATGCCATTCTGCATCGTCAGTTCATTGAAAGAACCGGTTTCGGTACCTTCCATGCTCGCCCCATTATCACCCCAGATATAAACGACAATGGTATTGTCTGCGATACCAAGCTTTTTAGTCTCATTGACTACACGTCCAATCTCATGATCGGCGCTTTCCTGAAAGCCAGCATAAACCTCCATTTGACGGGCGTACAACTTTTTCTGATCGGCAGGAAGCGATTCCCATGCCGGAAATGCTTGATCTCGTGGAGTCAGCTTAGTATCGGCAGGAATGACGCCAAGCTTTTTCTGACGTTCAAATACCTGCTCGCGATATTTGTCCCAGCCCATGTCGAACTTGCCTTTATATTTGTCACTCCATTCTTTCGGCACCTGATGGGGTGCATGGCTCGCGCCCGTAGCAAAGTAAATGAAGAATGGTTGGTCGGGAGCAACAGAATGCTGAACATTCATCCAATTAATGGTGTGATCAGCCATGGCAGTGGTTAGGAAAAAAGTCTTTCTCCTTCGGCGTTCCAATGATCTTAGTGTTTTCAAACATGAGCGGAGAATATTGATCTGTGTCACCACCTAAGAAGCCCCAGAAGTAACCAAATCCAAGACCAGTGGGCCAGCGCTCGAACGGACCTGATGGTCCCCATTCATCGGATGGTGTCAGATGCCACTTGCCGAAGGCCGCCGTAGAGTACCCGTTACCCTGCAAAATACGGGCGATAGATGCTGCGCTCTTAGGCCAACGAGCGTTGTAGCCAGGCCACCCCCCGGCGAGTTCAGAAATAGAGCCAAATCCAACGGAGTGCTGATTGCGCCCAGACAAAAGTGCCGCTCTAGACGGCGAGCATAGGGCCGTGACGTGAAATCGGTTGTAACGCAAACCTCCAGAAGCTAGTTGATCGAGTGCAGGTGTCTGCATCGGCCCACCAAATGTCGATGGATTGCCAAAACCAGCATCATCAACTAATACGACAATTATATTCGGCGCCCCCGCAGGCGCGTGATCCGTCTTGGGCCAATCAGGCTTTGAACCCTCGAGAGTTTGGTTAGAAACTCCTGTGAATACTTTCGGAGGAGGAGGTAAAACTGGCTGCTGAGCGATTGCGGGCAGAAAACAGTTACTGAATAGAGCTAATATCAAACTCAACAAAGTGATGACGTGACTCGCGCCACCTAATGGCAATTTTGATCGAACGTTGGTCCGCCAGATGATCATTTCTTATCAGCTCCTTGCTGCCCACAGAAACAGCGATGCTTAGTTGTTCACGTACCGCTCAAATAAACACGAAAAATACTCAACTCCCTTTGCTGTCGGGGCTGGCAAATTAGAATCTGCACCTGTGAGCTTTTCCAGGTTTCAAAGATCCTTAGGAGTACTTTTCCAGCCGACGTGGCTAGTACGGTGTTGTTAAGCTGCACAGTATATCGTGGATTAGTTGCTGAGACGTGCACGGGGAATCTATGCGCCCCAACCTATGCGATTGCGCAAGCGAAATTAAATGAGCACAGCAACGATTCCCAATTCCTCGAGGAAAGAATTCGGGGTGAATCACCGTCAAAGGGACGAAACTCGTTCTCGAATTTGTTTCAGAGGCTTCCGAAGCACGAGTCTACAATGACTATGGCGATGATCGGTGGTGTGCTAAATCCGCTGGACATTGATTCACCGAAAACCCTTGTGCTTGGAAAAGCAGTTACTTACGCCTTAAACAATTGGACCGCGCTAAACACATACACCGAATATGGTGCACTCTCAATCGACAACAATCGTGCCGAACGAGCATTAAGAGGAATGGCTGTCGGTCGCAAGAACTGGCTAGAAGCTGATGCCAGAACAGTTCCTAGCGTCAGTGCGTCTTCCAGGAGATGTCGTGAAACTGAAACGACCCGGGAAAGAGGCAAATTAGTAGAATGTTCAAATCCGCGAAAAAATTGCGTTTCCATTTAGTGGTCATTTGCTTGACTGGGCGTTGAGGAGGGACTAGAGTGACTCCAATGGACAGTGCATTTGGTGTTCTGAAAGTGATGCTTGTCGCCGCTGGGGGTCACGCCAGTAATTGCATAGGGCCGGTTCAGGTTGGTGGCGAATGGCTTCACATACCACACCGAATTTATAGACAGGATGCGTTTACTCATCCTGCAAATCTTCTGCCCGAAGCGCAACGCGCTGTTGTGGCGTGCATCTCCACTCGCCATTACGACGGCTACGTGCGAGATCGTGAGGTGCTAAAGCTTCTTACGGTAAACGAACCTTGGGTGGTACCATTTGTTGTGCAGCTAACTGGCGAGTACGTGGTAGAGATTATCCAAAACATGTACGCGAACATCGGGCTCGTGCCGGTCGATTGCTATATTCAATTCGCAGCAGAGAACCCTGGCTTTATCGACCTCACAAAGAAGCGTGCCATTAGCTACTGGGACTGTTATTACCGACGAGAGTATCCGCAATTTGGTGACTACCCAGGGTTTCAATTCCTGAACGCCGTTGGACTGTGGGAACCGCAAAACACCAGACACTTGAAGTTTTCTACGAAGCCCACCATTTAGACCGAATGCCTTGAATGTGTTGATTGACCGATCGGCGTCCACACAGAAGGAATATTCAATTTGATTCACTAATTTGCTGTTTTCAAATGCGTGACAGTTGCTGGCAAATCCTTGTATCCCGCATCATGACGGTCCAGGTGCTCTAGGACTAAAACAACAGTCGGCGTGAACGTGAAACCATAGGAGATCACGACACTGTATCCGGTACCAGAAATCGTTTGGTGTTACCGAGATCCTGTTTCTCAGATGCGTGCCCTATAGAAGTTAAAACGATCCATAGCGGTCTGAAAGAAATGCCGTAAAACTGTTGCCTTTCGCTCCGTTAATATAAGCTTCGGCGCCCTTGAGGGCTGCCTTTGTATTTGTTGTGCGGCCTGCCAGTCCGACTCGGCCTAACAACGTGGAGGCTAACGCCGCGTCGAAAGCAGCAGGCTCAGTAGAGGCCAGTTCAGCATAGCCGACGATAGCATGGACTCTGGCGGCAGCACCAGGAGAGGTCAGGCTTTTCGAAAGTGCTAGTGAACTCACTGTCCCCTGGGAGGTCAGAGATACAACAGCGTCAGCGCCTTGAAGAGGCTCCACAACGGTAGGATAGCTTGTTCGAAAAGTGTTTACGGTCTCATGAGGTGGAATCCATCTGTGGTTACTTCTTGGAAGTCCACCAACAGCCGCGTCTGCGGCAGGAGCACC
This sequence comes from Candidatus Obscuribacter sp., assembly GCA_021772095.1. Classification (GTDB taxonomy): domain Bacteria; phylum Cyanobacteriota; class Vampirovibrionia; order Obscuribacterales; family Obscuribacteraceae; genus JADYXR01. The sequence goes on along the minus strand of JADYXR010000229.1, from coordinate 2,012 downwards.
CAATCTTGAATCACCATTCCTGATAATATTGTTTAACCCTTCGTATATTTCATTGCTAAACCGATTGAGCGACGCAGAACCTTCCACTGGAATTTCCATATGAGTTGACCCGTCACCAATCCCTGAACGGGTTTCTAACGGTTTAGTTAGCGGTGCTTCGACTTTCGATGTAGATTTTATTCCTTCGAGCAAAGCGGGATCTAGCTGTCTTCTGCTGTGCAGAGATTCAACTAAACTAGCGTTAAAATGGCCACCATCCGCACGACCCGCTAAGAGACCAGCGTCTGTGACTGCCGATGGTCCTTTAATACGATTACTAAGCCCTTCATACATTTCATTACTAAACCGATTGAGCGAAGCAAGACTTTCCGGTGGAACTTCCAGATGACTAGGTGCGCGACCGATCCCTGAACTGGTTTCCAACGGTTTAGGTACCGGTGCTTCGAATTTCGCTAAGTGTTGGCCAGCAGCTCCTTTTGTTCCTTGGAGCAAAGCGCGATCTATCCGTGCTTTTACATCGAGAGAGTCGAGAAAACTAGTGCTGGAATGACCGCCGCGCGTTTGAGCCTCAAAGAGACTATTGCCGATTAGTTTGCCATGGGCCGCCCCCCTTATCTCTGCGAGCAAGACCGGGTTGACCGGTGATTCTGGGATGCCCTTAAGCCAACTGTGCCGAGGGGGCGCGTCAATACTCACACGCAAAGGGACCTTCGAACCAATCTCTCCGTTCAGAACTCTTTTGCCAGCCTGGCTTCCAGCAGCTTTGAATCCCATCATGGAAACCGTGGAATCGACAGCTAAAGCACCAACACTCCCCTTCGTGGCAATCAGGTTTCTTTCGAAATTCGCCGAAGATTGCCAATTGTCGTTCAATGCCGCTCCAAAAGTGGTCCACCTGTCGCCCATGTATTCATCGTATGCCATCTTTCCAGCCATTCCGAGCCCGACAGCGGATGCAATGACTTGACCCTTCGCTCCGGCTTTTTGCAATACCTTGAGACCTACACCAAAGCCTGCAGCCACAGCGAGCTCGGGAGCCTTCTCTACAGGATTTTTGGCAACATCTAGAAATGCGCCACCAATTCCTCCGCTGACCATCTGGGTCTCTCTAAGGATTTTTGATGCGACACCTTCTTCTAACTCCCCGTGAACACTCTCACCGTCCCGACCACTCTCGCCCTTGTTGAACTCATTCAAATCGATCATGTTCGTTGTGTCCTCTCACCAGCGAAACCATTTTGGAGTCCAAACGTGGCGAATTTGTACCCTCAGTGGGGAAATTACGAAAGATCCATAACTTGAAACAGGAGTACATCACTATTGTCGTACCATGGACACCAGTCTACCTCGTGTCATAAATCTCCACTCAGGCTTCAATCCAAACTTAAGCAGCGCCTAGCTTCGCTTGCCACCATATACGGTGCCGACTCGCACCACTTTCCGAGAAAAAAAAAAGAAGAAAAAAAAATGTCAATGAGGCACACCGGTCGGTGGATTTGCAATCCGGGCATGCGTTTTGGTGAAACGAGAAAGCTGAAATGGAGTTATGTAGATTTTGAGAATAAAATTTTGACCGTACCTCGTGAACTAACAAAATGCGATCGCGAGCATCGTCTACCGCTCAGTGACTTTCTTATGGGCTTGCTGAAAAGGCGTTACGTTTATGGAAACAATTCAGAATGGGTTTTCCAATCGGTACGGAACAAAAACAAATGCCTGAGCGAAGGCATTGGAATCGTTCGCCGAGTTCGTGCTAAAAGCGGCATTAAGTTCACCATGCATGATCTTCGCCGAACGTTTCTGACAATGGGTGAGAAGTTAGAAGTTCCATCGTATGTACTCAAGAAACTGGTCAACCACAGCGTAAATGACATCACTGGACAATATCTGATCTTGGACATTGAACGGCTGAGAGGGCCTTGTCCCGAGTTTAGTTGAAAAGTTTGGTGATCCCCTCCAGGACTAGCCTGGTATGGTTTCGGTTGCAACACCAGAACCCAATTCAAGAGGAT
>JADYXR010000001.1 GCA_021772095.1 Candidatus Obscuribacter sp. | reverse complement strand
GATACCAGATGCGGTGCTACTGTGTCGCATCTGTCTGAAACACCTTCTGCAGCTACCTAAATAACTGTGCCCTGCGATTGATCGACACGATCGAGCAATTTAATGAATTCGTTTCGGAACGTGGCGATGATTCGTTGCAGTTCTGTCTTCGGACAAGCGCAAACTACGCCGCCGCCTCCGGTCTTCGAAATAAAGTTTCCAAACTCGGCGAGCTCGACAAGTGATTCGTCACCTTGCAAGTTTGCGAATTCTTCAATCCAGCTAATCGGCGCGCCCAGAAAAAATCTATCCCGACTGGCATACGGATGATTCAATGGTTCGAATGAACCGTCCGGGCGGATTATATAAAGAGCGCCAGGAACCGCTCTGTAAATCGGCAAGCCGTGATTGGGCGATTGGTAAAACGTCAATGCGTCAGCGTATCCCTGCAGTTCACTGGACAACCAGAGCAAGTTATCGTCGGTGACTTTGCCGCGAAGTTTTGGAAGCGCCTCCGGCAACGCCTGCGAGAAGGTGATTTGGCCCGAAAGAAGCCGTTGTCTTAGTTCCTCAAACACTCGCTTTATCTCCTGTCATTTTTTCGCCGACGACTATACTACCAATCTGAGACTACGATCATGTCTTGCCATCTCTGAGCACATCCCAAACCAAATTTGAACGTAGAATGAATCGCGTCTAATTCTGTCATCGATTTCTCTTGTACTTTGATTGAGATTAGAGGCTAAAACATTGACGCGCCATGCTCAATATGAAAAGCTAATCTATCTATCTTTGACAACTCGAAAAGGGTTATGAAGTCAGCATCCGGTCACCCATCTGCAACGATTGCAGGTACCCCATCTCTATCATCAATGTTCGATCTCGTGAATGACGAGATGGCTCTTGTTGAGGACTGGCTCAAATCCAATCTTATCGATGACAATGCGTTCGTCGAAGAGCTGCTGAAGCAGATCTTCTGCGCCGGCGGCAAACGGATAAGACCTCTTATCGTTTTGCTCTCATCGAAAGCGACGGCTCGCGAGGTCGGCAAGCTTAGCCGTCTCCATATAATTCTTGCCGTGCTCACTGAATTAATTCACACCGCCAGTCTGGTTCACGACGACGTGATCGACAAAGCTTCAATGCGCCGCGGTCAAGAAACCATCAACAAAAAATGGAATGACAGAATCGCCGTTTTGATGGGCGATCTGCTTTTCGCGCAGGCTTCGATTTGCCTTGCTCGCATCATGAATCCCGTCGTTGTCGGAATTTACGGTCAGGTGCTCGGCGATCTTTGCTCCGGCGAGATTAAACAAATGCGTCAGCAGTTCAATACGACTGTTGATTGGAACGCTTACATTGATAAGTCAGTGTCGAAAACAGCTTCGTTGTTTGGTGCCGGCAGTCACAGCGGCGCCATTTTGAATGGCTGCTCGAATGATGTGATTCAGTCGTTGAAAGAATATGGTCTAAACCTGGGTATCTGTTTTCAAATCGTTGATGACCTGCTCGACATCACAGGCTCGACGATAGAAACCGGCAAAGCCGTCGGCAGCGATTTGCGCAACGGCGTTGTCACCGCTCCTGCAATGTTTGTTCTCGAGAAAAACAATGAAGCATCAGCGCGATTGAAAAATCTGATCGACTCTCGCGATATTCAAACTGATGAAGGCGCTGAAGAAGCGCTCCAACTCATTCGCGATAACGGCGGTGTCGAAAGCACTGTCGCCCTGGCGCAAAAATACGCAAACGACAGCATCGCCTCTTTGAGCCTGCTGAAAGATTCTAGTTATAAAACGGCACTGGCACAGCTTGCCGAGTATGTGATGACACGGACTACATAAGTTAGTTTTCGGGAATCCAAACAGATCGAATGAGTAACGAGAAGCCAAACAGCAAGAATCAAATCTCGGTCTTCGCCAGCCTGGAACTCGCGATTACACTTATGTCGCTGACCGCTATGACTGTTTTGATCGGCGCATGGTGCCCTCAAGAATCGCAAGTCGGTCGCGATAAAGTATTCGAAACTTTTGGTTTGGAGATGGGAAAAAATCTCATCCAGTGGGGAGTGTCCGACATTTTCCACAGTCCATGGTTCCTTTTCTTGATTGCCATGATGACAGTGAATATGGTGGCAGTCAGTTTTCAACGCGTCTTTCCTAAAGCTCGTCTAATCGGGCTGGTCATGCCGTTTTTGCAGGGCAAGGCGATTCGAAAAATGCCGGTGTCCAGAACTATCTACCTGGATAAATCTGCGTCTGCCGCGACTGTACTTTCTTTTCTCGTCAACGAGATTGGAAAGAAACACTTCACTGTTCGCGTCGCAAATAATTCGATATCGGGCGAGTACGGCAAGTATGGAAGACTAGCTGCGACGATCACTCACATCGGTTTGTTGTCTCTATTGGCTGGTGTGACGGTCACTTCGTGGACCGGCTTCTCTGGTTTTCAACCTGTGCGAATGGGCGATACCATGTCGCTCGGAAAATCCGATCACAGTAAATTATGGATTGGAAAACTGCCAGCCTGGAGTGTCAGAGTCGACAGCACCAGGCGCGAAAATTATGAAAGCGGCGAGGCCAAGCAGTGGTACTCCGAACTTTCCGTGATCGATGGCAAAGGCAAGATTCTGAAGAAGGGCGAAATTTCCGTCAACAATCCGCTCAGTTATGATGGCGTCGATATCTATCAATCGAGTTGGGGATTGGATGTCGTCGATCTGAGTTTCAACGGAAACGACCAGCGCATGGCGCTTGAACCGATGGGCAAAAAATATGCAGCGTTTTTGCCGCTCGATCAAAAAACAATTTTGATCTTCAGTTTGCTCGATCAATCATCTCCTCTTAAGGTTTTTGCAAAGCGCGCCGAGTGGCAAACACCGAAGTTGATCACTGATATCAAAGCGACGGAAACTGCCAGTCTTGGTTCTGTCGATATTACCTACAAAAAAGTGTTTCCGATTTCCGGATTGCAGTACAAATGTGATCCGGGTTTGCCGATCGTGTACACCGCATTTGGTTTCATAATGCTCGGCGTTCTCCTTGCCGCGATTCCTCATAGACACATCTGGGCTAGCGTCGATGAAGACGAAGAACAGCCCGGCCGCTACATCCTCTCGATCGGTGGAAAATCGATCAAGGCGCGCACCGGATTTGAACGGCTGCTCACCAAATTGGTTGAATCGCTCGAACAGTTCCGCGATCCGGAGCATCCTGTGGGTGAACCGCAGGTGGTGCTTGATAAAGAATTACAGACGCCTGCGCAGGTCGCGGAAAACGGCATGCCAAGTCAATCGACGATCGGTGACGATCGGAACGCGAACGACGCGAACGGTGCGAACGATGCGAACGACGCGAACGACGCGAACGGTGCGAACGATGCGAACGATGCGAACGACGCGAACGACGCGAACGGTGCGAACGATGCCCGTGATTCCGCCGTCGATGGATCTAAATCGAAAACACAATTAGAAATTTTGGAAACCAAATTGCAAACAACACACGGCGAAAAGCATGACCATCAGTTGGTTGCCACCGCCGGTGCTTCAACGAGTTCGGGAGACGCATAGAATGTCGGATCTGCAGATTGCTCTAACCAACACCGCCGGAATATCATCCGTGATGTCATTCTGGGTGTTTGTCGCATCTAACGGAGTCAACCGCTGGAAGGACCTGCTGATCAAGATCGCATCGGGTGTTCTCGTCATTGGCTTTGTCGCTCTGACAATCGCAATCATCGCTCGCGGAATTGAAGCGCAACGCTTTCCGTTAGCCAATCTCTACGAGTCGCTATTGTGGTTTGCCTGGGCGACGATGGGGGGCTATCTCTACGTTTCGCAAGCTTATGGCATCAAGCAATTGGGATGGCTAGCCAGTCTCACCGCGGCGACATTTTTTCTGTACGGCAGTTGGTTGCCACAAAACCAGCACGACATCACGCCTCTGGTGCCTGCTCTTGTCAGTTACTGGAGACAGATTCACGTTCCGCCGTTAATCGTTTCATACGCGATGTTCTTCCTCTCGGGGCTCTCCGGGCTGCTTCAGCTCTACGCTGCCGGCAGAAGAAAATCGTTGGCCGCTGCAACCGTGACAATTTTGCTCGCGGTAAGCGCAATTGCTCTGGGTACTTTCACCGACGTGAGCGTCCTCTGGCTCCAGCTGCTCTTCGTCGGAGGCAGCATCGCAGGCACAATCGTTGCGTTCAAGCTCCTGAGCATGATCAACACAGCGCACATCAACGCCAAGCTGGCGGACACTTACGATGACGTCAGTTACCGTTGCATCGCAATCGGTTTTCCACTGCTGACGATAGGAATCATCACCGGTGGGCTCTGGGCCAATCACGCCTGGGGCAGCTATTGGTCATGGGATCCGAAAGAGTCGATGGCACTCGTCACCTGGTTGAGCTACGCCGCCTACATCCACTTAAGGGTTTATAGAGAACTGAAACCGGAAAAATTGGCTCTGGTCTCCGTAATCGGGCTGCTACTCACACTTTTGACCTATCTCGGTTTCAACACCTTAGGCTTCGGCGGGCTGCACAGCTACGGACAGTTCAAGCCTTAAGAACGCCCTAAAACCTTCTAAAAATGCCCTAAAAAGCCTAAAAAGCCTAAAAAAGCCCAGAGAGCCTGAAGAGCCTAAAAAAGGCCTGAAAAAGGCCTGAAAAAGGCCTGAAAAAGCGCCAAAAAACTCTGGTTTTTGTCAAGGTGAAGCGGACTGCGCCAAGAATCGCGCGTTTTTGAGCATTCCAGCACACCTTGACATTAAGAATGGGAAGCCGAGTTCTCCAAAATGGCTGTTTTGGGTCAATGACAACGGATAGTAGCGCGGTGAGTTGTGAGTTGTTAACGTTGTGAACGGCGCGTTGTTGGCCGCCCGCCGCGCCGCATGTAGCGTTGGCGCAGCGATGCGCGTCTACCTTCGGCCGCCTGCCGCGCCGCATGCAGCGTCGGAGCAGCGATGCGCGTCTATGTTCGCCCGGCCGCGCCGACCTATAGCCGGCTCCAGTGTGGCATTTTGTCGGATTCAGGGAATATAGAAGACAACCGGGCGGTTGAGCTTTGCATTGGAACGTTCAGTAAATGAACTGTTTTTGAGCAGGCCGCGTGCATTCACCGGGGTGATAACTTCAACCGATATCGGTTGGAGTTGTATGACGTTTCAGCTGATTTGTTCGAGAAGGGGCGCGATCGGCAAAAGCGTTGATATGAGAGCGTTTTCGGTTTTGACTTTTCGCTCTGATCACAAAGGTAACACGCGGCAAATTAGATCTAGGGAAAACCCGGTTATCAAGCACCATGCTGGAACATTTTAATAAGGGAGGCGTCACCCCAATCTATGGGTTCGGACAAATTGAGTTAACCGGCTTTTAACAAAGCTGGAAGATTCCTGTCCCGTCCCCCTTAAGGACGTTTCTCTCACCCCTAAAAGTAGTTTCAAACTACAAACGGACACTGTAATGGCAAGAAGAGCAACACAAAACTACAGTCCTATGACTGACGATCTCGGTCTGGATGATTTCATGCCCTCATTCGTCGGCGCAGATTTTGCTGCCGCTTCTTCCGATGAAGATGATTCTTTCGACGATGACGGTCCTGAAGAAGTGATCACTGTCAGAACTCGACGTCGCGTCGGCGCACCAACACCGGCGACCGCTGAAGATCCTGTTCAGTTTTATCTGAGATCAATCGGTCGCGTCAAACTATTGACCGCGCCCGAAGAAATCGAGCTGGCAAGACGAGTTGCAGCCGGCGATGAGATGGCCAAAAAGAAACTGGTGCAAGCAAACTTGCGTCTGGTGGTCAGCGTCGCGAAGAAGTATCAAAATCGTGGACTGCCTTTTCTTGATCTAATTCAAGAAGGTAATCTCGGTTTGATTCGAGCAGCTGAAAAGTTCGATCCAGAACGCGGATACAAATTCTCCACGTACGCAACGTGGTGGATCAGGCAGGGCATCACGCGCGCGCTTGCCGATAAGTCAAGAACGATTCGAGTGCCTGTGCACATGGTTGAAACGATCAACAATTTGCGAAAAGCAACTCGTAAGCTGTCGCAAAAATTCGATCGTCGACCATCGATGGATGAGTTGGCAAAAGAGATGGGCATCTCACTTGCGAAAGTGAAAGATATCCTCGCAGCCAATCGTTCTCCGCTGTCACTCGACACACCTTACGGTGAAGACGACGACAACACGCTTGCGGAATTAGTCGAAGACGAAAACGGAAAAACTCCGGAAGACTCAACGGCGTCGCGCCTCATGACAGACGATGTTCGCAAGGTTCTATCCGTGCTGACACCGCGCGAACGTGAAGTGTTGATTCTGCGCTTCGGTCTTAATGACGGCAAACCGCGCACGCTCGAACAAGTCGGAAGACTGGTCGGCATCACGCGCGAACGTACAAGACAAATCGAATTGAAAGCACTCAGATTTTTGAGACAGTCACAAGCGAGCGATCAGCTCAAAGACTATCTTGAAGAATAAGAGTTTCTGATTCGAGTTCGAGTTGATCGCAGTTCGATCATCGATGGCAGTTTGATTATTCAGTTCGATCGAGATTTTATTCGGATCGAGAAAAAACGAAAGAGGCGGTTCGAAAGGACCGCCTCTGCTTTTGATGTTGATCGACTTTTGATCGTTGATTCGAATGCGACTTTGGAATTGCGACTTTCGATTTCGAATTGCCATGCTTCGATTTCAGTTTCGAACTACCTTCGAAACCAAAACGTCTAGATTCTGATTTCTTGAATGATTCCGTCTTTGACGAGAATCTCGCCGCCTTCAAGACGCTGGAAAATGTTTTCGCCGATTCGCACTTCAACCGGATTTTCCACAGTGAATTGCGTGACCACGCTGCCGATTGGAAGTTCAGTCAATGCCTGGTTTTGTCCCATCATCTCTTCTTTCAATTGAAGAAGACGCATTTTTTCTTGCTCGACTTGACCGCGAATAGTCTCGATTTGAACACGAGCATCTTGCGTCATGGCACCCTGGGCGCGCTTTTCGATTTCCGAGATGGCGCGCTTGCCTTTGAATTCAAGCTGCTGCAATTCAGCATCGATTTGCTGAAGGTTCCGCTGGATCTCGTTGCTGACCTGGTTTTTAAAGTTTTCAGTGACTATTGCCCGAACCGCAATCTGTCGGATGAGCTGAATCGACTCAACCATCTATGCCTCCCACCAGGTTTTTTCTCCGAAATCGGTCTACTAAACGAACGAAATCCGTTATGTAGTTTAGCAGAACGGTCAGTTTCGAATGGATGTCAGGCGCCTTCGTGAACAATTGTCGCGCCCACGCTCATGATAACTGTTTCGCCGATCCTTAGTCGGTGATAAGGCGGAACCAAACAGATGAGGATGATATTGGCACACTGTTGGTTTGCAGAACATTTAAATGCGCCGCGAACTGCACCGCGAAAACGCCACTAAGAACATGCGCCCGTTGCAAAGAACGAGCGCATGATACCGTATGTGGTGCTGGTCGAAACTGCTGGTTTAGAAGCGTTCCGAAACCGACTTGCCTTGCATGAACAGCAACAAGTAATCCTTGCCACCAGCTTTGGAGTCAGTACCACTCATATTGAATCCGCCGAACGGATGAACACCGACCAGGGCGCCTGTGCATTTTCTGTTCAAGTACAAATTGCCTACGTGGAAGTCTCTTCTGGCTTGCTCGATGTGCGCTCTATTTTTCGAATAGACTGCACCGGTCAAACCGAACTCGGTATTATTGGCGATATCAAGCGCGTCGGTCCAATCTTTCGCTTTGATCACAGCGAGTACTGGTCCAAAAATTTCTTCTTGCGAAATTCGCGCATCCGGAGCGACATCCGAGATCACTGTTGGTTTGATGAAGAAACCATCTTTGCCTTCAACCGCTCCACCACCTGACGTGAGTTTGCCTTCGTTTTTGCCGACTTCGATGTAGGAAAGAATGCTTTCGTAGGCTGATTTCGAAGCGACCGGACCCATGTTGATATCGCGTTCATCTGCTGAACCGACAACAAGTTTATCGGTGCGTTCTTTGATCTTCTTCACCATCTCGTCGTAAACATCGGCGACGACTATCGCTCTGGAACAAGCGCTGCACTTTTGTCCCTGGAATCCAAACGCAGCAGCGACGATACCATCGGCGGCGCTATCGAGATCAGCTTCTTTGTCGACTACGATCGAGTCTTTGCCGCCCATCTCAGCGACAACGCGTTTGATCCAGAGCTGTCCTGCTTGTGGTTTTGCAGCTAACTCATTGATTCTCAAACCGACTTCTTTGCTGCCTGTGAAGGCGATGAAACGAGTCTTCTTGTGCTGGACGAGATAGTCACCGACAGAAGATCCAGGACCAGGAACGAAGTTGAGAACACCGGCAGGCAATCCGGTTTCTTCCATAATTTTGCAAAAGGTGTATGCAATCATCGGAGTTTCACTCGATGGTTTTACAAGCACCGAGTTGCCGGAAACGATTGCAGCTGTAGTCATACCGACCAGAATCGCAAGCGGGAAATTCCATGGCGGAATAACCAAACCGATTCCCATTGGAATGTAACTCAATTCATTTTCTTCGCCGGCGTGTGCGGTCAATGGTTGAGGCTGGCTCAGTCTCATCATTTCGCGACCATAGAATTCGCAGAAATCAATTGCCTCTGCGGTATCACCATCGGCTTCCGCCCAACTTTTTCCGATTTCTAAACACAACAACGCGGAAAGCTCATGCTTGCGGCGTCTCATGATGGCAGCCGCTTTGAACAAATAGCGTGCGCGCTCGTGCGGAGGAACAAGTTTCCATGTTTCGAAAGCTTTGCCCGCTGCTTCCATCGCCATCTCAGCTTCTTGCACTGTGGCTTTCGAAAACTTGCCGACTATTTCTTTTGGGTCGCCAGGATTTGTGGATACCATCAAATCGCCAGTCTTGATTTCCTTTCCGTCGATGATGAGCGGATAGGTTTTGCCAAATTCAGATCTGACTTTCTTGATGGCCGCTCTCATGGCATCTTCGTTTGCCTTTTGGCTGTAATCAGTAAAAGGTTCATTGCGAAACTCTGTGAGCATTTCGTACTCTCCAATATCTATAAAGACGCGCGGACAATTGCAAAGCTTACTCGGCATTTTGCTCGATCTCGATTTTGCTCATCCTAGATTTATAGTTTCAGTAACTTCCGTTGTCACGACCGCAAGATCACAGAGAGTGTTAGGACAAAACGATTGCATAGTTCTCATCAATAAATTTGTCAAGAGATGATGGTTTTAATTACTTTTTCTTGTAACGTGTTCGTGTTATTCTCTAAGCAGAGAAAAGGAAACGCCGTCGCGGCGCGGCTTTCAGTAAGCCTGATCGATTAGTCGCGGACATGGTGCAGAGATGTTGAGGTCCCTTAAATGAAGCAGTATCTGGATCTGGTTCGATATATTTTAGAGAACGGCGAACGCCGCGAAGATAGAACCGGAACCGGAACTATCTCAATGTTCGGACTGCAAGCGAAGTTCGATCTCAGAGAAGGATTTCCATTACTGACGACAAAGAAAGTCAAGTTCGATGGCGTGCTGCGAGAGCTCTTGTGGTTTTTGCGCGGCTCGACAAACATCAATGATGATCTGGTTCAGTACACACCAATTTGGAATGCCTGGGCAGATGATAGTGGTGAACTCGGACCTATATATGGATATCAGTGGCGTAAGTGGCCGAAATTCGAATGGGATTCTGAAACTGAATCTTTTAAGAAGGGTCACATCGATCAAATTCTGAACGTGATCGATCAGATCAAAAACAATCCTGACTCTCGTCGTTTGATCGTCTCTGCGTGGAACGTGTCCGACATCGATAAGATGGCGCTGCCTCCGTGTCACATGATGTTTCAATTTTACGTTTCGCAAACCGGACGATTGGATTTGCAGCTGTATCAAAGATCTGCTGACATGGCGCTAGGTGTTCCATTCAACATCGCAAGCTATGCGTTATTGCTGATGATGGTCGCAAACGAATGCAAGCTTACGCCTGGAATTTTCACGCATACATTCGGCGATGCTCACATCTATCTCGATCATTTAGAAGGTTTGGAAAAACAGTTGCTTCGCACACCAGGAGCTCTTCCTAAAGTTACGATCGCAGACAAGCCGCTACTGGAGCTGCAGTACGAAGATTTTGAATTGCACGATTATGTTCATCAGGGATTCATTAAGTTCCCTGTATCTGTTTGACACAGATTTTTCAAAGCGGAAACGGAATGAGTTGCGTTCAGTATAAAATTCTGAGATTCGCAATTCGCGAATTCATCGCGGGAATTTTGGCAAACTGATGAATGAAAGATTTGACCTGGTGGTTGCTTGCGATCTCAATCGCGGCATCGGAAAAAATAATCAGCTGCCCTGGAAAATTCCCCAGGACCTCAAATATTTTAAGCGCATAACAACTGCCGCGAATGAAGAGGGCTTGTTTAACGCTGTGATCATGGGACGCAAAACGTGGGAATCGATTCCTGCGAATCATCGTCCTCTTGCCGGACGTTACAACGTCGTGCTCACTCGCAATCCGGATTATGTTGTGCCTGAAGGTGTCTTTCGATGTGGTTCGATCGATGAGGCTTTCGAAACTCTGGTGCAGGGACCGGTCGATAAAGTGTTCATCATCGGCGGTGCCGAGATTTATAACCAGGCATTGCAACACGAGCGGATTGGCTTGCTATATCTGACGGAAATTAGACACCGTTACGATTGCGATGCGTTCTTTCCGGAGTACAAGCAACTTTTTCAATTAGTCTCGTCATCAGAGATCGAACACGAGAATGGCGTAGAGTTTACTTTCAAAGTCTACAAACCTAATCTGCTTGACTGAGTAAGTCTTGGTTTTGTCTTGCAGTGTCTATTGCGATCTTGAAGAAGCAAACACGGTCGCAGTGCAAATTTCGATGTTTTTCGCTAAGATGTCGGACATGACCAGACCAACTTTCGTCAGCCTCATCCTTTTAGTTGCCATCGCATGTTGTGTGGCGCCTTGTCTCTCGATCAATTCCGGCGACGCCAAGAAAGGGCAGGAAATTTTCGAGTCGCTGACTTGCGTCGATTGTCACAAGGGAGGACTCAACTCAGTTCATCCCAGTAAGCCGCTAAGAGGCGAATCATTCGCGAAAAAGTATCCAAAGGACTCGCAGATAGAGAGAGTCATTCGAAAGGGCGTTACAGGCACAAGCATGGCTGGTTTCAACGTCGACGTGATCAGCGATTCTCAGATGAAGGATTTGATCGCTTACCTTCGAAGTTTGACGCCTCCGTGTGAAACCAAGAGCAAAAGTAAGTCTTTGACGAAACCCAAAACGGGTAGTAAGTGAAGTGAGTCCATGTCGGTGGACGTAAAGTGAGCGAGACCAAGCGATTGAGTTCGCTGAAGACCGAAGGGGAATGGAACGAGCGGTTTCGCTACAAACCAATGGCGATCATGTTCTACTCCCAACTAGATCAATCGGATCGAAATACAATCGAAGAATCAAGCGACCGAACGAACTGACACCGAAGAGTCATCGAGCACCTTGAAAAAATTAGCCGAGTTTATCCGAAACCTTTTACAGCAATTGAAGCTTATGAATCAACCGTTTACTCCACAGCTCGTCATTGCGGCTTACACGCAGGCGATCTTTCCAATGGGCAATGACGATGGAACGATCAACTGGTATTCGCCGGACCCGCGATGCATTATCGATCTCGATGACTTCCATGCTCCGAAACGTTTGATGCGAACGTATCGCTCAGGTAAGTTTGAAATGAGAGTGAACTCGGCCTGGAGTGAAGTGCTTGAACGATGCGGCACGGAACATGGAAGCACTTGGATCTCGGGCGACATCGTCAGAGTGTATACACAGCTTCACGAAATGGGATTCGCTCACTCGGTTGAAGCTTATTACAAAGGCGAGTTGGCCGGCGGACTTTATGGAGTCGCCATCGGCGGTGCCTTCATGGGTGAGAGTATGTTTCACCTCGTCACCGATGCATCAAAGGTTAGTCTCGTTTACTTAGTCGAAAGAATGAGAGAAAGAAAATTCGTTCTGCTCGATTCTCAATACATGACTGAACATCTTGGAACGTTGAGCGCCAAGCTAATTTCAAAAAGCGCATACATACGTCGGTTGAATGAAGCGATTCAATTGCCTTGCCGGTTCGATGATCGGCAGTACTAAAAGCCAGTTGCGATGAAGGTTTGAACTAAACTGCGCTTTCGGTTCGCGATGCACGTTCACAATAATCGTTCGCGTTGACTGTCTGCGATGACCGATTTTTCGATCAATGACGCAAGGTTGCAATGAACGATTGTGAGCTTTGCAGAGAAACGTCCCGACGAAAGTTCGCGGTGAACATTGCCAGACCAATTTGCGATGACACTACCGCTGATGAATTAAAAGCCACTATCGGGAATTTGTTCAGGTGGAACGTAAGGCACGATTGGTTCACTGCGTGGTCTTTTTCTCTGACCACCGCTGTTCTGATTTTGACCACTACCGCCTTGTTGTTGCGACATTTGAACAATGGTGGCTGATTGAATAACGTCACCTCGGCGCATCGAGTTGACCGCTTCCATTCCGCTTAAGACTCGTCCGAAAATTGCATACTTGCCGTCGAGCTGAAACATCGGACATTTCAAAATGTAAAACTGACAGCTCGCTGAGTTTTCACCGGAACCACGTGCCATCGCGACAACACCACCGGCGGAGTGTCTTAAGCTGCGATTGATCTCGAGTCGAATGTATCGAGGTTGTCCGGTGTTGGGATCGACGAACGCGCCGCTGCCATTTCCGTTTGGGTCGCCGCCTTGGATGCACCAGTTTTCGATGCGATGAAAAATCTTGCCGCTGTAAAATCCGCGAGACACGAGATCGATAAAATTAGCCGATGTATTCGGAACCATCGAGCTAAACACCTTAATGAAAATAGGTCCTTTCGATGTATCTACTCGAACTACAGGATCTTGATCGGCGAAGATCTTTTGCGTGTAAAGCGCGGATAAGCACAGTGCAGCAAGCAAACAGACTGAAAGTTTGCTTACCGATTTTTTCAGCGTTGAGACTTTTAAAAGTTTTTGCACAGTCGAATGTTCTCTATCCAATTCTTTCCGATGATTCTGAGTTCGATACTCTCCGGTGATTCGGAGCTCGATACTCACCAATGATTCGAAGTTCAGTTCTCTCAGATTATTCGAAACGATTTCTTTCTGCCCGTAATTTCAAACTTCGATATGGTCTGATAACTCGATTGGTTTAGTTGGTATATACCCTGTCCTGTGGCGATCAAAAATTGTTAGCAGCTTCGGATCTCAATAATGGGCACATAGTGTTACCGGTGGCTGCATATTCCAATTGCCGTTACCGCTCCGGTGCTCGAAAACAAAAGCACTCAGGGAAAAATTTTTATGGAAACCATGAGGTGATCGAGAAATGGCATTGTATGCAGATTTGCACAGACATCTAGGCGGTGCCTTGCATCCACGCATTATCTACAAATTTCTGCAGAGGCACGATCATGCGATTCTGAATTATTTTCCTGACTACGATGGTTTCTACAATTGGTTCACGCGTCCGTGCAGAACACTCGAAGAGTTCGTGAAGATTCACTCGCTCGTCGAAGAATTGCAGAGTGTTGAACATCTACCATATTTCTGTTTACGTTTGTGTCGCGGAGCATACACATTCGAGAACTTGCAGTACATGGAATTGAGGTACAACCCGTACTTCAGAACCAATCACAAGGACTCGGTTGAAAAACGTCTCGGTCAAATGAATGACATCGTTGAAGTAATCAGCGCAAACGTCAGGCCCGCCGATTATCCAATCGTCGTAAAACAAATTCTTTGTCTCGATCGACGCTTGCCCAAAGAAATCAATGAAGCGATTTTAAAATGTGCCGAGGATAACTTAGGACCTGTCGTCGGGATCGATCTTGCTGGTCCTGAGATCAATCCCGAGAAGTTCGAAGAGTGGGTGGCATTGCTCGGGAAGGCGCGTGCTTGTGGGCTTAAGACAACATGCCATCTTGGGGAGACCGGGATCGAAAATGTTTTTCCCCAATACTTCAACGTGCTTGATCGAATTGGTCATGGCATTCACATTCCTCTGGTTAAACCAGAAATGTTGAAGGAGCTTGCGAGGAAACAGATCACTCTGGAAGTTTGTCCGACCAGTTATCGACAAACCGGAGTGCTCAAAAATTTCTCTGATCTCCGAATCGTGTTTGAACGATGTCGTGAAGCAGGCGTCGCAATCGCAGTCTGCACCGACAATCCGGGACGTAATCCATCACCGTGTACGTTGCCTGGAGAATATGAACGATTGATCGACGCAGACGTGATTGATTTTAGTGAACTCAAACAAATTCAAAACGAGTCGTTCAGATCTGCGTTTGGTTTTGTCGGTGGTGCGTGGACGGCCATATGAGTTTACAAACTTTCGAATGCGGATCGATCGCGTGATCGATCTGCGAGTTGGTTTTTTGATCGCGACGTGAGTCTGTAAACTGCTGGCAGGTATGCGTTTTCGGCGAATCAGTGGTCGCGAGTAGTAGGTTGGATGATCGAGTCACTGCATAATCGATCTTCGAAATAGTTTTTGAAATTGATAATTGATCGTGCGATCTGATCGATCTATATATTGCATTTTTTTTCAAATGAAAGTAATGTATCAACGTGTGGTGTGATTGAGAGAGCAAAAAATTGCTCGATCGAAAATGGTGGCAACAGCGAACGATTGAATTTTTGCATTCCAGTACTTCTGAAGTGTTTTACCAATTGTTTTTGAACTCCACCAGCAACCGGGAGGAAAAGAAAGAAATGGCAACTAAAGAAAAAGGTAGCGAAGAGCCTAAACAACCAGGCACCGCTCCCTCTACTTCGGTAGAAAAAGCAGCTGGCGCAGCTCCTAAACGAGCCGCTACATCTGGTGGCGATAAGCCAGCAGCTAAGAAACCAGCGAAGAAGAAAGCCGCTACAAAGAAAAAAGCTGCAGCCAAAAAGCCAGCAGCCAAAAAAGCAGCAGCTAAGAAACCTGCGGCCAAAAAGCCAGCAGCTAAGAAAGCAGCTCCTAAGAAAAAAGCCGCAGCTAAAAAGCCAGCCGCCAAAAAAGCAGTAGCTAAGAAGCCAGCAGCTAAAAAAGCAGCTCCTAAAAAAGCAGCCGCTAAGAAAGCCGCTCCTAAAAAGAAAGTAGCAGCCAAAAAGTCTGCAACGAAGAAAGCAGCTCCTAAGAAAAAAGCAGCCGCTAAGAAACCTGCCGCAAAGAAAGCCGCTCCTAAGAAAAAAGTAGCAGCCAAAAAGCCAGCAGCTAAGAAAACCACTGCTAAAAAGTCGACCGCTAAAAAGCCAGCCACCAAAAAGGCAGCAACTTCTACAAAGAAGAAGGCAACAACAGCGAAAAAGTCGGCAGTAAAAAAGCCAGCCGCCAAAAAGGGCGCAGCCAAAAAACGTAAAGCAGCACCAGCAGCCGCAGTAACGCCATCCGGTGATAACGGCGGTTCCTAATTTAAATCATTAGGCATCTCGAAGAGACCTCGGAGAAATCCGAGGTCTCTTTATTTGTGTTTGTTCATCTAGGGTGAGCTGACCTTTGAGCTGATATCAAATTGATCGTCTAGAAATGAACGAATGCTGCTCGAGAAATTCCTTCGATGCTTGCCAGATCTCGGGCAACGACGTTGCGAGTTCGTGTCCATCGTTCAATTCGATCAATTTTGCAAATTCGGAATTCTGTTTTGCAAAATGGTGGCTTTCACTTACAGGCACTACATCGTCATTGATTCCGTGCAGAATCAACGTTGGAATAGTCACCTGGATGTTTCGCGTTGAATACGTTTCCAAATCTTCGACGAAGGAATAACCCAACGACTCATTGCGTTCACTCGCGTAGTGAAACACATCGATGGCTCCGTCCTCTTTCCAAACGTTGCGTTTATCAGCGTCTACGAGTTGCATCCAGCGTTTCTCGATGCCGAATCCTGGTGCAAGTAAAATCAATGCTTTGATCGATGGAAAGCGAAGCGCTGACAATGTTGCCACCAATCCGCCCATGCTCGATCCGATCGCGATTTGATTTTTGTGTTCATTTAAAAGCGATCCGACTAAATCAATTTGATTCGTGAGAGTCAGTTCGCGAAACGACGGTGTGTTCAAATCGGGAACGCACGCAGTGATACCGCATTCGCGCAAATGCTCGTCGAAGAATTTCGCCTTTTTTGATTTCGGTGACGACGCAAATCCGTGAAGATAGATAAAGTCGAATTGGGACATGGATATTTCCACAATCAAAAGTTTTTGTGCTACTAGATACAACGCGAATAAGTCGATCAGTACATTTCGATAACGATCGGCATTCGCGCTAGATCAAAAGTCACCAACGTACAAATGAACGATCGCCAAGAATGAGTGCCCAAGCCAATCTCGGCGGCTGCGAGATTTAGCGCTTAAGCCACAAAAGAAAAGTTATTGCGCGCTTGCGATCCAACTGTACCAGGGGCTCGAATGAACTGATGAAGTGATTTGCAAACCTAGTGTGTTTCGACCACCAGCATCGCCCTTCGAAATCAGGATCCAATCGCCGGCACCATAGAAGGTGTAGATCCAAATCTTCTCTTGCATGTCGACGCAAGCGACCCATTGATCGTAATAGGGAAGATGCACTGGATAGTATGCAAACGCAGCCGTTTCGCCAATATCGAAAAAGTCTGGAAGTGTTTTTTTCCAATCTTCTTTGCTCGCCAAGATCAACGTTTGTCGAACGCGAGTGCCTTCGAACACTTGAGCAACATTGCTTTGCTTCATGTCGCTCGTCCATCGCGCAGGCAAATACAAATACATCGTGCCTTCGATTACATCAGGAAATTCGAATGGTGCCTGATACCAGTCCGCTGATTCGCCAGGCTGAGCGTAATTTTTGAATGAGAATGCTTTTGGATCGACTCCAAGTTTTTCGCAAAAAAGTGGATGAGAAATTTCAACAACATCAGGAGGAGCCATGTCCATGTTGGCCCAGTTGTTGAGACTCTCCTTGAAAATGGAATGTACGTCTTCGCTCATTTAAAGGACCGTTTCCCTCTTAGTGTTTCCGATGACATTGTGTGCTCGTGCACAGTGTACTTTTGTTGGAACGATTTGGTTCTGATCGGGCGAATTGAGGCTGATAACATTTTGCACGACCACTTCCCTAACCTTTATACCTATATATAAGGAACGGAAACGTATTGTCTCTTAGCAACGCTCAAGTTTTCTCAATCATAAGCATACGGCTGGTGCCGCCTGGCTTGCGATTCGGTTGTGGAGATATAGATTTTACATGCTCATAACCTTTGCATGGGTTTTTGTTAATGAAGGTGGCATAACATGAACACTATCTTCCTACCCAACGTACGGGTAGGGCGATTTGGGTCTACAAGGACCCGTAACCATCACACCTATTAGGAGGTCAACGATGCAAAAGGTACAGCTAGCAGCAGCATTGGTTGCTGTTCTAGGATTTGCACTTCAGGGCCAAGCAGGCGCCGCAGACAAAACCGATCTTTCCGTCAAGGAAAAATCTTCTCCATCGGAAATCAGCAAGAAAGTAAATCTCGCTGATGAAACCACAACCGAGAAGAAAGAAGAGAAGAAGACTAAGGTCAAAAAAGAGAAGAAAGAAAAAGAAGCTAAGGGAACCGAAGGTTCATGCAAGGGCAAAGAAGGCTCCTGTAAGGGCAAAGAGGGTTCATGCAAAGCTAAAGATGAAGCCAAAGGCAAAGAATCTTCCTGCAAAGGTAAAGAAGGCGCTTGCAAGACTTCAGACAAGTAGAACGATAAGTCCGGCTGGTTTCCGCCAGCCTTTTTTGCGCGTTGTTGAACTTCCAGGTGACG
Organism: Candidatus Obscuribacter sp.; assembly: GCA_021772095.1. Taxonomy (GTDB): domain Bacteria; phylum Cyanobacteriota; class Vampirovibrionia; order Obscuribacterales; family Obscuribacteraceae; genus JADYXR01. Next base: position 87,212 of record JADYXR010000001.1, on the reverse strand, counting down.
ATATGACTTTCGACTTCCAAAACATGAAGAAGAAACTTCCGGTGCTCGGCATCGGGCTCGGCTTGCGCCGAGAGTTGGCACAAGAGACTTTTGAGAATCGCGACAAAATTGATTGGCTGGAAATCGTTCCGGAAAACTACATGGATCTCGGGGGGATGGCCAGAGAACGGCTTGAAAAAGCTTATCCTGCTTTCCCCCTTGTGACCCATGGGGTCAACCTTTCGCTTGGTAGTACTGATCCACTAAACGAAAAATATTTGAAATCGCTCAAGCGTTTGCTTGATACCATAGAGGCACCATGGTTCAGCGATCATTTGTGTTTTACATCTGTCTCCGGTCATTATCTCCACGACCTTTTGCCGTTGCCGTATTCGCGTGAGGCTCTGAATCACGTTGTTAAACGAATCAAGGCTGTTCAAGACTATATCGAACGACCTTTATTGATTGAAAACATTTCCTTCTACATGGACTTGCCCGGCTCCGAAATGACCGAAGTAGAGTTTCTCGCAGAAGTACTCGAGAAAGCTGATTGTGGGCTGTTGCTCGACGTCAACAATGTATATGTCAATTCGATCAACCACAATTTTGACCCATACAAATATATGAATTCTCTGCCGCTGGAACGCACGGTGCAAATGCACGTGGCCGGTCATAGTCATGGCGAAGAGATGATCATCGACACTCATGGAAATCCAGTCATCGAGCCAGTTTTCGAACTGCTCGATTATATTCTTGCTCGGGTTCCGGTTAACGGAGTGATGCTTGAGCGAGATCAAAACTATCCAGAGTTCTCCGAAATTCTTGATGAGCTAAAACAAATTCGCACGATCGCAGCGAACTATCAGCCTGCACTTGCGAAGATGAACGCAGTTGAGTCGCAATCGTCAGATGTCGCCGACCCGCTCCAGCTGGACTTCCATGAAACGTCTGTAGTTCGGATGACCACCGGATCGCGCAGAGGTGCTCGCGCATAATTTTATGACTCAAACACTTCGCGACATCGAACAATCATTAGCAACTTTGTGGACGCAAAATGGAACGCGTTCGCAATTTCTCGCTGAGAAAAAAGCCGATGGTATCAATGAGGATATCGCTGGTGCGATCGACCCTCGCGGCGTTCGACTGTATGCGAGTTTGATTCGAACTGGACGCCAAGATCTGATGCGATCGATCTATCCCGGATGCCAGAAAATCTTGTCAAGACAATGGGTGAAACTCGTCGATCAATACATGGAAACGTGTCCACCCGATCACTACAATTTGAACAAAGCCGCTCAGGGCTTTTCAACATTTTTGAAAAACCATACGCCGGAGTTAGTAACTCGGCATGGTTTTCTTCCCGAACTGGCAGACTACGAGTGGATTGAGCTCGAAATCATGGAGAGCGATCTCGTCGCTCAACGTGGTATCAACATTCAACTCGATAGTCCGGAAAAATTTCAAGAATACGGACCGATACTAAATTCGGTGCTCGTTATTCGCAACTACAATTATCCGATTTCGAAATTGGTTGATTGGCTTCGCGACGATGTGCGCTTGCCGCGCCGTATCAAAAAGTGCAAAACGAATTTGGCGATCTATCGGGATCCCGAAGAGTTGAACGCTAGATTCATTGAGTTAGGCGACTTGGCGGCCAGAATAATTGAAAAAATTAGCCAGGGAACAATCAGCTATGCTGAGTTGCTGGCATTTGCAGTGAGCGAGTGCGGCTCTCAAGACCCGCAGGAAACTGTGGTTCAAGTATTGGAATTGTTCGAAGAATTGGATGAGCTCAAGGTGTTCCTCGGAAGCCGCAAACTCGACGCTTAGTCAGTTCCTTCACGGCATCTTTTGTTCACGCGCCTCATTGTCGGGTGCTATGTCATGCACTCAATGTACGCGCTAAATGTCAAGCGTCTCATCATCGCGCCTCTCGTTGTCACGCATTATTGTCTTCGTCGTCGCTGTTTGCAACGCCGTCAGCGTTCATTTTTATGACCGCGTCCGTGGCGATGCGTTCCAGATCTGTTGCTGACAGCACTCTTTGCACTTCGGGCTCAACGTTGCTGCGGCGCGTGAGCAGCATCAAATATTCGATGTTTCCTTTCGGTCCCTTGAGTGGTGAGTACGTGCATGCCGTGAGTTCCAATTTGAGGTTGAATACGAAGTCGGCGATGCGGTTTAAAACCTCAGCGTGAACTTTCTGATTGCGTACCACGCCTTTCTTTACCGCATCTTTGCCGGCTTCGAATTGTGGTTTGATCAAGCAGATGATTTCGCTATGATCCGCATCCAGCAAATCTTTGACTGCAGGAAGAATTTTTTCGAGTGAAATGAACGAGCAATCGATAACGGCAAGGTCGGCTATTTTCGACGCTTGAAGTTGTTGTTGTTGTTGTTGTTGTTGTTGGACTTCTGAGTCTTGCCCTTGTTCCTGTCCTGGTCCGGAACTTTCTTCGCCGTATAATTCGGCGCGGCTCAAGTATCGCGCATTAACGCGTTCTTTCACGACCACCTTTGGATTTGTCCGCAGGCTCCAATCGAGTTGCCCGTAGCCGACGTCGATTGCATAAACTAGCGCGGCGCCGCTTTTAAGCAAGCAGTCAGTGAAACCGCCGGTGGAGGCACCGACATCGAGACAGATCCGATCTTTGACGTCGATCTGGAAATCCTGTATCGCCTTTTCAAGTTTCAGTCCACCGCGGCTGACGTATTTTTGTTTGACGAAACCCGGACGCAATTCGATTGAATCGTTGCCGGAAACACTGGTACCGGATTTGGTGCACTTAATTTTGTTGACAAGCACGGCACCGTCCATGATGGCGGTTTGTGCTTCTTGACGTGAAATGAACAACCCCCGCTCTACAAGGGCGAGGTCGAGGCGTATTTTCTTTTTGTTGTCGAAACCGGACGTGTTCATCAGGGTATGGTTTTGCCTTACATTGGATCGAAGTTCATACTGCGGCTTGAAAATTCATAACATACCTTTTCTTGGCATAATTTATAGAGTATATTGCAACGTAATGGAGTAGACCTGGCTGGATGAAGACACCGCCTTGAAAGCGGCTGCCCGAAAGGGTTGGGGGTTCGAGTCCCTCCTACTCCGCCACTTTAACAGTTTAATAGATTACCTTTCTCGGACCGGGCTTGTTGTCTGAATGCTGGTTGCCGTAGGTCTCACGACCACAGATTTAAAGACGTTAGACCACACGGAAGTGGTCCTTACGTCATCGGGCGCGCTTGAAGTATTTCAGTTGCCTGAAAGCCGCGACCTCGTGACATTGCTTGGCGTCGGTACTTCTGACAAGCCTTTTGAAAAGATTGCTGCTGGTCAGCGCTTTACAGTCAAAGGTATCAAAGAGGCAAAAACTGGCTCTTTCGTTCTTGAAGCTTTTGATGGTGGCAAAAAACTGCCGAGAACGAATGGATGTTTTCTTGTGCGAGGCTCGCACTCAATCAATCTGTTGTCGATCAGGCGACCTGGTGCATCGGGCACAACCGGCGCGAAGTACAACGGCTCAATCGCCGTCTTTGTTCGAAACGGTCATGTCAGAGTCGCCCTGATACTGGATTTAGATAAGTATCTAAACGGAGTTCTGCATTCTGAAATACCTGCGTCGTATCACATCGAGGCGGTCAAGGCTCAGGCTGTAGCTGCGCGGACGTATGGATTAAACCCACGTATAAGCCACGGCAAAGATGGCGTTAACGTTTGCGATTCGTATCTCTGCTGCCAGTATTTCGGCGGACTGACGACAGTCTCGTCGCCCACACATGAACGCGCTATTCATGAGACTCTTGGTGAGGTTTTAACTTATCGGGAAAAACCTATTTTAGCCTTGTTCAGTTCTTGCGCTGGCGGTCACACGGAAAATTACAACAACTGTTTTTCCGATCCGGCTACCGGACAATTTCCTCCGCCGGAATTACCCTACCTGAGCGGTGTTCCGGAGACAAAAAACAAAGTCGATTTGAAACTATTCGACGACAAAAATCTGCGTCATTTTTATAACAGTGCACCATATACGGTGGACGCCGCGTCGAATCATTTCAAATGGAAAGTACACCTGACCGCAGATGACCTGGAATCCCACATGCACGCTACCGTGCAGGCGATGCTTAAAGACGAACGAGCACCATTTGTGGTGGCTCCTCCTTCGGGTAAGTTCGGTCACATTGAATCGTTCAGGATTCCGAAACGTGGCGTTTCCGGCTGCGCGATCGAAATCGAAGTAAAAACATCAACCGGCACATGGCGCGTGATGAAAGAACTGGTGATCCGAGATTTGTTCAAAACACCAGGAAAGAAACTGGCGCGATTAAAAAGTGCGCGAATATTTTTAGATCAAAGTCATGACAAGCTCGGGCATTTATCTGCACTATCGATATCCGGTCTGGGCTGGGGTCATGGGGTTGGCCTGCAGCAAACCGGCGCGCAGGGCTGGGCTAAGGAAGGCTCGAAATATCAAACCATCCTCGCCCACTACTTTACCGGCGCCAAGATTGAAAAAGTTTGACAACCGAAATTGCGTGACATCTTCAGCACACCGACGTCTCAGGTATGGTGTGACGCGCTCAAAAATGATAACTTTGTAGTGACTTTGCGACGGAGAACAGGGTGAATGCGCGTGATGTCATTTACAACCAGAAAAATCGTTCCATTATTACTAATTGCCGTCGCTCTAACATCATGTGGTGAGGTCGGTAAGCCTGATTTCGGCAAGTTGACCGGCGGCGGTGGTGGTAATCAAAAATTTGAGGACGTCGTCGCTCAAGCACGCGCCGCAAAAGATGCCGGTAACACCGCTGAAGCTGAAAAGCTCTATAACCAGGCTATCGAAATTTGTACGAAAAAGTTCGGTGAGAACGCCGCTCAAACCGGCACCTGCGTGGGCTACCTTGCCGAGTTGTACATGGCAAAGCAAGACTGGAAGCTCGCATACACCAACTACAAGCGCTGGCAAGCGATCATGCAGGAAGTTGATCCGGGCGGCGAGCAACTAAAAATCATCCAACAAGACCTTCGGAAGATAAAAGAAAAACTTATTCAGTACAATCTAGTGCCAGAAGAGGTGCTAAAGAAAAGAGCCGAACGAAAAGCTGAAGATGATAAAAAGAAAAGTGATGCCTCAAAAGACAAGTAATAGTGCCGATTCGGCAAGACCTGATGGTTCCGTTGCGGCACGCAACACCCGCAAAAATTCGGATCTGCGTCTTGGACTCGCGTTAGTGATGTTGTTATCAGTTTCGATGACAGTGTCAGGATGCTTTAAAGAGTGGAAGGCAGAAGAGGTCGAGAGCTGGTACGAAGAGAAGCCGCAAAGCTTTGATGACTACATGCGTCTTGCCCGCGTGAAAATCCAGAAGGGTGAAACTGACAAAGGCGTTCAGTTATACAACGATGGAATTCGGGACCTGGACGCACAGTTCGGTGAGAACTCTGATATCAGAGTAGCTACCGCCGCTGAAGAATTAGGCACGATCCAGGAACGACTCAATCGACTGCAAGACTCAGAAGTGAGCTTCCGCAAGGCACTCGACGTGCGTGTTAAGAACTTGCCGCCTAATCACAATGATGTGAAACGCAGTCGTCAAAAGCTAGCTGGAGTTTTGAAGAAACTGTTCAAGGCTGACGAGGCCAAGGAAGTTCTTACAGGAACTCCAACCAAGAAAGTTGAAACTAGTTCGTCGCCTGCCGCTACCAAGACAGTTACTCGCGTTCGTCGCCATAAGAAAACTGCCGACGACTAAACAGTTGGCTCGAACATCGGATCGTGAAAACGCGATTCTCGCGCAGAATGCCCGAATGTGCCTACAGACCGAGTCTGAGCGCTGTAATCGTCTTTTTGTCCCTGCACCATTAGAGTTGGCGCAAGAAGATTTCTTTGCCTTGCAGTCTTACTTGGAATTGGAATTCCGGTTTCTTGGTGACTGGAGGATCCGCGAATTTAGCCACTTTCTGCACGGCCTTTTCGAGCGTGCGATTGAGGACTTCGGCCTTCGCGTCGGTGGTTAGAAGTTCGATGCGTTTGACGTTGCCTTCTGCGTCGATGCCGACCAGCAGTCCGCCTTCTTTCCATTTTTTCGGTTTCTTATTTTCTGCTTCGTAGCTGTCCGCTTGTTCAATTAAGTTGTCCGGCAGATCAAGTTTTTCTTGCAGTGCGACTTGTGCATCAGTGATGAACTTATCGATTTCTTCAGATGTTGACTCTTCACTCGAACGCTTTGTTTTTGTTGCGCCGTCGTCCGATTCGTCGAAGTCTTCGTCCTCGTCGTCGCTCTTGGCGCTAGGAGTTTTCTCGTTAGCTGGAGAGGTCGACAGAACCTTTTCGTTTGATGCCGCGGTCAATTCGCTGGCGATTTCATCGAGGATAAACAGAGTCGTTTTGTGGTTGTATGCGCGTTTTTTCGCGTCATAGGCTTGTGCCACCACAAGAATCGATTTGCCTGGTTTTACCGCTGGGAAAGAGGCGAGCATGATCTGAATTGGGTTTTCTGCGCCGGGTTTTGTATACCGACCGAGAATCCATTTTAATTTTCCTGCGCCAAGAATTTGTTCGCTGCTGTCGACTAAGCTCTTGCGTTCATCGGCGCGGTCTACTTCCTGGAAAGGAGGCTTGCCGACGAAGTTATTGAGCGACTGAACTGGTGCCAGATCGTCGTAAACAATAAACAGAATTTTTTGGTTTGCTTGTTCTGATTCCAAACCGAATGATGGTGTTGGCGAAGTGACATCGCTGGTATCAGAGTAGTTGTACATAGGTGGCGCAGTCGCGGAGAAACCTGCTTCTTCGACTGCTAACTTCAAAGCGTTTTTGTCTGAAGGTTTTGTCCTTGCAATCGTTGGCTGTGCGGCTTGATTCGCCTGGTTTGCCTCTGGTGGAGGCGCTTTAGGGATGCACATCGTCATCAATATGAGTGGAATCAAAAGCGTTCCACCGAGGGCAAATTTCGCCTGACTGTCGGTCATCTTGAGCTGCTTTTGAATTTTGCGCAGTTCTAGAACCGGTTTGGAACCCATAAATTTATTCGATGGTTCTGGCTCTTCCGGTGGTGCCTCAATGGTGGCACCGCAGGTGGTACAAAGTCCGTAATCAGCGTTGACTGCAAAACAGGTTGGGCACTGAATTTTGACTTGGTTCTTGTCGACTTCGGTAGCCGCCTCGTCGGACAAAGCATCGAGAGAAGATCTCAGAGTTCCGACGCCGCCTTCTTCATCTCCACCTTCACCGGGCGAACGAACTTTGCGCGTGCTCAAGTCGAGAAGCGCACCCATCCACATAAATTGATAGCACTTCACCGGTGGTGCCGGTTGACCGGGCTTCAATTCTTGCGAACCAATGTGCAAACCGATCAATTTGTAGTCTTTCAGGATCAAGGCGCCGCGCGCTTCTGGTGGGACTGCAATTGTGTGCAGCATGTTTTTCGGTTGCAGCGAATTTGCTACTCCGAAGAAATTTCCTTCCATCCAGGTCGGTCTTCCCGAAATCGGATCAAGGAAAAACGCTTGCAGCGGATCCCACGGATGCACTTCAAAGTCAGTGTGTGAAATCAGCGGTTGACCCATTTGACCCGTGCAAGGAAACGGGCTGATGCGATTAATTTGCGATGCCACACCGCGGTTAACCAATTCTCTTATCGCGATAAGAATCGTGTAAGTATCTACACCGACTCTTCTCGGCAGTTTATCCAACGATGTGAAAGCATCGAGCGAAAGCCACAGCGGACCTACCATCCAGCGAATCTCTTCACTGGCTGCTTCTGGATCGAAGTTCTGCACGACTTGCTGATAGCGAGCTTCCGTGCCGCCTAACTGTTGAAGCAATTTTGGAATTTCGGTGGAGCGACGTTGTGCTTCCCAGATCAAACGATCAGGCGGCGTTTGCACATCAGGAACATCTCCCCAGTTGATGTCCAAACCGGGCTTGAAAGCAAATCCGGAGGCCGGTTGCCGGTAAACCAATTCGCAGAAAGCCATCTCGGAGGACATGACTTGCTGGTAAAACACTTTGAGGATGCCGCCTCTGGCGACTGAAATATGAGCGATCGGAATATTGCGTGAATCGAACAGCGTGAGCAGTCCTTCGCGACCGGCTTCCAATGCGGTGTTGATGATTTGAACAAACTCAGTTCCGCGCAAATTGCCGGAAGCCTCGACGCCTTCGCCGGAGAACGGCAGCGATAATGCGCGGTTTAGTTCTGCGATTCGATCTTGTGGAACATCTGGCGGCTGCGGATCCATGATGAGAACAGCGATGTCGTTCATTTGAACGTGGTGGCTGTTTTCTACCGGAACACCGGTCTGAGCCAGATACAACGCTCGCGCCTGGACCTTGTCGAAATCATTGTGCAGATTGACCGCTTTGATTTGAACGGTGACGTCAGGAAACGGGAATTTTACTGCGAGCGCCCATGGTGCCTCGAGGTAGTGAAAAACACTCGACGCGTTGGTCACCATCCGAGTTTTTGAAACAAGGAAAGCCTGTCCCAGTACTTTAGGTGTATCAACGGTGGTGTCCAAGACGACGCCAATCGCGTTAGAAAAATCGTACTCGAGTTGCTGCATTCTATTAAAGGCCCTAAAAACACCCTGGAGTCGTTATACCATCCTTTTGCATTCTTTAGCTATAAATCTTTGGTTCGTGCTGTCTATGTGCCGTTTTAGACTCAAACGTTGATAACAATTGTTTTTTTTCAGTCACTCGAAACGCCGTCAGGCTCGGTCTACTTTACTTCTCGGTGTCTTCACCGCCGGTTTGATTCTTTCCGGAAAGCCGGCTGGTCCGCCGCTTGATTTAAACTCGGCAGCTCCTGCGCTTTCATGCCTTTGCTTTCGCCTAGTTCAGCATTCGCCTGCGGCGGGTGTAGAAGGTCGGCAGTCTCTTGCGCCTGCTCGTCGATCTCGATTCCTTCAAAGCGCGGGCGCTCAGTTGTTTTTTTTGCCGGAGTGGCAAGCATGCTTTCCGTGCCGAGAATTTTTGCCTCTACTGACTTCCAGTTTGGCGGCAGGCAATATCGGCATGGCTTCTGTCCTGCATCAATGGCTTGTTTTCGATACTGAAAACGAATGACATGTTGGCGCCACATCACCCTGGCGAATTTGCATGAGGGGCGATGAAACTTCAACGAAAAAAGATTGCCGACGTATTTATAAATCGGCTGCTCGTTTGACTCTTGCGGCAGAGCGGAAACATTCTTTTCGTGCGGAGAGGAAACATTTTGTTCCTGCGGATCTTGCCGCACATGCGGCTCTTGCTGCTGCGGTGAATCTTGTCCCAGCAGATCGTGCCGGTCGTCTGAATCTTGCTGTCCCTGCGCCTCTTGTCCCTGCACTGGTGCTGCCAAAAACAGCCACAGCAAAAAGACCAGGCAAAAGCGGCTGGCGATGCTAACCGGCGTGTTCAAATTAGTCATGGCAGGAATTGAACTCGCAGAAAAGTACGCCGTTTTCGAGACCACGAACAGCGGCGCCGGCATGCTACATTTATCACTCATTTCCCTTGAGGCTTCAAGCGTATGGTATTACCGCCAAACTCGCAAAACAGACAAGCACCAGTTTTATTGACCGACCTTTATCAACTGACCATGGCTTATGCGTATTGGAAATCCGGTTACGCCGAGAAAGAAGCGGCGTTCACGTTGTCGTTCCGTCGCAATCCATTCAATGGTGGCTTTGCTGTTTTCAGCGGATTGAAACAGGTAATTGATTACGTCCAAAATCTCAAATTCTACGAAGATGATTTGAGTTATCTTTCGTCGTTAAAAGCCCATGATGACTCGCCTCTATTCGACAGCGCTTTCATTGACTATCTTGCAAAATTGGATTTCAACGTCGACATTCAAGCCGTCGCCGACGGCACCGTTGTCTTCGCGCAGGAGCCTCTGCTGCGGGTTGTCGGACCGATTATTCCAGGACAAATTTTGGAAACGGCGTTGCTCAATCTTGTATGTTTCTCAACCCTGATTTCTACAAAAGCCACTCGCATCAAGTTGGCTGCGAAAGGTCAGAAAGTTTATGAGTTTGGATTGCGTCGTGCGCAAGGTATGGACGGCGGCATAACAGCCAGTCTGGCTGCGTATCTTGGTGGGTGCGACGGAACATCGAATGTGCTTGCTGGAAAATTGTTCGGCATTCCTGTGAAAGGAACTCACGCGCACAGTTGGATCATGGCGCACGAAAGTGAACGTCAAGCTTTCGTTGATTACGCAGAGGCCATGCCGAATAACTGCGTTTTTCTCGTCGACACTTTCGACACTTTGATAGGTGTGAAACATGCAATCGAGATCGGCAACAAACTAAAAGCGAACGGACAAAAATTGCTCGGCATCAGATTGGACTCCGGTGACCTTGCATATCTCAGCATCAACGCGCGCAAGATGTTGGACGAAGCAGGATTTCCGGATGCGGCAATTATGGCGAGCAATGATTTAGACGAAACGCTGATCACTTCGCTCAAAGATCAGGGCGCTGAGATCGACACCTGGGCCGTAGGCACCAAGCTGGTTACAGGAAGTGATCAACCATCGCTTGGTGGCGTTTATAAACTTTCGGCAGTGCGATCGCCAGGACGAAAATGGCGACACGTGATCAAACTTTCCGAACAAACTATCAAAGTTTCAACTCCCGGACTTTTGCAGTGCAGGCGCTTCATGTCTGAAGATCGAAGCGAGCATTTTGTCGCCGATATGATTTTCGACGAGACGATCGACCTTGGTGGCAAATTCGTTATCATCGATCCTCTCGATTTTACGCGCCGCAAAAACATTCCACAAGGAACTCAATTCATCGACCTCTTGAAGCCGATTTTCGAAGCAGGCAAGCTCGTCTATGAATACCCCGGTTTTGAAGCGACGCGCAAGTTCGTGTTCGAGCAACTGGCAGAATTCCACCCTGGAATCAAACGACTGGTTAATCCTCACCAATTTCCCGTCGGTCTAGAAGCGGGTCTGCACGCGTTGAAGACCGACCTCGTTTTGAAAGCGCGCGGTTTGATTGATGAAGAACGAATCGAAATGGTTAAGTAGATCGGTCGGACTCACTAACGAATGCTCGCACGGAATCGAACCGACTAACTGTAACTTCTGGCGCTGGAATTAAAATCGACTAGCGGAAACGCCCGCGGAATGGGACAAGGCGGGATTCGCTCGAGGAGTTGGAGGTCATTCTCTTCTCGATACCGGCGACCCAATTTTTCAATTGTGCCAGGTGATCCAGACCTCTATCGCCGAGGCGCTCTTCGTGAGCCTTTAACTGACGATAGTATTTCAACAATGTCGTGAATAAACGGAAGACCGCTTCGCTCTCGGACACACCATAACAGTGCAGACCGAGTTCGGGAACGCCTACTACTGTGCGTTCTCCAGACTTCCAAAGTCTTGCGGATAATAGTCCGTCGCTAAATGGAAGTGAAACTTCCCGAATACTTGCTGTGTCAATTACTCTCTTCATGCGCCCGCCGCCGTTACTTGAGACTCGCTTACAGAAATTACTGAAAGAAACTCGAGGTTTTCCGCGATTAGTCTTAGCTGTCTAACCCGCTACTGAAGAGGCATTAAGACTTTTACCAGTATATCCCTAAACTTTGAAACGTCCAGTCCTATGAGCGAAATTTTCTTGATTGATGCAGGGAAACGTAGTTTAGATTACAATTCCACAATAAAATATAGCACTGATCGATCTGCGTAGAGCCAGACTACAAGCCAGTTTTACGGAGTTTCAATTCGCCCGTCTAATTGCGTCAACACGTCATCAAAAAGATGTTTACTTTTGTCTACGGAAAACCAGTTGGTAGCTGGGTTTGAGCGAAACCACATAATTTGTTTGCGAGCGAGTTGATAGCTATGTCGTATGCAATCTTCTGTAGCCTCTTCTAGAGACCAGAGCCCATCAGTATATGTAATCAATTGCTTGTATCCGACGGCGTTTAAAATCGGCTGAGTGAGTCCGTATTTGCTGACCAGCAGCCTTGTTTCATCAATCATGCCGGCTTTGATTTGCATGTCCCAGCGCTCAATGATCCGATTTCTGAGAATAGACCGGTCGTCGAAATTCAAACCGATCCAGATCACGTTGAACGGCACTTCGGTCTTACCCGTGACCTCGGAGAACGGGCGCCCTAGCGTCATTGTCACTTCCAGCGCTCTGATGATTCGGAACCGATCGTTGGCTGCAATTTTGCCGGCAGAAACCGGATCGAGTTCTTTTAGTTTTGAAAAAATGGCCTCGTTGCCGTGCTCGTCGGCAAGCACCTTGAGCGATTCGCGTAACTCCGGTTGGGGCGCCACTTCGGGGATCATCAGTCCTTCCAATAATGCTCGCGCATACAGACCTGTTCCTCCACAAACGATTGGCAATTTTCCTCTGGACAGGATCGATTGAAGTGCAACCGTTCCCTCCCGCTGGAATTCGGCGACGCTGTAAACCCGGTCCGGCTCGACCACATCGAGCATGTGGTGAGGAATTTCGTTCTGCTCTTCCCTGGATGGTTTCGCTGTTCCTATATCCATATATTGATATACGGTGCGCGAATCGCAGGCGATCACCTCGCCACCGAATTTAGCCGCCAACTGCAGCGCCAGCGCCGTCTTGCCGGACGCTGTCGGACCGACAACCGCGATCACGTTTGGCTTTGAATCGATTTCAGTCATTGATTGCAGTTGATGCGTAAGTCATTTGATCTACCTTGCACTGAACGCGCTGAGTATTTCCGACAGCATCAAGAAGAAGGAAAGTCCGCTCCAGAAAGCGTAAGCGAGGAATAGAACGGGCGGGACGATGACGACCAGCACCAACAATTTTCGAGCGCTGATATCGAGTGCGGTTTTGTAGGCCGAGAACAGCAAGAATAACGACCACCACGTAGGTATGGCAATGAATGGCAAAACCATTGCGCCAAGCGAGTTTTTAAAACATATGATGGGCGCAAAAAAGATGAGCGGAACGAAGCTCCATCCAGTGAGGACGAGAGCTTTTTTCCATTTTGTCGGGCGAGCTCCTGCAATTACGGCTGAAAGCAGCGACAGAACTGAGGCCGCAATTACCCAGAGCATCATTTCGTTGGTCAGCGCGGAAACCAAATCGAAGAAAGAACCGAAGCCGTCGGTTGGCGTGATTCTTGCCAGACCGAGGAGGCAAGCGCTTAGAAAGACAGTGCTGAAGGCTTGCATGCAGAGTTTATAAATCGAACCGATTTCACATAGAGCGTCGAGTCGTTTGAACGTTGTGATCGGATGCATCAAGATTCCATAGAAAAGCTCCGACCACGACGGATTCTCACCATCGTAGGTTTGAGTTGCTTCAGAATTGATCGTTGTACTGGCGTCCACGCTCGCTCCGTAATTCAGTTATGCAAGCGCCGAATAAGGCTCGCATTCAGGCGTTCAAACCTATTGCATCAACCACAATGGTTGGTTGCGAAAGCGCGCTTGCATCGACACAGGCAACAACTCGCGCGCGATGTTCGCTTCCATGCTGGTGCTTTGTGGCATTTGTGGAATCAATGACGATGACTGTTGTGATTCGAAAAGACTTTCGAAAAGACTCGATGTCGATTTGTCATCGACCGGCAGATCAGCGCTCAATTTGTATTTTTCTTTGCAAGCCGCTTGCAGACCGTCGAGAGCTAATTGATAGGAACCGAGTTCATCTACCAAACCATTTGCTTTAGCTTGTCGTCCGGAATAAATTCTGCCGTCTGCAATTTTTTTGACTTGCTCGAGAGGCATCTTGCGACCGGCGGAAACCGCGTGTACGAATTGATCGTAGGAGTCGTCGATTAGAGCCTGGAGGATTTTGCGTTCTTCTTCAGTCATTGGTCTGTAAGGCGACGCGATGTCTTTGAATAAACCGGACTTCACCACCTGTGGTTGCACACCGAGTTTGTCGGCCAGTCCTTTGAAATTCATACCGTTTAAGATCACGCCTATAGAACCGGTCAATGTTCCGGGGTTGGCGTAGATTTTGTCAGTCGCGCAAGCCACGTAGTAGCCGCCGGAAGCAGCGATGTCACCCATGCTCGAGTAAACAGGCTTTTCCGCTTTGAGAGCGGTTACTGCTTCGTTTATTTCTTGCGATGTCGCGACCGTGCCACCAGGAGAATTGATGCGGATGAGCACCGCTTTGATTTTTGGGTTGTCTTTAGCTTTGCGCAGTTTTTTAATTGTCGAAGAAGTTGAATCAGTCATTGAGAAAACGCTTTTCTCATCACTGTCCATGATCATGCCGCTTAAGTTGATCACTTTGATGCGATCTTTAAACGCCATACCCCAGCCACTCTCAGTGGTATCACTAGTTTCGGTTTTCTTTGACTGTTTGCCGAAAATTCCAACAGGTATCGCAAGAACGCATAGACCAATAATCAGCCACACGATCCAGTTATTCTTCTTTTCTGTAGACATAGTTCCTGGCTATTTTTATAGCGGATGTAACTTGAAGTGATTCTTCACGTCAGTTGAGTGCACGTTCGTTTTGTCGGCGACTTTCGTGGTCGATGACTCAAGTTTAGCTTCATCGTTTTTTTCGTTGGCGACTTCTGACTCATTCGGTGCTTCAGCCGGCTGTTCTTTCGTTTGCTCTGCTGCAACTGCCGGAACCAATTCCGGGTGAAGTCGTTTGAATTCTTCGTCGATGCTGTTGTCCAGTTTTGCGACTGCATCAGGACCGGCCAAATCGATTAATTTAAGTCTGAAGGTGCTGAGCTGTCCGCCTATTTCTTCAATATCGCGTTGTTGCTTCTTCAACGTATAGTCAATTTCCATGACTTTAGCGCCATCTTTCTTGGCTTCAGGAGCCAGATTCTTCAGATCCTCGAAATCGGCGTTAGCACGGAAAAGCGACTTGTGCTTGCCCTTATAGTCTCTGTAACTAGCAACTAGATCTGCAGCAGTGTCTGTAATCATATTGTAGAGAACAAGCTGTTGATCTTCAGTAATTCTGGACTTTTTGGCGGCAGAGCCTTCGGTAACACTGAGAAGTTGATTCATGATGGACATGCCACCACTCTGGATCATGTATCCGCCGCTGCCGGGAACCATAAATCCTACTGTTCCGAGTCCACCCATCATCGCCGTAGACAACGTGCGCATCAAGATTGTTGTCGTCTTGGACCCGTTTGAATTCGGCATGAGCTTTTGAATAACGTAATTGATTTTAGGTGATCGAGTCAGTGTCGATTCCCAAAGTCCCGTAAGTTGTTCGCGCTCAATTTCGCTCTTCTCATCCAGCTTTCTTTCACTATCGGAGTCAGAATCCATGAGTGGTAATGGAGTAATACTGATTGATTTCGCCTGGTCTACCAGATTGGCTTTACCAAGGTTTGCGATTTTTCCGGTCTTGCTGCCCTTCACACTGGTAGGCGCGAGCAAGCCATTGTTGTCGCCTTCTAGCGGGCCTTTGGGTACGAAACTATTAGTGGTGACACTGGCGTTCAAAGTGCCTTCAGCTTCCGGGCTGGTCGGTGAAGTCGTGGTTGCGCCGGTGGTGGCAGCAGCCTGTGGTGCACTCAATGTCATTGGTGCAAGATCAGGGTTGTTTGCCGGAGTCTCGGAGGCATCACTGGCAGTATCAGCGTCTAGCGTGTCTGCGCAGGGAAGATCAAAGGAAGATGGTTTCTTGGAGCCTGTTATCGAGATAGAGTAAGCAGGCGGAAGGCTCGTCGTGGCGAGCAGAGTTACTCCAAAACCAAGGAGCAGAACACGGCGTGCCGTGATTTGTGGATTCCTCATTCAATATGTACCTGTGTTGTGGCTGACTAGTTCGTCTCAGCAGGAGGCTGCAACAAGGATCTGAAGAGTCAGCGCAAGATAGAAAGGTTCCTCAGAACGAGGGCAACTATACCACGCGTCTATCTCTTTGAAAGTTACCTTTTGTCAATCTGAGCAGGCCTGAAGGACCTGTCGCAGAGGTGCTGGTTAAAAACTACTCACCTATTTCTTCATACTACTTAGCGCCAAAACTATCAGACCGACAAGTGCTAATCCGCTGAATGCTTGTTCGACTACGAACTCCGGCATCTGAGCAAGATTCCACATACCGGCGGCGCGGATGACGAACCAGATCTTCAATCCGAGGGCAAGCGCACCCAGTGCAAACATTGCTTTACCCAGACCGGCATTGGCACCACTCGGCGCAGTCGGACGACCCACTGAGTAGTCGTCTTCGTCATCGAAGGATTTCTGTCCTGGCTTTTCATCTATAAGGTTGGAAAAACGTCTGTCATTTCGTCGCCTTTCGACGCGATTTCTTCGTTCGGGCTTTTGATCGATTTGATCGAGATCCGATTCGTCATCATCGCTCTTTGATGGTGCCGAGAGACTGCGCGCCGGGGATTGTGGCGGCACCAGTCGTGGTGCTTCGGCTACAGGAGTCTGTGCCGGTGCGGGAACCGAAAAGCCGGTGGGTTCCGAAATATCTAATTGAAATTCATCATTGTCGTCGACAATTGGTGGCACTTCGTGCGATGCGCCGGCTGTTCTCAACACGCCGACAGCCGGATGTTCTGCCTGATTCTGCCATGGCGGCGAAGTTGGTAGTGACTCCACCGGCAGTGGCGGAACCGAGCCTGGTGTTTGCATGCCTGGATTGGGCAGTCCGGGCGGCGGCCAGGGTTGACCGGGTTGAGGCTGGGACTCTCCTGGCCATCCTGGAAGAGGCGGCGCTCCAACGCCTTGCCATGGCGGTTGTGGTTCGCTAGGACCAGGGAAAGCGGCGCTTGGCGCTTGCTGAATTTGTCCCGTTTGACCTTGGGATGGATGATAGGGCTGTTGTTGTCCTGGAAATTGTTGGGAAGGCGCGCCGGGATTGACGTTTTGCCCTTGATGCGGTTCGCCGCCGGGCCTATGAATTTGCACACCAGGAGGCATATCCTGATTGCCGAATACTCCTTGTCCCGGAGCGGTTGCGGCTGCCGGCGCCGGTGGTTTGGGCCTTCGCTTTCGTTTTGCTGCCAAAAGAGGCGATCTTAGAACGTCCGGATTATCGTCGTCTTCGTCATCCCAGTCGTCATCGAGATCCTCGTCATCGTCATATCCGCCGCCTCCGCCCAGCAAGGCCGAACGCAATTTGGGCTTGCCGCCAGGACCGGTCTGGTTGCGCTTCGGTGGTCGTGGTTCGTCATCCTCGTCGTCGGGATAATCGTCCGCATCACCTAATAAAGGTGAGTGTAAACCGCCTCTGTGTCTGGGGCCTGGATGATGTTCTGCTCCGCCGCCGCCGCCTCCGAGCATAGGAGAACGCAGTCCGCCCTTCTTGGAACGCGGTTCTTCAGCTTCATCATCGAAATCGTCATCGGAGCCACCTAATAAAGGTGAGCGTAAAGAACCTTTCTTCGAGCTACCTCGCGGTGGGGCGCTGTCGTCACTGCCGCCGAGCAGAGGCGAGCGCAATGGTCGTTTTGCCCCCGGGTGTCCGGGTTCTGGCGTGAAGTCTTCATTGCTGTCGCCGTCGTCGTCGCCTAAGAGTGGCGAGCGCAGCCGTTTTTTCTTTTGCATAGTATTTTCTTGAGGATCGTGATCCGGTGAGCCGCCGCGCGACTTGCCGCGTGGAGGCGATTGGCTGCCCTCGTCGTCATCGTAGCTGTCGCTGTCGTCTCCGTCCAGTAGCGGCGATCGCAAATGTTGTTTCTTACCGGTCGAGCGCTGCGACTCCCCTTCCGGACGCGGGCCGCCAGTGCCTCTCAGCTTGTTCATCTGGGGCTTCTCATAGCCGTCCATATCGTCATCGGAGCTGCCCAGCATCGGTGAGCGGAGCTTGATCTTGGCAGGACGGCTGGGGTCTTGATCCGGTGGTGCGGTGTCGCTCTGGCTGGGTTGCTGAGGGAAAAACTGGGGCGGTTGCTGCGGCTGCTGCTGCTGAGCCGGTGGCTGCGGAGCAGAACTGGTGGGCGCAAATCTCTGACCGCACTCAGCGCAAAAGAGCGCGCCGTCTTCGTTGAGCACCTGACAGATTGGGCATTGGATCACTTGCAGTACCTCATAGGCGACCTCAACTCGGTGGCGTCGCTTTCCCTACACTGTATTTAGTTTAATTCACTATAGTGGGATTGGCTAACCCGGATTGCAATCCCTTGGGCAGGCTTCGAGAAGTATCGCAACATTGCGGTAACAGTTTTTTCCTGTCCGCTGGCGGTTTCAAAGATTTCCTAGCAATCGCTAATTTCGGTTATGGAGTGGCGTGTTAGACTGGCTGCTCCACTTGACTGCTAACCCGAAGTCGCAGTCATCATAGAGATTTTTTCAAAATCCGTATCAGGTAACGTTCGCAAGAACCAATGGAGAATCACAATGTCTCGGACCGGTAACTCGCTCATCGCTGTGTCACTCTCCCTGTTGATGTTGGCAGGCACCGTCACCCCTGCAATCGCTGGTGACGAACCGCAACTCAATTTCAAGATTTACAATCCGGAAGGTCCTGCTAAGGAACCGTCGGACGAAGCGCCAAGTTCCGCGGATGACAGCTCGACTTCGACTTCATCCGATAATCATTTTTCTGTTCCGATAACACCGTCACTGCAGTCGGAAAGTCCGCAATTGGACGAAGCGAAAGTCCCTGCAAAAGCAGAAACGCCTGCCACCGAAAGTGATGCCACGACGACAGCCACAGATGCTGCCGGCACTAGTACCACCGGTGGTGGCGAAGATAAGACGACGACTGCCTCGAGCAAAGTATTAAAAGGTTACGTAAAAGTAGTACCGACCGGTACCAAAATTCCAATCATTATGGATACCGCGGTTGACTCCGATACCAGTCAGGAAGGCGATGAATTCGCTGCCAGAACTTCCGAAGACTTGAGCATTGACGGCTCAACCGTTGTGCCTGCCGGATCGATTATCAAAGGAAGAATCGCTCAGTTGAACTCGCCAAGAGCGCTCAACCGTTCGGGTTCTGTCGGAATGAAGTTTGACTCGATAACCACACCCGATCAACGTTCTATTCCAATTGTCGCCAATCTGGTGGCACGTGGCGGCGTAGTGCACGCTCGACGTGGATTGAAAGATGTGGCGTTTGATACCGGTGCAGTTTCATTGCCTCTGTTAGCCGGTCTCGGTATCGGTTATCTGGCTGGCAATTCCGGAAGCAATAACAATAACAACGGCGTCGGCAACAACAACAACAACGACAACAGCAAAATCACCAAAGGCGGCGCCGCGTTGATTGGAGCAGGCGTTGGACTGGCGGTTGGCGTAGCAATTCTTCTTGCCAAGAAAGGCAAAAAAGTCGAAGTACGTCCTGGTGACGAACTGAAAATCGAACTTGCCGAAGAGCTTCGCATGCCCGAAGCCAGCATGTAATTTCGCTTAGCGGTGAGAACCAAACCAGAGCAGATTTTGGTTTAGTTCTTCCAGAAGCTTGTCATATCCCAATAGTCAGGGTAAACCCCAGGATTTGTATCGGGGTTTTACTGATGATCGATTGCGTCAAAGAACCGTAGCGGCTTGCTGCGGATAGCTATATAGTGAAACTATTCCAGTCGCCGAAAGAATTTTGGGCGACTGGCAGATGAGTTGATGGTTATCAACTGCAACCCTCTTGAATCCTGGCTTTGAGCGGGTTTAAACTATACGAGTTATACTGAACTTTCGTTAATCAGGCGATCGGCAAGTATTTCTAACGGCGACAGGGAGCCCAAGCGGACCTACCTATATTGATTAAGACATTTAATTAGTGGGTTCAATGCCTTCAAGCTTTCAGAAACAAATTCATCGTGTTTCTGGTCGTATCTAAAAGTTCGTTCCTTCATGGCTCGTTTTGTACGGATACGGAAACCTCTCTTTACTACTCAGGACGGAAACCTACTTCCATGGCTACTTACGCAAAGGCAAATGACCGGCCCCAGAAAGACCCGACTATGGCCGGTTTGCTATCGGTATTGCCCGGGTTAGGTCAGTTTTACAACGGTGAATCCAGGAAGGGATCGTTGTTTCTCGCGGTCGGCGTGATCAACTTTATGGTTTTTCTGGGATTGGTTTTTAACGAATCGCTGTTGCAGAGCCTTTATAGCTTCGGTACCGGTTTCAACATGGAGCCGAACAGGCAGCTAATCGCGTCGATGATGAACTTCCGATTAGGTAACCCCGCATCATTAGTGTTGATCGGGTTGTTCCTCTCATTTACCGCATTGGCTATGCGCGATGCGTACGATCATGCTGCCGTAATTCAGCGCAAGCAGATCTACGCTGATGCTGTTATGGATATGCCTGAGGCGTCGAGCGGATCTTATCTGGTCCACGTTGCACTGATGGCGACATGTTTGATTCTGGCTTTCTTCTTTTTGATTCCGCCGCCGCCTAGAACGCAGATTACGGATATCGAATTTATTCAGAACCAACCGGAAGTGAAAAAGCAGATTCGTTCAAAACGTAAGGCTGAAAAGAATTCCGAAGATCGCGGCAAGCATGATCCACAGAAAAAAGTTTCGCCTCCGTCACCGCAACCGAAGGCGCCAAGCCAGGCTAAGCCTGCTGCAAAACCTACGCCGAAAGCACCGGAGGCGAAGCCGGTGGCAAAACCGGTAGAGCAAACGCACGCTCCGACGCCGTCTCCATCGCCTAAGCCGCAAGCGCAACCAACGCCGCGTCCGACGCCGAGACCGTCTCCGTCAGCTGCTCCGACGCCCACACCTTCACCAAGACCGACGCCTTCGCCTGCGCCAATGGCGGCACCGTCACCAACTCCGAGTCCGTCGCCATCGCCTAACAAAACGCCTATGATGATGCCGAATCCTTTTGCTGCTCCGGCAGCCTCGCCAAGAGCCAATTCTGTTCCTGTTCCTGCTCCGGTTTCGATAGGAAAAGTGGGAGCACCAGCGGCTCCGTCACCTGCTCTTGCCTCTTTGCCTAGCAGTTCTTCCGGCACTATGCCTGCACCGATAGCCTCGATCAGTACTCGCGGTACTTCCGGTGGCGGCGGCGCGCGCGGACCGGTCCCGGTCTTCGCCGGCGGCGGTGGGGGCTCGACCTCGAAGGGCGGGCACGGAAGCGGACCTTCAGCGGCTCCAGCACCTTCGCGTGCAGGCTCCGGATCTGGATCCGGCAGCGGCTCCGGCGATTCCGGTCCGTCAATGGCAGTTGCGCCAAGCGTTCCTCGTCCATCCTCCGGAAGTGGTGGTGGCGGTGGTGGCGAAGGCTCAGAAGGTAATCCGGACAAGGGCGCTAAGCCCGGGCGTCCATCATTGTCCGCTCAGAAAGATGTCGACTTCGGCCCTTACATGGCTGATCTGCAAAGAAGAATCAAACGAGCCTGGTATCCACCGAAAGGTAACGAAAGTAAACGTGTTCAAGTGGTCTTCAAGGTCCACACAAACGGCACTATGTCTAACCTCCGCATAATAGGTTCTTCAGGCATGGCTATCGCCGACCAGGCTGCTCTGAAAGCGATTCAGAACGCTGCACCCTTCCGACCACTACCTGACGGCGCTCCAGCCGATGTAGATATTCAATTTACATTCGACTACAACGTCTTCAAGGGTACTGGGGGTGGTGGCGTATTCCGCCGATTCTGATAGACTTACTCAGATCCGTTATGTTTGAGCCACAGGGCTCAAACTCCCCTAACGGCTGGGAGTGATCTCGTTCAGGGAGAGTGATCTCACTTAGGAGTACATTAATGGAAAGCAAGTTCCTAACTTATTTTATCGATTTTATGATGCAGGATTGGTTCGCTTCGATACCAATCACTCTCTGCTCGGTAGCGACTCTCGCGGTAACGGTGGAGCGCTATCTTTACTATCAACAAAATCGTAGAGATGTGACGGCGTTCATCCACCAATTGCAACGCGAGTTGGAAAACAACAATCTTCAAAAAGCGCAACAGACCTGCAGCCGCCTCGGCGGTGTAATCGGTGAAGTTGCTGAAGAAGGCGTAAGACTTTTGGCAGAACAAAAAGAAGACTTCTCGAAGGCCTTCGACATCACAGTCGGACTGGTTTCCAGAAAACTCGAAAAGCATCTTGCCATCCTCGGTACAATCGGGGCGACGTGTCCGTTCTTGGGTCTGTTCGGCACCGTGGTTGGTGTCGTATTTACGCTGGACGAACTTGGTGCATCCGGTGGTGGTACGCAGACAGTTGTTATCGGTGTAGCTAAAGCGCTGATCGCAACAGGTTATGGTCTTATCGTATCCATCCTCGCTGTTGTGTTTAACAACTGGTACACCAACACCGTTAAGCGTTTCAACGATGACTTCCAACTTCTGAAACTACTCTTCCTCAGCTTCGCTGCCAGCGAAGACAAAGAAGGTTCGTACACCAGATAGTTTGTTTATTCGGGTTCTAGAGTTACAGTTTCGATTTGATTAGAGGGGGTGATTGCGTATGTCCATGGGCTCTGGCGGTTCTGAAGTCTTTACCGACATCAACATCACGCCCCTGACAGACGTTTTCCTTGTGCTCCTCGTAATCATGATCTTGATCGCACCCCTGATCGATAAGTCAGAACTTAAGATCAAACCGCCTGAGACTTATCACGCGAAGAAAGAGAACTCTAGGACCAAGTCGATCATGATCGACGTCTCCAAAGATGGCGAAATCGCGATCAACGGCAAGAAGATTCCCGACACCAGTCCCGAAGCTATTACAGCCAAGGTGCAAGAAGTCGTTAAGTCTATTGGTATTTCAGACGTACCGGTCACGGTCAACGCGGATGGTGATTGCAAGCAGAAGGACGTGGTTCACATCATGACCGCCTGCTCCGCATCTGGTATCACCAAGATGCGAGTCGCCACCGTTCAAACGAAACAGTACTAAGAATCGTGCCTGAGGTATTTCAACTCGGGTTGATCGGACATCCAGTCAAACATTCATTGTCGCCGCTTCTTCACGAGGCGGCGCTTTTGTATCTTGGATTGAAAGGTGAATACCGTCTATTCGATATAGCTCCGGAAAATCTCGAATCGAGTTTGGCTGAAATAGCGAAACGGGGATTGCGCGGAGTCAATGTGACTATTCCTCACAAGCAAGCTGTCATGCCGTTTTTGACGGAGCTGTCCGAAGAGGCTGGTTATGTTGGTGCTGTGAACACGATAGTTTTTGATGACGGTGGTCGCAGTCGCAAAGGACACAACACCGACGTCTACGGATTTTCAAAATCATTGTCGGAAGCACTCGAACGCGAACGCATCGATACGCAGTGGTCGAAGTCGGTTGTCGTCGTCGGCTGTGGGGGCGCTGCGCGCGCCGTGGTGGCTGGATTATGCGAGCTCGGGTACTTTGACATATCTGTATATGGAAGAGATAGCGAGAAGGCTCAAACGTTTGTTTCCAGTCTTGCAAAATCGATGGGTTCAAAAGGCGATCTGCTTTTGCAATCGAATTTGCTGCGAGTGATTGCGAATCTTGAAGACGAAAATGCACTTCGGAATAAGTTTTTACTAGTCAACGCCACGCCCATGGGGCAAGATTCAAAGCCCCTGCCTGACTGGTTCTCGGCGTGTGTTGCGAAACTCGATCGGCGCGCGCTTATTTACGACCTGGTTTATTCACGCATGGATATGGCGACGCCATTGGAAGATTTGGCGCAGTCAAAAGGTTATGCGTCGATAGATGGATTGGATATGTTGATCTATCAGGCGGCGCGAGCGTTCGAGATCTGGACGGGGCGCGCGGTGCCGGCGGAGTGTATGAAAGAAGCGCTTGAGCGGCTTGGGCGTTGTTGAGTTGTTTTGTGTTTTAGTAAATTGCGTTCGTGATCGTGAACTTGCGACCGCTTCCTGTGGTTGTTCGCTGGTTTTAAACCGCATGGAAACTGGCGACGCGCGGACTGAGTGATTTGTGCAGATTGTTTGACCGCTAAATGCTTGCCACCGCCGGTGATGCCTAAAAATAGCCAAAAAAACAGGAACCGTTTAACCGGTTCCTTAAAAACGCTTGCCACGGCTTGTCGCCCGGCAGTTCAATTTGCATAGTATCACTACGCCTGATTCAGAACTCGTCAAAAAATTAAGATGAGCCGAATCGCCGAGTTCTATATACCCGGTTGGAATGAACTTAAATAAATGGTGCCTGTCCTTCGAAGAAGATTGGCACAAGTTGCATCGCCAGACCGAGTTCGCCGTCGATGGCGAGAATGCCGGAAAGGGCTGCTGTCATTGCGGTCATTTGACCGTTCATGATGAATTCCAGATCTTCTGCGTTGATTGCGATCGAGCAATCCGCTCTTGCGCTCTCAGGATCATCTTGTTTGATGAATTCGCAGTTGCCTTCGGCGATCTTGGTAAGCCAGGAACCGCCGTCTTCTCCACGAATGGTGATCAGGTAGGTGGCTGAAAGATTGCGCGCATTCTCTGGTTTGAATCTGCGCTGAAGTTCTTCAATAGTATTTTGAGCGACCACGGGTGACCTCATAGAACCTCCACCGGCACCAATAACTGACTTGCCCGCCGATGCGGCGAGTCGACAGATTATAACTCAGGTTTGGCTGGGGATGCGCTTAGATCGGGCAGATTATGAGGAAATTTTCCTGATAACCACAGGCATCCGCGTTACTCCTATAATGTTGCTATTGGGAAAGGCTGCGCGGGAAGCGCTTCAGGAGCACCATTCCAATGCCCGAAGACGAAACTGTCAGAGCCAGAAAACCTGATCGCTACCGTTCTCGCAGCACTATGACCGACGTTTCGACGGTCTTGAGCAAAGTGATTTCGAAGTTCGGTCTGGAGCAGCGCATGAAAGAACATGCCTTCATGTCGCTCTGGGCGGATATTGTGGACCCACCATTCAAGAACGTGACGCGTCCGCTATTCATTGATAACGAAGGAAACCTGGTCGTTTCCGTTAAAGATGCTTCAGTTGCGCAAGAACTATCTTTTCAGCGAGGACCAATGCTGAAGAGGCTTGCGCCGTTTGCCCGTGGCGTCGGATTGAAAATTGTCGGCATTCGTTTTGATTTGAAACATTTCAAAGCCGGCGAAGATAGCGATTATTTAGAGAAGGCTCTGCAAAGTCACAAGCGTGAAGAAGCGCGTGCAGCGTCGTTTGTGGCAAGCGAACAAGAACTGGCGTCAATTCAGCTATCCGAAGAAAATCTAATCGAGATACAAGAATTGAAGGAGAGTCTGCAGGCCGGGGTTGAGTTTGAACCTGGTATTTCGGACCGAATGGTTCGCATGTATGAGCGAGAGTTAAGACTTAGAGCATGGCGTGAAACCAAGGGACTGGATGCCTGCACTCAGTGTGGATTCGTCGACACCCGCATGTATGGCGAGCTTTCCTTGTGTCGACTTTGTCATGTCTGGGGTTTGATCAACGCCAAACATGAACCGAAAACGTAGTGCTCCGAAAGGAATTCGGTCCACTGAAATTAACAAAGTAGAACATTGATCTTATTCAAGGCTTCCTGCTGACTACTATGTTATGATTCCCGCCTGTCGGACATTCCTGTGTTTTGAACACCTCAGAAATCGCCGGCAGTGCAAAAAACTTCGTCGCTAATCGAGCGAGAATTTTCGGCATCCCCTCAGGTTGAAACCACAAAATGATTCGACTTCAGCATGTATCGAAGGGCTACGGTGGTCGACCCGCATTGAAGGATATCAACCTTCACGTGGCGCTCGGCGAATTCGCATTCCTTGTTGGACCATCTGGTGCAGGCAAATCTACGATGATGCGTTTGCTTTATCGTGAAGAAGTGCCAAGCTCAGGAAGCGTTTTTATTGGCGGCGTCAATCTCAATCGCCTCAGCCCGCGCCAGATTCCACTGTTGCGCCGTCGTCTGGGCATCGTCTTCCAGGACTACAAATTGTTGTCCAAAACCACTGCATTCGATAACGTCGCGTATATCTTGCGAGCTCTCGGCGTTGATGAAAAGGATGTTCGCAAGCGCGTTTCCAGCGCACTCAACGTAGTCAACCTGGAAGAAAAAGCGAATGCATTTCCTGAAGAACTTTCTGGTGGCGAACAACAACGCGTCGGCATCGCACGAGCGATCGTCAACGGACCGCCGGTTCTACTGGCTGATGAACCAACAGGCAACCTCGATCCTGCTACTTCGCTTGAAATTGTTCAGCTCTTGTCGAGAATTTCAGAACGTGGCACCACTGTTCTGATTTCCACCCACGATCACACTATTGTTGATGCGATGAGACGTCGCGTTATCGCCCTCAAAGGCGGTGAGCTGGTCTCCGATGTCGATAGCGGCGTCTATGACACTCACATGGATCTGCAATCAGTTTCGCAGTCAATGTCTTCACTTGTTTAATTGATTTTTTGGAGTCGATGTAATGCGGCAATTGAGAATACTTGGAAGAGTTTTTGTTGAAACCTTTCTGGGCATCAAACGAAGCGGCTGGTCAAACTGGCTAGTCATAAGCATCCTTGCAATCGCTCTGACTATCTTCGGAAGCGTGCTTCAGCTCACGATGTCGTTGAAGAACCTGGTTAACCTCTGGGGTTCGCAAATGGTGATCTCGGCATTTTTGAGTGACAAGTACGAACCACGTGAAGTGGCTCGTGATGTCAGTCAGTACAAAGAAGTTCGTTTGGTCGAAGTGATAACTAAAGACGTCGCCTGGGAAGATATGAAAAAATCTCTCAACGTTGCGTCTATCTCAAACCCGCTTCCCAACACGCTTCACGTTACCGTGAATCGAGCCGATCAAGTCGAGGCTCTTGCTCCGAAGTTGAAACTTTTGCCGGCGATCGAAGCGGTTAGATATCCGATGATGGTTGTTAAACGCATCAACGAATTCAGGCACTTCATCGAAATTGCAGGTGTTGTCGTAACTGGCGCCCTGACTGCCGCGACGCTGACCGTAATCGGAAACACGATTCACTTAGTTATTCAATCGCGGCAAAAAGAAATTGAGATTCTCAGTTTGATGGGCGTTGGCCATTTCTATATCAAATGTCCGTTCGTCTTCCAGGGCGCATTCTATGGATTCATCGCGGCGACGCTTGCCATGCTGGTCTTGCTGACTATGCATTTGTATGTGATTCAGCCATATCTGCAGCAGGAACTGGCCAGTCTGGCTCCGTTCTTCCCGCAAAACGTGGGATACAACATTGCTCAGACATTTGCAATCATGTTGACGCTTGGTGTCGCAGTTGGTGCCGGTGGTGGTGCCTGGACGTCAGGGCGTTATATCAAGATCTAGGTCGGAATCTGGGTTTCAAATGTGCTTGGCTTTTGCGCGGCTTGGGTCTCCAAACAGCCGCTCGCCGAGGGCTTTTCAAAAAAAAACTGGACGCTCGTCGCCCTGCTCCGAAATTTGGGTCCCGGAAAAAAATTCCAACACGAATGTCGGGCTCCCGGTGACGAAAACGGGGCGCCGCCCCGCTTCCGTCACCGTAGCCACGTCTTGAACGTCGCGTCAGCAGCTGCAACTGCTACTTCATTTCTACGGTGTAAAAACCTATATCTCTACAGTATCGAACAAGGATGCGAAATATATGCAGTCTAAAAGTTCGCCCGAAATTTAATTTCGAGCGAACTTTCGGATGCTAATTCAAATTACTTATGCGTGAACTGATTCGCCAACTTTGACATTGACCATCTTGTCGCCCTTGCGGAGCTGATCGAGAACTTCCATGCCTTCGGTAAGCTTTCCGAAGACCGCATAGTTGCCATCGAGGAAGTTAGCGTCGCCGAGGGTGAAATAGAATTGCGAGCTGGCTGAATTCGGATCATCTGATCTCGCCATCGCCAAAACGCCCTTCTCTTTGTGCGACAATTTTTTGTTGATTTCCAACGGGATGTTTTTGTCCGAGCCACCAGTGCCGGTGCCTTTAGGACATCCGCCTTGCAGGCAGAAGCCCGGTTCGTAGCGGTGGAACGTCAACCCGTTATAGAATCCTTTGTTTACCAGATCCAAGAAATTCTGGGCGGTGATAGGCGCATCAGTCAAATGAATTTGAGCCTTAATGGTGCCTTTGTTGGTTTCGATCAATACGACTGGGTCGTTCATTTCATTTCCTCTTTGTTGCTCAGTTTGCAATCGGCTAGATGCCGGCCGCTAACCTTCTTTTTTCGACTCTTTTTTAGTTTCCTTCTTAGGTTCCTTTTTGGAACCCTCAAGATACAGACTGTCCATGGTGTCGCCTTTTCGAAGAGTGAACACTATGTCCAATCCTTCAGTCACTTTTGCAAAAACAGCAAACTCATTGTCGAGTCCGCTTTGTGGTCCGAGAATAATATAAAACTGTGAACTGGCTGAATCCCTCTTGGGGCCTCTAGCCATGCCGACCATGCCGGCCTCGCTGTGCTTCAGTTGACGATTGATCTCTAAGGGAATGGATTTGCCTGAGCCACCACGGCCGGTGCCGGTTGGATCGCCGCCCTGCACGCAGAACTTAGGCTCATAGCGGTGGAACTTGGTTCCATCGTATGTGTGATTTTTGACCAACTCAAGAAAATTTTGTGCTGTCGTCGGTGCTTCGTTTTTATAAACGAGCATTTTGATCACACCCTTGGATGTCTCTACAACCACCACGGGATTTGGTTCCACACGAACTTTCGTTTTCTCAGGCTCCGCATCTTTAGGCGATGCCTTAGCATCCGCACTATAAAAGATTGGCGATGACCAGAAAAGGATTCCGGTCAAAAGCGCGATTAAAACTAGAGTTCCAAATGATTTCAAAGTTTGCGGCAACCTGTGAAGATTCCATCGCCCGATCCATTTCATGGTCGAACGAAGAGAGTCCCAAATTGTATCAAACCACTATTGTTTGTTGCCCGGCGTCATGTCAGGCGGTGAAAGCGGGGCCCCGACCGCGGTTACGGGCACTGCCAGGTTGGCAGACACCGTACTGTAGGGCGGAAACATCACCGGTACTCTTAATGTATTTTGCTGCCGAACATTGGCCGAGTCTTCAAATGCAAGCCAGCCGTTGGTTTCGTCGCCCGGCATCACCAGCCTGGTGCCGAGATTTTCCGATTCCACCTCATGGCGACCACGGTCGCGACCCAGTGCGATGCCGAGGCTGCGGTGTTTGTTCTCGGAAGGGGTCATGTGTTCGTAAAAGATAGAGCTAGCCAGACCAGCGCTTCCAATGCCCACGGCACCGACCAGGACCTTTTCCTTGGGCGTCAGCAGGACGTTGTCGTGGTTTTCCAGGGTGGCAGCCCGAATCGTTTTCACGGTCGCTGATGGGGTGACAAACTGAGCGTCGCGGCCCAGAACCAGGACCGGCGTAGAACCACTGTTTTTAATATGTACTTTGAAAAAAACCAGGCTGTCACCACGATACCGACTGAGTGGATTAGCGGCGAGCAGCTCGGCTCGAGAGTTTAAATTGATTGCCGTTGTGTCGGCAGCACCTTTGAGAACGGGTGGAGCTGCGCTCCCTGACGGTTGCAGCTTTTCCGTTACCTCTTCCGGTCGAGTGGGGAGAGTCGTTTCCGATCCAGGCAAGATTTCCGGACGAAGCTGCGGGTCTGAGTATTGGTCGCCTGCGACGTTATCGTTGTCGAGCTTTTCCCGGGCATCTGCGGCATTGGCGCCGACCAGCAACAGCGCTGTCAGCAATGCGCAGAGAACCTTCGATCTTGACATTCCGCCCTGTTTGCGACGTGTTTTCCTGTGCAGCATTTCGATCTCACATTTTAACTGGATTCTAGATGATAGCCGAAGACAAGCGCTCGAGCTGAAAAAACGCTGTAAGTAATATTTCAGCGAGTCGAGAACGCTGATTGGATCAGTGGTTCACAGGAAAGAATAATTGTTGCCGACTGTCGTCCAGCTTATCTGCGTCTGCCCATCAGTTGATATGTCACTTTGGCACGCGGGCTTGGTTCGCCTTGTTTGACGATTGAGATTCGTTCAAGACCTTTGAACTGGGCGCCACCAGGTGCTATCTGCATAACGATTGCTTCTTGCGCCATCGTGTTCTTGATCGGATGCTGGTAGCGGATGAAGGCGGTGTCGCCCTGTACTTTGTCGACAAAAATTGCCGTTCTCACTCCGGCTTCATTGGCAAATGCGTAACCGCTGTTCGGATTCCCGGAGATCGTCCAGACGTCTTGAGTTTGACCCTGGAAGATGGTCGGAATGGCAGCTCTAAACTGTTCTTGTGCTTGAATTTCTTGTCTCAATCCTTGAACCACCCAGGCACCCATGAAGCCTGGCGGCAGTTGAATGCTCTGCTGCACTCCGCTGTTTATCATCATCGGGCGTTGTACAGGCTGTGCTGGCTGCGATTGCTGGATCTGTCCCTGGAACGGCTGCTTCTTCGGAGGAGCCGGTTGTTTCTTCTTAGGAGCTTGATGTTGAACGGCATTACCCTGTAGAGGTTGCCCCACCATCTCCGGCATTGGGTAGGCAGCTTCGCCCCCATTGGGATTCTGGATGTAGCCGCGCTCTTCGACGCCCAGTTTGAACGGCGCCGCACTGGCGGAACTCTGCGCTACGCCGACTGCCACCATAGCGACAAGAATAGAGGTAGCCAGGCTGCCGCGTTGAATCTTCATTATCAGTCTTCTCCTGTTCGCCAATCTGCCGAAAGATTGGCTGGATTGGTTTTTCATCCCGAGTGTTTTATTTTAAACCGTTCTCATTATTTAAGCCCTTTTTACGCTCGGGCACAACCCTGTTTTTCCTGAAATTTGGCGAGAGAAACGCTACAGCCAGCGTTTTTTGAAAAACACCGGCTGTGAAAGTGATGATTTATCCGTCCGTTTAGCGCTTGCCGGTGCCTTTTTCAGCCAGTTCGACGTTATTCACCGAATCGGAGAATCCCATGTCGACCAGCCGTTTATAAGCTTCTTGCCCGGTTGTCGTTGTCGGTTCTGTCGTTACGATTTCGACCAACGGCCCGAGTGCTTCCGGATATCGGTTTTGTTTGATAAACAAGTCAGCTTTAAGCAGCTTTGCTTTGTTCTTCAGAGCACTGAACTTGAGCGCGATATCCTTTTCCTTTGCGGCTTGCGCCTTGGTTGAGTCAATCTTCTCGAATGCTTTGAACATTTTCCAGTGCGCATCGGCGCAATCCTGCAACCACTCGGAAAGCGCATAGATGGCGTCTTTCATATCGTCTGGACGAGAAACTGCAAGTCGATTGCTGAGGTCCTCGAGGCGGACTTTTGCTTCTTCGGCATTCAAAGGAAGCGAGTTGTAGATGCTGTCGCGCTTGCCGGGCGCACCTGGAGTGGCTGCGTGAGCATGAGCAGGCGGTGCCGCCGCATAAGCTGCCGGACTTCCACCAGGCAGTGGAGCTGTTGGTTTTGCCGGGGCGGAATAATTGTCGGCTGGTGCCGTTCTTGTACCGCCAGGTATCGGCGAACCCTGCGCGAAAGCTTTCGGTTGATACGAAACCATTGTTGACGTCAACAGCAAGGCTGCAAGCGTCAAACCGGTCAATTTTTTGTTTGCCATTTTTTCTTGACCACGCCTGGACACACCGAAGCGCGCTTGGATAGAGTGTTTTGAAACGGCGAGCACGATTTGCATTTTATCAACCACCAGAAAGGGAACTCAGATCGAGCGACAACTTCTTCTTGCCAAGCTCTTAAACGACGATGATCTTAGCAAAAACCGGGCGCTTTCCCTTGAAAGGGTTCTCTGCTAGGATGAGTAGCCCGCCGCGCGTGGCTTCGTTGTAACCGGCTCTTGCCTGGTTTGAAGCTTCAAACGGCAAATTTGGTATCTTTTTTCATAAGGCATCTGCTGGTTGTGCGGATTCTAATACTCGGTTTTGTTTTATTGCTGTCTTTTGCAGCCCTCAATCCAGCTCGAGCTGCTTCCACCGAATCGGCTTACTTCAACCCCGATGACAGTGAATTCGTCAGAAAATTTTTGAAACCCGGTACATTCATGCGCGCTTCTGAAGTGAAGAACGGCATGGAAGGCTACGGCTTGAGTGTGTTTCATGGAACGAAAATTGAACGCTTTAATTTTCGTGTAATCGGTGTGATGAAGCGTGTCAATAATGGCAGAGACGCAATTCTTGTGCGCCTCTCGGGCGCCGCTATGGGCAAGAACAATGTCATTCGCGGAATGTCCGGCAGTCCGATTTATATCGATGATAAGTTGGTCGGCGCTGTCTCATACGGTTTTGATTTCTCTACTGAACCAATCGCCGGCATCACTCCGATCATAGATATGCTCGATGCCATGGCCAAGCCGGAACAGGCGCCGGAGATTGGTTCTCGAATCCCGTTGCGAAAACCTGGTTTTGAAGTGACACCGTCAGTGGTGTCGGCAGGTAACCCTGATTTGGGTAGATTTAAAAAACTGATGGTCAGTGCGGCTTCACCACATATGGTGCCACTGATGTCGCCTGTATCGCTCAGCGGTTTCTCTTCCCGTGCGCAGCAATATTTGCGCGGGCGCTTCGAATCGGTCGGTTTGTCAGTCAGCGAGGGCTCGGGCGGCGGATCTGACACCAGCCATAGTGCCGAGGACATCAAAGAAGCTAATCAGATGAAACCAGGAAGCGCGATGGGAGTGCTGCTCACAACCGGCGATTTCGAATCGGCTTCGACTGGAACCGTGACCGCCAACTTCGGCGGCAAGGTGATCGGCTTCGGACATCCTTTCGTTCAAGCAGGCTCCGTGGACTTTCCCATGTCGTCGGCTTACGTTCACGAAGTGCTTCCCAGCTTGTCTATATCATTTAAACTGTCGTCACCAATTGCGGTGCTAGGCACGATCTTCTCGGATCGTCCCTGGTCTATAGGTGGTCGCATCGGTTCCCAGGCGAAGATGGTGCCGGTATCGGTGGAAGTCACTGACGGCGTCCGTCACATCCGCAAAAAGTTTTCATCCAGGGTAATCGACCACGAGGATCTCACACCGGATCTAGTTGCCGCTTGCACAATGTCAGCGATGGATGCGACCTACCAATCAACAGCACCATATGTGGCGCGCGTCGAAACGGAAGTCGAAGTCACTGACGAACCAGGTATCAAACGTTTTGACTGCCTGACCAACAACTCCGGCAGCGCTCCTGCAAGTTCTATTTTCCGTCCATTTTTCTCCGACCCGGTATCAGGCAACATTCACTCAATCACTTCGCGAATTTTGAGCAATCGTTATAAGAAGGTGCACCTGAAAGCCGTGCGGCTCAAAATCAATCTGGAATCGGGGCGTGATCTGACACGCATTGTCAGAATTTCAACCGATCGACCTGTGGTGAAGCCTGGCGAGAACGTCACGTTGAATTGTTTGTTGGAACCATACAACGGCGAAAGTTACACCGAAAATATCGAAGTGACAATTCCGCGAGACGCACCGGATGGCGAATTGGCGCTTGGCGTCAGCGGTGGATCGCAACTGGAGGATCTTCGCAAGCGAATGAATTTAGTCGATCCGCCCACTAATAGTTTTGAGCAGATCGTCAGGCGTCTTCAGGAAAAGCCTCGCGGCGACAGGTTGTTTGCTGTTCTTGCTTTACCGAACCAGTCTATCCATGTAGACGGTGAAGTGTTGGAAAGCCCTCCAGGTCACTGGAATAAATTGTTTTTTTCAAACCGATATACCCACGGTCCATCTCTCGTAAATGGCGAAAGGCGCGTCAACAAAGAAATCCCTGCTCTGGTTGAAGGCACTCATATTCTGGCTGTGACGGTCAAAAGACCAGAACCCTTCATGGAAAAAGCGCCCAGTTACTTCGCCGTCCCCGGTGGTTCAGGCAAGGCTGCGATGGGCGCATACGTCACGGCCCAGGCGCAGAAGGCAATTGACTCGCTGAATAAAACCGACGGCAAACCAAAAATTGGAGACCCGTCATCTGCCACTCCGGCCGATCCAAATGCAGCCGGTGCCAACAAGAGCGCTCAAGCCAACACATTGAGCCTGTGGTCACCATCGACAGAGGATACGCACATTCGACCAGTTCAAGTTTGGAGTCAAACTGATGACGGCGCCTTTAAAGGCGGCACCAAATATGGTGTCATTATCGACAGCTGGGGCAGAATGTTTCCGGGCTACAAAGAGAACAGCGTTACTCCTGTCACTGGCGCTCTAAGAGCCTGGTCAGCGGTCTGGTCGAACGGAGCAATTTATATTGGATCGTCTAATCGAATTTATAGATGGTCGGCGGCCCAACAAAAAGTCGGACAAATCGCCAAGTTTAACTGCGCTGCCATCCCTGCAATAGTTGCTGATTCCAAAGGCAATGTTTACGCATCCTTAGCGCCTGAAGGACGAATCGTCAAAATCAACGCCGCCGCCGGTCAAAAGAGTGCAAGCGTAACCGACGTTGCCAAAGTAACCGAACCTCTGGTGACATGTCTGGCGGTAGACGATGACGATACTTTGTACGCAGGCGTTGCAGGAACAGGGCGCGTTTACAAAGTCACCGCCAGCGGTGCTAGCGTGCTGGTCGACACCGGTGATGCACATGTGCTCTCCATGTTCTATGACCGCGTGTCCAGGCGTCTTTACGTTGGTTGCGGCGAACAAGGCAATGTCTACAGCGTCAGTAAAGCTGGAGAGCTGCGCGCCGAATTTCATTCAGACGATCATCTGGTGACAGGTGTTTGCCGAACCAAAAAAGGTGATCTGTTTATCACCACAGCTGGTACCGGACGCTTGCTCAGAATTACACCGTCGGGCGAAACGTACGATCTGGCGACCAGCGATGCGTTCTACACGCTTTACTATCATGAGCCCACTGACTCGGTCTTAGCTGGTGACGCCGAGGGCGATGTCACTCAGATTCAAGAAGAGCCGCTTACTGGTCAATCCTTTTTCGTTCCCGTCAAACATACGGATCAAGAAGCGGTAATCGCTTTATTGTCGGATGGCGGCAATCATATTTATGCTGTGAGCAGCAACTTACCGTCTATCATCGAGTTCTCCATCAAAACCGACAATGCTGCTTACACGTCACCTGTCAAAGACGGCGCTCGCCAGTCTCAGTGGTCGCTGCTTCGCATCTATGGATCCTTCAACGAAGTTAGTGCCGATCTCGAGAAGTCAGTCAGCGTCGAAACGCGCACGGGAGCGACCGTTCGCCCCGACTCCACCTGGTCCGCCTGGACGCCTGCGATTACCACTTCCGAAGGCTATCAAATCAAATCACCGGACGACCGTTATTTTCAATATCGTCTCGGCTGGTTGAATACTTCCGTGAAAGGTGACAGCCCACGCGTGTTTCCACAGGGTCGCGATAGTGTGATTGGTCGCGTTGCCGTTACTTTTCTGCCGTCGAACAGCCGACCTCGTTTCACAAGCGTATCGTTGCGTGCGGGCAGCTACGTCTCGGATACTGAGGAAGTGGTTGTTGTCGGCTCCGATCCGGACGGCGATAGTCTCAGTCTTGCAGTCGACCTTTCCAGTGATGACGGACGCACATATGCTCCATTGAAGAGCGATATCCGCGCAGATAGAACCTCGAAGAAAGACGCCAAGGCTGAAGACAAGTCAGAGAAAAAAGACAGCGACAAGACTAAAACAACAACAGGTCAAACGAAAGTCGAGAGCACAACGGTCGAGAAAAAGGCGGATACGATCACCACGGAGGTCGATAAAAGCAAAGCCTCTGACGGGGAGACTCCAGCCGATCGTGACAGCCCATCAGATTCTGACCCTGAAAATCCAACTGGAAAAAATGAGAAGCCACCCGAAGTTGAAAAACCGACTGAACGTGACGACAGTGTCCCTGGACGAAGCGGCACCACATCCGGTGCCGAGCAGTATCGCAACCGAAGGGTGAATCTCGAAGACGAGAACAGACCGGACGGCAGAAAGAAGCCCGAGGATAAGTTTAAGCCTGATTCTAAGCATAAGCCGGAAGAGAAGAATAATCCCGAGGAAAAAATCAATCCAGAGGATCGCAACGATCCGGAGGAAGACAAGTATCCGGAAGATAAAACCAATCCCGACGCGAATAATAAACCGGGTCCGGGCGAGGGCGACAAGCCTGGCGGTGATAGCAAGCCCGAGGACAAAACCAAGCCTGATGAGATCAAACCAGGCGATAAAACAAAACCTGAAGATAAAACCAAGCCCGACCAGAAGAGCAAAGCTGACGAAAAAAACAGTGTAAAGAAACCGGTTGCGAAGAAGGGCGAAAAACCAGCACCGGCAAAGGCTCCAGCCAAAGAAGCCGCGAAAGCAAAGCGGGCTGCTGACGGCGATCTCTCAGATAAATTCACCTGGACCATCGCCGCGAATACCTTGAAAGAAGGTCATCACATTTTACGTTTCACACTTTCAGATGCGCCATCGAATATGGTGCAACCAGCCGATATCACCTGTTATCGCTACATAGTGATCGACACGGTGAAGCCGGTAATCACGGAGCCGACAGTCACTGTCAGTGCGGACCGAATGCTGAGATGCGAAGTCTCCGCTAAAGACGTGACGTCTCCGATTTCTAACGCGACCATACAGATTGATTCGGAAGAACCGCGCGCGTTAGCCGTTGTGGGTAGTTTGGCCGACAAGCGTGAGGTGCAGCTTCTCGCGTCTAATGTTTTGCTTAAAAAAGGTGCCAAGAAAATTGAGATTGAAGTTGTAGATAGAGCAGGAAACAAGGCGACCCGAACTGTGAGACTGCCGGCGCGTTGATCGGCACATCACTATCCGACGATTGATTTGGATGGAGCGAAATGAACGATTTCCTATCGAAAGTAATGAGAACCAAGCCGCCTCGATTATTGATCGATGAGGCATACGAACCCGAACGACAAATGAAGAAGACGCTCACCGCGCGCGACCTGGTCGCGTTTGGCGTCGGGGCGACGATCGGTTCCGGCATATTTGCACTGACTGGTACTGCCGCCGCCGGTAGTGGCTCGCTGGCAGCGAGAAACTGGATCGAAACACCGCTTATCAATTTCGTTCTCGGCGCCGACCTCGGTCGTGAAGGCGCGGGACCGGCAATCGTTCTTTCTTTCCTGATCGCAGCGATTGCCTGTGGTTTTGCCGCTATGTGCTACGCAGAACTTGCCGCGATGATTCCCGTATCCGGTTCCGCCTACACCTTCGCATACGCTTCCCTGGGCGAGTTAATCGCCTGGATTATCGGCTGGGACCTTATTCTCGAATATGCCGTCGGTAATATTGCAGTGGCTGTGAGCTGGTCCGATCACTTCCTGCATTTTGCTCACGGGCTGTTTGGCATCAAGCTCCCGCTCTGGCTCACTTCAGACACCGTCACGGCGCTGACAAGGTTGTCCAGCCTGCCTGCAGACAATCCTCAATGGGCGTTTTACTCGAGTACCGACTTGCCGATTTTGTTCGGGCACCAGTTCGCGATGAACGTTCCGGCCTTCGTTATCGTTGCCTTAGTGACGTGGGTTCTGGTTGTGGGCATCAGCGAAAGCGCGATGGTGAACACTGTCGCCGTGTTCATCAAAGTTGCCGTTGTTCTCTTTGTCATCATCTACGGTGCCGGTTTCGTCAAACCGGACAACTGGGTTCCATTTGCACCCAGCGGACTTGCCGGTATCATGGGCGGTGCCGCGATTGTGTTCTTCAGTTTCATTGGATTCGACGCGGTGAGCTCCACTGCCGAGGAAACCAAGAATCCGCAGAAAGACATGCCAATCGGCATGATCGGCAGTCTGATCATCTGCACGATTCTCTATGCCGGCGTTTCGCTCGTGCTCACCGGTATCATGCCGTACACTCAATACGTCAACGACGCGGCGCCTGTCGCCACAGCGCTCGCTTCCACCGGACAAGGCTGGGCGCACGCGCTAGTCAGTATCGGAGCCCTGGCAG
Source organism: Candidatus Obscuribacter sp. (assembly GCA_021772095.1). Lineage (GTDB taxonomy): Bacteria > Cyanobacteriota > Vampirovibrionia > Obscuribacterales > Obscuribacteraceae > JADYXR01. Next base: position 49,636 of record JADYXR010000001.1, on the reverse strand, counting down.
GCATGACTTCTGTTCTGCTCGTCTTCCAACTCGGTCAGCCGCGTATCTTCATGGCGATGGCGCGCGATGGTTTACTCCCGAAAATTTTTGGCAAATTGCATCCGAAATACAAAACACCGATGGTGCCCACTGTTCTCACCGGTCTGCTCGTTGGTTTGGCATCGCTGTTTATCGATATCGGTCAAGCTGCGGAGCTTACTAACATTGGAACGTTGGCCGCTTTCATCATCGTATGTGGTGGCGTGATCGTTTTACGCAAAACAAGCAAAGATCAAGATCGTCCGTTCAAATGCCCGTTCGTACCGACCGTTCCAATACTCGGCATTGTTTTCTGTTTCATTCTCATGTTGAGTTTGCCGATCATCACGTGGATTCGATTTTTTGTTTGGATGGCTGCCGGAGCGGCGATTTATTTCATGTACGGTTATCGACGCTCGCGGCTAAACGCGCTCGACAAGACCGATTAACCACACTGCTGAATACACAGCGGCTGATTGTACAAGACCTGAATACACAACAGAAAGGAGCCGCGTAAGCAGCTCCTTTCGTCTTCAGTAAGTTTTCTGAAAATCGATTATTTGACTGAGACCTTGCGGGACTCGGTCTTGTGCATGCGTGTGGTGCTTTCGAGCATGTGTTGCTCGATGCTTCCGTGCGACACTGGAATTCTCACAGCCGCTTCTTCTTTCGGAATGCTGATGAACAGAATGCCGCGGTCCAGACGAGCTTCGATTTCTTCGATCGCGATTTCTTCTTCGAATTCGAATTCGCGTACGAGGTAGTGCGAAGGAAGTTCTTTTCTCAAATAAGTTGCTCTTTCCTCGAACATGTTTGGCGTTCTTTTCGCCATCAAGCACAGGTAGCCGCTTTCGGCTTTCAACTCAACATCATCGAGTACTACTCCTGGAAGTGATACTTCGAGGATGAAACGATCGTCGAGTTCGAGAATGTCAGTTTCTGGGGCGCTGTAGGATACATGGCTTTCCCATTCACGATTGATCATCGGTCTTTCATATGATTTGTCATATGATCTTTCGAATGTTTCGTAGCGGGGACGGTCATAACCCATTGGGAAACCACGATGGAGTCTTTCTCTTTGGAGACGGTACTCTCTTGAGGTTCTGTGCAGCATAGGATTTCTCCTCCTTGAATTTTGTTATTGAGCCGGCAAAATCCAGGCGAAACCCACGCCAAAATCGGGCTTTGGTGCGGCTTTCAACTGAAGTTGTCGGATTCGTTGCTTGGAATGTTAGCGCAAAAACGGCATGAGAACTTGATTTTCAACTTGTGATCTTCTTTTCGCTTGTCAACCCGAGAGTCCGCAATCAGGTTTCGATTTGGGAGAAAGTGCATACATCAGATCTGTGAACAATCTCATCAACAGCCGTACTTGAAATTAGGGGTAGTGATCGATCGTCGAAGACGAAGGCGCTGCTTATGCGGGTTTGATTGATTCCGTGATCCGGTTAATGTATTAATTGCCTCTCATCTCAAGCGCGACAGAAAACGACAAAACACGTGAAGCGAGACGGACTCCGCGATCACGGTTCTATTACGCGTTAAACGCGCTGTCTATCTAGTTTTGCTCTTCTTGCTCGAGAGCTTAAACGGTTTATTCGCTTTCTCCATCGAGTGAATGCGTTCTTTTACTTGTCCAAGAACTCGCTCGATTTCGCTAACCTTTATATGCGTTTGACCAATTTCCCGAAGCGACCGCTCCGACTCCAACTGCGCAGCTTCCAGCTCACGGCGGCTGACTACGCCTTCCTGGTAGAGTTCGACGAACCGCTTGGCACGCAACTGCTTCTCTTCGATGCTGTGTTTTTGTTCTTTGTCATCCTGTTTTGCCGATACGAGTTTTTGCTCTAAGTTTTTTTGTTGAAACTTTAGATCATCGAGCGACATAAAGTTGACCGTCATACCCAGATCGAAACTACCGGATACCGGTTGCGAATTTAAATAAGTTGGCATCGTGGGAGGTGGCGGTGGAACGAGCATCACGGTCTTTCGGCGCGTCTTCGGTTTCACTTTAGAGACAGACGTTTTTGTTTCACTATTGCTTGTTTTAGAAACGTTTTTTTCATCAGTAATTGATGCTGATTTTTTTGTCGTTTGAACGCTTGTAGTTTTTTGCGCTGAAACTTCTGATTTTGTTGCAGCAGATTTTGTCACAGCGGGTTTTGTTGTGGTGACAACGATTTTAGAATTCGTCTTAGCTGCAGGAGCCGTCGGTTGCGTGGTTTTCGTGGTCAACGTCGTTGAAATTGTTTGCGCTGGTGTGGCAATTTTTGCAACCGGTTTTGTTACCACAGGATTTTTTGAAATCAGTTTGGGACTCGATGCACTTTTCGCCGGTGCGCTCTTCGAATTTTTACTTTCTGTCGCAAAATTTGCTGACGCAGTCGATAATGTTTCCCTGGAATCGAGTGCAAGTGCAGTCGCTTGTGCCTCCAGACCAATTTGTTGTTCAGCCGCAAACGATACATTCTGACACGCTGAAAAACACGCGAAAGCAAGTGCTATCGTGTTTGCTAATTTCCAAGGTCTCACTCTACAAAACATTCATGGGCCTCTACGTTACCTTTCGGGTATTCTCTATCAGATGGGCAAAAACAGCACGTTCAACATACTTTTTCTTGGCGACATTATCGGTAGACCGGGTCGGTTGCTTGTTGCTAAGTATGTCACAGAACAATTGGCTTCGTCGCAACCTCCTGATCTAGTGATAGCAAACGTTGAGAATGCGGCGCACGGGTATGGTGTCACCTCGAAGGTCATGCACGAGTTGCAAACCGCTGGTGTGGGCGTGTTTTCGGGCGGTAACCACACCTTCGATAAGAAAGAAATTTTCGAGATCATGGATCGTTACCCGACGCTTTTGCGACCGGCGAATTATCCACCTGGCACGCCTGGACGTGGCACTTGTGTCGTCGACATTAATGGTTTCAAATTCGGATTTTTAAATTTACTTGGGCGTGTGTTTATGGAACCGTTGCAATCGCCGTTTCACACTGCCGATGAGCTTCTTCCTGGTTTAATTTCCGAATGTGACGCCGTCATGGTCGATATGCACGCGGAAGCAACCGCTGAAAAAGTTGCGATGGGAATGTACCTGGACGGCAGAGTGGCCGCGGTTGTTGGAACGCACACTCACGTCCAAACCGCAGATGAACGAATATTACAGAATGGCACCGCGTACATAACTGATGTCGGGTGCTGCGGACCTGTGAACAGCGTGATCGGCATGGACCCGAAGACCGTGTTTCGTCGAATGGTGCAACAGTTGCCGACTCGGCTCAGTATCGCCAGTGGACCGGCGCAGTTGAATGGCGTGCGGATTGAGATCGATCGCGAAACCAAAAAAGCAACGAGTATAACGCGCGTGATGGTTAACGACGACGCGTTTGTTGCATCCGACGAAGAAGATTGAATCCAGTCGCCATGAAAATCGACCTTCATCTGCATTCCACTCATTCTGATGGAAACTGGACGCCATCACAACTGGTGGCACATGCAATTAACATTGGCATGGATACGATTGCGCTAACCGATCATGATACCGTCAGTGGTATCGATGAGGCGCTGGCTAGTGCTGACGGAAAATTGGAGGTTGTTCCTGCCTTAGAAATAAACACCGTTTGGACAGACAAGAGCGGTGTTTCGCAGGATGTTCACATCCTTGGATATTTCATTGATAAAGAAAACGAAACTCTGCTCGCTCTTCTGAAACGACAACAAGAGGCGAGAAACGAGCACGTTCGAAAACTAGTCGATATTCTTGCTGCGGAAGGTATGAAGATATCTTTTCAGGCGATTCATGAAATCGCTGATGGCAGCCCAATCGGCAAGGTGCACGTCACTCAGGCAATCGTCTCATGCGGTGGTGCAAGCGATGTGACCGAAGCGTACACGAAATTCTATGACCGTAAATCAAAGTATTACGTGAAACGAGAAAGTGTTTCTCCATTCGAAGCGATTGAGGCAATCCGCGCAGCCGGCGGCATCACATCGATTGCTCATCCGAGCTACTGCGCTGATTTGACCAGCTTAATTGTCGATTTGTCGAAACATGGTCTCGACGGCATCGAGGTTTACCATAGCGCGCATCAACCGCAGCACGAAGCGAGCCATTTGAAACTGGCTGAGCGACTGAATCTTCTCATAACCGGCGGTTCTGATTGTCATGGACCATGGGGCGAGCACGAGTCATTGATGGGCACGATTCCCGTTCCGCCCGACGTGATAGTGAAGCTCAAGCAGCGCCGTTTTTAAATGACGCCGTTTGCTGACGCGAGGATGTTCAAATGAGACCGTTGAAACAATAAATGGCCGATCTAATGATCGAATGCCGGCGGAATTGGAACGACGGACGACGCTTAAAAGCGGCTCGTTCGAATCACGAGACGACGTTCCATGACAAGGCGCTTCGAATGACGCGACTCCGTTCAAATGACGCGACAACGTTCAAATGACACGACGCCGGTGAAACAGCCAGAGCCGCCGTTTACGCTCCACTATTCGACTACTTGACGCGCGCTTCGATTTCTTTGGCGACATCGCCTTCAGGAATTTCGCCCGACTTCGACCAGGTGGAAGTGCCGGCATTATCCAGCAGAACTTGGCACGGAATGTAGCCCTTGTAGTGCTTCTTGATCAGTTCAGTCGCTTGCGGATTAGCCGCATGATCGACATCAATCACAATAAATTTTAAATTCTTGGTTTTGAACTTGTTATATAGCCCGACCAATCTTTTCGCCTGACGATTTGTATTCAAATCACCGGATGCACCAAAAAAGATGAAAGTCGGCTTGCCACTGCCTATAGTGGCATCCTCAATCTTGTCCGCGAGAATTGGAAAACCATTGTCTTTATCGTCGGTAAAAGAAACACCTTTTCGAAGAGACAGATTCTCTGCCGCGCTTGCCGCCATCGGAGCGATGATAGCCGCTAATAGCACCGCGGTGACAGAAATTCGATTCCGATCTATTTTGTTCATACCAACCATTCGTAATGGGTTTCGATGCTAATCAGTGCCTCGTAACAACGTACTCGGCAATACTCTCAAGGACATTATCCCGGCAAATTAGTTCCCGTGCAAACGGAAGCTTGGTCGCCAAAAGGAAACACAATTCTAGTCGAAATTATCGTCCAGTTTGCGAGCGTCGCTGCCGCTGAAATCACTTGCTTTGATGTTGTGAATCCAGCGAGCCCACTTTTGCTGCTCGTAGCTTTGACCGTAGGTTCTTAAACTATTTAGTAAACGTTCGCCGGATTTCGAATTGCCTTTGAACACGAAGGACGATTCGACTTGCTCGAGGTCATTTTCGATTTGCGGAATGAAGATGTCGCAATCGGTGGTGTCACCTTCGGAAGGGTCTTGACGGCAGATAATGATCTCGCAATGAATGACTTGATCGACGTTGCATTGTGGCGGCATGCTCAATTTTTCCCAGAGCCACCGCGACAGGACTTCCATAGACGGAAGTGTCTGGTCCGACTCATGCAGATATTTTGAGAACGCCTCCAGTATCACGGATCAATCCTTCTTCTTAAAATCTTGCGGACCTCTTTTTTCAAGACTCTCAATTGCGAATATATCACGGTAGTCAAGCAATCTAGGGCTTCCTCATAGTTAAATTCCCAGAGTTTCGAAACTTACGAACTTTTGGGCTTGAATCGCCATCTTGAAAGCAATTGTTTCCTTACGTGACAAGGACGAAATCGCCGAACCCCTGCTCCAGTCATTAAATGCACCCGTTTTGGCATATTAAACTTTCTCAAGCTCTAATCAATGTAAAAATCCATAGCCTATAAGGGTTATAATTAAGTCACTTGAGTACCAGTCAGGCTCACTCAAGAAAGCTGTAGTCAATTTCAAATATCTCCTGTGCCCTCGCGAGCTTGCTCAGGGAGGCGAGATCCCGGAACGTCGGGTGATTACAGGTTAATTCGTCTGAAGCCAAGATTGGCTTCTGGTGCGCAAGCGAAGCGTTTTGCTTACGAACACGCGAAGGGGCGCAGCCTCAACGCTGATTTATCTCAGTTTCCACCTGCGTCTCAACCTGTGCCTGCACTGGATTGAAGGCAGCGACCCAAGTGAACTCAAAACAATTTTCCACCACCTTAACTGAAGATCTTCTCCATCGGGTCAATAAACCCGGTCAGTATCTTGGCAATGAATGGGGCGCACTGCGCAAATCATTCGATACGTCCACGGTGCGACTGGCTCTGGCTTTCCCCGATACTTACGAACTTGGCATGTCCAACTTCGGTCTGAAGATTTTGTACAAAGTCATCAACGCCATCGACGGCTTGATGGTCGACCGAACTTACGCGCCTGCTTCCGATATGGAGAGCCTCTTGCGCGAGCGCAATTTGCCGCTCTGGTCCTGGGAGTCGCGCAGACCGGTCAAAGATTTTGAATTGATCGGCTTCTCGCTGCAATACGAACTGACTTACACCAACGTATTAAATATGCTGGAGCTCGCCCACATTCCCGTGGAAGCCAAAGATCGAACTGAAATCTTCCCTTTGATATTCGGCGGCGGCCCTTCTTCTGTCAATCCGGAGCCGATGGCACGCTTCCTCGATCTCTATATGATTGGCGACGGTGAGGAGATGGTTCCTCACGCCATGCGCGAAATTGAAAAATTCAAAAAGGCTATTGAGGGCGAAACTTTAGATGCCTCGACTACGGAAAAGGCGAGAAAACGTTTGCTCTGGGCTCTCGCTTGCAACGTGCCGGGTGTTTATGTGCCGGCGCTCTATGAGCTGAAAGCAGGCGAAAATTGCGTCTCCAAATTCGATATGCAACAGTTGAGAGATTATCTCGGTGATACCGCCGGTAATGCTGTTTTGGAACGAATCGAGTCGGTCTTTGAAATAGATTCAAAGGGCGAGACAACGGGAATTCCGTCCAGAGTTTATCGTCAGGTGGCACCACTCAACAACGATAATCAACCTGTTAATTCACTCGTTCCATATCTGTCATTGATTCACGATCGCGAAGTTCTCGAAGTCAGAAGAGGATGCGATCGCGGATGCCGTTTCTGCCAGCCGGGTTACACGTTTCTCCCGGTAAGAGAACGTTCTGCCGCCGACATTGTTGATTTGTCGAAAAAGGCTCTGGCCAACAGCGGTCATGACGAATATTCGCTTTTGTCACTGTGCGTTTCCGACTACACAAGTTTGTACGACGCCGCCCGCAATCTCAATCGTGAGCACAGCCAAGCGCGCGCTTCACTTTCATTCCCAAGCCAACGGGCAGACAGAATGAACATGGACATCGCCGAAGAGTTGGCGACCGTTCGCAGAAGTGGTATCACTCTGGCACCAGAAGCTGGAACGGAGAGAATGCGTCTGGTCATCAATAAAGGTTTGAAGCACGAACAAATCCTTTCGGCTATAGAATCCGCGTTCAAGTCGGGTTGGACATCCGTGAAGCTCTACTTCATGTGCTGCATGCCGACCGAACAAGATGAAGATCTGGTCGGCATCATCGATATCTTGAAAGAAGCGACGATGATGTGTCGCAAAATTCGCAAGAGCGATACAGAAAAATATAAAAAAGGTATGGAGTTCACTTGCACGATTTCGAACTTCGTTCCAAAACCATTCACGCCTTTCCAATGGTTTGGTTTAGTTACTCGTGAAGAAACCAAACGCAAACACGAAGTCCTCCATCAAGCGCTCAGAGACTCGGGTCTGGGCAATGTGCAGTTGAATAAAACCGACGTCGAGATCACATTGCTCGAATCAGTCATTTCGCGCGGTGGTCGTGAGATGGCGGAGATCATTTATCGCGCCTGGAAAAAAGGTTGCACGTTCGATGCATGGGACGATCGTTTTCAACCTCATATCTGGCATGAAGTTGCCGCCGAACTGAACACTACTTTAGAAGAAATCGCTTGCACGGATCGCGAAGTCGGATCTGCTCAACCCTGGGACATCGTCCACATCGGCTTGCACACCTGGTGGCTGGTCAAAGAATGGGAAAAAGCGATCGCGATGCAGGAAACTGCAAATTGCACCGAGAACACTTGTCACGCCTGTGGTGTTTGCACCGAACTCGATACCGAACATCATCTGGCAGAACCAAACCCTGACGTGATGAAGAAAAATCGCTTCGTCAAAGAATTGCCGTTCGTTCAAGAATTGAACGCAAACCCTGATGAGGACTCGCATCCGTCTCTGTTCGTGCAACAGAAGCCGGACGCTCCTTCCACCGATACGTTAACGCGCTTGCGTTTTCTGTTCACCAAACGTGGTGACCTTCGTTTTGTCGGTCACCTCGATATGCAATCGCTGCTCGTCCGAGCAGCCCGGCGTGCCGGTCTTAACCTGGCATACTCACAAGGTTTCAACCCACAACCCAAGCTCTCTCTTGCCAGTCCCCTTCCTCTTTATTTTGAAGGTGAAGGAGAAATAGCGGAGCTAGAGCTTGCTGAAGGCCTCACATCCGAGGAATTCAAAAGCAGAATCAACCGGCAATTGCCTCCTGAAGTGCAAATTCAAGAAGTCATTTGCCTGACCGAGAGACCGACGCAATCATTGTCGGCGGTTCTCAATTCGGCCGTGTACAGCGCGGTGCTCGCCGACTCCGATGGAGTTGACGCACCGAATGCTGTCGAGTTAGACAGGCTCAAGACGCGGGTCTCAGAGCTTCTCGCCCAAGAATCGATTTTAGTGAAAACTTCGGAAAACGCTAAACGGAAAAGCCAAAATAAGCGAAACCGTAAAGAAGTTCCGGAGCATCGGGACATCAGAGATGGTATCAAGTCTCTTAATGTCAAAGATGGATTGCCAGTTACGCTTGAGATGGAGCTTGCTTGCAGTCCGCAATCACACGTAAAACCTCTCGAGGTTTTAGAAAGCATTGATACGCAGTTACGCTGGAAGCTCACCAGGCTCGCGCTGAAAGCAGCCGACGGAGCCCCATTGCTTAGTTACGACAAACCGAACCAATCTATAGAAGAATCGAAAATTCTACAGACCACTTAGTTCGGTGATTTAAGTTTGTATAACTAGTTTGAGGAACTTATGAGAAAGTCACTTGTAATTTCAGAACAAGATAACATCGCAGCATTACTCGAGAATGACAGAGTATGCGAGTTTTTCGTCAATCGTGGCGAATTGCTTCTCGGCGATATCTATACCTGTACTGTTGAAAATATTCTCCCCGGCATCGATGCCGCATTCGTAAATCTTGGCAAAGACAAAATGGGATTTTTGCACGCCAATGATGTGCCTGGTCAAGGACCGCTGAAAGAGCGCCTTGTGCCGAAACAAAAATTGCTGGTTCAAATCACAAAAGAACCTACCGGTCACAAAGGACCTCGGGTGTCTACGGCGATCAGTTTGCCTGGACGTTTTCTGGTACTGGTACCGGAAGAGCGCGGAGTCTCGATCTCGAGACGGATTTCAGAATCACGCGAACGCGCCAGACTGAAAGCCGTCGTCAACTTGATGAAGCCTCCGGGCGTCGGCATAATTATTAGAACCGAAGCGAAAGGTCAGGGCGAAGATGAACTCTTCGAAGACTTCCAACAATTGTGGGATACCTGGCAAACCGTGGTCTCCGAAGCGGAAGCTTCGATCGGACCTCTTCTTATATATCGCGATCAGGATCTGCTTTTCAGAGTTATTCGTGACGCTTATTCGCACGAAGTTACCGACATTATCGTTGATAGTCCTGATGGGCAAAAACGTGCTCAAGAGTACTTGTCCGGTTGGGCGAGCAAGAACACGAAAGTATCTTTCCACACCGATCAAGAATCTATTCTGGTGGCAAAAGGCATCGATCATGAAATTGAAGCCGCGCTCACCGACAGAGCTGAGCTGCCAAGCGGCGGTCACTTGAATATTCAACCGACTGAAGCGCTCACGGTAATCGACGTCAACTCCGGTCGTTTCACCAGCTCGCGTACGCAAGCCGAAACGGTGAGACGGACGAACTTAGAAGCGGCCCAAGAAATTCCGCGTCAGCTCAGACTGCGCAACATTGGCGGCATGGTTATTGTCGACTTCATCGACATGGAAAGCCGCAAAGATCAACAGCAAGTGTTGGAGCAATTCACACGCGCGCTCGAAGACGATCGCGCGAAACCACAAATCGGACAACTTTCCGATCTGGGTCTGGTCGAACTGACTCGTCGCAGACAAGGTCAAAGCTTGAGAGAACTCTTTACGCAAGAATGCTCGCATTGCACAGGACAGGGCGTTCTCGCCATGCTCGAAGTGGGCTCCGGCGACACTCGCAAAGTGATCGGCCTGAGACAGGACGAAGAAGCACAACCGAAAAAACGCGGTGGATCGCGCTCCGGATCTGTTCTCAAATCAGCCACCGCATCTGGTGGTCGTATCACTCAGACAGTAACCAATGGCGAAGAAGTGCTGGACGTTCCTGAAGAAATTCTCGCTCAAATGCCGGAAGAACTTCTCGATACTCGTGACCGCGGCCGTGGTCGTCCTCGTCAAGGCGAAGCCGAATTCGGCGACGAAGACGATGATGATGATTCCGACGATTCTAACGATGACGCCACTCTTGAAGTTGAAAAAGAAGCAGGCATTGCTAAAGTTAGTCGTTACGAAGCTTCAGTGGAAGATGATGATTCTTCATCACGAGAATTGTCCAACAGCATCTCGGCAGTCGAAGAGGTTTTCCAGGAAATTGGAGTTGGTAATGCACCAACCCCGCCTCCGACAGCTTCTTATGAAGCCGCTCCAGCACCTGCTTTCCCATCCACACCTTCGACTTCTTCGTATCGCGATCTGGTGATCGAAGAATATAATCCGGTAACTCATAACGCACCTTCCGTTTCTGACGACGAAGACGAAGATGAAGAAACTGGTGAAAATGAAGTAGTGGAAGCGGAGGTGGATTGGACGCCGGAAATCACGCCCAGCCCCTACGAAGCCGTCGAAAGCGGAGTAAGCGGAGTATTCACGCTCGCCAAGAAGCCTGAGCAGGAAGACGATGAGAACGAAGAGTCAGGACCGGTCGGAGAAGCTCATGGCGACCATGGACACGCTCACGATCATTCGCATGACCACAGCCACGATCAAAACCAGGGCGACGAATCAATTCGTCAAAACTTTCAACTCGTGAGCCAAGAATCCGACACCACCCACGGAGAGTCGCACGAGCAATCGACCGACACCGCAGATGGTGGCGATGACAAAGAAGAACAGGGCTTCGATCAACTCAAGATTGGCGCCTTCTCTCATGCTGATTCCAGCACCGAAGGCTCTTCTGAAGAGCACGGCGACGAGGAATAACTTGCCGCAGGTTCGACGAACCTTCATGCGATGTTCAAGTTGATCGCAGGCTCGAAGAACTGAAGTAAACGAAAAACAAAAAAGGCTGAGGTTTAAAATCTCAGCCTTTCTTTTTGAATCTATTGTTTCAAACTAGTCGAGTTTGCGTGTGCGAGCCATGCTCAAGCTGAATCCAAAACGAACTGCACTGGCATGCATTTCAGGCGGCAAGATACTGACCTCGAGCGCGGCTCTTGGATCATTGCCCAGCATCTCGTCGACGAACGCGCGATCCGCTCTGTAAGCCTGATCTTCAACATAGAACGCGCCGGAGAATTCACCTTTGTAGATATAACCGAGGCATGTGCCGCGATCTTCAGTAAGCGAAATGGCAAGCGTAGCGGTTCCGTTTTTCTGACCTAACCAATTGCATATATAATCAAGATATTCTTTTGCACTGTAGTCATCATGCCGTTCTACGGGATAACCGAGGAAAAGTGATGACATTGCCAGAGTGATTTCTTCAGGCAAGTCGTAAATGGTTACCACCGTATCTGGTGACTCCAGATCGGACAGCATCGCTTGTAGCGATTCTTCAGTGGGCTTAGTCGTCGGATCTGATTTGCATCCGTAAATACATCCGACGGCGCGACCGCGATAAAGCAGCATCGCTGCACGCGACAGGCGGCTCTCACAAGCAGCCTTAACGCAGCCTGTCTGCATTCCGCCTTCCAATTGAGTTATGAGCCACTCGACGTCATAGTCGCCGATACGCATGGTTCGAAGCGAGTCAGCGTCGATTGGCGGCATGATCAAATCGATTGCCCGGCGCAGTTGAAAACGTCTGGTCGGCACGCCATCGGCGTAGCGTTGCGCCGGTTGGGCACCTGTGAGATATTGGCTGGAATCCTGGTGATGCTGCTGTTGCTGCTGCTGTGGCGGCGTTGGATTGAGATACTCCATCTGCGGCTGTTGCGCAGGGAGCGGACCAGTCATATATTGTTGATTGTTGGAAGGCGCGTATTGCGCCGGCAGTGGACCGGTGGCGAATTGCTGCGATTGCTGCTGCGCCGGATTGTTGCCGCTCTGGTACTGGTCTTGTTGCTGACCCTGCTGCGAGTAGTGCTGCGCACCTAATTGTCCGTAATTTCCTTGCTTACCATCGGCGCTGTTGGGCACGGTGCCCCAGTCGTTCAAATCCGGTTGTCCAGGCTGCTGCTGTGGCTGCTGTTGCGCGTGCTGCTGCTGGGTAGCATATTGATCTTGATTGCCATATTGTTGCTGCTGGTCTTGATTGTTGGGCGCGCCATACTGCTGTTGCGGCTGCTGCTGCTGTTGCTGCGGCTGCTGCTGCCCGTACTGCTGCTGCGGATCGGCATATTGCGGCTGCTGCTGTTGATCTTGCTGCCCGTACTGCTGACCAGTGTTATATAGCTCGTTAGGATCCGGCACCGCTTCCTGCGCCGCAGTGGTGTAGTTGGGATCGTCCAATTGTTCTGCCCAATTCACACCGTAATTCTTTTTGACGAGATCGCCCTTGCCATGCGTGAAACGCTCGGACAGAAGCATGCGATTCTTGTCGATACAAACGAATGTGGCAAGAACATCATCTCCTACGTTGTGCCGCGCGTTCGACGGCAGGTAACCGGGGAGGTTATCCTTGACTATGATAACGGTGTATCCGCCCGGCTCAGGTTTCGCTATCTTGGCGATAACGTTTTGCCCAGGCTTATAGCCTTGAATTTTCCAGGGATTGATTTTGCTTGCCATTAATCCCTAACTAACTAGGATTCGATAAGGTCGGGGGTGGAACTGATTCGTTCGTAGTCCAACGCCAAGCGAGTGGTTAAAACTTTCCGATAAGAATGGTTCCATAACTTATCTTACAGGAAAGGCCTGTTGGTTAGAACGTTCCAGGCTTGCTTGAGCAGTCGAAGTGGACCGAGATTAGCCCCTCGCTTAGTATGTGCCACATTTCCGCAAGAATTATTACTCTGATCACAAGAATTACTTATAGGATGTTCAACAGGCATTTTTTCAGCGGTGCACGGCGTCGCTTTCGCTTCCACCGTTTTATGACAGCTCAAGCAGCTTCCAGCGCAACTCGGATCCAGATCCTGCCAGGTATTGCAGCGCGGACAGCGCATGGATAGCGACGATGACGATGGAATCGCCAGCGGCATTGCACACTGAGTGCAGGTCGGACCGGTCTTTTGATTGGTTTGCGGCTGCGTCATTCTGAGCTCTTCGATTTCTTGGCAGCGGATAGTTTTACTGTAACACTGAGCGCCAACTCTCTACCTATAGCTATTTCAACATGCTTCTTGCTGATAATTACAGGTCCTTTAGTAATATTTTTTTGGACCTGAATTAATGAACCTTCCCCAATGCCAAAACGCAGTGCCTGGAATTTCACTTCATCGTCACTGGTGCCTGTGACGATGAGCCAGTCTCCGTCCTTTGCTTCAGCCAGAGTCAGTTCTTTTGCATCGGTCATCAGAGTACTCTTTGTTTTTAAACTTTGGATCGGAGTGATGAAAGCTGGTTTAAACCGACAGTGTCGGCGATTTCCGTTTTAAGTTCAGAACTAAACGATTATCTCGTCTTGCGGCACTGCTGGCAGATCCCGAAGATTTTGAATTGCGCGTCGACGACATCGAAATTGTATCGAGCGCCTATTTTTTGTCCGGCTTCTTCTAGAAAATGATCTTCGAATTCGAGCGTCGAGTTGCAGCCGGTGCAAATTATATGTTGATGCGGCAGGTCGTCCTGCTTCAACTCGTAGTGTTTGTGACCTTCGGCGAAATCCAGTTCGCGGAGCAAACCCATCGAGGTCAACAATTTTAGTGTTCGGTACGCGGTAGCGAGGCTGACGCTCGATCCGCGCTCAAGCAGTTGTCCGTGCAATTCTTCAGCCGATAGATGCTGTCCATGCGGCAAGTTTCTGAAGATCTGCAAAATCAATTCGCGTTGGGCAGTCACCCGGTGACCGCGTTTTCGCAAACTATCAAACACCGGATCGGATAATTCGTCGGCGTTCAATGGCTCTAATTTTTCGCTGTTGGGATTGTTCACGCGTCTTACCTGAATCAGCCGGTTGAATCGCGGCGCAGGTCGATTGCTCTAATTGAGCCGACCTGCCAAGCATGATAACCGATCTATGGCTATCATACCTGAGAACGGGCTCTGCTTTGTTTTTCGACGCGTTACTTGGTGGTCAACTGGCGCAAAGAGCTTTTCAAGAAATGCCCGGTAAACGATTCTTTCGTTTTCGCCAGCAATTCTGGAGTTCCACTGGCAACGATGGTGCCGCCATCTTCTCCGCCATCCGGTCCCAGATCGATTACCCAATCCGCTTGTTTGATCACGTCTAAATTATGTTCGATGATCAAAACAGAGTTGCCATTGTCGACCAAACGATTCAACACATGCAAAAGTTTATCGACGTCGGCGAACGAAAGTCCCGTGGTTGGCTCATCTAGAATGTATATTGTTTTGCCGGTCGAACGTTTGGATAACTGTTCGGCAAGTTTTACACGCTGAGCTTCACCACCCGATAGAGTGGTGGCAGGTTGACCGAGTTTGACATAATCCAGTCCCACTTCCATCAGCGTTTCCAGCTTGGAATGCGCCTTTGGGATGCTGGCGAAGAAATGCACGCCTTCTTCGATTGTCATATTCAGAATGTCTGAAATCGATTTGCCTTTGAATTTTACTTCCAGAGTTTCACGATTGTATCGTGCGCCTTTGCACACTTCACAGGTGACGAAAACGGATGGAAGGAAGTTCATCTCGATCTCGTTCATGCCCTCGCCCTTGCAGGCTTCGCATCTGCCACCTTTGACGTTGAACGAAAATCTTCCCGGCAAATAACCTCTGGCTTTTGCCTCGGTAGTCATCGCGAAAATTTCTCTGACCGCATCAAATAATCCGGTGTAAGTGGCCGGATTTGATCTTGGAGTTCTACCAATCGGTGATTGATCGATATCGATGACTTTGTCCAGAACCTCGGCGCCTTCTACCTTTTTTAGACCTTTTGGCATCGCTACCGTGCCATAAAGATGGTGGCGCAGATATTGATAAAGTAAATCGTTTACCAGAGTCGATTTTCCGGAGCCACTAACCCCGGTGACAGCGACAAACTTACCTAAAGGAATTTCGAGGTCGAGGTTCTTTAAATTGTTCAAAGATGCGCCAGTTATTTTGAGCTTCTTGCCGTTGCCCTCGCGCCTTTTGGCAGGCACTAGAATTTGTTTTCTTCCCGACAGATATGCTCCGGTCGAAGATCGTTTGGCTGATTGAATGTCTGCGATTTTTCCTTCTGCCACCACTTCGCCACCATGAACACCGGCACCAGGGCCGATATCAATGATCCAATCGGCGGCTCGGATCGTATCTTCGTCATGCTCGACGACAAGCAGCGTATTGCCCAGCTCTCTGAGGCGTTGCAGCGTTCCTATCAAACGATTGTTGTCGCGTTGATGTAATCCGATCGATGGTTCGTCGAGTACATAAAGTACCCCCGACAGTCCGGAACCAATTTGAGTCGCTAGTCTGATCCGCTGAGCTTCGCCACCAGATAAGGTGCCGGCTTGTCGTTCCAGAGTGAGATATCCCAGACCGACGTCGATGAGAAACTTTAATCGCGAACGTATCTCGATCAAGACCTGGTGCGCGATTTTGTTGTGTCGTTCGCTCAGTTGCTCGGGCAGCCCTTCAAAAAATACCGACGTTTTGACAATCGATAATCTGCAAACTTCAGAAATCGAAAGTTTGCCAACGGTGACCGCGAGACTTTCTAGTTTCAATCGCGCGCCGTTGCATTTTTGACACGGCATTTGCGTCATGTACGCTTCGATGTCTGCGCGCACCTTGTCCGAATTGGTCTCGGTGTGCCGTCTTGCCAGGTTTGGTACGACGCCCTCGAATGATTTTTTGTATGTCCAGAATTCAGTGCCGTCAAAAGAATCATGTCCGAGTTTGATCTTCTCTTCACCGGATCCAAAAAGTATGTAACCCTGATTCTTTTTGGTCAGATCTTTGAATGGTACGTTCATCGCGAATTTGTAATGCTTGGCGACGGAACTGAGAATTTGTTCGTAATATGAGTTGCCGGTCTTGGCCCACGGGTAGACCGCGCCTTCGCTCAATGACTTGGTCGGATCGGGCACCACAAGCGACGGATCGACCTCGAAGGTGCAGCCTAAGCCATCGCAGTCGGGACATGCACCATAAGGGCTGTTGAAACTGAAAACGCGCGGTGAAATTTCGGCAAAACTGATGTTGCAATTCGCGCAAGCAAAATTTTCCGAGAATAAAAGTGGTTCTTTTTCAGGCGCTTTCTCGGCACTTTTCCCACGTTTGCCGTTGCCACTATCCTCGGTGTCATCGCCTGTGAGAATATCAATCAGGACGTTTGACTTGCCCCATTTTAAACCGACCGAAACGCTGTCAGCGAGCCTCGATTGGATGCCTGGCTTCATGACGAGACGATCGACGACCAGTTCAATGTCATGTTTTTTCATCCGATCCAATTCGATATCATCATCAAGATGATAGACCTTCGAATCGATGCGAACGCGCGCAAATCCTTCTTTTCGCAAATCAGCGAACAGTGATGAATACTCGCCTTTTCGTCCGGAAACTAGTGGTGCCAGCACCTGCAGTTTGGTGCCTTCCGGAAGGTTGAGAACCTGGTCGACGATCTGATCGATGGTTTGTGGATTGATCTTTCTTTTGCAGTTCGGGCAGTGCGGAATGCCTACACGCGCGTAAAGCAAGCGCATGTAGTCATATATTTCCGTCACGGTTCCGACGGTCGAACGAGGGTTATGGCTCGTCGCTTTTTGGTCGATCGAAATTGCCGGGCTCAATCCTTCAATAGCATCGACGTCCGGTTTGTCTAATTGACCGAGAAATTGGCGCGCGTATGCCGAAAGCGACTCGACATATCGTCTTTGACCTTCGGCAAAAATCGTGTCGAAGGCAAGCGACGATTTCCCCGAACCGCTGACACCGGTGATTACAACCAGTTTGTTTCGCGGGATTTTGAGACTGATGTTTTTTAAATTGTGTTGCCGGGCTCCTCGAACCGTGATGACATCAGCCTCCACGAATTCTCCGGAACCGGACCCGTTGCGAGTGCCAGGCATGGATTCGCTCCAAATGGGTTTCCGTCGCCCTCCCACTCTCTGAACAAGTCGGGATGCGACAAAATAAATAGTATCGCCTTTTTCAAGGAAAGGCTCGTCGAAGTCAAGAATTTAGAAGCGTCAAAGCTACGTTATTCTATTGTTTTACCCCATATTTCTAAGGGTACATCCTCTTTAAGAGGTGTTGATCAAGTAGACCGGGCGGTCCGGTAAGATCGACACCAGTGGTACGTCGTGGACCGGGCGAGGCGGCGGTCTACCAGTTGGTGAGTCGAGGGAATCCAGCGAACGGATTGGGTTAACTACCCTTCTGTTTCAGATGAGAGGGCTAGGCGTCTGATGTGGCCGAAACGCAAGAAGAGCAAAGCACGAGCAACCAAGCTAAAACTCAAGGCTTTGCAGCCCAACCAGGAAAATCAACCTGAGGGCCAGGACTTCGAACCTGATGGCGAAGCGCCTCAAGTTGAACTGCCTCCAGATCCGCGCAGCCAACAGAACGACCAGGCTTCTGGCGTTTGGAAATCGAAAGTTTTAACCAATTACAAGCAAAATCCAAGAGATTCGCACAATCTGCTTGCCCGAATTCCTACCGGCAAAGCCGCTTTCCAGGCTGGCGAGCGGCAGAAGACGGAACTGATTAAGGAAGCGATGATCAGGATCGTCGATCGAATGTTCGACAATTTTCAGAACACTGCCTACGAATTCAATCAAGTGACAGCCGGGACTGACCTTGAGTTGACCTGGATTCGTCCGTTAATCGTTCAAGAAGAAGTCTCCAACTGGCATGACAGTAGTCGCGTTCAGATCGAGATTTTCAGCGGTCGGATCTCGACGCGGTACTGGACTCTGGCTGTACGAGGAACTGCGACCGGGGTCGACACCTATATTTTGCCGAGCGATAAGCTGCTCGGTTTTTCGACCAACCCTAACGACTATCCTTCTTATCTTTCGCTCGTTTCTCAGTCCGACGGTTTGTCCGTGGACTGGATCGTCGCCAACACCAACAAGCCGCTTGATTCGGACATGCTGCCCAGTGTTTATCGTGCTCTGCTCGATGGCTTAATTCGTTTTGCCAGTGAAGAAGCACAGCCGGGCGAGACTTTTCGACTGGAAGATATCGGCATGGTTCCGGAAGCGCCGGCGCCTGTTGCGGAAAGTGTTGGCTACCAGGGTGGCAGCCAACAGCATGATCTATTGGGACAAAGTTCTGCCCGTAACCCCGTCGTTGCGTCGCCGAGTATCTCGTCTGTGAACCGCGGCGGAAGCAGCAGTAGCAGCGCCGATCGCTTCATCGATAACATCAGTAATCAAGTCGCTCAGGCAGCGCAAAACGAAACAGATAAATTTAGAGAGTCACTGCAAGCACCGCCGTTTGGCACCAGTAATCGTGCTCCAGGGGATCCTGGTCAGAGTGGAGTGATGTCGGCAAACCCACCGAGAGAACCGATGCAGTCGCCAGCCGCTCAGCCGCTGCCGCCCGTTGTTCAACAACAGCCGCCAGCAGTCCAGCCGCAACCAGCAGGCATTCAGCAACAGAATGCGGGGCGTCAGGCAAACCAGAATGACGGATGGAATGAAGCTGGGCCGGCCGATGAAGAGGCGCCGTGGAAGTCTGTTGCCGCTGATGAAGCTGTCAAAACCGATTGGCGCAAATTCATGGAAAATACCAAAGAGTCTTTGAAGAGCGCTCCGTCTGCGCCCGCCAAGGATGATAATTGGAATGCCTTACCTGGAACAGAACAGTTGGCGCGCCCGAGCGCTCGCGGTCTGTCTCAATCGCAGCAAATGAGCGCGGATCAGCAGCAGGCAATCTCTAATAGTCAGGTCATGCAAGGGCAGCCTTATCCGAGTTATGGCAGTGCTTCCGATCCGCCTGTGTTATTGAAACCGCAGGATTACGGTCAAAGCGGCAACTACTCGAGCCAGGGAATAGGTTCGTCGGGCCTGCACTCTGCTCAGCAGATGCAGCCGCAGATGCAGGCAGAAATGCAGTCGCAAATGCAGCCACAAATGCAGCCACACATCCAGCCGCAATCTCAGCAGCAACCGCAGCAGCTACCTCCACATCAGCCGCAACCTGGTTACGCGGGGCTGCCCGGGATGAGCCAATCAGGCGCATATTCTACTCAGCAATCAATCAATCAGAGCGGTTCTTTTCCCGGTGCGGCACCGCAGATGCCACCACATTTGCCACCGCACTTGCCACCGCAAATGATGCCGCCCGGTTTTAGTCAACCAATGCCGATGCCGCAACCATTGCCGCCGATGATGCAACCGGGAATCAATAATCCTGGATTGCCAAGTATGCCGGGCATGATTCTTCCCGGCATGAGTCAATCGGGAGTGCATCAGCAACCGATCACGGCTGAACAGTATCACGCCATGCAGCAAGCCGCTCTGCTGAAACAACAACAAGCCCTGGTCGCTCCGGTTATCCCTCCGGGCGGGATGCAAGGAATCAACCCTCCACAAGGAATGATTCAACTTTCTCCACCTCAGGGTATGAGTGCGGCTGCGCCGATGGCACCGCATATGATGCCGGGCCATAAGGCGGAAAACTCCGGACATTACCCCAATCAAGCCAGCATGGCTGCGATGCCGCAGCAGTTCGCCGAACAGCAACGACAATACAATACCGGCGGACAGCCAGCTTTGCCGCCGCAGTTTGAGGCTACACGCCCGCCGGTGGTTCCTCCGCAAACTAATCCGCAGCAGTACAACACTGGTTCCCAACAACAGCTGCCACCACAATACAACGCCGGCGCTCAGCAATCGCCCGGTCAGTACAGCACTGACGCTCATCAGCAATTACAGTACGCGCAAGGCGGATACTCGGGGACCGCACATCCGCTACAAGCCCAACAAATCGCACCAACTGCGCCACCACCAGAAGATACTTCGTACTTGCTTTCCGAGCATGACTATAGCGAACAAGAGCAGCAATATCCTTCAGAGTCCGAGCAATACCCGGAGCATGAACAGGGCGAAGATGAAGGATGGCAGACCGAAGAAGGATCGTATGAAGAAGTTGCAGTCGAGCTTGAAGTAGAAGTCGGAGAAGCTCAATGGGAAGAGACTGGCAATTCAGCTTTCGCACAGTCATCGTTTCCGCAGGAATCATGCAACGAACTACCCGTGGTGTCACCAGACACGATGCAAAAGTTCCAGGAAGCCCAAAGTGCCGGTTTTGTTTTCTCATCGGAAAACGATCTGGTTGATGCGATTAGTGTGGTGCTCGACACAATCGACAGTCAGATTGAACGGCTCGCCAACCAGGGAACCGACGCGTTCCGTCTGCGAGACTTCCGGCGCGCTGAATCGATCATCAAGCTCTCGGAACGGCTGACCAGCTTTAAAGCAGAGTCGCAAGCGATCCTGCATTTGATGTCACAATTGGAAGAGTAGGCCGACGCCGTTCAATTACGGGTCGGTTAAGTCAGTGCTGCTTGGTTCAGTTGAAGTTGGTTCGGCATCAGTACTTCCCGACGATTCGATTTTTTGATCGGTCGATTGAGCGCCAGTACTGCTAGTGTCGCCTGGACTCGTTTGTGTGCCAGGAAAAGTGAACACTTCTTTCACGAACGAATCGAAATAGTCGCGATTAGCGTAGCCGACGATTACCGCCGCAAAAATGAGAAGGGCGATGAGCAGCTGTTTAATGACGCCGCCGCCTTCTTTCGCGATAGCCGGTTTGTACTTGCCACTGCGGGCGGTGTCTTTTTCGAGCTTGTCCGCCACTCCGGCTGGCAGGCGATTGCGACTTGTTCTTGCATTCTTTCGAGGAGTTCTCATTGATGACGTGGTTTTCTTTCGTCCTTCGCCACCAATGCGTTGTCGATCGTTGGTAATTTCGCCGGGACGACTCTGCGCAAGATTCTGCCCGCTTGCGCGCGGACTCGAGCGTGATGCCGGTTTTGCAACAGAGTCAGTGCTTGCCGATATAATATGCGGACCGGTGAGTTCAAATTTTGTTCGCTTATCTTCTGGCGGAGCAAAATCCAGATCGGGCACCGGAGTTGGTGCCTGTGCGCGAGCCGGTTTCATATCCGCCGGTTTTGCCACCGGCGGTATCGTGCTTTCTGCCGCGGGCGGACCAGACTTCAAGGTCGTCTGGTTAAGCCGTTCTTGAGAGCCGAAGCGAGGAACATCTTCAGACGTAACTCGTTGTTGTAACTCAGATGCTGGCTTTTCGATTTTCACATTGTTGCTGAGTTGATCTGATGTCACTCTTCTGCTGTCGATTTCGTAGTCGGGTACCACATCTGTAATTTGATGCTTTCCGGACACGCTCAATAGAGATGGTTGCGGCTTCGGCAATATCTCGACGCTGTTGTTGAGCGCTTTTTCGAGATCTCGTTTCACTTCCATCATTGTTTGATAGCGAGCTTCGGGCTTCTTCTGCATCGCGCGAAACACGATCGCCTCCAGTTCCGCTGGAATTTCGATTTTGGGATTTGCTTGTTTGAACGTCGGTGGCTCTTCGGAAATTTGCTTCATCATCGTGTCTGCATAATTTCTGCCGAGGAATGGAACCTCACCTGTGAGCGCCTCGTACATCACCACGCCAAGCGAATAAATGTCGGTGCGTGAATCGATGCCGCCGCCAACACACTGCTCGGGACTCATGTAGATTGGACTGCCCCAGACCTCGCCGACACGCGTGAGTTTTTGCGTTCCTTCAGTTACTTTCGCGATTCCGAAGTCGACGATCTTCACATAGTCGGAAGTCCCGCCGCGCTCCACCAGCATGATGTTGCCCGGTTTTATGTCGCGGTGCACGGCATCGTGTTTGTGAGCGTGGCCAATCGCCGCGGCGACCTGAACGAAGATGTCCTGAAAGCGCCCCAGTTCTAGCCGACCTTCGGTGCGCAGAATCTCACCAAGGCTGGTGCCGATCAAATAATCCATGACGAAGTACGGCTGCCCGCGCCGATTCGTACCGTATCCGTAAAAGTTGACGATGCGTGGATGGTTGAGGCGATCGAGGACATCGGCTTCGCGCTTGAATCGTTTGACGACCATCTCATCGCCGAGCACTTGCGTTCGCAAGCACTTCACCGCGACGATTTCTCCAGTCTTCATATCCTTGGCTTTGTAGACGAGACTCATTCCGCCTTTACCGAGCAAGGACATCACATAATATCGGTCTTCCAGGGTGATGCCGACGAGAAGATCGAGCTTGTCTTGAGGAATGAGGATCTGATAAGTAACCAGCTCGCCGGTGTCGGATTTCCGGGCAACAGTGCCTGACAGGGATCGAATAAATCCCCGGGAAACAAACCGTCGAGTATCTTTGGTCAGCATTTGCGCTGTTTTAATTTACTAGCCTTTTCGTCCGATGACTGGGATTCGCGGACGGACTCCGGTTGCCAAAACGCTCGCCGCTTGACAACGATACGCAATAGACACAATCAACATGTTCCCCTTCCTTGACTGGATCAATCTGGAGTGGTGCCCGGTCTAATGCAAGTAGGTGAAGCCGTTCAGGATAATCTGTATGGTACCCATCGCCGCTCCGATTACAAGACCGAAAAGCTCAAGAGCATGCAGTTCGTTTTGGCAGATTCGATAAACCAACATCTCGAGTTGTTGAGGCGCGAACAAATCTATTTTTCTGGCGATCAACGCATGCACACCCAGAGATGGGATGGCGTGTTCAACCATGGTTCCAAGTTCTCGTTTCAAATACGAATAAGCGAAACTGGCGATATTGCGCTTCACATTGAGCAGCCATTCGGGCGGAATTGTTTCCGGGTTGAATCGCAAAACGGCATTGCGAACGGTTGCCATTGCTTCGTCTTCGAGCTTCCTGCAGGCTTCTAATATGTCCGCTTTGTGTTCTACCAAAAAAGTTTCTACAAATTTGACGACGTTCTTTTTCAAGCTGGCGATGTTGTCGATCGGCATGGCGCGCAGATCGAAGTTGGCTATCTGAATGGCTATTTGATGTTTGATACCAAAACGTTTTGTCAGATCGCCAATCATTTTTAGCGCTTCGTTGGGTTCCTTTTCAAGAAAAGTACGCCACTCAGTGCATACTCTTTTGACTCCGATAATCCGCGCCAGTATGCGATATGGACCGCTGGCATGGACATTGATCGACTCTTCCAGCGCATTGATGTTTTGCGGACTCAAGAGAATAATCAATCCGTTGCGAATTTTCTCAGGCGTAAGAAAATTTTCCATGATGCGCTGTGCGATTTCGTTTGCTTGATCGAAAGTGATGCGCGAGCCCATCAAAATTTGTTCGAATATTTTCTCGGTGATAGAGGCAATCTTTGTATCCTTGCCCTGTTCCAGTGACGTGATGGTCGAATCAACAAACTGTCGCAATAGTGTCGGACTCAGCGTTGCAATGTCATTGGCAAGACGATGCAGTTTGGTGGTATCGCGAAACTCTTTGAGAAAAACGTTGTCGACAAAAAGATCGACTGACTTGAAAATATTTTCTTCATTGACGAGTTCTTCTGCGCGCGCCTTGATGTCGGCAGGCGTCAACAGCGTGTCGGTGATCGTAGTCGCCACAGCCTGAGCGAGTTTCGACTGACGCTTCGGAAAAATTCCTGGTGTCAAAGGAATTTGAATCTTAGTAAACGGCCAGTAGTGCGCCTGGTAAGGACGGAACAGCATCCGCACAGCAAGCCAGGTTGCTGCATATCCGTGGAACGCGTAAAAGATTATAGGAAACGCGAACTTAATGATAAACGCCTGAGGATGCTGCGTGAAATCGATAAATGAATAGTCGAGTCCGATGCCGAAAAAGTTCATATGGTACAGATACCGCCTTTCTGAGCTAAGTTTAAACCATGCTTGAGCCAATTGCGTTTTCAAGATTGAAATCAGGTTTCAGCAAATTATTTTATCGAGTCTGATTACTTGGCACTCATCTAGCACGGCGCAACGCCAGCGACTTTCCTATAATGTAGGAGTGAGCAAATCAATAAGTTTATTCAAAGCCCTCAGGTCCTCCTCTAGCCGAGCCGTCGTTTTATACGCCTGTTTGCTCGCGCTCCCTTTGCCCGGACTTGCTTCGGTCATACCAAAAGCGTCAGAACGCGAATGCAAA
This sequence comes from Candidatus Obscuribacter sp., assembly GCA_021772095.1. Lineage (GTDB taxonomy): Bacteria > Cyanobacteriota > Vampirovibrionia > Obscuribacterales > Obscuribacteraceae > JADYXR01. The sequence continues at coordinate 25,162 of JADYXR010000001.1, read as the reverse complement.
AAGATGGTCGCGCGCGGCGATCAGCTCTACAGTACCGGTGCTTATCACGGTTCTGTGAATTTCTATCAGCAAGCCGTGGTGGCAGAACCCGGCAGCGCTGAAGCGCATTTGAAGTACGGGCGCGCACTGGCTCGGCTCGGCAGCAACAACGAAGCACTGAAAGAGCTTTTTCAATCACTAATATTGAATGCCGATCATCCGGAAGCCAATTTAGGTGCGCGTGCTGAAATCGCTTCTATTCTTATGAAGCAAGGAAACTACGACGAAGCCGGTGGGCAGCTTAAACAAATCGTCGACCTTTCACCCAACGACACGTCGGTGCGCGGCAACTATGCTTTGTGTCTCCAGCATTTAGGTTTCGTTGATGCTGCAATCGAACAGTTTAAATTGATACTGAAAACGAATTCGTATGACACCGTGGTGCTCTATAACCTGGGCGCATCTTATTTGCGAAAAGGTGACGGCGTTGCCGCCAGGAAATATTTCGATCGTGTAGTCGCAATAGATCCAAAACATGTCATGGCATATCTCGGATTGGCTAACGCGAGTATGCTCAACGGTGATAATCAGGAAGCGCTTAAATGCTGCCTCAAGGCGGTTGCCATCGCTCCGGAAAATCACTACGCCTTTTTATCGCTCGGCGATGTTTACGAAAAGTTGGAAGAAAAAGGTCGCGCTGTAGAAGCCTACAAGCGCGCCATCCAAATCAACCCGCGCGACAGCGCATCCCGAGCGGCGCTGGTTAAGCTGCTCCAGGCATCGAGAGCCGTGGCCGCGTCGCAGCAGTTACACGCTTCTCAGTGAGATTTCTTTCCGATATCGCAGAGATATACTTGCTAAAATTCGCAACAACATAAGTCGAGCAGCTTGCTGCACAGACAATCCTAGGATAATGATGAGGTACATAAAAAATGAATCCGCGCAACGCAATTGATATGGGAAGAAAAACGATGAAGAACAGCTATACGTCCCTTCCGATAGCACTCGCACTGGCGCTCGGTTTGTTTACCGTATCGGGTAACGCCATTGCTGGTGATATCACTACGCAGGACAAGGAAGATATTCAAAACACTATCGTTCGATATAAGGCCGCTGTCGGAATGAATCCTAAGAATCCGAAGAACCATCTGGCACTAGCGAATGCGTACCATATGTCCGGCGATTTCGATAACGCGATCAAATCTTTCAAAGAAGTGATCAAGCTGACACCCGATAGTTCTGACGCTTATATCGGCGTTTCGCGCGCTCTGGTTCGTAAAGGTGATGATGCCGGTGCCTTGCAAGCTTTGCAGGATGCTTCACTCTGCAATCCTAATAGTGCGGACATTCATTACAAGATTGGCAATCTTTACGTTCGTCAAAAAAATATGGAGAAAGCGATCGTCTCGTATCGCCAGGCTCTCAAACTCGACAACAATCACTACGAATCTCATCGCGAATTGGGCGCTGCGCTTGGTTTGAAGGGTGATATCAAAGGACAAATCGAGGAAGAGAAAAAAGCGTTGTCAATCAAGCCGGATGATGGAGACTCGCTCTATTACCTCGGTACGGCTTACGTCAACCTCGACCGCAAAGCTGAAGCGATTCCCTTACTTGAGAAATGTGTAAGGGTGGACCCCCGGAATGCTGATGCTTACAGATATCTAGCAGGTATAAAAGCGGCCGACGGCGAATTCAAAGTTGCCATTGGTTTTGCCCAAAAGGCAGTGGACATCAAGCCTGACAACAAATCGTACCAAATGACGCTGGAAAAGATAAAAGCGGCTGCAAGCAAGACTGCAAGCAAAAGCAAATAAGGTTTTAATTTACAAACCGGGCCCGGGATTTCGGAATTTTGGGGTAGCCCAAGATCGTGTCCCGGACCTACTGGCAACCATTTCGAATCAGGGTTGGTTTTCGAAAAGGTTAACTATATAACCAGCGTTCCAACTTGCAAATAGAAGTATAAGGTCATACCATTTTCAAATCAGGACATATACACGAGAGCCCGAGCGCAACAGCCGAGGCGACGTCAGTCATGTCCATCAAAAAAAAATTGCGACTGATCTAAGAGGTTACATACCGTGCCTGAGCAAGCGGATATAAAAGTTAGGGAATTTGAACTCAAGGCGAAAATCAAAGTCGTCGGAGTTGGCGGAGCCGGTTCTAATGCGGTTAATCGCATGATTGCCACCGGACTCAATGGTGTCGAATTTTGGGCCTGTAATACGGATGCCCAAGCACTGGAATTGGCAGCTGCTAAAAACAGATTGCAAATCGGCGCGAAGCTGACCCGTGGACTCGGAGCGGGTGGAAACCCACAAGTCGGCACCAAAGCCGCTGAAGAGAGCCGTGAAGAAATCGCAGCTGCGATTCAAGGCTCCGACATGGTCTTCATCGCCGCCGGCATGGGTGGTGGTACCGGAACTGGTGCCGCTCCAATCGTTGCCGAAGTAGCGAAAGAACTGGGCGCACTGACCGTCGGTGTTGTCTCCAGACCATTTTTCTTTGAAGGTCGCAGACGCGCCAATCAAGCCGAAGCTGGTATCAATGAAATCCGCAGCAAGGTTGACACCTTGATTGTGATTCCTAACCAGCGTTTGATCGAAATCGTGGACCACAGAGCATCGATGCAAGAAGCTTTCGTAGAAGCCGACAAAGTATTGATGCAAGGTGTCCAGGGTATTTCCGACATCATTACCGTTCCTGGTCTAATCAACGTAGACTTCGCCGATGTGAAGGCCGTTATGCAAACAGCCGGTTCCGCCCTCATGGGCGTAGGACGCGCATCCGGAGAAGGCAGAGCGGTTGAAGCAGCCAGAAGCGCAATCAACAGCCCACTTCTCGAGACCACCATCACTGGTGCCTCCGGCGTCATCTTCACCGTCACTGGCGGACCGGACCTGACACTGCACGAAGTTCAAGAAGCTGCAAACGTTGTCTATCAGTCAGTTTCCGAAGACGCCAACATCATCTTCGGTGCGGTGCTCGACGATCGCCTCCACGGCGAAGTGTTGATCACGGTAATAGCAACGGGTTTTGACATGGCGATTCAGGGAGCTAATGGCATTCCACAAATGCAACCGAGAGCCCGTGAAGCTTCGCCTACTCAATCCGGTGTATATCAGCATCCGGTGCAACAAGTTCAACCGCAAGCAGCATTTGCGGAACCGGCAAGACCACAACAAGCCAACGAAGAAATGAAGAAAATCGCCTCCGACATTCTGGACATCCCAGAATTCTTGAGAGCGAGAACTCCTACTGAAAAGAAGTAGGTCGTTGATCTAATAAAATTGAAGGAGACGGCATTCTGAATAGTTCGCCGTCTCTTTTGTTTTCTGCTCTGTTTCGAAACTGATATCGCGATAAGGACATGTAGATGACATCTAATTCGACAATTTCAGAAATCGGACTCGGCACAATGCCGGTCTTGATCGGCGAAGGTGACCAAATCCTGTTGATCGACCAGACTAAATTGCCTGAGTCAGTAGAATATTTCAATGCCACCGCATTTGATGACATGTTGATTGCCATTAAAAACCTGGTCGTTCGAGGGGCTCCGTCGATTGGCGTCGCTGCTGCTTTCTCGCTAGCCTGGGAAGCTGTTCTTCTGGCGTCGAAAATAACCGACGAGAAGACTTTCCTCGCTGCTCTGGCAGTGAAAGGTTGGGAACTGAAGGCGACCAGGCCGACTGCCGTTAACCTCGCATGGTCCGTGGATCTTATTATCGACCGCGCCACCCGCGGTTTCCACGAGAAAAAGACGACCGTGGAAGTTGCGCTTTATTTGAAAGAGGAAGCGTACAAAGTGATGGAGCATCACATTGCCGTCAATAAAACTCTCAGTGACCTTGGCGCAGAATTGTTTAAAAACGAAGCCCGTGTTCTCACTCACTGCAACGCCGGATCGCTGGCTACATGCGGCTGGGGAACTGCACTTGGCGTAATCCGCTCAGCTCACATAAAAGGGCTGAAGCCGGAAGTTTTCGTGGATGAAACCAGACCACGCCACCAGGGCGCCAAGCTCACGATGTGGGAATTGAAAGAAGATCAGATTCCCGCTACGCTCGTTTGCGATAACATGGCTGGTCATTTGATGGCGACGGGCAAGGTCGATCTGGTGATCACAGGCGCCGATCGCATCGCCGTGAACGGCGACACTGCCAACAAAATTGGAACATATAACCTGGCTGTTCTTGCGCATTATCACAACATCCCGTTTTACATCGCAGCACCTTTGTCCACCGTAGATGGTGCCCTTGCTAGCGGAGATCTGATTCCGATCGAACATCGAAATGAATCGGAAGTGACAATGATAAACGATGCATCGATCACCGTAGGCGGTGCCCGCGCTTACAACCCGGCATTCGATGTGACGCCGGCCAAGCTGATTACAGCGATCATCACAGAAGCCGGTATTTTAAAACCCGACTACACCAGGTCGATCACCGAAGCCTTGAAAGGCGCTCTTAAATAGTAAGCTCTAGACCAGTGATTTTCGCCCGCCGTGTTGTTTAAACCGGCAGTGGAAAAATAATCACTACCTTCGTTCCCTTGCCTTCACGACCGGGTTTCCACTCGACCGCCGCGTCTATTAAATCGGCGCGCAGTTTCATGTAACTCAAACCGCGCGACTGGTGCGATACCGTTTTGTAATCGATACCGACACCGTCATCTTCGATCGAAATATTCAAATTGTCTTTATTGCGCTCGATGAGAATGGCTACGTTGCGAGCTTTTGCGTGTTTGGAAATGTTTGTAATCGACTCTTGCGCTAAACGAAATAGCAGCGCTTGTTCAACTTCCGTCAATTTTTCGAGCACTTCGTCATCTACCGTGCAGTCGAATTTGATGTCAAAACCGGATCGCTCCTTACCCTTCTCAAGGCAGTCTTCGACCGCTGCTCGCATGCCGAAGTTCTGCAGCATGATTGGGCAAAGGTCATCCATGATTTCGCGGATGTCGGTCAAGGTCTTGTTGAAACCTGCACGGATGGCTCCGCTAGCCTCTCGATCGTTTGGATCTTTTTCGAATTTGTTAAACGTCTCCATGATTTTTTTGAGGTCGTTTAAAACCTGGTCATGGAGATCGGCAGCCAGAACGCGTCTTGCTGTCTCGTCTTGCCGGACGAGATCGAGGCGCGCTTTGCCGAGTTCTTCATTGCGCAAAAACAACTCGTAGGTTTTGCTCTCCATCAGCTTTTGTTTTTGCAGATATTGTTCCACCAGGAGTCCGCCCGCTGCGCCAAGAATGGTGACAACGATCGTGGTGGCAAACAATGGTGTGATACTGAACGCGACAAACAGGGCGGTTTGAACGAAGCAAGAGCCTAAGAACAGGATCAAGGCGGGCGCGATCAGTTTTGCAAGCGACTTCAGTCTCAGACCGCTCTCTGCTGCGGCCACTGCCGTTCCAAACAAAATCAAAAACTGAACAAAGCTGGAAAATTGACCGGACTTTGCTTCAGTGCCGGGCAGTTTTAAACCGAGATCTGCCAGTGCAGGGGTGATCTGCTGCAAAACTACATCCTCGAGTGGCGCTAACCAATGAGCCAACGCCAGCGAAAAGAGCGAAACGATGACGGCAATGCAGAGGGAACGAGCGTTTGCCGGTACGTTCGGACTGACTGGCAGGTCTTTCAGATTGCGCGCTGTGGTCAATTTGTCGTTCTACTTGGTTCTGATTGTTGAGTCCGGCAGATCCAGCCGGATCGGAATTGCCCGGTTATGAAAGTTCTTCCCCGCGTGTCCAAAATGCATACGAACGGTATATAAGCTTAGGAGGTCACAGGAAGGAAGAGACCGCCCACATTAAATCTCCTTTATAAACCTCTTCGATTAATCTATTATTGGATTGTCAAGAACCTTTAAAACCCTTCCTAGCCCGAAAACCCAATATTGCTTCGACCACGGGATGTGTCTGTTCAATGACGCAGTACGAAAGCGATCGTAAATCCAAGAGTCAGGCTCCTGAAGAGCCCACGACGATTACTGCCGATCAGGTGCTTTCAGCGCCTAAATCTGCAGTTGGCGACACTGCGACTCCGCCTGTGGTCAGTGAAACAAAATCGCTCACTTCCGGTGACGCTCCGCCTGATACCTACAATTCGACACTGCGCGTTCAAGAAGAGCATGCCGCTCAGAGATGGACTGATGAACTCCTTAATGGAACGCCGAAGAAGAAGGACGACGAAATTGCAGCCGTTCAATCCGCGGCACTGGCTTCGGCCGGCGAGGGAACGCGCGCAGTTGAATCTAACCAACCACTGGTCGAACGGAAATCGCTTTTGCGTTCTGCCAGCCTGCAAGACCAGGAAATCATCATCAACAAATTGTTGGATCCGGCCAACTTGGACAAGAATGCTGCTTCGAACAAGATGGTCGCCAAAAATCTCGAGTCCTTTGATGCCGGTCCCGACAAAGTTAAAAGCATTGGAGTCGCAAATACACTGGGCAATGTCGGCGACAAAGCAATTGGCGGAGCTAAAGTTTGGCCCGGCTCGGATGCCGAAACCAAGCTGAAGGCAATTGCATCAGGTTCCACGGCGAATGTAATCGCAGAAAAGTTTGATGCAGCGACGTCAAAACCAATGATCGCAAGACTGGACGCTCCGATTTTTAAAAATGGAGTCGCGATCAAAGAAGACGGCGTCATCACGAAAAACTCAGGCGCCGGCAAAGAAGACTTAGCCGCTGCCAAAGCAGATGTTAAAGTACTTTCGGGATTGCGACCGGAAGTCAGTTCGGAAGGCGTTTTCAAAACGGCAATCGAGGACAAGTCGAAGGCAATTTCGTCTGCCACCACGCTCGATACCAAGTTTAAATCACAATCCGAGCCTATTGCCAACGGCAACATCACAACTAGCAAGGCAGCCTTAAAAGCCGAGCCGAACGTTCAAAAAGGTGATGGATACACGGGACGACCGGAGTCGTTCACGAGTGGTGGCTCGCTGGATATCGTCGCTGCAAAAATTGCATCGGCGCCCGGCACAAAAATACCGGTCGAGCAAACCGATCTTGCCGCGCTGAAAGTCGCCAAGCTCGCGGGTCTGAACGACCTGAATAACAGCGCAATCAAGAAGCCTGGCGTTGTTGAAGAAAACGGACAAGTCAAAACCTCTTTTGCTACCAATCAACGCCTCGCCGATCATGTCACTCCGCTTGAAGGTTCCGGCAAACCCAACGTCGTGTTTCAAAAACCGATAGAAAGTTCCAGTCCTTCATTCAAAGATCCCAACGCGATTAACAAAGCAGAGATCGTCAAGAGTGGCGTGTCAAGCCTGGATTCAGCCGGTCGTGCTCAAGAGAATTATTTCGCCAAACTGAAAGCGTCCGAGAATTTTCTTCCGAAACAAGAAGTGAAACCGTTGCCGATGGATGGTGGGCAGAAGCTTCAAGATTGGAAGCAGGCTGGACCAGAACTTTCTAAATTTGATTCGATGGATCGCTCCGGTTCGATTCAGAGTTTTGCTAAGAGCGCTGATAAAAGCGCGTTTAGCACCACGGGACAGGACATATTCGGCGGTGTCGGAAACGCTAGAGCAGTTGAATCGGCATCATTGAAATCGCAAATTAAAATGATGGAAACCGGTTCGGGTATGTCTCAAGTCGGATCTGAAAAGTCGTTGATGAAGCTCGGCGCGATGACTGGAGCCGATGAGCGCGTTCAACAAAAGATTTTGGGTCAAGAATCGAGTTCCAAATCCTACGACATCCAACGGGCGATCGGCGACGGAAAAGCCAGCTCTGTTCTCGATGGTGCCATGAAAGCTGATGCGAAATCGTTTGGCAATCAGGGACCGGATCTAAAATCGGGATTTGACTCCATCGGCGAACACACAAAAATGAAGGACCTTCGGTCCACTCCAGTGGGACCGATTAACAAGATGGAACTCGGAGACCTGCAGAAGTACGCAGGTTCTGACGGCATTTTAAAAGGTCAGCCCGGGCTGGCTTCCGAAATAAAAGGTGCTCCAGGAAACGTAAAGGGTAACGAGATTAGACCGTTGCCTGGAGACGGAGTCAGTAGCGCCGGACTGCCGCATGGCAGCGTCGTCAAAGGCGATGGTGCGGCCGCGAAAGCTATGGAGTTAGGGCGCGATATCAATGGTATCCCCAATGGTATCGGAAAGAATCCGGCGGACATGGCTTCACGCACGCCTAACGGTCCGGCTCAGGATGGCTCTCGCATCCCAGGTGCAGCAAACGATATCGGCAATCGCAATCCAGCAAATCTCGCTAATCCAGCAAATCTCGCTAATCCAGCAAATCCAGCTGATGCAGGGAGTCGCACTCCACCAGCTGCCTCAGATGCTGGCGGACGCCCACCGTTAACTGCTTCAGATGCTGGCACACGCGCACCTGCAAATGCTCCCGAGAATCGCCCCGGCACAGCGGATACGACTGCAAAACCAATCGCGACAGATAGTGCAACCAAACCAGCAGCGACCGATACTGCAACTAGACCAGCCGCCACCGATACCACTATAAAATCAGGACCGACTGACGCCACCGTAAAACCAGATGCCACGGTCAAGCCTGGCGTAGTCGATGCCGGTGTTAAGCCAGGTTCCAGTGTGGTCGGTTCAAAACCAGCAGATCTACCGCCAGTTAAGGGTGCCACCAAAGATGGTGTTACTACGAAACCTGCAGTTGCTCCATCTGAAGTCAAAACCAATCCAAACGCTCCGAGTGTAGTTCGCCCTGGATCAACCACTGCTCCTGGTAATGAAACTGCAATTGCGCGCAGCGCCGTAGCCGGTGATGCAACCACGATCAAAGCATCAGATGCCGCGGCTGGAAAAATTGCGACGGGTCCATCCTCAATCAAACCCCCTTCCGATTTGGTTTCCGCATTCGAGCAATCAACTCAACGCGTTCGCCAACTAGCAGAATCCAGATCGTTTGAAACTGCAGCAGGAAAGAATCCATTTGAAGTGAGAAGCGCTGTTGAAACAAGACTCACAGGAGTAGTCCGCGACTTCAGCACCGAATCCGGTGCCCGTACTGCCGACACCGGCAAAAACATTGCTCGCGGTGACGCTGATGCCCGTGCCATTGATTCACGAAATGCATTGGCTGACGCAATCAAAGGTACTAGCGGTCGCAACGCATTCACCTCCGGAGCAGAAATCGGCACCGGCAAAAGAGGCGCCGATGGCGTTCTTCCGGGAACCAGAGAAGTAACGTCGTTCGAGCCGCAAAGCAAAAACAACGTCGTACGCATCGACCAGTCCGCCAAAGATTTCCAGGGCAAAGTTGACGCTTCAGTAGCCGGCACCGCCGCCGGTATCGGACGTATTCCAATGTCCGGCAGTGTTCGCGTTGGTGACATACAACCAGGTCGTGACGGTCAATCTCCATTGACCGCCGGTACAGACGTTAGAAGCCCAGGCGACATCGCCCGAATCCCGGGTACGCGCGGCTTCAATCAAATCGGCGACGGCAGAAGTTTCACTTCGCAAGGCGATATTGGAGCCCCACGCGGTGAAATCAACCGCTACATCACGGGTCTGGAACTAGCTTTGATTTTATCAATCGCTGGTATCGCAAAATTGCGTGCCAGTGACGCCAGAAATTCCGGCGCTCGTTTAGAAGGTCGGACATGGTCGATTACTCGTCACGAAGGCAAGACCATAATCTTTGTCGACGGGCGACAGTCACCGTTTCAAATTCAAAAATCGTTTGGTAAAGTTGACGGAAGTTTCCGCATCATGATCTCGGCGACTGGCGATCAAGCCGCGAAGCTATCGACTCGCACAATGCGCAGCGCCGAAATTGCATCGAAATCGCAAACCACCGACACCACTCGCGGACAGCTCAATGTCGGGCTGCTCGGTCGTCTGACTTACCTGAACTCGTTTGGCAAGTCTGGTCCGATGAACTATTACGGTCAATTCAAGTCCACAAGCTACACCGGTGGAATGGGCTTGGCGTTCGTCATGGCTGCATCCGGCATGACACGCGCGTCGATGATGCCGAACGATGTTCAAGGCGGCGACAAATTATCCAACACGTCCGGTCCTGCCGATCGCATCAAGCTGATGCAAGGTCAGAACTCTTTGATCACCCAGTTCGGAAGATTCAATCTCGATGCCGTCTCCGGTAACGCCGCCGCCTCGAGCGGTGATGCCGCGCATAAAGAAGGGAACGTTCGTGATTTATCCGCATCAATTCTCGACGATTATCAAGATTTCATGGATAGAATTGATGGATTCTCGAAACGCGAAGACGAAGAAGATGAATCGGTTGCAGTAAATCGTGCAATCCGGTTTGGAACCGAAGCATTGTTCGAAGAAGCTTCCGACGAAGATCAAGAGGTCGCCTCTGAAGTTGAAGAAGATGATACTAACAACGGTGCCCTCTCTCAAGTACTCCGCCGTCCTAAATGGGTAATCGAAGCCGGTCAAACTCTCGACGGCATCGCCGAAAGACTGTTCGGAAGCGCCGATCTGGGTTGGTTGATTGCAGATTTAAACCGCAACCTGTTGCGTGAAACGTACATCGATAACAAGAGAATTGTTGAACTGCACAGCAGGCAAGAAATCGAACTGCCTGTCCATCAAGATATTCAAAAGTTCAATCAAGCAAGAAAGAAAACTTGGAACGCCGAGAATCTGGTCACCATCGTTATGGAACGCCAGATCGATCGCGAAGTCGTTGAATCGTCACTACGCAGAGTTGTCGGCACCGGCGCTAACTAACTCGCGGTAACCGAACCTTTTTTGAAACTGAATTGTTTCTCTAACCACAGATCCAGCGAACCATCCAGTTCCTGAATATCTTCCGGAGCAATGATGCCGAGCCGAAATGCTTCGAGCACAATCCGCACACGTGTGTTGTAAACTTCCAATCCGGCCGTTTCCTTCAAATGCGCATCAACGCCTTTGACTAACTTGACCGACAAAGAATAAATTCGGTTTTGTGCTCCGCGAACACTGATGTGATGCCGAGTGGCAATCGCACGGTCCGTCAGCCCCAGCGCCAGATCCAGAAGGATAAAATACTCACTATCTGTGATATCACCCCAGGTGCGCTCGATATGTTTTTGAACTCCGCGCACAATCGGATCGATGTAAGGATTGTCGTGAAGAAGAATCGATTCCAACGCATATTTGAGTTTGTCGTCGCTCTCGCTTTTCAGCGCATAGCCATGAATCGCCTCGTCCGGAACGATCTTGCCTAACTCTCTGACAAAAGACTCGCGGTGAAATTGCGACCAGAAAAGGATTTTGGTATCAGACGCGGTCGCCCAGATTTCTTTGGCGGCTTTGATACCATTCACATCCGGCATGACGATGTCCATAATTATCATGTCGAGATTAAGCGACTGCCACACCTGGAGCGCTTCCTTGCCGTTGGCCGCTTCGGTAATTTGCACTTCGGGATCGAGCTGGCGCAGCAGATCACCTGCGTGTTTTCGCAGCGCCGGCAGGTCGTCTACGATCAATACTTTGTACATACAGACACCGTGGACCCTGGTAATATCGCGACAAAGTAACTATACAACATTGAATTCATCCTTCGGTTCGAGACCTCATGAGGAAAAAAATATCGGCCGAAATTATCTCTGAAATGGACAACACAACTGGTCTAAACCAGTTGTGCTGTGGGCCGGGGAGCTGTTAGGTGCCGGTTTCTGACGCGAAACGCTTGGCTTCTTTCGATTGACCTCGAGGGAGCGGCGGGAAAGGATTGATCGTAAACAGTTCTACGCTAGTGAATTCGAATATGATCTCGGTCTTGTTAATTCCTTTCTTCGCCGCTCCCCTGGTCGGCACCCTATGCATACATAGTAAGTTTGGTGGCACACTATAAATATGTTGGTTCGCGTAATTTCGCTTGCGTAAATACGCAAATCAAAATTTTGAAGGACAAAACGATAGAGCTATTGGTTTTGCTGCTCAACTACAATCGTTTCCTTATAAGAAGGAACGTTGGAACTAGCATCTAATAATATCGTCGAGAATTTTGGGTAAATTTGTATCGGTGGGAATCATCGGGAGTGGGATTTGATGCGTAAGTCTATTCAGTCGGCAAAGAAAAAAATCACCAATCTAAGGTCGTTAGCAGCCGCGTCAATGCTTTGTTCACTGGTAATGGGGGCGAGTGTTCATTCGAGCTACGCCGCTTCCGAAACGACCGCGACGGCGACTACGACTACAACTACGACGACGACGACTGCGACGCCCGGCGCTCCGACTAAGCCTGGCGATGTATTGCTCTTGCGCAGTCTGACCAAAGCCGATCGGTACAAGCAACTCGATCAAAGTCAACTGCACCGGCTGGATTTCCGCGTTACAGGCAGCGGTTGCGCTGCGTGCTTAGGTCGCATACGCAAGCGTATCGACAAACTTAAAGGCATTGGTGAGGTGGCAGTCGCGATCAAAGAGCCTTATGGAGTCGCCGTGATCTACGACGCAAGCAAGGTGACCAAGGAAGAAATTTTGAAGGTCGGCATGAAAGACGAAACGCTAAAAATTGAGTTTAAAGACGTTGTCGACGCGAAGATCGATAAACCGCCGATGATCTTGGTTCCGATCTACAACAACATGCTGAAAAAATAATTGGCTTATTGACGCCAAAAGAATAAGTGGCTCAGAAACGCAATCGCCGAGATTAGGTCACGTCGCATAAATGTTGAAGCCGTGAAGGAGAATCCGATTTCAGAAACAAACGATTCCAGTCGCGTAAGCGGTTTGTCTTTCGTTTCAAATATCCGACGTTCGTATGGAAACAATTGCAGTCGCAATCGAACAGTTTATTCAAATAGCCTGTGCCAAGCGATGAAAATCAAACGAATCTCTAGCGACGAATCCGCTCCGAGAGCCCGACTACAGGTTCGATTGCTTCAGCGACGAACACCTGCGAAGAGTTGCCTGCAAACGGAATGGCTACAGGAAACGTGAAAGTAGATCGCGTTTCGACTCTTACTAATCCCAGGTCTCCGCCTGGATTTGACCACGAGTGGCTATTGACGACCAGTACAGGATTGTTGAATCTGCTCAGCACTCCCAAAATGCTGGCTTCGACTTTGTTGCCGTCCACGATTTCAGGCGAGCTTGGCGTCGCTGGTCGTTCTGCGCGTACTTCAGCGGCGGCTCGAGCGCAGTCTTTGACGAGGGCGTCGTGCGCCATTTGAGCTAGCACCAGCGCCACTACATCGACCATAAACAACACTACTGGGATGAGGACGAATAAACCGACAATCGTCTCAATAAGCGCCCCGCCAGTGATATTTCGTTTTGAATTTCTCGTCTTGTACATGGGCAGTTCCTTTTTCGTTTTCATCACTCAAGGCTTCACTGTAAGACTTTAGAAGTTTAGTTAGCTTCCACGTCGGATTCTTCGATTGGCCGTTCCGAATTGTATACGAAACGCCACGGACTCAAGCTCATAAATGGTAACTGAACAATCGGCGTGATCTCAACTTCGGTGACGACGCGAACGAAGTCATCGAGTTCGACTGGTTGTCGCGGACCTGAGGATGGGTCACCAGGCACTACGGGGCTTGGGTCCAAGTCAACGTCTGTGCTGTAGCGAATCGAGTTGACCGAGCCATCCGGACCGCTGTTTCTGACGACGGTCGCACAGGCGAATGCCGGCAATCCGGAAGCGGTCCATGCCGCTTGTTGTGCGTCCAGAGCAGCCTGCAGCCCTGATCTCGGAGCGACTGCCGCGGCGCGGACCGACATGAAGTTAAGATACCAGCCGCAACAAAATCCCATGCCGACGTAGAGCAAAACTACCATGGGAACGACGATGGCAAGGACCAATATAATTACCGCGGGTCCGAATTCGGACAATTGGTTGCCTTTGTTGTTTCTTCGCATTCGAATCATTGATGTGAAACTCCCCCAGTTTCTACTTCTCACAAATCGCGCAGTCGCGGTCAGAATTCAAAACCATCTCGCAGTTAAAATACTAACGTCCCGTTACTGTTCCGCCACTTTCTGATGTGCCCAAAACCCGGTACTTTACATACATTTGCCAAGGGGATTAACATAAAACCTGTCTAATCTTCCTCTATGGCCTGTTATTCATTATTGACTACATAAAAAACTCTGTCAAATAGTAAGGGGCACTAATCCAGGATTTTCAATGAAGAAAATAAACGCGAAAACATCTTTATTTGCATTAGCGCTGTCAGTTGGTCTGGTTTTTTCTGCTGCCTCGCAAGCCGAAGCTGTTGACCAGAAGCAGCTCTTCGAGCAATCGAGAAAAGAACTGAGCGGGAAAGTTTCCGAAAACACTCTCAACCAACTTCAGGCTCTGGTCCAAGCAGAACCAAGTAATTCGCAAGCGCATCTTAATCTGGGACTGGTTCTGGACCATCTTGGGTTGACCGAACCAGCTGCTGAGCAATTCGAGTTGGCAGTTCGATATGGTGCAGATAATCCTGACGCGCTGGTCGAACTTTGCAAAGAAGAAATCAAATCCAACCGAATCGCCCCCGCCATAGCCATTCTCAACGAAGGCATTCAGAAATTTCCGAACAACGCTGAGATGCTTTATCTGGTCGGCGATTATCTTTATCAGCAACGAAGTTTCGAGGATGGTCAACGTCTTTTTGAGCGAGCCTACCAAATTAATCCGAACTTATTCGGCTTGTCCAGCGCGTTTGGGCAGTCGATACTTGATACCAATCCGTTGCGAGCCGCCAATCTCGCCAGTCACGATTTGAAGTCGCAGCCAAGTTATTTCAGAGCGCTGTTCGTTCGAGGAATGGCTTTTAAAGCGCTTGGTCGATATAAAGAAGCCTCGGTTGATTTGCAAAAAGTTTTCGATCGTCAGCCCATGCTCCCAGTTGTCAGCGAGTCACTCGCTCAGTGCTACTACTGGCTTGGCGACTACGATAAGGCTTTGAAACCGGCGATGGTTTTTTCATGCTGCACCGTCTCTGGTGAAGCTGAAAATTCCGGAAATTTACCAGGTCTGATGCGAATTTTGGTGAAACTGCCCAGAGATCAGGTGGTCGATAAAGTCGCCAAAGTGGATATCGAACTTGCGTTGAGACGCTTCTTGCGACCGGAGTTTTGCTATCTGATGGGTAAGGCGTTTGACGCGCTTGATATGCCGCACGCAGCCATCCAGCAATACGATCGCTCGATTGCGATGGAACCGAATAATGCCAGATCGTATTTCCGCAAAGCTCTGAATCAAGAACTCTATTTGCGTGACTACGACTCCGCTTTAAAGAACTATCAAACAGCCTATAATCAGCGTCCCTGGGATTCAAATTTCACCGTCGCGTATATGCGACTGCAGGATCGTATGCATAACCGCAACGAAGATATCGCCTGGAGATTTAAGGACTGGATAAACAAAACGTTTAGCACAAACTGACATGACTAGCCGTTCTTCTACCAAGCTTTCGTATGTGCCTTTCCACTTGTTGGGTGACAAACCTCACGTCATAGTCGATGGCAGAGGCAACGAACATACGCGGCTAACGCTTTCACACTGGCCGGGAAACACGACACCGAGCCAGTTTAAAGCGGACCTCTCGGCGGAGATTGTTTTTAATTTTTTAGATCACGGTGAATTGCCGGCTGACGTCGAAGTGGCGAGCAACAATCACTTCGACGAAGATGGGTTGGTATCGCTTTACGCCATGATCAATCCCGAAGAAGCGCAAGAGAATCGCGAGTTTCTTATCGACGTGGCTCGTGCTGGTGATTTCAGCAAGTTCGAGGATCGCGACGCTGCTCGTGTTGCCTGGGTGATTTCGGCCTGGACCGATCCGGATCGTTCGCCTTTGAACCGAACCATTTTTAGTGGCACGCATGACGAGCTGGCGGCAATTTTGTTTGATGAGTTGTTGGAACGCCTACCGGCGATCGTCGATAAGATCGGTCATTTTGAAACGTTCTGGGCAGAGGAAGACAATTTTCTCGACTTGACTGAGGATGCGATCGATAAGGGATTGATTGAAATTTCAGAAGACAAAGAAGCGGATCTCGCGATAGTCGTCATTCCTGATGGAGGCATCCACGGACAGGGGCGGCCACCGACTCACGCTGTCAGTTGGATCAGTTCAGTCTGCCATCCGATGGCGATCCACAACCGGGTGGATTCGCACAGAATTTTAGTCATGCACAAGCGTCACTATTCTTTTTACTATCGCTATGAAACCTGGATCGATTATGTGTCAAGGAGCCTCGCTCCCCGTGTCGATCTCAGCGACTTCGCCAAACGTTTGAACACAATGGAAAAGGGCAGTACTCATTGGAATTTTTCCGGTGTCAACGACATCATTGGTCGGCTGACCATGCGTGACAAATCCGACAGTCGATTAAGTCCCAACGAGATTGTCAAATTGCTGTCGAGCGAATTGCTCTTGTCATCCCGTCCTTCATCGCATACAAGTGAGTAACTGACGTGGCAGACAAGAAAGTAATTTTCAATTTTGATTGGATAGCTCGTTTGCTCGGTGGTCCCGAAAACGATTTCTATAGTATGTTGACCGAGCAGGCAAAGATCACGTTGGAAGGTGCTGAAGCTCTGGAAACCTGGATAATCGCGGGCGCTACGGAGCGCTGCCAAACTGTTCGCGACCTCGAGCACAAAGCCGACAAGCACAAAATACGGCTCGAGAAAATGCTCGTGGAATCGTTGATCACACCAATCGATCGTGAAGACATTTACGATCTTTCGCATAGACTTGATGAAGTAATTAATAGCGCGAAGCGCACGGTGCGCGAGATCGAGGCTCTGGAAGTTAGCCCTGAGGGTACGGCCCTGCCTAAGATGGCAAACATTTTGGTCGAAGGTGCGCGTTGCCTTTCCATCTCATTCAGTCATCTGGCGTCCGATTTGAGTGAAGCTTCTAATCAGGCCAGTCTGGCTCGCAAAGCGGATAATCGAATGGAGAAAACTTATCGAAAAGCGATGCAAGAATTGTATGTAATGGACGATGTCAAAACAATTATGAAAACGGCAGAGGTCTATGGAACGATGACCATAGCAGGCCAGTGTCTTGATGTCGTCGGCGAAAAACTGTCTCACGTCATAGTAAAAATGCGTTAGACGCCAGGAGGCAACTGGTGTCAATCGAAGGGATGGTGGCGCTGGTAGTGGCGCTAGGTCTAGTGTTCACTTATACCAACGGCTTTCAGGATGGCAGTTCCGTAGCGGCCAGCGCGATTGCTTCGCGAGGCTTGACTCGAACTCAGACGATTCTTCTTGTTTCAACATTTGAACTTTTGGGCGCTCTGTTGGGTGGTTCGGCAGTGGCCGGCACCATAGCGAATGTGAGCACCTGGCCCGCCGATCCTACGTTACTTCCAGTCTTGGCCAGTGCTCTGGCCGCAGCAATATTTTGGAACTACATGACGCGCCTTTTAGGCGTGCCGTCGAGTTCCACTCACGCCTTGATTGGTGGCTTGCTTGGTGCCGTACTCGCTGGTAGCGGGAGTTTTCACTATATTCAATTAGGAAACGTTGGTGGTTTGGTTAATGCCACCGGTCTGAGTCGAATCATCATCAGTTTATTCATGTCACCGCTTTGTGGTTTTGCAGTCGGCTACGTTGTCTTAATCCTTTCTGTCTTGCTTTTGCGCCGCGCATCTAATGAGGTGAATGACTTGTTGAAAAAAGCGCAGTGGTTCGCTGTTCCACTTTTGGCTTTTGGCCATGGTGCCAACGACAGTCAGAAGACTATGGGATTGATTGTGCTTGCGTTGTATTCAGCCGGTCTTGGCAGTCGAGACCAAGTTCCTTTCTGGGTGCGGGCGCTGACCGGAATTACATTGGCACTGGGGGTGGTATCACTGGCTCCGAGAATCGTGAAACGAGTTGGTGGCATCTATCCGATGCGACCTCTGCATGGATTGGTTGCTGAAGCCTCATCCGGTCTTATCGTTCTGATTGCGTCGCTCACCGGAGGACCACTAGCCGCATCCCAGGTAATCGCTTCGACCGTAATTGGAGTCGGAACGGCAGAACGCAAAAAAGGCGTGCAATGGGTAATCGCGCGGGAAATGGTGAGAGCGTGGTGTTTGACAATACCAAGTGCCGGCATCGTCGCATTTATTTTCTACTCGTTGATCTTTCGCCATCTCAGCAATTTCGCCAGCGTCGGTCACTGATTTCGAATGTGGGTCGTTGTTTCGAACCACCTCGATGCGAGAAACCTGCTCGACGCTGCACAGACCTGTATCAGTTTTGCAGCTAGCTGTCACGGCGAATTAATTCGCAGCTTCGCCGAGAATGGCTTCGTTATTCGGTCGGCGCGATTAACTTTCACTTGTCAAACCTTGAAATAGGAAGCGCGATCTAAGACCATGTGTCTCTCTGGAAGCGAGGTTCATTCAAATGACAGTAGAAATTCAAACAGACCGCCTCACCGAATACATCAAGTCTTCGCGAAAGACTTACGAGGCCAAGCTGCAAGAATTTGTCGATGTGCCCAGTGTGAGCATGGATCCGGCTCACGAAAAGGACATCAAGCTGATGGCTGAGAAAGCCGCTGAGATTCTGAAGAGTTTCGGTGCCAGCGCTGAAATCATTCAGACTAAAGGAAAGCCGGTCGTGATCGGCGAATTCAAATCTGATCCGAATCATCCGACTGTCACCGTTTACAACCATATCGATGTGCAGCCTGCCGATCCTGAAGAATGGAAGTCGCATCCGTTCAAAATGAAGATCGATGGCGATAAATATTTAGGTCGCGGAACCACTGACGATAAGGGTCCAGCATTGTCGGTTCTGTACGCAGCGAAGTATGCTTTCGACAACAAGTTTCCAATCAACATCAAGTTTCTCTGGGAAACCGAGGAAGAAATCGGCAGTCCGAATTTCCACGATTTTCTTGAAAAGAACAAAGACAAAGTCGCGGCTCAGTCGGTTGTCGTTTCCGATACCGTGTGGATCTCGAAGGACCTCCCGGCGATTTCGTACGGACTGCGCGGAATGCAAGCGTTCCTCGTAACGCTACAAACAGCCGGCAAAGATTTGCACTCAGGTGAAGTCGGCGGCTTAGCGCGTAATCCGATTACCGAGCTTGCAGGTTTGATCGCAGAATGCGTGGACGCTAAGACCGGAAAAATCAAAATTCCTGGCTTCTACGACAACGTGCCTGTAGCCACCAAAGAAGACATCGATGACTTCATCAAGTCCGGATTCAATCTGGAAGAGTTTGCTTCGTCGCGTGACATGCACACGATGAGAACCGATGATGTTAGAGACGCTTGCGCACGTGTGTGGACAGAACCGACCTTCGAAGTACATGGTATCACCGGCGGTTACACCGGACCTGGTGTGAAAACCATCATTCCTCACAAGGCTGAGGCCAAAATCAGTATGCGCCTGGTGCCCGGACAAGATCCGGAGAAAGTATCTGAGATGTTCTTAAAATTCGTCGCTGAAAAGTGTCCTGACGCTAAAGTCGAAGTTAAAGGTTCGTTGAAACCTTATCTCGGCACGCGCGAAGGTATCTTCTGTGATGCAGCTAGAGAGGCTTTTCAACTGGCTTTTGACAAAGATGTTGCATTCGTTCGTGAAGGCGGAAGCATCGGCGCTGTCGTAAGCATGCAGGAAGTTTTAGATATTCCGATTATGTTCCTCGGGCTGTCGTTGCCGGAGCATGGCTACCATGCGATCAATGAAAACTTCGATTGGGGGCAGGCTTCATCGGGAATCAAGTTGTTCGTGCACTACTTCAAGCTGCTTTCCGAAATCAAGAAATAAGGCAAATCGAATTGAAAATGAATCCGGCGCGTTGGTGTTTTACCAGCGCGTTGGCGTTTAGACGGAAACTTTCGACTGGCATGGAGTCGTTGGCTTGTTTGAATAAACAAAAGGCTGTATTAACTGGCAAGGTTTCGACACGGAAGTTCTCACAGTCACGTTTTTAAACCGGCACGTCCGCGTCCAGTCTCGCTGCCAGTTTGCCGCGGTTCTCATCGACTCTTAAAAGCATAACCATGCCAACGATAAAGAAGGCGGCGCAAGACAAGACTGCCATTCTGTAGTTTTCGTTGCTCAGGTTGAGGACAGTTCCGAAAGTGGCGGCACCGATGGCGGTGGCTAGTTTGTGGGCGACTCCCCAGAGTCCGAGGAATTCACCAGACCTACCTGCCGGTGAAAACTGTCCGACAAGCGCCCGGCTAGCTGATCCTGTTGCACCCATTGCCAATCCAATGAAGACTGATGAGATCCAGAGATGTGCTTTTTCTTGCGCTGCAAAAGCGATCACTGTTGCAATTGTCCAGATCACCAGTGTCACTATCAATGTTTTTATAGAACCGATTTTGTCTTGAATGAAACCGAATATCCCGGCACCAATAGCAGCGATAAGCGATACTGCAAGAATCAAAATAATCGATTCTTGGGTTGTGAAGAATAGTACTTTTTGAGCATAAACCGATGCCAGATGGATTATCGTCGTCGTTCCGCAACTGTAGACCAGCATGGTGAGCAAGAAATTGAATAGATCACGGTAGTGCCGACGATGGCTCAGAGTGTGTTTGAAACGCTTGAATCCGACTGTGAGAACATTGCCTTTAGCAGTCAAGTCGGGTCTGGCTCGCTCTTTTAACCAGATAAATGTTGGAACGGAAAACAGCGAAAACATCACTGCGCAAATAAGCATCGTTTGTGGAACGTAAGTCGTGGGCAGGGCACCAGTTGTTTTTGCCCATTCGATGAATGCAAACGACAAACCAAGCGCGATTAAACTACCGACGTAGCCAGCTGCCCATCCCAATGCGGAAACTCTTCCCATCTGCTCTTGTGTTGCCAGTTCGGGAAGAAATGATGCAACGAGATCTTCGCCTGTTCCGAAAAAGGTGTTGGCGAGATAAAGTGCGATCATTGCGTACCAGATTTGACCTGGTGCAATAAAGCCGAGCGAAGCAGTACAAAGGATGCAAAACGCGGTGGAGATGAGCAACAGTTTCTTTTTAGACGCGGTGGCGTCTGCGATCGTTCCGATCACGGGTGCCGTCACCACAATTGTCAGTGCCGAAAGGCAGATCACACAGGTCAGCAAGAATGTACCTGAAAATCCGAAGAGCGCAGTTGAGGCTTCCGGTGTCCAGACCGTGCCGACGAAATAGGCATTGTAGATGGCGGTGGCGACTACTGTTCCGTAAGTAGCGTTGGCAATGTCATAGGAAGCCCACGCCAAAATTTCGCCCTTGCCGGCTGGACCTGGGTTAGAGTCAGTTGTCGCTTTAATGCTGGTGTCACCCGGCTTCGTCAATGATGCTCCTTCTAGTAACGAGACGGTGACGAACTCATCACCGTTAGCCGTCTGAGCGGCAGGGGTCAGATCAGGAGAGATGGGCATTGAGAGAAACCCTTATTTCGAGTACTTTGCATTAGTCCTGTATTGTCACTCGTTTGTTCCGGAAAGCTTGCTCTTCTAGCTTAATTCTTTCCTCGGTATCGCTCTGGCAGTCTGCTGAACTCGACCAGACTCACTGAAATTTATGCTGTCAGTGCAGCTCACATATGCATGTCGAGGGTAGCTACGTTTTTATGTTTAGTCAGAACAGTTGTGCGTGTCATAGAACGACCGGGCTTACAACAGCCCTGCGCGTGACATATACTAATTATACTGAGAAGGTTGGCATGAACGACTCAAATCAAAAATCGTTGGCGCTTGTATTTTTATCGTTAGGAGTGATCTGGCTTGCTGGCATGGCCTCACTTATAGCTATTGCAAATTTCCATGGACTCCAAGGTCTAGTGGCGCTTTCTTTTTCTGGTCTCTTTTCGACGTTGATCGCCTTACATAAATCAGACAAAAAAACGGAGTCAGAAGAGATCTTCGAGTTGTCCAGGTGCCTGGCTAACGGTGACAGCGTTTTTAAAATATTGATTCCGCTTTTCAAATTCATAATGTTGGTTTTCTCACTGTATGCTGTCATTTATTTTGCTGTTGCTCGCTTCCTTGACGGTGTGCAGATGACCTGGGGATTTGTAGCCACTCTCATCCTGGTTGGTATAGTCAAGATAGTAAGCGGCAAAGAAAACCCCCTGAGCATTATTACTTCAAGGGCGCATGATGTCGGTAAGAAGCCGTCCGTGGGAAGTTTTATTGTAGTGGGAGTTTTAGTGACACTGTGTTTCATGGCCGCGTTAACGTCAGTTTCAATTGAAACTTATCCAGCTCCAATTCGATTATTGATTGTGTTGGTTTGGTTGGGTTGCTATTACAAGCTGATGACCTGGATAGCAGGAAAATGCGGTGCGGAAACCACCGGGACAGAAATCTCGAAAATTGACATTCAGGATAGCGACGATTGATACCTAATCCGGTATCAAATTCGACGCACGTTCTATTTACGCGCGCACAGTCGAGACATTAGTTTTTTATGGGTCTGCACTGGATTGTGACCCGGTGAAACGATTAAGTTGACACTTGCCGAAATACAGTTTGACGAAAGCGCAGCATGGGAATCTGTTGAGTGGGATCTGATTTATGCGTCGTCTTGAACAGGACTGCGCTCGACCATAGTCAGCGAGATGCCACGACCGGCTAATTCCGCAAGGAACAGCTCGACCGGCACTGCTAATTCTTGGCGGAGGACGCCATGTTCAGCTACGTCCTGACGGGCAATCATTTGCGCGATGATCGAAGCAGGAAACGCGGTCATCTTAGACATGGCGCTCAAGCTGTTAGCAGCGTCGCCGTAGTCTATGCAATCCCAAACGTGTTGAATCGGCTTGCGATCTTTGACACCAGTGACGGTGACTTTCAAAAGCACCATATCTGGTTGATCTGTCGTCAATTTTTGGCTGAGCTGTTGAATCAACATTTCTCGAGGAATGAACTCTGCACCAGATGCCAATTTCAGCGGAGTATTACTCATCAAGCCCAGGTCTTTCAAAACTCTGACTTGATCGCAGTGTCCTGGATATCGAAGCGTTTTGTAATCGAGGTGCTGGACTTTTTCTTTATAAGTATCAGTCAGGGTGCCGACGCCGCCTGAAGTCGCGAACGCTTCCAAACGCCCAATTGGTTTAGGAAATTCAATAGTTTCCAAATCACTCAGCGCAGGAACTGTATATTGTTTGCCATCGCGGATGATGGCACAGTCTCCAACATACTCGTTGATCAAACCGTCCAGAGAAAACACTTGCGAATAATTCATGAACAAACCATCGGGCTCGACAGGTAGTCCGCCGACGCGGATGCGAATCTCGTAAACTTCATCAAATGATTCAGCCGCCGCATGCGCAAGAATGGCTGCCATGCCGGGAGCGAGTCCAAGATTCGGCATGATTGTCACGCCTTGATCTTTGGCCACTTCATCAAGCAAAAATTGTTTTTTCGAAATCGCTTCGTCGCCGCCCAAATCGCAGAAGTGCGATTTAGCCTGCAATGCGATTTTCGCCAGATCGTAATTGTAGTTGGCGGTCACACAGCTGATTGTCACGTCGGCGCTGTCCATGAGCTCGGCAACGTACTCTTCGTTCTCCACGTCGAGTTCAATCGGCACGATTTTTTCATCGGTGAATCGTTCCGTCACGATCTCGACGCGTTTTACGTCGCGATCGGCAACAATTACTTTTTCAACTCGCGGGCTGCGAATCAAATCATGCGCAACCGCATAGCCAACGCGACCAGCACCGAGAACCAGAAATTTCACGTTAGACCCCCACTTTAATCGCTGTCCCAGGATTGTCACTGCAGCAAGCTGCCCGACTTATCTTTTCGTTCAAAACCATCGCAAAATCATAGCACCATCGACCATGTCAATAAGTGGATCTTCTCTTGCCTCCATCAATGGCAATTGTTGATCCTGTTATATACGAGGCTCGCTGCGAACAGAGAAAGGCTGCCATCGCGGCGAATTCTTCGGGATCGCCCATTCTGCCCATTGGAATCGCGCTCAGGTATTGCTTCATATAATCTTCTTTGCTCTGACCGGTCTTCGCGATTCGAGCGTCCATCAACTCTTCCAGCCTTTCGGTGGCAATGGCGCCGGGCGCAAGGCAGTTGATTGTGATGCCGGACTGCGCCAATTCGTCCGATAAAGTCTTGAGCATTGCCGTGACGCCCGAACGCATCGAATTGGAAATCGCCAGGTTGGCGATCGGTTCCATAACGCTCAAGGAGGTCACGCAGACGATGCGACCCCATTTCTTTTCTTTCATTTTAGGGATGAAACCGGAATTGAGATGGACGATCATTTGAAAGAGCTGATGGAATCCGTTTTCCCACTCGTCAAGCGTGGTTGCCAGCGCACTTGAGGGTTTTGGACCTCCAGTGTTTAAAACCAGAATATCGATGCCTTTGAGAGTCTCGTCCACCGCCTTGATCAGTTCATCGCGATCTTTGGCGAGGGTCAGATCGCAGGCTTTGTGATGGACGCGAACACCGGTTTCTTTTCGGATAGCTGCCGCGGTTTCTTCCAAAACGTCACTTTTCCTGGCGCAGAGGATCGGCTCCACACCTTCCCGCGCTAATTCCAATGCGATCGCTCTGCCGATGCCCTTCGACGCTCCGCAAACAAGCGCTTTTTTTCCGTTAATTCCTAAGTCCATCCTGACATCTCCATTTAGATGTCTTGATATATTACATATCGAGGCTACAAAATCTATTAACGGAAACCAGTGCATGAAGAGTAGTGAACGCAGTTGCTGAAGTGATCGCCTAACGAGATTGCCAACGAATGACCTCTAGTAATCAACCTGCTCTGCCCTCACCGCCTGATTTTGACGATGATGAACAAAACGTGCCTTCGACCGGAGTTGTCGGCGCGGTGCCGTATTCAATCGAGAATGATCCGACGTTCCAAACTGCCCCACTTGTCACTCTCGGCAGCGACGAAACTCTAATATCCGCGAGTGCGGCATCGGCACTTGCGTCGGCACGTGAGGCTGGAGCGGCTACCGGCGCGACCAGTCGTGAGGATGAAACTATCCAGAGTGGTCCGACTGATCCTCAAGCGTTAATCGATGGAACGACTGGAACAACTCAAGCAACTCAAGCAACGTCGGGCGAAACGAAACAGCCAGAATCGCTTTCCGTTGAAACGCTCGATTTGGGACAGCCTGCCGCTGACGACAGCGAGGGTGACGAAACCGCGGACGATGACGAAACTGTCGATGATGACAAATCTGCCGACGATGACGAAACTGCAGAGGGCGACGAAACTATCATGTCGAACGGTTTTTCGATGCCGGTGATTGATGCGCCAACCAGGGAGGAGAGTTTTTCCGAAAGGCCT